>NZ_BAED01000061.1 GCF_000241345.1 Gordonia amarae NBRC 15530
AAGAAGAACGGGTCGTCGGGAAAGTACATCTGGGTGACCAGACGCTCGGTGTAGGCCCGCCCGAACAGCGAGAAGTGGATATGGGCCGGACGCCACGCATTGTGGTGGTTGCCCCACGGGTAGGCGCCGGGCTTGATGGTGGTGAACTCGTAGTTGCCCTGGGCGTCGGTCAAAGTCCTTGCAACACCGTTGAAGTGCGGGTCCAGCGGGGCCGGCCACGAGTCGTTGCGATGCCGGTAACGGCCGGCGGCGTTGGCCTGCCACACCTCGATGAGAGTGTCGGGAACGGGTTTGTTGTTCGAATCGCGCACCTGGCCATGCACGATGATCCGCTGCCCGATCGCCTCGCCGCCGTTGGCGATGGTCATGTCGGATTCCTCCGAGGTGACGTCGCCGTCGCCGAACACCGGCCCGGTGATCTCACCGAGCCGTTCGGGGATGAGGATCAGGTCTTTGCTGGGACTGCGCAGCCGGGTGGTCTTGTAGTCCGGGAAGTACAGCGGCGCATGGGTGGCGCTCGGCAGGTACAGGCGATCGGTCAGGTCGGACATCGCTACCTCTGTTCGTGGTGGGCTGAGACTGTGACGAGGGCTGAATCTCGGGAGGGCGAAAACTATTGGGGCCAGCCGGTGTACCCCTCGGCGAGGTAGGTCGAGCCGGCGGTGGACGAGACAATGGAGGTGAGTTCACCGATCTGGCGGCGCACGTCGAAGTCGCTCGCCTCGGGCAGCCGGTGCAGCATGGTGGTCATCCAGTAGGAGAAGTGCTGCGCCTTCCACACCCGGCCCAGCGCGCGGGTCACGTAATCGTCGAGCGCGGCGGTATCCCCTTGGCGCAGATGGCGTTCGAGGCATTCGGCCAGCACCCGGACGTCGGCGAGGGCGAGGTTGAGACCCTTCGCGCCGGTGGGCGGCACCGTGTGCGCGGCGTCGCCCGCGAGCACCATGTTCGCGTACCGCATCGGCTCCTGCACAAAGCTGCGGAAGGGCAGGACCGTCTTCGAGGTGATCGGCCCCTCCTTGAGGGCGTAACCGTTGGCATTGACGCGGCGCTGCAACTGTTCCCAGATCCGCTCGTCCGACCAGGCGTCGACGTCCTCGGTCGGATCACATTGAAAGTACATGCGCTGCAAGGTGTCCGTGCGCTGACTGATGAGCGCGAAGCCGTCGTCGGAGTGGCTGTAGATCAGTTCGGGCGCGCTCGGCGGCGCCTCGCACAGGATCCCGAACCACGCGAAAGGATACTCCCGGAAATATTGCCGGCGTTCGCTTTCCGGCACCTCCTTGCGGCAGATGCTGCGCGAGCCGTCGGTGCCCACGAGGATCTGCGCGCGCACCTCGCGGGCCACCCCGTCGGCGTCGGTGAACAGCATCGCCGGATGGTCGGTGGTCACGTCGGCCACCGACACCTCGCTCACCCCGAACCGGACGTCGCCGCCGTCGCGGGCGCGGGCGTCGGCGAGGTCGATGAACACATCGGTCTGCGGGTAGAGCTGCACCGACGCGCCGATCAGTTCGTTGAAGTCGATGCGATAGCCGCCACCGCCGAAGCCGAGTTCGATGCCGTGGTGTTCGTAGCCGTCGCGCAGCACCCGGTCCGAGACGCCGGTGTCGACGAGCAGCCGCACACTGTCACGTTCGAGGATGCCGGCGCGGTGCGTCTGCTCGATTTCGGCGCGGCTGCGGATATCAATGACGATCGAGTCGATCCCGCTGCGCTGCAACAGGTGCGACAGCATCAGTCCGGCCGGTCCGCCGCCGACGATGGCGACCTGGGTGTGTTCAACGGTCCGGCTCACGGACTCCTCCTGGGTGTAGGGCTGCAGGCCGCGAGGTCTCGCGGAATGATTGTGACGCTAGAGGGCCTCCCGGACCCCGGAACACCACATTCTCACCTGATGAGAATGCTGTAGTGGTTCAGGTCACATGACCGCTTTCCTGGTGATATGCCCGATAACAGCCCCCAGCCCGCCTCCGGTCTCCGCACTCTGCGGGTGACGGACAAGACCACCGTCGCCGCCGGTGTCTGCGCCCTGACCCTGCAACTGCCCGACGGCGGTCGCCTGCCCGAATGGGCGCCCGGCGCCCACATCGACCTCATCCTGCCCGGCGGGCTGACCCGCCAGTACTCCCTGTGCGGCGACCGCTGGGATGCGCACCGGTACAAGGTTGCCGTACTGCGCGAACCCGACGGCCGGGGCGGCTCGGCCTACGTCCACGACACCCTGGCCGTGGGCGACGAGGTGGTGATCGGCGGTCCCCGCAACAACTTCCACCTCGCCCCCGCCACCCGGTACCTGTTCATCGCCGGCGGCATCGGCATCACCCCGATCCTGCCGATGTTGCACGCCGCGTCGGCCGCCGGTGTCCCGTGGACCCTGCTGTACGGCGGGCGTACCCGCGAGACGATGGCCTTCGTCGACGGGCTGACCAGTGATCTCGGCGGCGAGGTGCGGATCTGGCCGAAGGACGAGTTCGGGCATCTCGACCTCGACGGCGCGGTCGCCGGGCAGCCCGCCGGCACCAAGGTGTACTGCTGCGGTCCGGCGCCGCTACTGGCCGCCGTCGAAACCGCCTGCGGCGACCTGCCGGACGGCCACCTGCGTATCGAACGTTTTGTGCCCAAGGACAATCCGCCGCCGGTGCGCTCGGAGCCCTTCGAGGTCGAGTTGCACCGCACCGGCACCGTGGTGACGGTCTCCCCCGAGGTGACCGTGCTCGACGCGCTGCGCGAGGCGGGCGTGCCGGTGCTGTCCTCGTGCGCCCAGGGCACCTGCGGCACCTGCGAAACCCCGGTCCTGGCCGGCATCCCCGACCACCGCGACTCCCTGCTCACCGACGCCGAACGGCGCGCCAACCGATCGATGTTCGTGTGCGTGTCCCGCAGTTGCGGTGACCGGCTCGTCCTCGACGCCTGACGAAAGGCCCCCACCATGCTTGCCACCACCGAACTGCCCGCACTCGACGACGACCCGTTCTCCCACGAGATCCTCGAGGACCCCACCGACTTCCACCACCGGCTGCGCGAGGCCGGGCCGATCACCCGCCTGCCCCACTACGGCGTCTACGCCGCCGGCCGGCACGCGCAGGTGCACGCCGCCCTCACCGACTGGCAGAGCTTCGAATCGTCGGCGGGGGTGGGACTGAGCAACTTCCGCACCGAAACACCGTGGCGTCCACCGAGTCTGCTGCTGGAGACCGACCCACCCGTGCACGACGCCCCGCGCCACGTCCTCGAACCGATCCTCACCCCGCGGGTGCTGCGGGCGATGCGCGCCGAATGGCTGCGCGCCGGTGAGGAACTGGTCGAGCAGGTGATCTCCCGGGGCGAGGTGGACCTGGCCAAGGACATCGCCGCCGCGTACCCGCTGCGGGTGTTCCCCGACGCCGTCGGCATCCCCCGCGAAGGCCGGGAGAACCTGCTGCCCTACGGCGATCATCTGTTCAACGCGTTCGGCCCCAAGAACGACCTGGTCCGCAAGGGCGAACCGACCATCGCCGGCATCTCGGCGTGGGTGAACGAGCAGTGCGCCCGCGACAAACTGACCCCCGACGGGTTCGGCATGCAGATCTGGGAGGCCGCCGACCGTGGCGACATTCTGCCCGAGCAGGCGCCCACCATCGTGCGTTCGCTGCTGTCCGCGGGCGTGGACACCACCGTGCACGGGCTGGCGGCGGTCCTGTACTGCTTCGCCACCTACCCCGACGCCTGGCAGGCGGTGCGCGAGAACCCGCACCTGATCCGCACCGCGTTCGACGAGGCGGTGCGCTACGAGTCGCCGGTGCAGACCTTCTTCCGCACCGCCACCCGCGACGTCGAGCTCGGCGGCACCGTGATCGGTGAGGGCGAGAAGATCCTACTGTTCCTCGGCTCGGCCAATCGCGATCCGCGGCGCTGGGACGACCCCGACGCCTTCGACCTGAGCCGCGACCCGTCCGGGCATGTCGGCTTCGGGATGGGCATCCATCAGTGCGTCGGGCAGCATGTGGCGCGGCTGGAGGCCGAGGCCATCCTGTCGGCGCTGGCGACGCGGATCTCCCGAATCGAACTCACCGGCCCGCCGGTGCGGCACCATAACAACACGCTCCGGGCGTGGGAGTCGATCCCGGCCCGGCTGCATGCCTGAAAGGTGAGAGCACCACGATGACCGACGGCCCGACGCGCGAATCCGTGCTGACGCGCGCGGTGTCGATCCTCGAATGCTTCGACTCCGACAGCCCGGTGCTGACCGTCTCCGAGATCTCCCGGCGCACCGGCCTGCATGTGGCCACCGCATCCCGGCTCATCGAGGAACTGGTGACACACCGGCTGCTCGAACGCGATACCGAACGCCGGGTGCGGGTGAACGTGCATCTGTGGGAACTGGCCTCGCGCGCACTGCCCGCGCTCTCACTGCGGGACACCGCGCTGCCAGTGATGCAGATGCTGCACCGCATCGTCGGGCACAACGTGCAGCTCGGCATCCGCGACGACGCCGACGTACTGGTCCTCGAACGGCTCATCGCCCGCAACGCGGTGCAGAATGTCGCCCGTCTGGCCGGCCGGCTGCCGCTGGCGGCGTCGTCGGCCGGGCTGGTGCTGCTGGCCTACGGTCCGCCCGGTGTCGCCGAGACGGTGCTCGCCGGCCGGCTCGAACGGTTCACCCCGTACACCGTCACCGCCCCCGGGCAGTTGCGCCGCATCATCGCCGACACCCGCCTACGCGGTTATGCGCTGTGCCGGGGCTTCTTCACCGAGGACGCCACCGGCATCGCTGTGCCACTGCGCGACGGGCGCGGCACCGTCATCGCCGCGTTGTCGATCGTCGTCCCCAACGATGCGAACGCCCACAACCACCTGCCCGCGCTGCAGGCCGCCGCGCAGGCCATCTCCGAGACCCTCGCGCAACAGCGCGGCAGGTGAGGAGGACACCGCGTTCACCTTGTTGACGATCGTGACCATTTTTCGGTAAACACCAACGCACCGGAGGAGCGGCGACTACCGTTCATCGGCGGCTGCTCTTGCCATAATGACGCATGCCTGGAGGGACTGAGGATGAGTGGAGAATCGGGCGGCACCGGGGTGGGTCCCGCTGTGCTGTCGTTGGTGACCGGCCAGGTCAAGCGGTTCCTGCCGCGGCTGCGGGTGGGCAATCTCGACGACCGTGACCCCGACGCGATCCGGGAGATGCTGCCCGGAATGTGGCTGCTGATCACCGCCTGGTTCCGGCCCGATGTACGCGGGCTGCACCACATCCCGGCCAAGGGTCCGGCACTGATCGTCGGCAATCACACCGGTGGCATCCTGTCGCCGGAGGTACTGATCAGCCAGCTCGCCGTGACCTCCTACTTCGGGGCGCAGCGGCCGTTCTATCAGCTCGCGCACCGCATGGTGCTCAACTCGCCTCTCGCGCCGATGCTGCGTAAGTTCGGCACCGTCGAGGCCGACCCGGAGAACGGCCACACCGTCCTCGCCGACGGCGGGCTGCTGCAGGTGTTTCCGGGCGGCGACTACGAGGTATACCGGCCCACGTCGCAGTCGGCGCTTGTCGACTTCGACCGCCGCAAGGGTTTCCTGCGGCTGGCACTCAAACACGACGTGCCGATCGTGCCGCAGGTGACCATCGGCGGTCAGGAAACGGCGCTGTTCCTGGCCCGCGGCGACAACATCGCCCGATTCCTCGGCCTCGACCGGACAATGCGGATCAAGGTACTGCCGATCGTGCTGTCGGCGCCGTTCGGGATCACCCTGCCGTTCGCGCCGTTCATCCCGCTGCCCGCCAAGATCACCATCTCGTATCTGCCGCCGATCGACCTGCGCGCCACCTACGGCGAGGACCCCGACCTGGACAAGGTGTACGACGATGTGGTCGGCCAGATGCAGGATGTGCTGACCGCTCTCCAAGCCGAACGAAAGCTGCCGGTTCTCGGATGAAAATCGAACATCGCGAAGTCATCGCCGCCCCCATCGACGAGGTGTGGGCGCTGTGCGCCGACCCGGTGTCCCTGTCCCGGTTCACCGGCTCCCGGATGCAGGTGGTGGCCCAGGAACCGGGCCGCAAACCCGAACTCGACGCCCGCTACCGGGTGCTGATCCAGGTGGGTGGCGCCACGATCGGCGGCAGCGTCATCGTCACCGAGTACACCGAGCCGCGGGAGTTGGCGTGGGCCACCTATGGCGGTGTGTCGCACCGCTTCCGGCTGCGGCTGCGCGCCGTCGGCGGCGGCACCTCGCTCACCCTGCGGGTGTCCTACGATGCGCCGGGCCTGCTGGGTGCGGTCGCCGACCTGGCCGCCTACCCCAAGGTGTTCTCGGTCCTCAAGGACATGGTCGTCGCGATCAAGACCGAGGCCGAGGGTGAGATCGGCAGTGCGCCCGGCAAGTCGGTGCCGCGCCGCCTCACCGACGAGGTCGAGAATCTCACCACCCTCACCAAAGCCGGCATCATCGCGCCGATGCGCCCGGATCGCCTGGTGCGCATCGGGTTCGCCGCACGCAACTGGGGACTGACCCCGGCGTCGCTGCTGGCGATCGGCGAGGCCCGGCACCCCGACCGCATCGCGATCATCGACGAGGAGGGCGCACTCACCTACGCCGAGGCCGACAGGCAGAGCACATCGATCGCCGCCGGTCTGCGCATGATCGGGGTCAGCGAGGGGGACGGCGTGGCCTTGCTCGCCCGCAACCACCGCGGTTTCGTGCTGGCGATGGCGGCGGTCGCCAAGGCCGGTGCCGATCTGTTGCTGCTCAACACCGGATTCTCCGGCAACCAGATCACCGAGGTGTGCCGTCGCGAACAGCCGTCGGCGATCATCTACGACTCCGAGTTCGCCGACCTGGTGTCCGAGGCGGCCGCCAACCGCAGGGCTGTCCTCGCCGACGGCGCGAGCACCGATCTTGAGCCCGAACCGACGTCGCTGGCCGCCCTGGCCGCGGCCTACCCGAACAGTTCGCCGCCGACGCCGGGCCACACCAGCAAGATCACCATCCTCACCTCGGGTACCACGGGAACACCGAAAGGTGCGGCACGAGGTGCGATCTCGGGTGGCGGATCGATTCCGACGCTGGAGGCTCCCGCCGCCCTGCTCGACCGTATCCCGCTCAAGGCCGGTATGCAGATGGGACTGGCCGCCCCCGTATTCCACACCTGGGGGCTGTCGAACCTGCTGCTCGGACTGGGACTGGGCTGCACCCTGGTGTGCGTCCGGAAGTTCGATCCGGAGCAGTGGCTGGCCACCATCGACCAGCACAAGGTGCAGGCGCTGGCGGTGGTGCCGGTGATGCTGCAACGGATCCTCGAACTACCCGGAGACGTGCGCCAGCAGTACGACACGTCCTCGCTGACGGTGGTCACGGCGTCGGGATCGGCTCTGCCGGGCGATCTTTCGGATCGGTGGATGACTGCCTTCGGCGAGAACCTGTACAACCTGTACGGCTCCACCGAGGTCGCCAACGCCACCATCGCCACCCCCGAGGACATGCGCCGCGCCCCCGGCACTGCGGGCAAGCCGACCCGCGGCACCACCATCAAGTTGCTGGACGACAACAACTCCGAGGTCCCACAGGGCGAGGTCGGCCGCATCTTCGTCGGCAATTCGCAACTGTTCGACGGCTATTCGGGCGGTGGTGACAAGCAGCGCCGCAACGGCCTGATGGCCACCGGCGACGTCGGCCGCTTCGACGCGGCGGGCAGGCTGTTCGTGGTGGGCCGCGACGACGACATGATCGTCTCCGGCGGCGAGAACGTCTTCCCCAAGGAGGTCGAGGACGCGATCTCCCGGCATCCGTCGGTCGCCGATGTCGCCGCGATCGGAGTAGACGACGAGAAGTTCGGTCAACGGCTGCGGGCGTTCGTGGTGGTGCGCGAGGGCCAGAAGGTGACCGCCGACGAGCTGAAGTCGCTGGTCAAGTCCGAGCTCGCCGGCTACAAGGTGCCCCGCGACGTCGAGTTCGTCGACGAGTTGCCGCGCAACGCCACCGGAAAGGTCCTGCGCCGCGACCTCGCCGCCCGCTGAGGGTTGCTGCGCCCCCTGTGCCGGGGCACCTCAACCAGCGAAATGGCGGACACAAGCGTACTCACAGCAATAGGTAAGCCTGCGGTTACCACTCGCCGGTAGTGTGCTGGCCATGGCCGACGCCCCTCACGACTGGGAGTTCGAGGCGCTGGGCACCGGATGGGTGGTATCCACACCCGAGCCGTTGCCGGCAACCGGCGCCGCCGCGGTGACCGCGGAGCTCGAACGCATCGACCGGACCTGGTCGAGGTTCCGCGACGACTCGATGGTCGCCGACATGGCGCGCGGCCCCGGGCGGTTCCCGATCCCGGTCGGCGATCAACCGCTCATCGACTGGTACGAGCGGCTCTACCGGGTGACCGGCGGCGCGGTGTCCCCGCTCGTCGGGCAGGCGCTGGTCAACGCCGGATACGACGCGCAGTACACGCTGCGCCGGATCGGCGGCATCTCGCCGTGCCCTGCCTGGAACGATGTGATCGCCACACACGACGGCGACCTCGTCACCACAACGGCGACGGTGTTCGACGTCGGAGCCGCCGGGAAGGGTTTCGCGATCGACCGGGTCGCGGAGATCGTCGCCGGTTATACCGACAGCTTCATCGTCGACGGCAGCGGCGACATGGTGATCTCCACCGGTGATCCGGTGCGGGTGGCCCTCGAGCATCCGGGCGATCCGTCGAAGGCGATCGGTGTCGCGACGCTGGGCTCGGGTGCGATCTGCGCGTCGGCGCGCAACCGCCGGGCCTGGGGCGAGCACGGGGATTGGCACCACATCATCGACCCCACGACCGGTACCCCGACGTGGGATGTGGTGGCGACGTGGGTGATCGCACCCACCGCGATGCTCGCCGACGGCCTGTCGACGGCGCTGTTCTTCACCCCGCCCGAGCGACTACGGGAACAGTCGGCCCAGCTCGGCACCGACTTCGATTACGTGGTCGTCCGGCACAATGGGACCGTCGACTATTCGGACAATCCGGACTGGGAGCTTTTTCTATGACACGGTTCATTCCGCCCTGGCTGAGCGGCCACCGGGCTGTCCTGGTCGCACTCGCCGCGCTCATCGCGTGCGCCTTCGTGGTGGCCGCCACCGACGACCAGTTCGGCTACGCCCCATCCGAGCTGCTCAAGTCTCTGGTCACGGTGATCGTCGTGTGCGGTACGGTCACGTACCTGTGCGCGGCGATCGTCCGGGTGCCGCCTAATTCGGATTCGTGGCTGATCACCGCACTCATCCTGTTCTTCGTGATGCCGGTCGCCAACGACAGCGCCACCTGGAAGACCGCGGCGATCGGTGCCGCGGCGGCCGCGCTGTCGAAGTATGTGCTGGTCTGGCGCAAACGCCTCATCGTCAATCCCGTCGTGGTGGGTGCCGTCGTGTGCTACGCCCTGACGTACGCAGATATCGGTGGGCTGATGTACATCCCGTGGTGGGTGGCGGCCGAGCCGCTGCTGATCCCGATGCTGGTGATCGGGGCGCTGCTGGTGACGGTGCTGCGGGTGTGGGAGCTGGTCGCGGTGTATCTGGCGGCGTCGGCGATCACGCTGCTGATCGCCGGGCAGGTCACCGCGGTGCCGGATCTGAAGATGTGGCTCACATCGACGCCGGTGCTGTTCCTGGGCACGATCATGCTGCCCGAACCGCTGACCTCGCCGGCCCGGCGCGGGCCGCTGCTCGCCTACGGCGCGCTGGTCGGTGTGCTGATGCACTGCCAGGTCAAGATCGACATCACCTCGTCGTACGAGTTCTCATTCGACCCGGAGATCGCGCTCGCCTTGGGCTGCCTGTTCGCGTTCGCGGTGCGGCTGGCCACCGGGTCGGCCCGCCGAATCCAGTTGTCGGCGACCACCGCCCCGTCGGCGGCGGGCACCTACGTGATCTCCGGCGACCCGGTCGGCGGCGCACCGGGTTTCGTTCCCGGACAGTGGGCCACCCTCAGCGCCCCGAGCTGGTCGATGCCGGTGTGGCACAGTTCGCGGCGCGTGTTCTCGTTCTCGTCGCCGTCCGGTGCCGACGCCACCGAATTCTCGTTCACCACAGGCCCGCAGCCGTCACCGTTCAAAGCACGGCTGATCGGACAGCGGCAGTCGGCGTTCATCGACAACCAGGGCGGCGACTTCGTGGTGCGGCCGAAAAACTTCGCCACCGACCAGATCGTGCTGATCGCCTCCGGCATCGGCATCACCCCGTACATCTCGATGCTGCGGACGTGGCTGGCCGCCGGCGCCGACCTGTCGCGAATTCTGCTCGTGCACATGGTCGGCGACGACAGCCGCCGTGTCTACCGCGATGTTCTCGATGAGGCCGTCGCGCACGGGGCGCGGGTGGTGATCATCGAGAACCCGGACGCGTCACCGGAGGCGATCGACCGCATCGTCGAACTGTCCGAGGAACTGGTCACGGGCGGCCCGCTGCCCCGCTACTACATCTCCGGGGTGCCCGCTTTCGTGTCCGCAACCCGGTCGCGTCTGACCCGCGCCCACCGCGATCTGTTGTTGCGGCCGTGGCGGATTCACACCGACTCGTTCACCGGCTACTGACTCACCGCGTGCGGTCGTAGATCATCAGCGACACCCCGCTGTCGTACGGCGTGGCCGATCGCAGGGTGAAGTGGTCGAGTCCGGGACGGCTGTCCTGAGTGGGAATCCCGAAGAGCGGCACACCTTTTCCCAGCACGACCGGATACACCTTCAGGTGCAGTTCGTCGATCTCGTCGCGCAGCACTCCGGCCAGAGTTCCGCCGCCGCACAGCCAGATGTCCAGTCCGTCTTCGGCTTTCAGTTCCCGGATGCGCGCGGCGGGATCGGTGTTCACGAGTTCGATCGCCGGATCGTCGACGCCGGTCATCGTGGTGGAGAACACCAGGTGCCGCAGATGCCGGTAGGCGTTCGTGACGCCGCCGGCCAGACCGATCTCGTAGGAGCCGCGCCCTTCCAAGACGGTGTCGAAATGCTTTGGCGGAGTGTCGGTCAGGCCGAGCATGGGCCGGATGTGGGTGGGAATCATCTCCGGGTATTCAGCCATCAGCGGTGCCGCGTGGGCGCCGACGGGATCGAATACGGTTCCGGTGGGGTCGCTGTCGGCGGCGTCGGAGACGAAGCCGTCGATCGTGGTCGCGACAAGATAAACAAGCTTTCGCATGGGAGCCCCTCAAAGGGTGAAAAATGGCGCGCCGTCGGCATTGCCAGGCGTGAGATGACCGTGGGTGGGGGCTCAGGAGATCATGTCGGCCAACGTACGCGCACCTCCGGCGCCGCGCAAGCGGTTTTCGGGAGCGAGCGCAGACGGCACACAACATCCGCCGACGACGCGGGTCGCGTCGCCAGCGGTTGTCCGGTGTTTCCGGCTGTCAGGACCTGGGTTGATCCCCGGTGGACTGGGTGGCGTGGCTGGACTGGGTGGCGTGGCCCGGACACCAGTCGGCCGCGGGCACGGTGCGGCGGACCTCCTCGATGTGACTGCCGCAGCCGGTCCAGGTGGTCTTACCGCAGACGCGGCATCGGATTGGTTGACACATGTCGTACTTCCTATCAGCTTCTCGCCGCTACTGTCCGGCCTGTTCGGAAACGAATTCGCGGAACACCTCGTAGGCGCGGGCACCGTGGATGGTGGCGGGACCGCCGTGCATCAGGAAGGTGACACCGATCGCTTCGGCGGCTTCCTGTTCGGTGGCTCCGGCCTTGACCGCGGCCTGCCCGTGCGAGGCGATGCAGCCGTCGCAGCCCTCGACGACGCCGATCGCGAACGCGATGAGTTCCTTGGTCTTCCGGTCGAGCGCACCGTCCTCGAACGCCGCGGCGGCCAGCGCACCGAAGCCGGCGTAGACGTCGGGGATGGCCTTGCGCAGGGCCCGGTGCTGCGGCCCCAGTTTACGCAGGGTGGCCGCCCCGGATTCACCTGTGCGATTTTCCGTGGTGCTGGACATGATGAGTCTCCTTCTGGGTGAGTGTGTTCGGGGTCAGTTGTGGGCGAAGTTGATGTCGGGCAGGATCTTTGCCATCCACGCCGGGCAGGACCAGGTGGCGCGGCCGGTCAGGCGCAGCGCCACCGGCTCGGTGCTCACTGACCTTTGCCCATGACAGCGAGAACTTGCCGGTGGTGACTGTTGGACATGTGCCCTCCTTGCGACAAGTCCGGAAATTAACCCCCCGGGGGGATATGACATCGCAAACCTAGCATCCCCCCAGGGGGTTATGCAATGATGGGAGTTGTCCACGGAAGGACCGGCAAGGAGGCCGACATGACCGAATTCACCATGACCCGCACGCTGGGCCTGCCCTATGAGCGGGCGGTGACCGCCGTCCGCGAAGGGCTCGCCGGTGTCGGCTTCGGCGTGCTCACCGAAATCGACATCGCCGCAACGCTGAAGAAGAAGCTGGGCGTCGACGTCGCACCCAAGATCATCCTCGGCGCGTGCCGCCCGCAACTGGCCCTTCAGGCCCTGCAGGCCGACCCCCGCGTCGCAGCCCTGCTCCCCTGCAACGTCGTGGTCAGCACCGACGGTGACGGTTCACTCGTCGAGATCATGGACCCCGGTGTCATGCCGGCGTTCACCGGCAGCTCCGAACTCGAAGCCGTGGCCACCGAGGCCCGTACACTGCTCGGCTCGATGCTCGACAACCTCACAGGAGTGAATGCGTGAAGATCCCCGAAGATGGCGCCAAGCCCATCGTCACCCGTCTCAAGCGGGCACACGGCCACCTCGCCACGGTGATCCGCATGCTGGAGGAGGGCCAGGACTGCGAGGACGTCCTCACCCAGCTCGCCGCCGTCAACAAGGCCCTCGGCCGCAGCGGCTACGCTCTCGTGGCGACGGGTCTCCAACACTGCATCGCCACTGAGGGCCCCGAAAACGTCGACAGCAAGAAACTGGAAAAACTCTTCCTAGCCCTCGCATAGCACGGCTCGGAGTTCGTCGCGGATAGCCGATACCGCCGCCGCACGATCGTGGACACCTGTCAGCGGGTCTCGGATACCCTGTGCTCATGACCGCGAGCCGCGACGAACTCATCCACCTCATCGAAAGCATGGCCGACGACCAGGTGGAGACTCTACTGCACGACGCTCGCAGGATCTCCGGGGCCGGTATCCGGAATGGGTGGCCACCGAAGTTCGCCGGAATGATCACCGACGGCCCGGCCAATGGATCAGCACCCGAATACATCGATTCCACGCTGGCGCAGGGTTTCGGCAGCGACCGGTGATCGTCTGCGACACAGGGCCACTGGTGGCGCTGGCGAATACCCGAGACGAGCACTATGTCGCAGCGAACAACCTGTTCCGGGACCTGCTCATGGCGGGTGAACGTATCCTGATGTCTCCGATGGTTGTTGCCGAGACCTGCTACTGGCTCAATCACCACGGTGGTCCGGAGGTGGAAGCCGCTTTCCTGGACTCGATCGTTGATGGAACGTTCACAGTCGTCGACCTCACCACCGCCGACATCGCGCGCATGGCAGAGCTCGTACGGCGCTTCGCATCGTTTCCACTGGGCGGAACGGATGCCTCCGTGGTGGCTGTGGCCGAACGCTACGATGCTCACGAGATCGCCACTTTCGACCGCCGTCACTTCAGTTCGATGGTCCCCAGGCTCGGCGGGCATTTCACTCTGCTACCGGAGACGTTCTAGCCGCGGCGACCGTGCTACCCCTGCGCGGCCTGCTTACGGAGTTCGAACTTCATCACCTTGCCGGTGGAGGTACGCGGCAGGTCGTCGGGGAAGACGATGTCGCGGGGAATCTTATAGCCCGCCAACATCTTTCGACCGTAGGCGATGAGTTCTTCGGCGGTCAGGGTGGCACCGGGGTTGAGCAGAACGTAAGCGCGGGGACGTTCGCCCCACTTCTCGTCGGGCACACCGACAACCGCCACGTCGAGCACGGCGTCGTGGCTGACGAGGGCCTGCTCGACCTCGACGGTGGAGATGTTCTCGCCGCCGGAGATGATGATGTCCTTGGCGCGGTCGCGCAGCTGGACGTAGCCGTCGGGGTGCATGACACCGAGGTCGCCGGTGTGGAACCACCCGCCGGCGAACGCCTCGGCGGTGGCCGCCGGGTCCTTGAAGTAGCCGGCCATCACATTGTTGCCGCGCAGGAGGATCTCGCCCATTGTCTCGCCGTCGGCGGGCACGTCGACAAGGCCTTGCTGTTCGCGGTCGATGACGCGCACGTCTTCTGCCTGCACCATCGACACACCCTGCCGGGACAGCTTCTTCGCACGTTCGTCGGCGGACAGGTCGTCCCAGGCGTCCTGGTATTCACAGATGGTGAACGGGCCGTACACCTCGGTGAGGCCGTACACATGCACCACCGTGATGCCGATGGCGCTGAGCTGGCCGATCACTGTCGGCGACGGCGGTGCGCCGGCGGTGGTGATGCGCAACGGCCGATCCAGTTCGTGTGCCTGCTCGGCGCCGACGATCGTCGTGCACACCGTCGGGGCACCGCACATGTGGGTGGCGCCGAGGTCGTCGATGGCCGACCAGATGGCATCGGCACGCACCGCCCGCAGACAGATGTGGGTGCCCGACGCGGCGGTCACCGCCCACGGTGTGCACCAGCCGTTGCAGTGGAACATCGGCAGTGTCCACAGGTAGCGGGTGTGCCCGGTGAACTGGTTGTGGAAGGTCTCCCCGAACGAGTTCAGGTAGGCGCCGCGGTGGGTGTACATGACGCCCTTGGGTTTTCCGGTGGTGCCCGAGGTGTAGTTGATGGTGATGACGGTGTTCTCGTCGTCGACGGTCCACGGTCGGGCGGGCAGATCCCCGGCACCGGAAAGGAATTCGGCGTAAGAGACGAGGCCCTCGATCTCCTCGACCCCGGCGGGCGTCCCGAATTCGGGATCCTCGACCTCGACGACGGTGTGCAGGCTCGGGATGACGTCGGCGATCGCGGCGACCGTCGAGTGGAACTCGGAATCGGCCACCAGGATCGTCGCCTCGGAGTGATTGAGGATGTACGCCAGTTCGGCGCCGGCAAGCCGGGAGTTGAGAGCCACCAGCACGCCGCCCGCCAGCGGCACCGCGAAGTGGGCGATCAACATCTCGGGGATGTTCGGGGCCAGGTAGGCCACGCGGTCTCCCGGCTCAATCTTCGACGCCAGGACCCGGGCCAGGCGCTGCGTCTCATCGGCGAACTCGGCGTAGGTGTAGGTGCGTTCGCCATAGACGATGGCGGCGCGGTCGGGGAAGACGTTCGCCGAGCGTTCCAGGAAGCGCAGGGGACTCATCTCGGACCGGTTCGGAACGGGAGTGCTGGTCGTCGACATGTCTTCCTCCTGGTACGCCTGTGAACCTGACAACTGTCCCACCCTACGACGTGGCGGGTCACACCGGCAGGATCACATCGCCCGATGCGATGAACGGTCCCACCCGATCGGTGAACAGTACTATCCGGAAAACACAAAACCCACCCGAAACGGGTGGGTGGTGATGGTGGCCAGGGCCGGGATCGAACCGGCGACCTTCCGCTTTTCAGGCGGACGCTCGTACCAACTGAGCTACCTGGCCGGAAGGCCCGGTGAAAACCGAAACCTTTTGGCGACCCTGACGGGACTCGAACCCGCGACCTCCGCCGTGACAGGGCGGCGCGCTAACCAACTGCGCCACAGGGCCATATTCTGTTGTTGCCCGCACCCGCAAGGGGCTTGTGCAGCGTACCCCCTACGGGATTCGAACCCGCGCTACCGCCTTGAAAGGGCGGCGTCCTAGGCCGCTAGACGAAGGGGGCCGGTTCCCGTTGGGAGCCACTCCCGAAGGAGCTAGGCAAGCTTATGACACCACCCTGATATTTCCCAAACCAGCAGGTCAAGACGGTACCGCGGGCGTTCTGAATCGCCGCTTCCGTGCAGTCGTTAGGCTGCGGGAGCACCTGACGAAAGGACAACAGTGACCCGGACGGTAGCAGCGCCGACCCGATCGACCCTGGCCGACGGGCGCGAAATCCTGTTCTTCGCCCTCGCCGCCCCGCCGCGGATCCACGAGGACCGTCGTGACCTGCCGGCGCGGGCACCGGGCAGCCCCACCGAACTACGTTTCGACACCCAGCTCGGCGACTGGGTGATGATGGCGCCTACCCGTCAGGAACGAACCTACAAACCGCCGCGCACCATGTGTCCCCTGTGCCCCGACGCCGACGGCCTGTCCAGCGAGATCCCGGCCAACGGCTACGACGTCGCGGTGTTCGAGAACCGCTTTCCGTCGCTGTCCTCCGCACGGGCCGGGTCAGGGTTCATATTGCCACCACCCGCTGGGTACGGCACGGCCGTCGACGGCTACGGCCGGTGCGAGGTGGTGTGCTTCTCCAGCGACCACGACGGGTCGTTCTCGAAGCTGACCGCCCGGCACGCGCGCCTGGTCATCGACGCGTGGACGGAGCGCACCCGCGATCTGCTCGGCCGGGACGGGATCGAGGAGGTGCACTGTTTCGAGAATCGTGGCGAGGAGATCGGGGTGACCCTGTCGCATCCGCACGGCCAGATCTACGCGTACCCGTTCCTGACCCACCGCACGGCGACGGTGCTCACCCGTGCCCGCGGCCATCGGCACGCGACGGGACGGAACCTGTTCTCGGACATCATCGCCCGGGAGACCGAGGAAGGTGAGCGGGTCATCGTGCGTACCGAACATGTCACCGCGTTCGTGCCGTTCGCGGCCCGCTGGCCCGCGGAGGTCCACATCTACCCGAATCGGCACTGCCACAACCTGACCGAACTCACCGATGCGGAAGCAGACGACCTCGCGCGGGTGTATCTGACGGTGCTGCGCGCCTACGACGCACTCTACGATTGCCCGCTGCCGTACATAGCGTCGTGGCATCAGTACCGGAGCACGGGCGATGAACGCTCCAACGACACCCGATCGGATTCCGCGGCAACGCAATCCGAGGGATACCTGCATGCGGAGATGTTCTCGGTCCGGCGCAGCGCGGACAAACTCAAGTATCTCGCGGGGTCCGAATCCGCCCGCGACGCGTTCGTGACGGACAAGTTGCCCGAACAGGTCGCCACCGATCTGCGCGAGGCGATCGCACGCACAGGAGAACTTTTGTGAGCACCATCCGCGCCTTTGCGCCGGGACGGCTGAACCTCATCGGCGAGCACACCGACTACAACCGCGGGTACGCGCTGCCGATCGCGCTCACCGTCGGCTCGACCGCCGAGTTCGACCGCGACCCAGCCGCCGACACCCTGACCGTCACCTCCGACAGCCGCGACGGCCAGGTGGAGATCGGCCTGTCGACGACGCCCGGCGAGATCACTGGCTGGGCCTCCTACATCGCGGGCTGCGTGTGGGCGCTGCGCCGCAGCGGGCGCCCGGCCCCGGGCGGGCGGATGCGGATCCGTTCCGACGTTCCAGTCGGCGCCGGGCTCTCGTCGTCGGCGGCCCTGGAGTGCGCGGTGCTGCTGGCCCTGACAGCCGGTGCGCAGGTGAACCGCCACGATCTCGCGGTGCTCGCGCACCAGGCCGAGAACGACTACGTGGGCACGCCTACCGGCCTGCTCGATCAGCTCGCCAGCCTGCACGGCCAACCGGACACGGCGATGCTGATCGACTTCGACAGCCTGACCGTCGACGCTGTCCGGATGCAGCTGCGCGAGGCCGAACTGGTGGTGATCGATTCCAACTCACCGCACCACAATTCCGCGGGCGACTACGCGGCGCGGCACCGGTCCTGCGTCGCGGCGGCGGCGGCCCTCGGCGTCGAATCGTTGCGCCAGGCATCCGCCGAAGGCTGGCGGGACGTGCCCCCGGGTGAGCTGCGGAAGCGGGCCCGGCACGTCCTCACCGAGAACACCCGGGTGATCACCGCCGCCCGGGCACTCGCCGACGGCGACCTCCCGACCCTGGCCACCGCGATGAACCAGTCCCACTTCTCGATGCGCTACTACTTCGAGATCACAATTCCGGCAATCGATTTCATTGTCGAATCCGCCAGGTTGCTCGGCGCTACCGGCGCCCGGATGACCGGTGGCGGCTTCGGCGGCTCGGTGGTCGCCCTCGTGCCCACCGGAGCCGTCGACACCCTGACGGCCACCCTCCCCGACGCCGTCGAACAGGCAGGCCACCCACGCCCGACGGTCCGCACCATGCGCGCCGGCGCCGGTGCCCACCTGACCTGAGCACCGGTCGATCAGGCCCGGCACAGTCACGGCAGGCTGCCCCGGTGAGCACTCCGGTGCCACGTCGGTACGAGACGCTTGGCAGTATCTCTGTATGGCAGTGTTCGGAGTTCGCAACGACGCCCTGACCACCGAACTCATCGATGGAGGGTTCGTCAGTGTCGGCTGGGACGAGATCGGTGACCTGAGCCAGATCGGGCTGGAGCGCGAACAGCTCAAAGCAACTCTGGCCCGAACCTTTCCGGACGATAAGCCGCGGTCAATCGCCTCCTGGGCAGGCACTCTGCTGAGATTCGCCGACGAAATCAGCGAAGGTGACGTCGTAGTCGCGCCGTACCGACCTGACAGCACGATCAACATCGGCGTCGTCACCGGCCCATACGAATTCCACCCTGACGAACCGACACACCGACACCGCAGGCCGGTCCGTTGGGGGAGATTAGGCTTGTCGAGGACCGACTTCTCACAGCCCGCACTGTACGAAATAGGTTGTCTACTCACAGTATTTGGCATCCGGAAGCACCCGGACGAATTCTTGTCCAAGCTTTCGATCGGAGACGTCGGTTCGCAAGTCGCAGTCACACCTCCGACTCCCCTACCTGCCGAGGACGATCTCGATGGTGTCGATGAGCCACGAGCGAGCCGCATCGAACGCCACACTCGGGATTTCGTGCTGGAGCGACTCAAGTCGGCCCTGTCCCACCAAGAATTCGAAGAGTTCGTCGCTGATCTCCTATGCGCGCTGGGCTACCAAGCTCGGACCACCTCCTACTCACAGGATGGTGGAGTCGATGTACTCGCCCACCGCGATCCCCTCGGTGTCGAGCCCCCGTTGATCAAGGTGCAGTGTAAGCATTTGACGAGCAACATTGGTGCCCCAGATGTTCAGCAACTGATCGGGACACAAACGCAAAACGAGCTCAGTCTGTTCGTCTCGCTCGGCTCGTACACCCGCGAAGCTATGGCCATCGAACGCAATCGTCAGGGCCTTCGCCTTATCGGTGGCGAGGCATTGGTCGACCTCGTACTCCGGAACTACGACCGTCTGCCATCGCGGTGGCGTTCGGCCATCCCACTGCGCCCGGTGCTCGTGGTTGACGACTCCGCAGGAATCTGACCAGTGGCTACCCGAGCGCCAAGGTCAGAGACCCGGCACCCGGAGGTTATTGCCAGCGTCTCCATTGCCGAACGACATGTTGTGTGCGCTGCTCACTGCAGTCGGCCAATCACGCGTGCTGCCGTACGACGACGAGCTTGCGTACCACGTCAATCCGTGCATACAACACAAAACCCACCCGCGATGGGGTGGGTGGTGATGGTGGCCAGGGCCGGGATCGAACCGGCGACCTTCCGCTTTTCAGGCGGACGCTCGTACCAACTGAGCTACCTGGCCAGACGGCGCCGGCGGAAACCGAAACCATAAAGCGACCCTGACGGGACTCGAACCCGCGACCTCCGCCGTGACAGGGCGGCGCGCTAACCAACTGCGCCACAGGGCCATATTCTGTTGTTGCCCGCACCCGCAAGGGGCTTGTGCAGCGTACCCCCTACGGGATTCGAACCCGCGCTACCGCCTTGAAAGGGCGGCGTCCTAGGCCGCTAGACGAAGGGGGCCGGTTCCCGTTGGGAGCCGCATCAGCTTATGACACGCCGCCCGTGATGGACAAATCGCCTGCTCAGCGCGCCAAAATGGCGGTTCCGGCGGGAGTTCACGTGCGCACCACGAATCGTAACTGCACGGAAACCAGACACTCCTACTGTCTGAACTCCGGGGAACATCCGGGCCAACGACGCACATCACAAGAGGTGACAGTGATCGGAGTGTATGTCGGACATGTCTCGACACAAGACCGCCTCTACGGCTTCCTCCACTCGATCCTCAGCGACCAGCTCGGCCAGTGGCGCCGGCATCCGCGGTTCCGGGCGTTCCGGCTCAACGGCAGCAACGAGGTGTACGGCTACGAGGAGTCGCACAGCCACGCGCGCATCATCTGCAAGTTCTACGGCCCCAAGTTCGGCTGGGATCGCGAGCGGGCGGCACGCGTGGCCTACCAGGAACACGAGGCGATGGAGCGGCTGCGCGGCTACGACCTGGTCGGCTCCCCGCATCATGTGATCCGGCCGCTGGGCGTCGACCCGGACACCAACTGTGTGATCGCCACCGAGTTCTACAAGGGCGAGCCGTTTTTTCACGCGATCCGGCGCGCCACCCACCACGGCGACGACGCCCACCTGTACTGGCGCCTCAAAGCGCTCGCCTACTTCCTGGCCACCCAGCACAACCGCAGCGCGAGCGGGGAGACCGTCGACTTCGACGTCGACACCGCGTATCTCAGGTATCTCCTGTCGGTCCTGCAGCGGCGCAACAAGATCGGCCAGTGGGACTGCGACGAACTGCTGTGGCTGTCGGGGCTGTGGCGGATGCGGCCCCGTATGTGGAGCGATCGGCAGGTGCTGCTGCACGGCGACGCCACCCCGGCGAATTTCCTGTTCGGGCACGGTCTCGACGTCGCCGCCATCGACCTCGAACGCACGGCCCCCGGTGACCGCATGTTCGACGTCGGGCGGGTGGCGGGCGAACTGCAGCACGCGTTCATGTCGGCGACGGGCAGCCGTCATCGCGCCGAACCGTTCATCGGGCATTTTCTGTGGGAGTATTCGTGCCACTTCCCGGACAGGGAGGTCACTTTCGCGTCGATCACCTCACGGGTCCCGTACTACATGGGACTCAATCTGCTGCGGATCGCGCGCAACGACTATGTCGACGATCATTACCGCAGGCGCCTGATCCGGCAGGCCAAGCGGCACCTGCGCGCCGCCTGATCAACACCTGACATCGCAAGGAGCACAACGACGTGGACATCGAAGCGATAGCGTTCGACGTCAATGGCACATTGATCGAGATCCTCACCGTCGACGACATGGAGGAGGCATTCCGGGCGGTCGGGCACCTGCTGACCTACCAGGGCATCGACCTACGCCGCCACGAGGTCAGAGACCTGTATTTCCAGACACTTTCGGCCCAGAAACGCGCCAGCGCGGAGCAGTATCCCGAGTTCGACGCGGAGGAGGTCTGGCGTGCCGTCATCGACACTCACGCAACCGATTTCACCCGCTCACTGCCACCGGAGAAGCTGGCCCAGCTCCCGGTCCTGCTCGCCGAAACCTACCGGGGCGTGACCCGGCGCAGACTCAAGCTGTATCCCTATGTGCGCAGGGTGCTTTCGATACTGCACGGGCGCATCCCGATGGCCATCGTCACCGACGCCCAGTCGAGCTACGCCCGCGGCGAGCTGCACGCCGTCGGCATCCGCGACTTCTTCGAAGCGGTGATCGTGTCGGGAGATCACGGCTACCGCAAACCCGACCGGCGGCTGTTCGACATGGCCGTCGACGCCCTCGGCGTGCCGGCCGAGAACACCCTGTACGTGGGCAACGACATGTTCCGCGACATCTTCGGCGGACAGAACGCCGGCATGCAGACGATGATGTTCGACTCCGACCAGGGCACCAAGATCCACGGGGACACCGTCCCCGACCACACCATCACCGACCACCGCCAACTACTGGAACTCCTCGGTCTGGCCACCGGCGACATGGCCGACTGGTGACCGCCGCACCCGCATCGCGACACGCACCGGTCCCCCCGGAAACCAACCCCGCCATCCGTGTACACTCATCCCTGCCTCGCTGATGCGGGGCACTGCGCCCCTATAGCTCAGCTGGTTAGAGCTACGGACTTTTAATCCGCAGGTCCTAGGTTCGAATCCTAGTGGGGGCACACGAAACCCCTGTTCAGCCAGCACGGCCGAGCAGGGGTTCGTTGTAGCTATCGCCATGCACTGCCACAAGTGCTCGTGGCCGGGCGCGACGAAATCAGACCCGAAGACTTCGTGACCAGGACAAACTGTATCGCAGTTTCGACATCTGTTGGACTTCCGACGAAAAGTCCGTAGTGCGCTCCATCGGTGGAAGGCAGACGCGGAGCACTGACCGCATACTCGCTACATCTGATCGCCAAGAGATTCACGACCGAAATTTCGTTACCATTGCGAAACACCTACTGGTACTCACTCCATGATCGGAGACAACGATGACCGGACAACGTATCTCAACCGGGGCCACACTGTGTGCTGCGGGGCTGGTCGCCACTCTCGCCTGGACGGCCACGCCGCAGGCCGATGCCGCGGTGCGCCAGAGATACATAGCCGAGCACTGCTACGGAACCAACCCGAACCTCAGCGATGTTCCGTCCTACGGCGGCGCCACGATCACCACCGACACCACCGAGCCCGGGAGGTTCTCGATCCACTCCGACAGCAAGAGTTTCCTCCCCTACTGGTCGGACACGACGATCAAGGTCACCAGCCTGACGACCGGTAAATCCCGTGTCTACAAGAGGCATTGGCAGCACGGGCTCGGGGACAACAGCGGCTATTTCGTCAATGACATCCCGGCGAAGGGGCCGACCCGCATCACCATCACGTCGGTCAATCGCGGACTGTTGCTGACCCTGCCCGGCCCTGTCTGCACGGGCACACTCACGATCTGATCGCGCGCGGGACGTGCACCGACGCCGCGTCGACGGCGGCACCGAACGGTTCGATGAAGTCCTCGGCGCCGAGCACGCAACACGCGTGGCCGCCGTGCACCTCGAAGCGCCGGGCCCCCGGGATACCGTCGAGCAGCAGTTGCTGACGCGACGGCGGAACCACCTTGTCGCGGGTGGACACCAGCACCGAGGTAGGGACGTCGATGTCGCCGAGCCAGTCGCGGGAATCGAAGCGGCCCAGGCCTTCCCCGAACATCCCGAAATCCGGGAGCGAGGTGGACAGGAACTGGCGGAACGCCCAGACGGTGGTGTGTGCGTCGGTGTCGTCGAGACGTGTCGACTTCGGCAGCACCTTGTAGAGGGGTGCTGAGAAGCGGCCGACCTTCTCCGCGACGGCCTGCGCCCGTGGATCCTGTTCGGAGAAGAACGGTCCCGTCGAGCACAGCACCATGCCGTTGAGTCGGCCCGGGTGCCGGCGCCAGATAAGTTGTGCGATACCGCCGCCCATCGAGAAACCGGCGGCGGTGAACCTGTCGACGCCGAGCACATCGGCGACGGCGACGGTGTCGTCGGCGGCGTCATCGAGGGTGAAGTCGTCGGACCGGATGCCTCGGCCGTGGCGGCGGTGGTCGAGCGTGATGACACGGTAACGCTCGTTGAGTGCCGGGATCACCGGATACCAGCACAGCAGTCCGGTGGTGAGCACCGAATGCAGCAGGATCACCGCGGGTGCGTCCTTGGGTCCGGAGTCGGTGACGAAGGTCTGTCCGCGCCCGGGCAGATCAAGCATCGTGCCGGCGGGAAGATCACGCAGCGGGTACGGCCGCACGAGGTGGCGCACGCTGCGCCGGGTGCGCTGCAGCAACTCAGGACTCACAACTTCAAACGGTACGCGTTCGGACCGCCGCACGAGAGGACCCAAACGAACAAACCCGGACGTTTGTGGTGGTCAGTGGGACCCGACGGTGACAGTGTGACACAAGTCATGCCATTCTGTTTCTCATGATGGAAGTCGAACGCCCGAAGATCGAGGGCTCGATCAAGGTCGGCGAAGGCCGGCGGATGGGCTTCGCCGAATGGGGCGAACCCGGTGGACGAACCTTTTTCTGGTTGCACGGAACTCCCGGCGCACGTCGTCAGATCCCGCTGCAGGCACGCGCCTACGCTGAGGAGAAGGGGTTCCGGATCATCGGTCTGGACCGGCCGGGCGTCGGGGCGTCGACCCCGCACAAGTACAACTCAGTCTCCGAGTTCCCGAACGACCTGATCACCGTCGCCGACGCTCTGGCGATCGACGAGTTCGCCGTCATCGGGCTGTCCGGCGGCGGGCCGTACACCCTGGCGACGGCGTCGGTCTTCCCCGACCGGGTGGTCACCGTCGGTGTCCTGGGCGGCGTCGCACCGACCGTCGGTCCCGAGCGGATCGGCGGTGGCGCGATGGAGCTGGGCGTCCGCGCGGCGCCGCTGGTGCGGGTCGCCGGTGCCCAGATCGGAACCGTCCTCAGCTCGATCCTGTCGGTGGCCAAGCCGTTCGGCGGTCCCGCCGTCAAGCTGTACGGACTGACCTCCCCCAAGGCCGACCGTGAGGCGCTGAACCGGCCCGAATTCTCGGCGATGTTCCTCGACGACCTGATCTTCGGTGGCCGCCGCCGGATGGAGGCCCCGTTCGCCGACATCCTGGTGTTCGCCTCCGACTGGGGTTTCCAGGTCTCCGACATCAAGGTGCCGGTGCGCTGGTGGCACGGCGACGCCGACCACATCATCCCGTTCTCACACGGCGAGCACATGGTGTCGCTGCTGCCCGACGCCAAGCTGTACCCGATGCCCGGCGACAGTCACCTGTCGACGCTGCATCAGGCCACCGACATCATCGATGAACTCAACGCCGTCTGGGACGCCGAACGGCCCAGCAAGATGTAAGTAGTCCGATCTCAGGGGGCTGTGACCGACAACCCCGCCGCGAGGCCCAGGACCACCGCCATCACCGCGAGTTGCACCGCGGCAAGGCGGAGGGACTGGGCCTGCGTGCTTCGGTGCCGGGCCGCGTCGGGCACCCAGCCGGCGCGGTGCCGGGCGGCCAGCGCGACAAGCGCGACCAGCCCGGCCGATTTTCCGACGACAACCAGGCCGTAGCCGGTGGTGACCAGCGCCGGCACCGACCCGAGTTCGATGGCCGCCGACACCACACCGGTCAGCACCAGCGCGAGAACCGCCCACGCGGCGAGTTCGGAGAATCGCGGCAGGCCGCTCGCCCAGCCCGACCGCCCACGTACGGTCAGCACCAGCGCGGCGAGGGTGCCGCACCACCAGGCCGCGGCCAGCGCGTGCACGGCGACGAGCACCGGCATCACCGCGTGGGTGCCGGGGTGTGCCGAGATCGCCACGGCCACCAGGCCGACGCCGCCGAGGACCGCGACGAGTTGCACGGGAATGCCGGTACCGGTGAGCAGGTCGGCGCATGCCCAGCCGACGACAGCGAGCGCGCACACGGCGGCGACGAGGTCGGGTGCGCCGTGGCTCATCACCTCGGAGAACTGCCCGACACCCACCTCGCCGATCCCGGTACCCACCTGATCGGCGGCGCGGGTCCAGGCCGCCACCAGCGACGCCGCCGCCCAGACTCCCCCGGTCACGCCGATCGCCGTCGACGACGGGGTGGCGCCGAGCGCGGGCAGACCACCGAGACCCACCAGCAGGACGGCGGCGGCGAGGGCGACGACGGCCGGTGCGGCGAACCCGTCGACGATGTCCGCCGATCCCCCGGCCTCGCCGAGCAACGCGGCCAGAACCAGACCGCCGGCCATCACCGGCACGCAGGCGATCACCAGCAGTGCCCGGGTGCGGCCGTCGGTCGGGTTCACGGGCGCGTCAGCTCTTCGTGCGACGGGAAGTCACGAACACCACGCCCACACCGGCACCGATGACGACGACGGCACCGATGATGAACGGCCACACCGGGGTTCCACCGTCGGAGCCTGATTCGTCGGTCGCCGACGCTCCCGGGGTACCGGTCCCCGCGACGGTGAGGGTGAAACGCCGCTGTCCTTCGATCGGGTGCCCGTCGGCCGAGGTGACCCGGTAGTTGACGGTGTAGGTGCCCGCCGGCCCGAGCGGACGCAGCGCGACCCGCAGGCGCGGACCGTCGACCGTCGCCGTGCCGTCCTGCCAGAAGTTGCCGTCGGGCCCGACGACGGTGAGCACCGCGAACTGTTCCTGCAGGGGTTCGTTGAAGGTCAGCACCACCTCGGGCGGGCTCGCCGACAGTTGCGCGCCCTCCTCCGGCACCGACGACCTCAGCGACGAATGCGCCGATGCGGGTGCCGCCCACACTGCCCCGAACAGCGTCGTCAGCAGGAACATCAGCGTGATCGCGACCGGTTTACGCATTGTCGCCTCCCTTGCCGCGCCGTCCGGCGAGCAGGCCGAACGCCACACCGGCGATGCCGACGACCAGACCGGCACCGCCCAGCCAGCGTGCGGTGGTGTCGGACGTGCCGTCGTCCTTGGCCGCCGACGGTGCGCCGTGACCCCCGTCGCCCGTGCCCTCCGGCAGCGTCAGCGTGGGCGCCGGATGTTCGGGCTCGTCTCCGTTCTCGGGTGTCGGCTGATTCCAGTTGACCTTCTCGCCGTCGGCGTAGGTCTGCACGGCGGGCAGTTCGACGGTGTCCTGTTCGGGGAACGGTCCGCCGGCGAGCCGGAACTGGCCGAATTGCCCGACGGGGACGCCCTGGGTGCCGGGCAGTGCGGTCCAGGTGATCGAGGTGGTCTCCTCTGTCTTCGGGTCCTTGGTGACCTCGGTTTTCCATCCAGTGATCACCTCGGGCCGCGCCGACTTGAGGCGGGGCAGGGTGACGGTGACGGCGGTGGTGGCAGCGGTGTCGGACTCGTTGGGCACCACGAGGGTCACCACCCCGTAGCCGCCTTGGGTGAGGGTGGGTGCGTTGGCGCTGACGTGGGCGCCGGCCGCACCGGCACCGAGGGTGGTGCCCGCACCACCGATCGCGGCCACGGCGAACAGGGCTGTCGCAGACGAACGATTCAAACGAAACATGGTTGGATTCACTGCCTTTCGGGCAACATCAGGGAACACGCCAAGGCCTCGGCCGGGGCGTGCGGGGTCACAGTGAGGGTGCTGCGACCATTCCCGGAGGTCCCCGGACCCCGCCCGCACCGGACAGCACCGCCGACGACAGCCGGCGTGCCGTGCCGGTGGCGACGCGAGCTACCCGCTGCGGTGTGCTCTGCCCGGCCACCAGCCTGCGGACGGCCACCAGCACCGCGCCGACGACCTGCGCCAGTTGCGCGGCCACCGCGATGGCGACGGCCGTCAGCCCGGTGGCCGCCGCGTGCGCGGCGAGCATCGACCACGACAAGCCCGAGGCGTGCGCGGGCATCGGATGGGTTCCCGCGGCGAGCAGCAGATGCGCGGCGACCTGCGCCGTCGACAGCACGACGGCCAGTCGCAGCATCGCCGACAAGGGCCGCCGCACGGCGTCGGCCGCGTTGCGGTGCGACGGCGCGGCGGCGATCGCGGCCACCGCACCCACACCGGACAGCAGGACCAGGTCCGATGCCGACGCGGATCCGCCACCGGCCGAGCCGTGGGCGGTGACACCAAGGGCGGGCACGGCGAGGGCGATCGCGGCCCGGACGGGCAGCACATCTCCTCGCTCGCGTTTCACGTCCTCCAGCATCCCACGCCACCGCACCGTCGTTTCTGTCCGGTTCGCCGGGCGCCCCCGGACACACCGCTACGGGATAACAAGCACCGGCACCGGGCACAGATGACAGAATCGACAGCATGGCACTTTCGCCCGCGGACTCTGCGCCGTCGCAGTCGTCACGTGCACAGCAGACGTCAGGTGCACAGCAGACATCAGGCGCACAGCCTGACGGCACCGGCGCCTCCGAGCGCGTCGTGATCCGGGAGCTCACCGATGCCGCCGATCTGACGGCGCTGGCCAAGGTCTTCGACGACGTGTGGCGGCCCGACCCCACCAACCGGACGATGGACATCGAGTCCCTGCGGGTGCTCGCGCACACCGGCAACTACGTGGTGGGAGCCTTCATCGACGGCGTGCTCGCCGGTGGCAGCATCGGGTTCTTCGGAGCCCCCGTCGGCCAGACCCTGCACAGTCACCTCACCGGGGTGTCGCGGCTGGGACGCGGGCACAACCTCGGGTATGCGCTGAAGCTGTATCAACGGCAGTGGGCCATCGACCGTGGGCTGTCGGAGATCACCTGGACGTTCGATCCGCTCGTCTCCCGCAACGCCTACTTCAACCTGGTCAAACTCGGCGCCAGGCCGCGGGAGTATCTGGTGGACTTCTACGGGGAACTCGGCATCGAGCCGGCCGGAACCGACGCCACCGACAGGCTGTTCATGTCGTGGCCGCTCGACATCCCCATCCCCGACGCGCCCGTGGTCGACCCGGGTGGTCCCGGTGTGGTGTACACCGTCGACCTGCAAGATCACAATCATCCGCAGGGCAAACCCGAGGTCGTCACCGACGCGGCGACCGTCGTCGTCCCGGTGCCCAGCGACATCGAGTCGATGCGGCGCACCGAGCCGATCGTCGCCGCCCGCTGGCGGGTCGCGCTGCGGGAGGCGCTCGCCCCACTGGTCAACGGCGCCGAACGCGCCCCGGTCACGTTCCTTCGGTCGGGTGCGTACGTGTTCGGCCCGGTCGGCGGACCCGCGGAGGAGTAGCCGCTCAGGCGAACTCGGCGCGGATCTTGTCCGTGTGCTCGCCGAGTGCGGGCACATCGCCCATCGCCAGCTCAACGTCGGCGAAGGTCATCGGCGGCAGTATCGCACGTACGTCACCCTTCTCGGTGCCGACGGTGCGCCAGCGGTCGCGCGCGCTCAGCTGCGGATGATCGGCGAGGCCGTCGAGTTCGCGGATCTCGGCCGCGGGCACCCCGGCGGCCGCGAGGCGTGTGTCGAGGTCGGCGGTGGTGAACTTGGCGGTTTCGGCGGCCACGAGCCCGTCCACCTCGGCGCGGCGTTCGACGCGGGCGATGTTGGTGGCGTAGCGCGGATCGTCGACCAGTTCGGGGCGGCCCAGCACGTCGGTCATCAACGACGCCCAGCCGCGTTCGTTCTGCACTCCGATCAGGATCTCGCCGTCGGTGGTGGGATAACGGTCGTACGGCACGATCGCCGCGTGACCGACGCCGGCGCGCTCGACCTGCCTGCCGCCGTACATCCGGATGTAGAGCGGGTGGCCCATCCATTCGGCGATCGCGTCGAACATCGACACCGACACCGTCGCCCCCTCCCCGGTGACACCCCTGCGGACCAGCGCCGACAGCACCGAGGTGAGGACGTACAGCCCGGCACCGATGTCGGCGGCGGGGACCCCGGTCTTGGCCGCGGCATCGGGGGTGCCGGTGACGGAGATGAGGCCGGTCTCGGCCTGGATGAGCATGTCGTAGGCCTTGCGGTCGCGGTACGGGCCGTCGTCGCCGTATCCGGACAGGTCGACGACGATCAGCCGCGGATGGCCGGCGCGCAGGTCGTCGGCACCGAAGCCGAGGCGGGCCGCGGCGCCCGGGGCCAGGTTCTGCACGAAGACGTCGGCACGGGCGAGCAGCTTGTGCAGGAGGGCGTTGTCGGCGTCGTCGCGCAGGTCGAGGACGATCGATTCCTTGCCGCGGTTGAGCCAGACGAAGTGGGAGGCCAGGCCGTTCACGTCGGCGTCGTAATTGCGGGCGAAGTCGCCGCCGTCGGGCCGTTCCACCTTGATGACGCGGGCACCGAGGTCGGCGAGGTGCCGGGTGGCCAGTGGTGCGGCGACGGCTTGTTCGAGGGCGACGACGGTGATCCCGTCCAGCGGCAGCGTTCCCTGCGGCACACGATCCATTCCGCCACAATCGCCGATGACGGTGGTGCCGGTCAACCTGGTCGGCGTGGGTCGCGGTGTGGCTATCGTAACCCTTCCCGAATGGTTATCGGGATGTGTGCTCTCATGGAGGAGCAGCCCTGCGCGTCCTTGAGGAGGCCACAACGATGACGTCCACCGTGGAGATCACCGGTCACAGTCAGCGCGAGGCATGGGTCGCCAAGACCATGCCGCCGATCGAGGAGGTCCGGCCCGGAATGTGGTCCATTCCGGTGCCGATGCCGCAGTCGCCGCTGCGGTACACCCTGGTCTACGCGCTGGTGCTGCCCGACGGGATCGCCCTCATCGACACCGGCCTGGACACCGACGAGTCGTGGCGGGCGCTGGTCGACGGCATCCACGCCACCGGCCACGACATCGACGACATCCGGTACGTCGCGATCACCCACCTGCACCCCGACCATTTCGGCCTCGTACCCCGACTGCTCGAGCTGACCGACTTCACGCTCGCCATGCACAGCAACGACGCGAAGTTCATGCGGTTCCGCAACGACGACGAGATCGAACGCGAACAGAACTGGGCCACAGAGCAACTCGCCCGGCTCGGTGCACCCACCGACATTCCGGAGACCGGGATGCGCTCGTTCACCCGGCTCCCGGACGGACGCACCGTCGACGTCGAGCTCGACGACCAGCAGCCGCTGAACCTGCCCGGCTGGAACGTCCGCGCGCTGTGGACTCCCGGCCACACCCCCGGCCACCTGTGTTTCCTCGACGAGGACGCGGGCACCGTGTTCACCGGCGACCACCTCCTGCCGCGTATCAGCCCCAACGTGTCCACCACGATCTTCCAGCCCGGCGACCCGCTCGACGCCTATCTGGTGTCGCTGGCGCACACCGAACAGCTTCCCGACGTCGAGGCACTCCCGTCGCACGAGTACCGCTTCCGGGGCCTGGCCGACCGCGTCACCGCCCTGCTGGCGCACCACGAGGAACGCTTCGACGAGATCACCGCCGCGGTGGCGGCCGACCCGGAGATCACCGCGTGGGAGATCGCCCGCTCGGTGTCGTGGTCCCGCCCCTTCGACGATCTACTGCTCCCCCTGCGGCGGATGGCCACCCGCGAAACCCACGCCCACCTCACCGTCCTGAAGGTCCGCGGCATCCTCACCCACGACGACGGCATCCCCCAGCGTTGGTCGGTAGCCACCCCGGCCCCCGCCTGAGTTTGCCGCCGGCCCGGTTTCCGGGTTCGCCGGCGAACTCTGGGCTCATTCCGACGATTACGTCAGCTCCCCGAGGAGAGCGAGTCCGTTCTCGACGGCATCTGCGAACAGTTCGATCTCACCCGGATGTAGCCGACCCGGAATGATCCGGATCGGTCGAATCTTTCGACGAGCAGCACGTTTCGGGTACCGACCCTGGTCAGCCGCCGCCTCGGCGCGGTGATGCCCGCCGCTTCGGCCAGATCGAGAGTTGTTTTCTCCCATGCCATCACATCCCACTCATCGCCCGGATGCGGGAACTTCGCGATCAGGAGACGCCCGTCGTCCGCGCGTACCGAAGCCTTGGGCCGGGCACCGCCGAGCGAGCCGGACCCGGCGTCGAGCAGACTCTTCACCGCATCGAGGTCTCCGACCGCCAGTGCATCCGATCGGGAAACGTTGTCGGCGGCGTTCAGTAACTCCGGAAGCGAAACCAGTTTGGGCACATCGTGCCCCGGCGCCAGGAAGCTCTTCGGGTCGCGTCTGTCGGCGAAACGAAGATCGCCTTGCCGAGTGATGTCACTGACGCCGACGAGGTAGTCGATCGCGGTGGCCGCGGGTAACCGCTGCGATGCCTCCCGCTGCGCCGCACGACGACGTTTGTCGATCAGATTCCGGCCCCAGCGATCGGGTGACGAATCGGCGAAGGCACCCGGCAGACCGTCCACGTATTGCTGACCGGCGGATACCGGCAAACCTGGTTCGAGGTCTCCGGCGGTGCCCGCCAGATATGCCGAGTCGTAGGTGAATGTGGTGCTCACCCTGCTGCGATGCACTGTGAAGTAGTCGGTCCCGGCCCGGGCGGCTTGCCGGCGATGTCGATGTAGACGTCCAGATCGGTCAATGGCGGACCCGCTTCGGAATGGACTCGATGGCCCGGATGCGGCCGATATCGGTCTGCATGGGGTCGAGGGCGTCGACGGCCCGGTCGAGCGCACCGAGAGCACGGAGCACACCGAGCAACGAGGCCATCGTCACACCGGGGTCGCCGTGTTCGAGGCGCCGGAGGGTGTCACGGGAGATATCGGCGCGCTCGGCGACCTGTTGCGCGGTCAGGTTCTGCATGCGCCGCCACAGCGCGAGCTGCTTTCCGATGTCCGACGATGCGCGCTGCACCGGATACGGCACCCGCTTCGTTGCCATCAACAACCTCCCGAGAACTTAACAGCGCCTTTGTCAGCCACATTACCCGTTAACGACTGGTATACAAGTCATTAGTTCGGTACATCAGCCCTTGATCAGCCAAAGCGGAACATCTGCTCCATCATCCGGATAGAATTCGGAACAACTGTTCCGAAAGTGAGAGGGTCGGGCGATGAAACTGCGGCGGGTACACCGGGATGGGCGGCTTGTCGTCCAGCAGTCGACAGGCGGTGATTGGGCGGACACCGACGACGCCGGGGCGTTCGGTGGGCAGGTGTTCGATCCCGAGTGGGAACTGACGCTCGCGCGTGAACACCTCGAGCGCTCCGAGCATCTGCTGCCGTTCCAGCCGGTCTCGTTCCGCGACTTCCTGCTGTGCGAGCAACACAACATCGACGCGGCGCGCGGGCTCGTACGCCGGTTCCATCCAGGGCAGTACCGGGCCGCGTCCCTCATCGAGAAGCTGACCCGGCGACCGTTCCCGATGTTCAAGCCGGCGGCACTGTTCTACCGGCAACCCGAGTACTACATGGGCAATCACCTGACGTTCGTGCCGTCGGGCACCCCGATGCGGGCACCGTCGTATTCGTCGGCGCTCGACTACGAACTCGAACTCGGGATCGTGCTGGCGGCGCCGCTGCTCGATGCCACCCCCGACGAGGCCGTCGCCGCGATCGGCGCGTTCGTCCTGGTCAACGATTTCAGCGCCCGCGATGTGCAGCGCGCCGAGATGGCCAGTGGCCTCGGGCCGCAGAAGTCCAAGCACTTCGCCAACTCGATGTCGGCGACCGCAGTCACCCCCGACGAGGTCCTACCCCGCATCGACGCGCTGACGGGAAGCGTCGCCATCAACGGGAAGACCGTCAGCACCGTGTCGAGTGCGGGCCTGTGGTGGAGCGTCGGCGAGATGCTGGCGCACGCGTCGAAATCCGAGCAACTGCGGCCCGGCGAGTTGCTGGCCACCGGCACCCTGGCCGGTGGCAGCGGTATGGAGACGGGTAACTGGGTCTCGCCCGGCGACACCCTGACCCTGACGCTCGACGGCGTCGGACAGATCGAACACCCCATCCTGGGCTGATGGCGCCCCGCACGCCCGGTATCCGCGAGGCCAATCGGGAGCGCACCCGCACGAGCCTGCTCGACAGCGCAGAAGAACTGTTCGCCGTACGCGGCCATCAGGCCGTGAGCGTCCGGGACATCACCGACCATGCCGGTACCCGGGTGGCCGCGATCAGCGATGTCTTCGGCGGCAAGGACCAGCTGGTCCGGGAGGTGCTGCTGCGGCGGATCCGCCCCATCAACGACGACCGTCGCCGCCGCCTGGCCGCCCTTCCCGATGACGGCCCGCGCACCGATCGGCTGCACGCCCTGGTGCTGGCGTTCACCGAACCGATGATGGCCCGGATCGACGACGGCCCCGGATGGAGCCGCTACTTCCGGTTCGTCGCACAACTGGCCAATTCCGCGCACCCGGTGCAGTTGCTGGTGGCCGACGAGTACAACGGTGTCGCGGCCGAGTTCATCGAGCGGCTTGCCGCACTGTATCCGGATGCCGACTCCGCGACCGTCCACGACGCCTACCTGAACATGCTGGCCGCCACGCTGCAGGTCTTCTCCGCCAATCTGCGGGTCGACGCGCTCACCCACGCCGCGATCCGCAGCGACCACTTCCCGCAGCGGTACGCCGCGCTGATCACGTTCGTCACCGGCGGCATCGACGCACTGCTCGGCGGCAAGCCCCGGTGAGTTTGCCGTAAGACCCGGTTTCCGGGTTCAGCAGCAAACTCAGGTCCGGTCAGCAACTACGCTCATGGCTGTGTCTGTCTACTCACACGGATTTGCCCGCGTCGCCGGGGCGGTGCCGGTCATCAAGGCCGCCGATCCCAGGTTCAACACCGAACGCACCGTCGCGCTGCTGCGGGAGGCAGCCGCGCAGGACACGGCGCTGGTGGTGTTCCCCGAGCTGGGGCTGACCGGGTACAGCATCGACGACCTGGTCCAGCAGGACGCGATCCTCGACGCCTCGCTGGCCGGGCTCGCCGAGGTGCTGGAGGCCAGTCGTGGACTGCGGCCGGTGGTGGCGGTCGGATTGCCGCTGAATGTGGGTGATGCGCTGTTCAATTGCGCGGCCGTGCTGCGCGACGGCGAACTGCTGGGTGTGGTGCCCAAGTCGTATCTGCCCAACTACCGCGAGTTCTACGAGCAGCGGTACTTCTCGGCGGCCCGCGATGCGGTCACCGACACCGTCACCGTGCTCGGTCAGACGGTGCCGTTCGGTGCCGACCTGATCTTCGAGGCCACCGACCTCCCCGGTTTCGCGCTGCATGTGGAGATCTGCGAGGACGGCTGGGTGGCGATCCCGCCGAGCACCTGGGCCTCGCTCGCGGGGGCGACGGTGCTGGCGAATCTGTCGGGCAGCCCGGTCACCGTCGGCAAGGAGAGCTACCGGAAGTCGTTGTGCACCGGGCACTCCGCCCGCTGCATCGCCGCCCACCTGTATGTGGCGGCCGGCTACGGCGAATCCACCACCGACCTCGCCTGGGACGCCGACGCCCTCATCTCCGAGAACGGCACGCTGCTCGCGCGCAGCGAACAGTTCTCGATGGCCGATCAGATCATCACCGCCGACATCGATCTCGACCGGCTGCGCCAGGAACGCCTGCGGATGATCAGCCTGCGCGATCAGGCCGGGGACTTCGCAGAGCGACTGAAGCCGTTGCGGCGCATACCGTTCAGCTTCGGCACCCTCGACGACGCCGACGGCGCGCTGCACCGGCTGGTGCCCCGGTTCCCGTTCGTGCCCACCGGCACCGCCGACCGCGACGAGCGCTGCCGCGAGGTCCGCAACATCCAGGTACAGGGACTGGCACAACGCCTGCGCTCCACGGGATTACAGAAGATCGTCATCGGGGTGTCCGGCGGCCTGGACTCGACGCTGGCACTGCTGGTGGCCGTCGACACGTTTGACCGGATCGGCCTGCCGCGCACCAATATCCTGGCCTACACGATGCCCGGCTTCGCCACCGGCGGCGCCACCCTGCGCCGGGCGCACGAGTTGATGGACTCGCTGGGCGTCTCGGGCACCGAACTCGACATCCGTCCCTCGTGCGAGCAGATGCTGGCCGACCTCGGCCATCCGTATGCCAAGGGCGAGAAGGTTTTCGACATCACCTTCGAGAACGTGCAGGCCGGCGAACGCACCTCACATCTGTTCCGTCTGGCCAATCATCACGGCGCGATCGTACTGGGTACCGGCGACCTGTCGGAACTGGCGCTGGGCTGGTGCACCTACGGGGTGGGTGATCAGATGTCGCATTACAACGTCAATACCTCGGTACCGAAAACCCTGATCCAGCACCTGATCCGGTGGATGATCGACACCGGCGAGTACTCGGCGCGCACCACCACGACGCTGCAGGAGATCCTCGACGACGTGATCTCCCCCGAACTCGTCCCGCCCGGCGAGGACGGCGCCGTGCAGTCCACCGAGGACACCGTCGGCCCGTACGAACTGCACGACTTCTTCCTCTACTACACCACCCGATTCGGTTACCGCCCAAGTAAAGTCGCGTTCCTGGCCCGGCACGCCTGGGGCGATCGCACGCGTGGCCCGTGGTCGGAGATGATGCCGGAGGACCGCCGCAACGAGTACGACGCCGCCACCATCGACCACTGGCTCGCCGAGTTCCTGCGGCGCTTCATGGGCGCCCAGTTCAAACGCACCGCGATGCCCAACGGGCCCAAGATCGGTTCGGGCGGTTCACTGTCGCCGCGTGGCGACTGGCGTTCCCCGTCGGACGTCTCGGCCCGCACCTGGCTGGACGAACTCCGGAAATAGTTGCGGACACTGTTCTCTCACCGGGTTTCGAGGCTCCTCGCCTAGCGGCTCGTCGCACCTCAACCAGCGAAGGGAACGAACCCGACCCACCAACCGGCCTCAACCAGCGAAAATGGGCATCCTTCCGCCGGTTGAGGTGCGAGGAGCGCCGGCGACGAGCTTCGAAACCCCGCACGCCGACGATGTCAGTCGCAGGTGTCGACGAGTTTGGCGAGTTCGTCCTCGAAGGAATGGGCGAGTTTGTCGATGTCGGGAACCAGCTCTGTGCAGCCGAGCAGTCCGACGTTGATGGACTTGTCGACGGAGAACACGCTGATGTTGAGGCCGAGGCCGTGGAAGATCGGGCCGAGCGGGTACACGCCGACGACGCGCGCACCGAGGTAGTACAGCGGCAGCGGCGGCCCGGGCACATTGGAGACCACCACATTGAACACCGGCGGGTGCAGCGCCGAAAGTTTGCGTCCGCCATAGGATTTCATCAGCTGCTGGAGAATCTCTCCCGGCGCGAACTGGGCCCACGCGCGCAGGATGTTGGCGTCGATGTCGGCGTGGTGGTCCTTGGACCGGCGGGCGAGCTCGGCGGCCCGCTCCACCCGCTCCACCGGATCGTCGACATCGGTGGCGAGCTGGGTGAACATGCCGCTGACCTTGTTGGTGCCGGTCTCCACGAGCGCGGTCTCATCGGAGCCGTGCACCGACACCGGCACCATCGCCACCAGCGGGCGGTCCGGCAGCCCGCCGTGGTTCTGCAGGTAGGACCGCAGAGCGCCCGCCGCGATCGCCAGCACGACGTCGTTGATCTTGGCGCCGTATCTGTCCTTGACACGCTTGACGTCGTCGAGCGGCAGTTGGGTGAGCGCGAGCGAGCGGTGCGGGGTGATCGGGGCGTTGAACGGGGTGCCCGGCGCCTGGAACGGCAGCGGCATCGCCGAACCCTCCATGGCCCGCTTGGCCCAGCCGATCGGCACCTTGACCGTGCCGGGCAGCAGCCGCGCCAATGCCAGCGGCCGCTGCACGAAGTTCAGCGCACCGCCGACGGCCATCGTCAATCGCGATGTGCCGCCCGCGGTCTCCTTGATCTTGTCGGTGTCGAGCTGCGGCGGCTCGGGGGTGATGGTGCACAACTGCGAGAGCATCTCGGCGCTGGTGACACCGTCGACGTTGGCGTGGTGCATCCGCAGCACGACGGCGACGTTGCCGTTGGCCATGCCTTCGATGACCCACATCTCCCACAGCGGTTTGCTGCGGTGCAGTTCGCGGCCGGCGATGTGGCCGATGAGTTCGGTGAGTTCGCGTTCACCGCCGGGTGCGGGCACCCCGACGCGCCGAACGTGCTTCTCGATGTCGAAGTCGGCGTCCTCGACCCACACCGGGTGGTCGATGTTGAGCAGCGAGTTGTCGAGTTTGCGGCGGAAGTTGGGCATGGCGGAGATGCGGCGGCTGAGTTCGTCGCGCATCGCGTGGAAGGAGTACCCACCTGGCATCGTCGACGGGTCGATCTCGATGACACCCACCACGTGCATCAGTTGAGATCGCGTCTCCAGGTAGAGAAATGACGCATCCAGCCCGCTCAGACGCTCCATCGGCCCGTGCACCTCCATCACCGTCGACAACCCCGCAGGGGCTGTTCACCATCGTGCACCGCCGATGGGCGGGCGTCACGATCATTGCAGAATGCGTACCCGGTCATCGCCGGTTACTGAATCCGTGTCGCCAGAACAACCTAGCGCTTGCTAGGTTACTGGGGATGACATCGACACCGCCCCCCTTCTCCGCCGCCGAGCTGGACGCGGCGTTCACCCGGTTCCAGCAGACCGTCGCCGAGATCGCGATCAGCCGCGACTGGGACCGGTTCGCCGAACAGTTCACCGAGGACGCCGACTACATCGAGCATGCCCTGGGCACCATGCACGGCCGCGAGGAGATCCGCGAATGGATCTGGCGGACGATGACCGCCTTCCCGGGCAGTCACATGACCGGATACCCGTCGCTGTGGCACGTCGTCGACACCGAACGCGGCCGGGTGATCTGCGAGGTCGACAACCCGATGCGCGACCCCGGTGACGGCACCGCCATCACCGCGACCAACATCACCATCCTCACCTATGCGGGCGACGGCCTGTGGAGCCGCGAGGAGGACATCTACAACCCGCTCAAGTTCGGCATCGCGGCGATGCGCTGGTGCGAAAAGGCCGAAGCGCTGGGCACTCTCGACGACGCCGCGCTGGAATGGATGACCGGACCGGGGGCGATGTTCCGCCGCGGACCCAGGTAGCAGGGCGCCGGCACGCTGATCACACCCAACTGACACCTTGGCTACGGAACCGTAACCTGGACTTGGGTGTGCGCTGGAGTGTGCCGTATGGTAGGGCACCGACCGGCCCTACCCCAGATCTGCCCGAAGGACTGCAATGACCCGTGAACTGACGCAATTGGAACTCCTACGAGAGTTGGAGTCCGTTGCCGAAGCCAACGTGAATCGCCATCTGAAGGCAGCACGAGACTGGAATCCGCACGACTACGTGCCCTGGGACGAGGGCCGCAACTTCGCCGCGCTCGGCGGTGTCGACTACGACCCCGAGCAGTCCCGGCTCAGCGATGTCGCCCAGGCGGCGATGATCACCAACCTGCTCACCGAGGACAACCTGCCGTCCTATCACCGGGTGATCGCCGACAACTTCTCGATGGACTCGGCGTGGGGCTACTGGGTGGGCCGCTGGACCGCCGAGGAGAACCGCCACGGCATCGCCATGCGCGACTACCTGGTCGTCACGCGCGGCGTCGACCCGGTGGCCCTCGAACAGGCCCGGATGACGCACATGACCAACGGCTACTCCCCGGAGCTGACCGCCGGTGACCGCGCGGGCGAACTCACCGCCGGCGGCCAGGCGGGGCTGCTGCGGGCCGTGGCATATGTGACGTTCCAGGAGCTGGCCACCCGAGTCAGCCACAAGAACACCGGCAAGGCCTGCAACGATCCGATCGCCGACAAGCTGCTGCAGCGCATCGCGGCCGACGAGAACCTGCACATGCAGTTCTACCGCAACGTCTGCGGCGCGGGCATGGACATCGCCCCCGACCAGACGCTGCGCGCGGTCACCGACATCGTCACCAACTTCCAGATGCCGGGCGCGGGCATGCCCAACTTCCGCCGACACGGCGTGCTGATGGCCAAGCACGGCATCTACGACCTGCGCCAGCACCTCGACGAGGTCTTGATGCCGGTACTGCGCAAGTGGGATGTGTTCGGCCGCGACGACTTCGGCCCCGAGGGCGAGAAGACCCGCGAGGAGCTCGCCGCCTTCCTCGAGCAGCTCGAACGCGACACCGTCAAGTTCGAGGAGATGCGCGACCGCTCGCTGGCCCGCGAGGCCCTCAAGAAGGCCCGGCAGGAAAAGAAGGCATCCTGAGCACCACACTCGCCGCCTCCGACGACACCCGGGCACCCGCCCGGGAGCCGCTACGCATCGGTTCCATCGAACTCGCGAGTCCCGTCGTACTCGCGCCGATGGCCGGCGTCACCAACGTCGCCTTCCGCACCCTGTGCCGCGAACTCGAACTCGAGCGCACCGGCACGGTATCGGGTCTGTACGTCTGTGAGATGGTCACCGCCCGCGCGCTCGTCGAGCGGCATCCGGTGACGATGCACATGACCACGTTCGCCCCCGAGGAGAACCCACGGTCGATGCAGCTGTACACCGTCGACCCGGAGTACACCTACGCCGCGGCCAAGATGATCGTCGACGACAATCTCGCCGACCACATCGACATGAACTTCGGCTGCCCGGTGCCCAAGGTCACCCGCAAGGGCGGCGGATCGGCGATCCCGTACAAGCGCAAGCTGTTCCAGCGCATCGTCGCCGCCGCGGTCCGGGCCACCGAGGGCACCGACATCCCGGTGACGGTCAAGTTCCGCATCGGCATCGACGACGAGCACCGCACCCACCTCGACGCGGGCCGGATCGCCGCCGCCGAGGGCGCGAAGGCGGTCGCGCTGCACGCCCGCACGGCGTCGCAGCGGTATTCGGGTACCGCCGACTGGGACGAGATCGCCCGGCTCAAGGAGCACGTCACCGACGTGCCGGTGCTCGGCAACGGCGACATCTTCGAACCCGTCGACGCGGTGGCGATGATGGAGCGCACCGGCTGCGACGGCGTGGTCATCGGACGTGGCTGCCTGGGCAGGCCGTGGCTGTTCGCCGAGTTGTCGGCGCTGCTGAACGGCCGTCCCGCCCCGGAGGCCCCGACGCTGGGCCAGGTGTCGGACATCATCATCCGGCACTGCGAGCTGCTGATCGCCCACTACGACCACCTCGAGGGCGGCGGCGAGTTCAAGGGCTGCCGCGAGATCCGCAAACACGTCGCCTGGTACCTGCGCGGTTTCCCGGCCGGGTCGGAGATCCGCTCGCGGATGTCGCTGGTCACCAGCCTCGATGAGCTGCGCGAACTCGTCGGCGCACTGCCCGCGGATGCTCCGTTCCCGACCGACGGGCACGGCCCGCGCGGCCGGCAGGGTTCGCCCGCGAAGGTGGCCCTGCCCGAAGGCTGGCTCGACGACCCGTACGAGGACATCGTCCCCGAGGGTGCCGAGATCATGCATTCGGGCGGCTGAGCCGGCACCAGGGAATCACTGAGACGCGCACCACGGCGGGGCCGCGCCGATCGATTCTTCTCAGGTGCGCTCGGTAGGATGTTTGGGATGCCCACACCAGTGGGTACATTCGATGCACTTCAGTAAGGCGCTGAAGGTCGGGGTATCGAGTTCCAGACGCGAGAGGTAGCCGACGCACGTGAGCCGCAGGAAGTCCGGACCCGACGGTCCGCATTCCGGTGACACCGGCGACGACACCCCGCCCGGACGCCGACCCGACCAGGGCCCGCCCCCTCAGCGTGGACGCGGCCCGCAGGGCAGGCACGGCGCCCCAGGTCAACCCGGCCCTCAGGGACGGCCCGCGCCGCAGCCGCCGCGAGGGCCGCAACCGCCGCGCCGTCCCGGCCCCCAGGTGATCCCGCCCGTCCCGGGTGGACTCCACGAGCCCAGCACCAACGATCGCTACGTGCGCGGACGTTCCCGGATGACGGTGCGTGAGCTGCTCGAGCAGATGAACGCCGAGGGTGAGGCCTTCGACGACGCCGGACAGCCGGAGCCCGACGAGTCGCCGACGATGGCGCACCGGTTCGGGTCGCTGTTCCGTGGCGACCGGGACCAGAACCAGCGCGACGCCGAGGCGCGCGACCGCCGTGAGCAGCGGCCGCGGCCCCCGATCCGGGATGTCCCCCCGCCCCGGCCCGGAGGCAGGCCCGGCCGACACACCTCCCCGCCCCCGCCCGGCGGTACGCCGCAGGGCCGCAACCGCCCACCCGTCGCGCCGCCCGGCCTCGACGTCACCCAGCGCATCCCGACGATCGGTGACCGCGACGCCGATGTCGACCTGTCCGAGCAGGCCACCCGGCGGCGTGCGATCGCCGAATCCCGCGGCCAGGAACCCGCCCCGTCGGACGCCCCGTTCGACGTCATCCCCCCGGTCGCCCCCGCGCGGTCCGGCCAGGACGACACACCGACAGAGCTCATCCCGGTCGTCGGCGACGACACGGCGCCGGAAACCCCCGTGCCGCCGGCAGCCGACAAGACCGCGGAGCCGGCCGACACCGAACCGGTCTCCGTCGCAGCTCTCACAGCCGACGACGAGACAGCTGCCGAGACGCCGGCCACCGAGCCCGAGCAGCCGGCCCGCTCGCTGATCAAGGGCCGGGCCCGCCCGCTGCAACGCACCCCCGACCTGGCCGCGGCCCGCACCCGGGTGGCCGCGGCCCGAGGGAAAGCCGCCCGCCGCAAGGCGCTGGTCCGCGACGCGACCATCACCGGCCGCATCCTGGTGGCGGTGGCCTGTGTCCTCTCGCTCGTCGGCACCGGATTCGTGTGGGGCTACATCCAGTCGGTGAACGGCAACTGGCGGTCCATCGAGGCCCTCGACTCCGGCGACGACAACATCCGCAACAAGGACGCCCAGCACGGCGACGAGAACTATCTGATCGTCGGCACCGACACCCGTGGCGGCAAGAACTCCACCCTGGGTGCGGGCAGCGCCGACGACGTCGAAGGTGCCCGCTCGGACACCGTCATCCTGGTCAGCGTGCCGTCGGACCGCGACCGCGTCGTCGCCGTCTCGTTCCCGCGTGACCTGCAGGTCGACCGGCCCGACTGCTCGTCGTGGGACAACGACAACGGCACCTACGACGCTGCCAACGTGCTGCCGGCCGCCGAGGCGGTCAAGCTGAACTCGGTGTATGCCGAGGGCGGTCCCAAATGCCTGGTGCAGGTGCTCACCGCGATGAGTGGCCTCAACATCAACCACTTCATCGCGATGGACTTCGACGGTTTCGAGAAGGTGGTGCGCGCCATCGGCGGCGTCGAGGTGTGCTCGACGGTCCCCCTCTACGACTACGAACTCGGCTGGATCCTGCGTAAGAAAGGTCCCAAGAAGCTCAACGGCCGCTACGCCCTGAACTATGTGCGCGCCCGCAAGATCGAGACCGAGGGCAACGGCGACTACGGTCGTATCAAACGCCAGCAGCTGTTCATGTCGTCTCTGCTGCGGTCGACGCTGTCGGGCAATGTGCTGTCCAACCCGGGCAAGCTCAACGGCATTGTCAACACGTTCATCAACCACAGCTTCGTCGACGGCGTCGACACCAAGTCGCTGATCAAGCTGGCCGAGTCGATGCAGGGCATGGACGCCGGCCGGGTCAGCTTCGTGACGATCCCCACGTCGGGCACCTCCACCGACGGGTCCAACAACGAGATCCCGCGCACCGACGACGTCAACGCCATCTTCAACGCCATCATCGACGACGACCCGCTGCCGGGTGAGGCCAAGAAGAAGGCCGACAAGGAGAAGTCGGACAAAAAGAAGAAAGACGAGAAGAAGAAGGACGACAAGAAGACCGGCTCGTCGAGTTCCACCTCGAGCAGCCCGTCGTCCACCACGGCCAAGCCGCAGACGGTGTCGGCGACCGCGCTCGATCCCACCCAGGTGACGGTCCGCGTCCTCAACGGCACCGGCCAGGCGGGTGTGGCCAGCGCCGCCGCCGACCTGCTCGCCCCGCTCGGCTTCGTCATCCCCGGTATCGCCGACGCCTCCGAGCAACGCGATGACACCGTCGTCCGGTACGGCACCGGTGAGGAGGACGCCGCCGCGACGGTGGCCGCGATGATCCCGGGAGCCTCCATCCAGCCCGACCGCAACGTCAAATCGGGTGTCGAGGTGATCCTCGGCCACGACTACAGCGAGAGCATCGGTGAACAGCCCGCGGCCGGTTCGACCCTGTCGGTGAAGAAGCTGCCCGCGGCCCGCGGCAGCAACCTGCCCAACGACCTGACCGTCACCAACGCAGGCGACACCACCTGCTCCTGACCTCGGTGAACCCGGCGGCTCACACCCCACCGCGGCATGTGCGACAGGGCACGTTCATGCGACGTTCATTGCGACCTCGCCGACCCGATCACCCGGCCAAGTAATCTGGACCATATGCGTACCGCCTATCAAGAGCAGCTCCAGCGGCTGAACACGATCCTGGGTGATATGTGCGAGCTGGCCGGTGCTGCGATGTCGCGTGCCACTCGGGCACTTCTGCAGGCCGACCTGGCGCTCGCCGAGGGGGTCATCGCCGACCACGATCGGATGAACGCGCTGGCGACGCAGGCCGAGGAACAGGCGTTCGCGGTGCTCGCGCTGCAGGCACCGGTGGCCGGTGATCTGCGCGGCGTGGTCAGCGCGTTCCAGATCGTCGGCGACGTCGACCGGATGGGGGCCCTCGCGCTGCACGTGGCCAAGGTCGCCCGCCGCCGCCACCCGGCCAAGGCCCTCCCCGAGGAGGTCAACGGCTACTTTGCCGAGATGGGCCGGCTGGCCATCGCCCTGGCCCACAACGCCCGCGAGGTGCTCAACTCCCTCGACCACGAGGCCGCCGCCCGTCTGCAGGAGGACGACGACGCGATGGACGACCTGCACCGTCACCTTTTCACGGTCCTGATGGACCGGGACTGGGATCACGGTGTGGCCGCAGCCGTCGACGTCACCCTGCTGGGCCGCTACTACGAACGCTTCGCCGACCACGCCGTCATGGTGGGCCGCCGCGTCTTCTTCCAGGCCACCGGCAAACTCCCCGAACAATTCGAGGACGCCTCCTAGCCGCCAGCCTCCCTCGTCGCCGGTTCGGGCCCCCTTCCCCTTCGCCGGTTGAGGTGCGACGAGCCGCTAGGCGAGGAGCCTCGAAACCCGGTGAGATGACATTGTCGGCTCGCCCGGTTTCGAGGCTCGTCGCTAGCGCTCCTCACACCTCAACCAGCGAAAACCTCAGCCGAACCGGCCCGAGATGTAGTCCTCGGTCTCCTTCTTGGCCGGGTGGGTGAACATGGTCTCGGTGTCGTTGATCTCGACGAGCTGACCGGGCTGCCCCACTCCTTCGAGGTTGAAGAACGCGGTCTGGTCGCTCACCCGGGCTGCCTGCTGCATGTTGTGGGTGACGATGACGATCGTGTAGTCCTTCTTGAGCTCACCCATCAGGTCCTCGATCGCGAGCGTCGAAATGGGGTCGAGCGCCGAGCACGGCTCGTCCATGAGCAGCACCGCGGGCGAGACCGCGATGGCCCGGGCGATGCACAGCCGCTGCTGCTGACCGCCCGACAGTCCGCCGCCGGGTTTGTCGAGCCGGTCCTTGACCTCGTTCCACAGGTTGGCCCCGCGCAGGCTACGTTCGGCCACCTCCTCGAGTTCGGCCTTGTTGCGCACCCCCTGCAGCCGCAGGCCGGCGACAACGTTGTCGCGGATCGACATCGTGGGGAACGGGTTGGGCCGCTGGAACACCATGCCGATGGTGGCGCGCACACTCACCGGGTCGACGTTCTTGGCGTAGATGTCCTCACCGTCGAGCAGCACACTGCCGACGGCGTACGCGCCCGGGGTGACCTCGTGCATCCGGTTGAGGGTGCGCAGCACGGTGGATTTACCGCAGCCCGACGGCCCGATGAACGCGGTGATGCTGCGCGGCGGCACCTCCAGGCTCACGTCCTTGACGGCGTGGAAGTTGCCGTAATAGATATTCAGATCTTTGATGTCGAGGCGCTTGGCCATGATCGGTCCGTTCTGGGGAGAGATCCGGCATGCGGAGATGCCGGTTATGTCAGGACTGTTGAGGGGAGAACGCCTTCGAGACGACCTTGGCGCCGAAGTAGATGATCGCCACGAGAATGACCAGCGTCAGCGCTGAACCCCACACGTTGTCGAAGGAGCCGGGGCCTTTGCCGTATTCCTGCACCATCATCAGCGGCAGCGACTGCTGGCTGCCGTCGAAGGGATTCCAGTTGGTGGCGCGGGTGGATCCGACAAGGATCAGCACGGGCGCCGATTCGCCCATCACTCGTGCGATCGCGAGCATCACGCCGGTGACGATGCCCGACAGCGCGGTGGGCAGCACGATCGCCGCGATCGTCTTCCACTTGGGGATGCCGAGCGCGTACGACGCCTCGCGCAGATCCTGCGGGACGATCTTGAGCATCTCCTCGGTGGACCGCACCACCAGCGGCACCATGAGCAGCACCAGCGCGATGGCCACGACGAAACCGGAGCGTTCCATGCCGAGGGTGGTGCGCCAGGCCGCGTACACGAAAAGCGCGGCCACGATCGACGGCACGCCGGAGAGGATGTCGACCATGAAGGTGGTGGCCCGGGCCATCGGCGAGGTCCGGTCGCTGTATTCGACCAGGTAGATCGCCACCAGAATGCCGAGCGGCACGGAGATGACCGCGGCCAGCGCCGTCTGGATGAGGGTGCCGATGATGGCGTTGGCCGCACCGCCACGGATCTGCGGTTTCGTCCACCATTCGGGGTCGATGACGGGGCCGATGCCCTTGCTGACGAGGGTGATCGTCAGCCACACCAGCGGTACCAGGGCGAGCAGCAGGGCGGCGAGGACCAGGACCCGCACCACCTTGTCGGTGACGGTCCGGCGGCGGCTGAGCGGGGTGAATCCGGACGGTGTGTTCTTGACGGGGACGGCCCCGTGGTCGTCGAGGGTTATCGACATGTCAGTTGGCCTTTCCGCTGACCACCGCACGCGCGGCGGCGTTGACGATGAACGTCAGCACGAACAGGGTCAGGCCCGCGGAGATGTACGCACCGGTCTTGGCCGGTGAGTCGAATTCGGCGGCGTTGAGGGCGATCTTGCTGGCGAAGGTCTCGCCGCTCTCCATGAGGTTGAAGTTGATCGGCCCGGCCGAGGAGATGATCAGCATCAGGGCCATGGTCTCGCCCAGGGCGCGGCCGAGGCCGAGCATGCCGCCGCTGATGTAGCCGGACTTGCCGAAGGGAAGCACGGCCACCCGCACGACCTCCCATTTGGTGGCACCGAGCGCGAGGGCGGCCTCACGATGCCCGACGGGAGTCTGCGCGAACACCTCGCGGGTGACGGCGGTGATGATGGGCAGGATCATCACCGCGAGCACGATACCGGCGGTCAGCAGGGTGGCGCCGGTGTCCATGTTGGTGGCCTGTTCGGGTTCCTGGAACAGGAACAGCCAGGTCAGGTGCCCGACGAGCCATTCGTTGATGGGTTGCAGCACCGGCCCGAGCACGAGGATGCCCCACAGGCCGTACACGATCGACGGAACAGCCGCGAGCAGGTCGACCGTGTAGGTGATGGGTCCGACGAGCCGTTTCGGCGCGTACTCGGTGAGGTAGATCGCGATGCCCAGGGCGACGGGCATCGCGATCAGCAGCGCGATCACCGACACGAAGATCGTCGTGTACAGCAGGCGCGGGATGCCGAATCGTAGGTCGCCGCCGGAGGTCACCCACTGTCCCTGGTAGGTGAAGAAGTTGGCCTTGTTGTCGAACAGGGACGGCACGGCCTGCGCGACGAGGAACGCGGCGATCAGGAAGATGACCGCGGTCACCAGCATGCCCGACCCGACGGCGAGGTTCTTGAAGATGACGTCGCCGAGCCGTTTACCGCCGTCGGTGCCGAGCACCCGTCCCTTCCCGTCCGGCGGGGTGCCGCCGGTGTCGTGTCCGGACATGGCGTCGCCGCTGTCCGGGCTCGGCCCCTTGGTGAGGGAGGTCATCGTTCTCCCTGTTCTGGTCCGATCATCTGCCCTGGTCATGTCACTTCCTCGCGACGTATCGAGTGTCTCACGCGGACGCCGCCCCTGCGCCCGCCGGATCAGGCACCGGGTCTCCCGCCGGTTCGGCCCGTGGGCACGCCCTAGTTGCCGGAGTCCAGGGCGTCGATGGTGGTCCGGAGCGTGGTCTTGAAGCCGTCGGGCAGCGGCACGTACCCGACCTCGCCGAGGCCTTCCTGACCTTCGTCGAGGATCTTGGTGAAGGCCTCTTTGAGGGTGCTGCTGATTTCCGAGTCCTCGTAGCCGGTGGAGCACACGATGGAGTACGGGGTGAGCACGAGCGGGTAGGCGCCGGGTTCCTGGGAGGCGAACAGCGCGTCGGTGTCAACGACGAGGTCCTTGCTGCCGGGCGTCGTGAACTTGACCGCGTCGAGGGCCTTGCCGGCGCTCTCGGCGTTGAGTTGGACGGCGCCGGATCCGAAGTCGATGGCCGCGATGCCGAGTTTGTTCTCGGTGGCGAAGCCCCACTCGACGTAGGTGATCGAGCCGGGCGACTTCTTCACGGTGTCGCCGACGCCGGTCGACTTGGCCGCGCCCGAACCGCCCTTGCCTTGGAATTCCTTGCTGTGCTCGTACGGCCACGCGGTGGGGGCGGCGCTCTGCAGGAAGCGCTGGAAGTTGTCGGTGGTGCCGGAGCTGTCGCTGCGGTGCACCGGCTTGATGGCGGTGTCGGGCAGCGTGACGCCCGGGTTGAGCTTGGCGATGGCCGGGTCGTTCCACTTGGTGATCTTCGAGTCGAAGATCCCGGCGAGGACCTGCGGGTTCAGGGTCAGCTTGTCGACGCCCTCAAGGTTGTAGGCGATGGCGACGGGGCCGGCGACGAGCGGGATGTGCCAGGCGTCGTTGCCGCCGCAGCGGGCTTTGGCGTCGGTGATCTCGGCGTCCTTGAGTGCCGAGTCGGAGCCGGCGAAGTCGACGTCTCCGCTGATGAACTTCTTGATGCCGTCGCCGGAGCCGCTTCCGGTGTAGTCCAGGATGATGTCGGTGTTTTCGGCGAGTTTGTCGCTGAAGTGCTCCATTGCCTTCTGCTGTGCGGTCGATCCCTCACCGCTGATCGCTTTGTCTCCGTCGCTGCTGCACGAGGTCGCCAGCACGGTCGCCGCGGCCGCGGTCAGCGCGAGAGCCGCGCCTTTACGGGAAATCTTCACCTCTGGTGTCGCCTTTCGCTCATCACATGCGCCCGCACACGACTGTCGGGGCAGATGTCACCGGCGCCCCGGGAGTCCCGGGGCCGGTGTCCGGTTTGACGCTAGGGGCGACCAGTGGCCGACTTCTCGACGCGAGGTGAACTGGGAGTGAATAGCGCGGGGCGTTAAGGGCGATACCGGAAGGTACGGTGTGACCACTGCCGTTGCTCACCGGGGCAGTAACTAGGCTAGCCTTGCCTTTGTGCGCGACGCAGACGATTTCCATCCCGGCGACCCGGCGTTCCTCTGGTACATCAACCCCACCGACGGTGAGGCGCCCTGGGAACCAGAGCAGCGGGTCACCCCGTCGTTCGACGTCATCCGTCACCAGGCCCGCACCCTGGACCGGCTCGGCTTCTACGGCGCGCTGACCACCGCCCGCGAACCCATCGCCCTGATCGGCGACACCACCGACCTGCGCTTCCTCATCCCCTGCTACCCCGGCGTCAAACCGCCGGTGCTGATGGCCGAGGAAGCCCAGGTGTTCGACCAGTACTCGGGTGGCCGGCTCATCATCAACCAGGTCAACGGCGCCGACCCGGTGCTGCGGCGCTACGGACAGTTCACCCCGAAGGCCGAGCGTTACCGGCTGTCGTCGGAGTACTGGTCCAAGGTGAAGGACCTGTACCTCGACGACACCGACGCATACGAGGGTGAGTTCTTCTCCTACGACAAGCGGTACAAGCCGGCCATCCCCGGGCCGCGACAGCCGGGCGGACTTCCGATCTGGGGTACCGGCGCCTCCCCGGAGGGCATCGAGCACGCCGTCGACGTACTCGACGTGTACCTGTCGTTCATGTCCGAACCGGATGCCCTCACCGCCCTGTTCGACAAGGTCCGCACCGCGGCCGCCGAACGCCGACGCACCCTCAGGTTCGGCGTGCTCGCCAGCGTCATCGTCCGGGAGACCGAGGAGGAGGCGTGGGACCGGTTCGAGTGGCAACTCACCCAGACCCGGCCCGAGACGGTGCTGGCCACCGCCGACCGCAATCTCAAGAGCTTCGGATACCCCGGCCTGGACGACCTGACCAGCGACGACCCGCAGGTCCTCGCCCGCATCGAGGCCCTGCGCGCCGGAAAGCTCCCCGATCGTTCGGCGCTGGAGTTCGCCCCCAACATGGCAGCGGGCCTGACCACCTGGACCGCCGCCGAGCCTCCCTTCGACATCGCGGGCAAGGGCACCGGCACCTACTTCGTCGGCAGCGCCGAGAACGTCGCCAAGGCGATGCGCAAGGTCGGCGAACAGGCCGGCGTCGACGCCTGGATCCTGTCGGGCTGGCCCCTGGCCCGCGAGGCCGAGATCGCCGCCGACCTCCTCATCCCACTGCTGAAGGGCTGACCGGTCCCGCTGGTCACCGCCGCGGCGGAGTACCCACATATCGGGCAGCCGGCCGAATGATCTTGCGGCTCTTGGACTGTTCCAGAATGTTCGCACACCATCCGACGACGCGGCTCACCGCGAACGTAGGGGTGAACATCGACCGGGGGATCCCGCAGCTCTCCATCACCACTCCGGCATAGAATTCGACGTTGGCATAGCGCGGACGGTCCGGGTGCGCCTGCGCGAGAACATCGGTGACGGCTCGCTCGGCCTCCAGCGCCCGATCGACCAGCGGGCCACCCAACTCAACGGCGATGCCGCGCAACAGCTCTGACCGAGGATCGGTGGTGCGGTACACCGCGTGACCGAATCCCATGATGCGTTTGCGCTCGGCGACCTGCTGCCGCGCCCACCCGGCCGCGTTGCCGTGGGCGGCGATCTCATCCAGTGAATCCAGTGCCCGATCGGGCGCACCGCCATGCAGTGGCCCCGAGAAAGCGCCGATGGCACCGCATATCGCGGCGTACACATCCGCACCGGTGGAGGCGATCACCCGCGCGGTGAATGTGGAGGCGTTGAATCCGTGATCGATGGTCGCGATCAGGTACTGTTCGACGGCGCGCGCGTAGTGCGGTGCGGGTTCGTGGCCCGTCAGCATGTACAGCCAGTTCGCGGCGACCGGAAGATCCTCGCGCGGGGGCACCGGATCGTCACCGTTGCGTAGCCGGTACATGGCCGCCAGCAGCGTCGGTGTCACCGCCGCAGCGCGCAGAGCGTCACCGAGTGCCTGCTCGTCGGTCGCATCCCACAGCGGACGGGCCCCGGCTGCGGCGCCGACCGCGGACAGCGCCGTACGCAACGCCGACAGCTCGGTTCGCGGCGCGCCAAGCAACGCCGCCGACGCGACGATCCCACCGACCTCGTCCGGTATGGGGCGCATTGTCGCGACCTTCCTGCCGAACGCAGCCAGCTCGGGTTCGTCGGGCAGGTGTCCGTGAGCGAACAGATGCCACACCTCTTCGAAGCTGCTGCTGCGGGCCAGCTCGATCGCCGGATACTGCCGGTAGTGGTAAAAGCCCTCGTCCCCGCGCACGTCCCCGATCTCGGTGTCGGCGACCACGACTCCGCTGAGTCCGGGTGGTGCGATCATCGTCTCGCTCATTGTGTGCTCCTCTGGTGCGGTTGCCCTCCCGCCACGATGACAACCTTGAGCAAGCTCAGTCAATGTTGATTTAATCAATGTGTGAAGCGGACACATTCCCGGCGCTGGCCTGCCCCGATCCACCATGACGGGCGCGACTACCTGACCACCGAACAGGTCGCCAGGGTCCTCGGCGTCAAACCGGCGACGGTCTACTCGTACGTCAGCCGCGGGCGGCTCACCAGCAGCCGGATCGACGGCCACGATGGCAGCGTCTTCGGTGTCGACGAGGTGGAGAAGCTCTTGTCGGGCACCCGTAACCGACCACCGTCGGGTGTCGTCGAACGCATCCGGACCCAGGTCACCCACCTGCACGACGACACGCTGTACTACCGCGGCCTTGATGCGCGGGAACTCGCCCGCACAACAGCATTCGAGGAAGTCGCGGGAATGCTATGGCAGGTGCCGTGGCCGGACCAACCGGCCGATGAGCAGGTCGCCGCCTCGGTGCGAGCGGTGTGCGGCGACAGCGCCCGAGACCTCGATCGCATCCGGATCGTCGTGGATCTTCTTGGTGCCCACGAAGTTCTGCGCCATCGCATCGACCCGGAATCGGTTTCATCGTCGGCCGCCCTGGTCATGGCCACCGCGATCGCAGCCGTGGGTGAACCTGTTGTCGATCCCGAAGGCACTGTGGCCGAACGCCTATGGCCACACCTGACCACCGAACCGGGTTCACCCGAACGAACCTCCCTGCTCAACGCCGCGCTGGTCCTGCTCGCCGACCACGACCTGTCCGCGGGCACCGTGGCCGCGCGGGTGGCGGCCAGCGCCCGCGGCAGCATCTACGCAGTTCTGAGTGCCGGCCTGGGCGCATTCGACGGACCGATGCACGGCGGTGCGACCACGATGGCCTACCGTTTTCTGCAATCCGCCCTGGACAACCCGGAAAGGGCCGTCTCCGAACGCATCGCCGCCGACACCCCCATCCCGGGAACCGGTCATGTCGTCTACTCGCACCGCGACCCCCGCGCCGAGTGCATCATCGAATTCCTCACCGCAGCAAACCCTCCCGACCCCCGGCCAGTAGCCGCGCTGAACGTCGTCGCCAGGTCGATCGACACCCGGGAGGAGCATCACGGATTCATCACCTCCGACCTCGCTCTCGCCGCCATGGCGCTGAGCTTCGGGATGAATGACAATGCGGCCGAGACGATCTTCGCTCTCGCCCGAACGGCCGGCTGGACCGCACACGCCCTCGAGGAGTACCAGGAACGCCGTCTCCGGTTCCGCCCCGAAGGGGTCTACACCGGAGTCCGGCCCTAGTCGTACCAACCACCTGATACACCGGCCCCGATGCCGGTTGAGGCGCGACGAGCCGCTAGGCGAGGAGCCTCGAAACCCGGTGAGCCGAGCGTGTTCTCACCCGTATGCGATATCCACCGCGTACCGGGTGAATCCGAGTTTCTCGTAGGTGTTCAGGGCGGCGGTGTTGTCGCCTTCGACGTACAGCATGACCTCTGAGGCACCCACGCGCACAAAGTAATACAGGCCGGCCAGGGTGAGCAGCCGGCCGAGGCCGCGACCCTGGGCGGCCGGGTCGACGCCGACGATGTACACCTCGGCCAGTTCCGGCGACTGCATCTTGGTCCAGTGAAAACCCAAGAGCTGCGATGATTCCCGGTCGTAGGCGAGGAACAGCCCTTCGGGGTTGAACCAGTCGGAACCGGTTCGTTCGTGGATCTGCGCAAGACTCCAACCACCCTGTTCGGGGTGCCAGTCGAAGGCCGCGTTGTTGACCCGCAGGATCTCGGCGTCGTCGGCAGGTCCGTTGTAGGTGCGCAGTTCGATAGACTCATCCACCACCTGCTCAGGCAGGTCGGAGCCGTCTCCCGCAGGCCGACGCAGCTGCAGCAGTTCACGATTGCGGGTCAGGCCGAGCGATGTCGCGAGTGCAGCGGCGCCGGGCAGATCACCGTGCGCCCAGATGTTCGCCTGAACACCGAGTTCCCCGGCCTGCGCGAACGCCTCCTCGACCAGCGCACGGCCGTACCCGTGGCGGCGATGTTCCGGATCGACGACGGCCTCGATCATCGCCGACCCGTCACCCGCAGCCACCACCACGACGGCATATCCGTGAGGTAGGAGAATGTGCCGCACAGTACCGTCGGTGCTGTCGCCGAGTCCGTCGACAGCCAGCCGGCCCTGCTCGGACAGCGGCGCGACACCGTCGGCGGTGGTGGCCGACGCGATCAGCTCGTGCGCCCACCGGGCTTCGTCGGCGGTGAGCGTATCGGCCACCCGCACCTCACTCATCGGCGACAAGCTCTCCTTCCATGCTGTCCACGTCCGCGCCGTCGAAGTCGTCGTCGGCATGATCGTCGGCACCCTGGTCGGGGGCGGCATTGCGGCCACGGTTGGGCCGGACCGCCTTGTAGCCGACGTTGCGCACGGTGCCGATCAGCGACTCGTGCTCGCTGCCGAGCTTGGCGCGCAGGCGTCGCACATGGACGTCGACGGTGCGGGTGCCGCCGAAGAAGTCGTAGCCCCACACCTCTTGCAACAGTTGCGCGCGGGTGAACACCCGGCCCGCGTTCTGCGCCAGATATTTGAGGAGTTCGAACTCCTTGTAGGTGAGGTCGAGCGGTTTGCCGCGCAGCCGGGCGGTGTAGGTGCCCTCGTCGATGACCAGCTCGCCGAGGGTGACCTTGCCGGCCGCCTCGTCGGTGCTCAGGCCACGGGTGCGCACCATGAGCAGGCGCAGCCGGGCGTCGATCTCGGCGGGGCCGGTGGCGGGCAGCAGGAACTCGTCGATGCCCCAGTCGGCGTTGACGGCCACCAGGCCGCCTTCGGTGAGGACGGCGGCGACGGGTGTCGACGATCCGGTGCTGCCGAGGAGACGGCACAGGCCGCGGGCGGCGGCGAGGTCGGTGCGGGCGTCGACGATCGCCACATCCGCGTTGCCGACCTCCATCAGCGACGACACCTCTGTGGGCGCAACGCGGACGTTGTGCGCCAGCAACGACAGTGCGGGCAGCACCGAATCCGGGTTGGGGTCGGCGGTGAGGAGCAGGAGATCCACGAATGCAGCTCCGATCGGCTACGTCGGGCAGACCGGAATGTATTAGGACCCGGTCCGCTTTGTGTCCATCGCCTTACCACCTTGTACGCGACAGATGACAGAATAACGCCAATGTCGGACCCGGCTGTTAACAAGGCGCATACGCGAGGTCGTACCGGCGCGCCCACCAGCGGCAAAAGGCGGCATTTCGGGCACAACCGCCCGCTCATCGTGATCATTGTCATGGTGCTCGCCGCCGCCGGGGTGGCGTATCTGACAGACGCCGCGCTGGCCGTGCGGGCCGAACGATCGCTGGCGCGGGCGCTGCTGACCTCCCCGCGCGTCGACTACGAACCACAGGTCACCCTCAAGGGCTTCCCGTTCATCAACCACGCCCGCGACGGCGAGTTCTCCGGCTCGATCATCACCGCCCGCGGGGTGCCGATCGAAGGCTGCGAGTCCCGCGGCGGCTGTTTCGCGGAGATGACCGTGCTCACCGGTGCCGTGAGGCCCGACACAGGCGGCGGTTTCCGGTTCGGTTCCGGCGACACCCTCACCGCCGACGACGTCACCGCCTCGGTCCGGCTCGATTCCCCCAACCTGGGCAGACTGCTGGGCATCACCGACCTGTACGTCACCACCCCTGCCGAACCGGGCAAGGCCGGCGCCGGCGGACCCGGTGACGGCGTCCTCACACGCTCACACGGGGTGGTGCTCAACGGGACGGTCGCCGTGCCGCCCACCCCGCCCGGCGGCCTGCCCACCCCGGCGACCTCCCCGTCGGCCTCGGGGTTCACCGGCGAAACGGTCCGGGTGAGCGTGCTGGTCGACCTGTCGCTCAGCGACGGCCGCCTGCGGGTGTCCGCGTACGGGCTGTACAAGGGCCCGGAGGAGCATGCCGACGCCGGCGATCTGGACACGAACCCGGCCAAGGCGGACCTGCTGCAGGCCGTGCTCAAGCGGTTCACGATCGCGCTCCCACCCATCCCGATGCCGTGGGGGATGTCACCGTCGTCGGTCACCAGCGCGGGCAGCGACATCCTCATCGAGGGCCGTTCCGATCATCGTGATCTCAGCCTGAACAGCTTCTGACCTGCGCTTCCATCCGGTAGTCGAGCATGTCCGGTGGTGCCGCGCACCCCGTGGGTGTGGGCGCGGCAACAGGCTCCTGTAGTCTCGTCCCCATGCAACAGCGCCGTGAGTTCCTTCTCACCCGTCGCCGCGCGATCGACTTCTGTCGTTGCGCCACTTGTTGCTGTCGCTGATCAGCGACCGCGCCGCGTTCCGCTCGACGGGTGAGCGCTTTCACCCAGAAGTGTCCCGTTCCCGGTGCATCTCGAAGGACAGCCATGTCCACGCCCGCAGCGTCCCGGCCTCTCCGTGCCGTCGGCCTGCAGACTCCCCACCAGCAAGATCCAAGAAAATCGAGACATCCTGTCTTTCGAAAGGACACCACAATGGCACGTTCCGACGTCCTGGTCAGCACCGAATGGGCTGAGCAGAACCTCAACGCCGACAAGACCGTCTTCGTCGAGGTCGACGAGGACACCAGCGCCTACGACGGCGGCCACATCCCCGGCGCCATCAAGCTCGACTGGAAGAAGGACCTGCAGGATCAGGTCCGTCGCGACTTCGTCAACCGCGAGCAGTTCTCGGCGCTGCTGTCCGAGCGCGGCATCGCCAACGACGACACCGTCATCCTGTACGGCGGCAACAACAACTGGTTCGCCGCCTACGCCTACTGGTACTTCAAGCTGTACGGCCATCAGGACGTCAAGCTGCTCGACGGCGGCCGCAAGAAGTGGGAGCTCGACGGCCGTCCGCTGTCGGCCGACGCCGTGAGCCGCCCGGCCACCGAGTACAAGGCCGCCGATCCCGACACCTCGATCCGCGCCTTCCGCGACGAGACCATCGAGGCCATCGGCGTCAAGAACCTCGTCGACGTGCGTAGCCCCGACGAGTTCTCCGGCAAGATCCTCGCTCCCGCGCACCTGCCGCAGGAGCAGAGCCAGCGTCCCGGCCACATCCCCGGCGCCATCAACGTGCCGTGGAGCAAGGCCGCCAACGAGGACGGCACCTTCAAGTCCGACGAGGATCTCGCCGAACTGTACAAGGAGGCCGGTCTCGACGGTGAGAAGGAAACCATCGCCTACTGCCGCATCGGCGAGCGTTCGAGCCACACCTGGTTCGTGCTCCAGGAACTCCTGGGCCACAAGAACGTGAAGAACTACGACGGCAGCTGGACCGAATACGGCTCGCTCGTCGGCGTGCCGGTGGAACTCGGAGAAGGAAAGTAATCAGTTATGTGTGGTGCACCCAAACAGGGCCAGAAGTTGCCGGCGGGCGTTGACGTGGAGAAGGAGACCGTGCTCCTGGGCACCGTGTCCGACGCCGCGGGCGCTCCTGTCGCCGGCGCATTTGTCCGGTTGCTCGACTCGACCGGCGAGTTCACCGCCGAGGTCGTGGCCAGCGCCACGGGCGACTTCCGGTTCTTCGCCGCTCCGGGCACCTGGACGCTGCGGGCGCTCAGCTCGGTCGGCAACGGTGATGTCACCGTGAGCCCGGAAGGTCCCGGCGTTCACGAGCACGACATCACGGTCGCCAAGTAAATCGGCTGTACCGAACAGGCCCGGTCACCTCACGGTGGCCGGGCCTGTCGGCGTCTTGCGGGCCGGTGTCCTGCGAGTCGGCGTCTCAGACGATGTCCGCGGCGAACACAGCGGACCGCTTGAGCATGGCCTGTGCCTGCCTGGGCAGTTCGGGGGCATTGCTGCGGACCGGCACGATGCGCGGATTGGTGATGTGTACGACCTTCCCCTTGGGCAGTTTCACGTCGGCCTCACCCGCCGCGAGCACGTTCTTGGCCCAGTTGGTCTTGCCGTGCACCAGCCCGATCGCCAACACATTGCCCTTCTGGAACGAGCTGACCGGCGTCTCGTAAGCCTTGCCGGAGGTGCGCCCGACATGCTTGACGACGCTGAAGAACGGCATCTTCTTGGCGCTCGCGTTCGCGAACGGCGCGAAATACTTGTTGAGGAAGTCCTCGACCTTGCCCGGAATCAGCATCGGCGTCTCGGGGGTGGCGTTGGGGTGCTTGGACGAGCCCATCTCGTGTGTCCCTTCGTGTGGTGGTCCGCTCTCCATCATGCCCGGCGCCGAGGTCATGCGGCTGATCGACGTCAACCGATCATCCCGGAAATCTGCCTACGATCGGGCGCATGAGCGCCCACGGCACGATCCCTGCATCGCCTGGATCGTGGCGCGGGGTGGCCGCCGCCGTCGCCGACCTGATTGCCTCGGGTGCGCTGATCGCCGCCACTCTCGCATTGGTCGCGTCGTTCGTCTTTCCGCAGTGGCTGATGTCGTACGGCCACTCGCCGCGAACAGCACTACCGTGGCAATTGCTGGCCGGCGCCGTCCTCGTGGTGTTCCTGTGGTGGCGGCACACGACCTGGGCGGTCACCGCCGCGGGCGGGGTCGCGGCGGGAGCCGGGCTGACGATCCTGCTCATCGGTGTCGACCATTTCGCCCCCGGTGGTGCCGGTGTCGGCGGCCGCAGCACGCTGACGGTGCTCGCTCTGTTCCTGCTGGCTGTGCACGGTTTGCTCGCGCCGGTGGTCACCGGACCCGACGACCGCCGCGATTCGGTGTGGTGGCCGGCCGTCGGGACCGCGGCCGGCGTGGCACTGTCTGTGCCGATGGTCTGGGCCGCGGTCGTCCCGATACCGGCGCACCTCAACGATCACCAGCGCGTCGCCACGTCGGCGCGGCAGCCCACGTTCTCCACCGAGTTGACGGGCAAACCCGCGGGAGCCGGTGACCGGGCCGTGACGCTGGCGTCGTCAGCGCAGGGCACGGTCACCGTTCGGACGGCGCAGTCCGGTCCCGACGGGTCATCGAAGGCGCCGCCCAGGATGGTGGTGGAGGGCCGCACCGGTCCGACATCCCGGCTGTCGGGTGAGCAACGAGCCTTGTGGCAGTTCGCACGCGATGGTGCCGAACTGCTCGGCACACCCGTCATCGGCGGCAACTCCGTCTACCTGCGCTACGCCCAGTGGGGTGCGCTGGGCACCGACAAACCTACGCCGCGCAACGTCAAGGCCGCCGGCAAACGTATCGTGGCGCTGGGGCTGTCCAGCGGGCGCAAGATCGGCGAGTTCGATCCCCCGTCACGCGACCACGTCCTGGTGGGCGCGGGCACGGACTACCTCGTGTTCACCCGTGGCGACGAGGTTGTCACGCAGGTCACGGTCACCGACTCGCACGGCACGCCTCGTTGGTCGACGGCATGGCAGGAGCAGCGGAACTGGCCCGACGACAGTTGCGGTTACGCCGCCGCGGTGGCGGCCGGCGACGGCGTACTGGTCTCGGTGCAATGCGACAGGCTGCCGCTGCGCGTGGAACTCCGCGACGCGGTTTCCGGCGGCACCCGCTGGGCCGGCACGGTCACGGGCACAACCGGAATCTGCGGTGCGTCCGCGGTCGACACCGGGTCGACTCTCGTGATCGCGACCTGCGGCGCATCGACAGGAGACACACGCGGACCGCTGGTCCTCGCCGGGTTCGGCGACGACGGCTCTCAGCGCTGGCACTTGGACCTCGCCGAACCGTATGTGACCTCATACCCGCGGTACCGGTTCTACTTCTATCCCGCCGAGTACGCGGTCACCTACCGGCAAGGTTCGGGTGTCATCGTCGCCGACAACGACGGTCTGACCGTCATCGACCCGGTCACCGGCAAGCAACTCGCGCGTCACCCGATCACGTTCCCGAGCGACATCCACTACCCTGCGGTGTCCGTGACCACGCTCGGCGTGATCGTCCACAACGCCCGCTGGGACGCCGGTACCAACCGCTCCGCACCCCTCTGGGTCGACTGAGCGTGATCGGCGTGCCCGCGCCTTCCCTCGTCGCCGACTTCGTCCCGCCCATTGACTGTCGCACCCATACAGCGCGACGATCCTGCTGTGCCAGGTCACCCAGGTACCGAGCCGCGCCGGCGGCGAGTTGACAGGTCCGGTCCGGGTCTCCGGCTGATCCGGGGTCCGTTGAATATGCGAAATGGTTCTTGCCCCAATAAATGAGGTCAACCGCAAGGGTAAATTTCGCGCTGGAGGACATCGTTCTGGCGTAACGGTAGACAACCATCCCCCACGTATCCCTAATCTGGACATCCCAGACACCTCGACAACTCTTCTCAGGAAAGGAGAATCGCCGATGGCGATCGACTACTCACGACAGAAAAGTCCCCCCTGATAAATAGGCCACACCAATCCTCAACCGGTGACACCACTCGACCGACCCGCGCACAGGGACACGACTGGCTACAGGCTGCCATTGACTGCATCGAACACGACAACATTCCGCAAGCCAACGAGCAGATGGAGCGTGCGCTTTCCGAGTATTCCCGGGCCAGCAAGCTGGATCCGGACGACGCGAGCTACTCCGCATCCGTCGGATACGCCGAGGCCCTGGTCGGCAACATCGATAAGGGACATGACCTCCTCAAAGCGGCCCACGAGAAACTACCGGAGGACGGCGACATCCGGGCAATGCACGCTCAGGTTCTCCTGGCAATGGTCGAATATAGTGTGTCGACATACGACGACGACTCGTGGGATATCCTCTCGGAGAAACAGCTCAATTCCTGCAAAGAGAAGATGACCATCGTCGACGCCCTTGAGATCAAAGGACATCCGGAAGTTGAAGAATCCCCCGCGGGGAGCGAGTCGTCGATCAGTACGGCCTCGAACGGCGGGAGATCTATGGTGCATCTTCACTTTCCAGGCACGGTTAAGCTCGAGGTGTGCCCATCGATACGCCACCGACAAGCGCCGCTAACGACGAGTTCGAAGCATTGCGACCACATCTGCTGGCCGTCGGCTACCGGCTCACCGGTACTTACGCCGACGCCGAGGATCTGGTGCAGGAGGCATGGATCCGGTGGGCCGGCTACGGCGACACCATCGACAATCTTCGGGCGTGGCTGACGACGGTGGTCGGTCGTCTCGCACTGGACCGACTACGGTCGGCCCAGAATCGCAGGGAAAGCTATGTGGGACAGTGGCTTCCCGAACCCGTCGTGATCGGATTGCAGGCCGATCCGGGCAAGAGCGATCCGTTGAATGTGGTGGTGGCCGGTGAGGACGCCCGGTTCGCGGTGATGGTGGTGCTCGACCAACTGAACCCCGATCAGCGGGTGGCGTTCGTCCTGCACGACGGTTTCGGTGTGCCGTTCCCGGAGATCGCCGACGTGCTGGGCACCACCGCACCGGCCGCACGCCAACTGGCCTCGCGAGCCAGAAAGGCGGTGGCCGGGGCGCCCCCACCGGTGCCGGCCGACGAGCACAACGCGATCGCCGGCTCACTGATGGCCGCATTGGCCTCCGGCGACCTGGCCGCCGTGGTCGGCCTGCTGCATCCGGATGTCACCTTCACCGGCGACGCCAACCGGCGGGCACCCACCGCGCCGCGGGTCATCACCGGCCCGGACAAGGTGGCCCGGTTCCTGTTCGGCCTGGCCCGCCGGTACGGCCCGAACTGGCTGGCCGGGTCCGAGCTCGCCCGGATCAACGGCGAACTGGGCACCTACACGCCGGGTGCACCCCCGGTCGACGGTTTCCCGGAGCTGAATCCGCGGATCACGGTGATGACGGTGCGCGACGGGAAGGTGTGCGCGCTGTGGGACATCGCCAACCCGGACAAGTTCACCGGCTCCCCACTGCGGCAGGATCCTGGTCAGGACTGAGCGGGATCGGTCGCCCAGGGCACCCGGCAGGCGTCGCCGGAGCTGAAGCCCTGCTCGGTGATGCCGAGCGCCGAATACATCCTCGCCCGCATGTTCTCCACCCCGATCTGGTAGGTCAGCTCGATGACGCCGTCGTCGCCGAATCGGTGGCGCAGGTCGTCGACCTGTTCGTCGGTGATGGTGTGCGGGTCTGTGGTCATCGCGCCGGCGTAGGCGATGGCGGCACGTTCGTCGTCGCTGAACAGTTCGGAGGTTGTGTAGTCGTCGATGTGCCGGAGCCGGTCGACGTCCAGGTTGTCGAGGCGCATCAGCATCGAACCGAAGTCCACGCACCACGAGCAGCCGACGGTGCGGGCCACCGAGAACACGGCCAGTTCGCGGACCCCACCGGGCAGCACCGTCGACCCGCGTTCGAGCATCGTCTCGTGGACGGCGTTGGCGACGAGCAGCTTTCGATGGTGGGCGGCGATGGTGAAGGGTTCGGGCACCTCACCGAAACGCCGCTTGGCGATCCGGTACATCAGCCGGGTCAGCAGACCGGCGCGTTGCGGGGACAGCGGTTCGATTCGCGTTCTGATCTCACTCATACCCATCGGACGAGACAGCCGGCCGAAGTGTGACGCCCGGGCGTTCATAAGGTCGAACAGCGGTGCCCTGCCTTCCCTCGGCCGCCTCGGTGATTCTTCGGTGACGATGACCGCGCCGGCGATCGTTCACGTGGGCTGACGACCATCGGCACGCGCCCACCGGATCCGCCTACGATCAGGCACATGGACGACGCCGCATGCGCCCGGGGGAACTATCCGGTGACGATGACCGGGGTCATCGCACCTTTGCCGATCACCCGGTCGCTGGTGGCGATCGCGAGTCCGCGCCGGGTTGCCTGAGCAACGATCATCCGGTCGAACGGGTCGCGGTGCTCCCAATTCAGCTGGCCCGCCAACGTCGCGTCCGCCGAATCCATCACGAGTTCCGACGCCACCATCGCGTTGAGCGTCTCCGCCCAACTCGACAGGATCCCCGCACCGTCGAGCCGGCCGATCCTGGTTTTGATCGCGATCTCCCACGCCGAAGCGGCTGAGACGAACAGTTCATTAGCGGGGTCGTCGAGTATCGCCCGGGCGGGCGCGGCCACCCGTTCCGGCGACGACACAAGCCACAGAAGGGCGTTCGTGTCCAGCAGCACCGCCGTCACGAGAGACCGTCCCACGCCGCCAATTCGTCGTCAGGCAGCGGTGCATCGAAATCGTCGGGGATCACCAGCCCGGGAAACTGCCCGAACACCCTCGTTCGCGGAGTCACCGGCGAGATCACCGCCACCGGACGACCGTGCGAGGTGATGGCCACCGGGCTGCCCGTCCTCTCCATCTCAGCCAAGACCGCGTTCAGCTTGGCCTTCGCCTCAGTGCTCGTGATCGTACGCATACCCGAAACATACACCAATAAGACTAGTCGTACTAGTCAGAAGTGCTCCTATCTCGCGCATTGCCCAGCGGAGACCGTCTACACACTTCCAGTCCCCAACCATGCGCCGTACGCTCGGGCGACGGGGCCGTGCTTGAGAATCAAGGCATAGTCAAACGTGAGCGACATGGGCACAGCGCGCATGGTGGCACATCGCGCCGGTCTCGGCGACCACGTCGTCGACGACCGCCCGAACGGCCGCCGGGTCGATGACGTCTAGTTCTACCGCGACGGCCGTACCGGGCCCGGCCGCCTGCGCGGCAACACGTTTCGCGGCGTCGAGGTCGATGTCGGCGCACCGAACTTTCGCGCCCACCGCGACGAGCGCATCGGTGAGCGCGGCACCGATCCCCGACCCGCCGCCGGTCACGATCGCCGACCGTCCCGAAAACCCTTTCACCCCAACGCGTGCGGGACTCACAGGAATGCCGCGAGGTGCTTGCCGAGCTGCGGGTAGCGCATCAGGTGAGCGCCGCCGTTGATGTCGAGGACCTCCCCGGTCATCCAGGCGGCGATGTCCGAGCACAGGTAGCGGGCGGCGCCGGCGATCTCCTCGGGCGTGCCGGGACGGCCCAGCGGGGTGTTCTCCACGTAGTCGCCCTCGATGCCGTCGATGGCCTGCAATCCCTCGGTGAGCGGGGTGATGATCAGGCCGGGCGCGATCGCGTTGACCCGGATCCGCCGGGGCGCGAGTTCGAGCGCGGCCACCTGCGTGAGCATCGCCAGACCAGCCTTCGACGCACAGTACGCCGACAGTCCGTCGCCCGGCTGACGCGCGTTGAGCGAGGCCAGCGACACCAGCGAGCCACCATCGACGACGTTCCGTCCGGCATGTTTGAGGACGATGAACGCGCCGACCAGGTTGACGTCGAGCACGTCCCGCCACAGCTGCACGTCGTGGTCGACCATCCGTCCCCAGCTGCTGATGCCGGCGGTGTTGACGACGGCATGCAACTCACCGTCCAGGGTAGCGGCATCGGCGAAGAGCTTCTCGACGGCCGCCTCGTCGGTGACCTCGACCTGCGCCGATGTCGCGCCGATCTCGGCGGCGACGGACGCGGCGTTGTCACCGTTGCGGTCGGCGACGATCACCCGGTAACCGTCCTCGATCAGTCCCGCGGCGATGGCGCGGCCGATCCCGGACCCGCCCCCGATCACGATGGCATTGCGAACACTCATCCGGCGAACACACCTTTCCCGTCACTGACGGATTCTGTTGACATGTGACAGTTAGAATTGACAGCTGTCAGGTTTCCATTAGTGTTGCACAGGTCACATCCTTACCGGAAGGCTTTCGATGGATCGCACCGCACGAGATTCCGCCACCCCGTCGATCGCCGTCATCGGCGCCGGGATCGCAGGCCTGACCACCGGCAAGATGCTCAGCGACTACGGCGTCGACTTCACGTGTTTCGAGAGCTCCGACCGGATCGGCGGCAACTGGGCGTTCGGCAATCCGAACGGCCACTCCAGCGCCTACCGGTCGCTGCACATCGACTCGTCGAAGTACAAACTCACGTTCCAGGATTTCCCGATCCCCGACCACTTCCCGGACTTCCCGCACCACAGTCAGATCAAGGAGTACCTCGACTCCTACGCAGACGCCTTCGACCTGCTCGACAACATCGAGTTCGGCAACGGGGTGGACCACGCGGAACATCACGACGACGGTGGCTGGACCCTGCACACGCAATCCGGCCAGGCGCGCGAGTTCGATTTCCTGGTCGTCGCCAACGGCCACCACTGGGATCCGCGGATGCCGGACTTCCCCGGCGACTTCGACGGCGACATCATCCATTCGCACTCCTACATCGATCCACACACCCCGCTGGATCTGCACGACAAGCGGATCGTCGTGGTCGGCATCGGCAACAGCGCCTGCGATATAGCCGTCGAGTTATCTTCGCGCACAACCGGTAACAGGGTATTCCTGTCGACGCGGTCGGCGTCGTGGATCGTACCCAAGTACATGGCGGGCAGACCGGTGGACAAGTACGGCGCAGCACTGCCGTACGTGCCGCCGAAGCTGTACCGCTGGGTGGTCAACAACGCCGCCGAAGCGCTCGCCGGAAATCCCGAACTGTGGGGCCTGCCCAAGCCGGAGCATCGTTTCCTCGACGCGCACGGCACCCAGTCGGTGGAACTGCCACTGAGACTGGGGTCCGGCGACATCACCGCCAAACCGAACATCGACCGACTCGATGGTGCCGCAGTGCATTTCACCGACGGTTCGGTCGATGAGGTGGATGTGATCATCTACGCCACCGGCTACAACATCACTTTCCCGTTCTTCGACCCGGAGTTCATCAGCGCACCCGACAACAAGATCCGGTTGTACAAGCGGATTTTCAAACCGGGTGTCGCCGACGTGGCGTTCGCCGGTTTCGGGCAGGCAGTGCCCACGCTGTTCCCGTTCGTCGAATGTCAGGCGCGGGTGATCGCGGCGTACGCGGCGGGCGAGTACCGGCCGCCGGCCGTCGATGAGATGGAGGCGGTGATCACCGCCGACGAGCACAAGAACCTCGGCCATATGCTCGATCGTCCGCGACATACCCAGCAACTCAACGTCTTCGACTACGAACGGGAAATGCGGGTCATCGAGTTACCCGAAGGACGGGTGCGCGCCATCGAACAGGGTTCACCGTTGACCGGCCGCACCACCGCCCTTGCCCGATGACCACGGAAGCCACGCACATGCCACAGTCTTTCAGCATCACCTCCGATGGAACTACCTGCGATGCTTGGTATTTCCCGGCATCGAACGACGATCTGACCACCCCCGCGGGTCGGCCCGCCGTGGTGATGGCACACGGTTTCGCCGGCACCAAGGACTGCGGCCTGGACTCCTTCGGCAGCCGGCTCGCCGACGCCGGACTCGACGTCGTCGCCTTCGACTACCGGGGTTTCGGTGCGAGCGAGGGTGAGCCGCGCCAGATCATCTCCCCGCCGGCCCAGATCGCCGACTACCGTGCCGCTCTCGCCGCCACCGCCGCACTGCCGGGCGTCGACCCCGATCGTCTCGTGCTGTGGGGAGTATCGATGTCGGGTGGGACGGTTCTCGACGTCGCGGCCGGCAGAGCTGATGTGGCTGCGGTCATCTCACTCACCCCGCTGGTGACCGCACTGGCCAACGAGAAGCCGCCCGCCCATCGCGAAGGGGCACCCGGCGACGCCAACCGGACGGCCGGGTCGACCGCGTCGCTGCTCGCCCTCGCCGCCCGCGACAAACTCGCCGCCCGCACCGGCCGTCGGCGCGTGATGGCGCCGGTCGTCGGGCAGCCCGGCGAGACCGCACTCATCAACTTCCCCGGCACCTATGACGACTACGTCTCGATCGCCGGCCCCACCTGGCGCAACGAGGTGAACGCGTCGATCGCGCTCGACGCACTGGCCAACCGCCCCAACCGGGCGGCAGGCAAGGTCACCTGCCCGGCCCTGTTCCAGATCGCCGACCACGATCGCTGCGTTCCGGTGCACGCGGCGGTCAAGGCGGGAGTGAAGGCGGGTGCCCTGATCCGGCACTACCCGTGCGATCATTTCGACGTGTACCCGGGCAAGAGATGGCATCAGCACATCATCGATCATCAGGTCGCTTTTCTGACCAAGGTCCTGCGCCCGCAGGTGCCCGCACCCCTGTGACGGGTACGACGCCATGACCGACCCGGCACCCGCGGTCTTCGACCGCCGCTCACCCACCCGCGGCGATCAGCGCCGGGCGAACCTGTTGCGTGCACTGCACGAGCTGCTGCAAAGCCGGACGTTCGAGCAGATCAACATCGCCGACATCACCTCGGCCGCCGGGGTGAGCCGGTCGGGGTTCTACTTCTACTTCACCGACAAGGCCGCCGCCGTCGCCGCGCTCGCCGCCGACATGCATTCCGAAACGATCGCCGCCACCAATCTGATGTTCGTGCGGTCGGCGTCGCCGCGGGAGCGCATCGCCGGGTCGATCCGCGCGACGTTCGCATCATGGGAGCAGCATCAGCAGGTGTTCGCGGCGATCCTCGCGGCCCGGCAGCACAACCCGGAGGTGCGCGAAGTGTGGGACGCCGCCCGCACAGCACTCGTCGCCCCGGTGGCGGAAATGATCGACACCGACCGTGCCGCCGGCCTCGCACCCGACGGCCCGGACAGCGTCACGCTGGCGACAGTCCTACTCGAACTCAACGAACGGTCGCTGGAGCAACTCGGTGTGGGGACGGGCCCGGGCGTGGCCGAGCGGATCGACACCCTGATCGAGGTGTGGAGCCGGTCGATCTACTCCAACACCACGCAGGAGAAGTGAGCACACCCTTAGTTCGGTTGTTTCGCAGGACCGGCGGTAGACTCACGCCCGTGGTCATCTTCTTCGAAATCCTGCTGGTGCTCGCCGCTGTGCTGATCACCTGGTTCGCCGTCTACGTGCTGTACCGCCTGGTCAACGACGAATCGTGACCGGACCGTCCGACGACGGCGGCAACTTCCCCGAACAGCAACTGCGCCGTTCGGGCGATGAGGCTGTGGCCGATGCCGAGGCACGGGCTCTCGATTCGGGTAGCCGTGAACGGAACGTCCCCACATGGGACGATCTGCCGCTGCCCATCGACACCGCCAATCTCCGCGAAGGCGCCGACCTGCACTCGGGCCTGCTCGGTCTGCTACCACTGGTCGGTGTGTGGCGCGGCGAGGGCGAGGGTCACGACCCGCTCACCGGCGACGACTACCACTTCTCCCAGCAGATTGTCGTCAGCCACGACGGCCAGAACTTCCTCAACTGGGAGTCCCGTTCCTGGGTGATCGATGACGACGCCAACTTCGTCGGACCCGACCTGCGCGAGACCGGTTACTGGCGCATCGGCGAGGACGACACCATCGAACTTCTCCTCGCGCACGCCGAGGGTTCGGTCGAACTGTTCTACGGTAAGCCTCTCACCCAGACCTCGTGGGAACTGGGCACCGACGTGGTGATCAAGGCCGAGTCGGGTGTACACACCGGCGGCGCCAAACGCCTCTACGGCCTGGTCCCCGACGGAGACCTCGCCTACGTCGAGGAACGCATCGATCCCGACGGTGACCTCACCCCCCGGCTGTCGGCGAAGCTCCGCCGCCACGTCGGCTGATCCGATGTTTCGCAATCACGAGGGCGCGCCGCGTTCGGTCGCGGCGTATCTCGTGCTGATGTGGGTTCCGCTGCTCGCGCTGCTGATCCTGGGTCCGCCCGCCCCGACGTCTGTCGCATCGGTGATCGCCGCTGTCGTGCTGGTGGTGGTGTGCCGAGCACGGCCCGACACCACCCTGCGCCGGGTGCTGGTGGCGGTCCTGTCTGCGTTGCGTCGCGCACCGACCAAATACCCACCACCTCCGACGGTTCCGCTGCGACGACGTGCCGCGAACATTCTTCCACTACAGCGTGTCCTGCTGTTGTGCTCGGCCGAACCCCGAGCACCGGCGGTACCGGCATAAGCCGGTCCGCCCCTGATTCGTGCGGCCCGGCAGACGCCCTCTGCCACTGTCGACCGCAAGGACTTTCCCCTCATGCTGTCCATTTCGGGTGCTCATCGCACCCTTGATTCCCATACTCTGTTCACCGACCTCGATCTGACCGTGCGACCCGGCGAATGCGGTGTCGTCATCGGCCCCAACGGTTCCGGCAAGAGCACCCTGCTGCGGTGCGTCATCGACGACGACCGGCTCGATGACGGCACCATCGACGTCTTCGGCATGGCTCCCGACGACCGGTCACCGGAGTTTCGTGCCCTGGTCTCCGCCGAGACAGGCGAGCAGGCCTCATTCTTCGACCTGACCATCACCGAACACCTGCAGTTGCTGTGGCGCTCACACCGCATGGACATCGCCGGCGGCGCTGTCATCGCGGCGCTCGACGACGCTGGGCTCGCCGACCTCGGTGACCGCTTTCCGCACGCGCTGTCGACGGGTCAACGGCAGCGATTCGCGTTGTGCGCGGCGTTCTCTCGTCCGTGTTCGCTGCTGGTGCTCGATGAACCCGAACGCGGCCTCGACACCGACGGCCAGAACTGGGTGATCGACAGGGTCCTGACGGCGAAACGGTCGGACACCGCGGTGCTGCTGGCCACGCACAGCCCGCTGATCGCCGATGCGGTGGCCGATCGCACGGTGGAGCTGGGCCGATGATCGGGGTGAGTATCCCGGATGTCCGGTTCGGCTGGATGCGTCGCTACGACGTGTCCTGGGTCGAGGTGGTGTTCTGCGGGGCGGTGATCGCGGGGTTCACCACCCTCGTGACACCGGCGCGGGTGGCCGGGATCATCGAGTTGACCCCCTGGGCCTCCGGCCATCCGGTTGCCGTGCTCTCCGCCGTCCTGGTTGTGGCGGTGGTGGCGGCATATCGGTGGGCGACGGTGTGGGGGCCGGTCCGGGTCGACCGGGCGACGCTGCGGTGGCGGCTGTCGGACCCCGCACCCCGCGCTCCCCGGCTGCGCCGGGCCACTGTTCCTGTCGCCGTGGCGATCGTCTGTGCCGTGACGTGTGCCGGGGCCGTCCTCGGTCTGCTCTGGCCGGATGTGCTGATCTATCTGGTTCCGTCCGGTGCTGCGGGCGGCCTGCTCGCCGTCGTCGCGGCATACCGCACGCAGGCCCGCACAGACCGCATCCGCTACCCGATTCGCCCCGGAACCACCACGGATTCCTTGCACCGCAACACCATTGCCCCGGTCGATGGTTATGCGGGCGCACTCTCGCTGGCGGCGACCATGATGGACACCGACTGGATCGCCCAGGCACGAACGGTGCGTTGGCAATTCACCCACCACGCCACGCCTGTCCGGGCACTGCACCGTAATCCGTTGTGCGCCTTGATTCAGCTCGACCTGCGTAGACTCCGGAGGCATCCCGAGGCCGTCGTGCGCGCCGCGGTCGCCGTGGCGGTATCGGCTGTGCTTCCCTCGGTGCTGACCGTTCATGTCGGCGCGACCGTCGTCGTCGCATTGCTCGGAATGCTCGCCGCACGCTCGACGGCACTCGGGTTGCGCGGAGCGGCACAGGCTTCGGGCGTTGCCCGGATGCTGGCCGTCACCGACCGGGAACTGCTGCTGCCGCACGTCGTGATTCCAGCCCTGACCGCGACGCTGTACTCGATTGTGGTGCTGCTCGTCTGGAATCTCGGTATCGTCGCGACCGTGGTCCTGTGGGCCGGCGCGACACTCGCAGCCTGCCGCCACGCCACCCGCCCCGACCTCCCCTACGACGCCCCGATACTGATCGACTCGCTGGTCACCGGTGCGGCCTTCTCCCCGCACCTGCTCGCCACCCAGCTGCGCGGCTATGGACTGCTGGCCGCAACAGCCCTGGTGCTGACGATGGTCTGACCCAAACCCCACCGGAGGCCGCCGGCATCGCAATTATTGCCATGCCGGCGGTCATCGGTGGGGTTTCGGTCAGGCTGCACACGATACAAACGGCCCCCGTACCGCTTCACGGGGAAGCCGGGCCGACGGACGGTCGGGGTACGGAGGCCGGGTGACCAGCTGGGATTCGCCTCGGCGAACCAGGGTCCTACACCTCAAGGTGTGGTCGGATCCGCCTCAGCGGATGGCCACCTCACTTGTCCGATTGGAAATCAATTCGGATCACCTCCTTCCTCGTGTATCGCCAACCTACGCCCGGCTCTGAGCACCACGCAACAGATTTACGCACCCCAGGCAGTCGGCGCACCGGACCCTTCGAGACGCCGTCGGGCTCGCAAGCTCGCGCGAGAAGCTCCTCAGGGATCAAGAAGGTGACCGCGATCCACCATTCCCCCAACGACGCCGCATCGCCACCAACCGCCTTGATCCCTGAGGCCGAAGCGACGAAGGAGCGAAGGTCACGAGGGGTCCGGCGAGACGACCGCATGACCGGACCCCGATCCGATCGTCACGTCCGCGGAGATCCCCTCAGGCAGGTGGTGTGTCACCACCACCACGGTCCGCTGCCCGAACATCCCACCGGGCTCGACGATCCGGCGCAGCAATGTATCCGCGTCGGCGGCGTCGAGGTGTTCGACGGGTTCGTCGAGCAGCACCACCGGGGCCGGGCTCAGCAGGGCACGGGCGAGGAGCAGGCGTCGCCGTTGTCCTCCGCTGACCGACTCGGCGCCACCGTCGAGGGCGGTGTCGAGCCCGTCGGGCAGTCGCGACACCCAGTCGCTGAGGCCGACGGCCGCCACCGCCGCATCGACCTCGGCGGGCGTGGCATCACCCTTGGCCACCAGCAGGTTCTCCCGGACACTGGTGGCGAAGATATGCCCTTCCTCCGCGAAATAGCGGACAGCCGAACGCAGATCGACGACCTCCGACGAATCATCCTCGGCGAGAACAGATCCTGACTTCGGCGTGAGCAGCCCCGCCACGGTCATCAGTAGCGTCGACTTTCCCGATCCACTCGGTCCGGCGATCACCAGCCTCGAACCCGGCAGCAGGTCCCGCGAAAGCCCTCCGGCCACCCCCAGCGAGGCCCCGCCCGGCCACCCCCAGTCGAGTCCGGAGCAGCGCAGCGTCACCGGACCCGCGTGCACCTCGACGTCGGAATCGGCGGCACCGGATCCGGCGGCCCCGTCGACGAGCGCCATCACCCGCGCCGCGCTCTGCCGGCTGCGTTCGAGCTGGATACCCGCTTCGGTGAGCGGTGCGGTCGACTCGAATGCCGACAGCGGCAGCAGGATCAGCACACCGAACACCATCGGGGTCAGCTCACCGGATGTCGACGACACCCCGGCCAACGATCCCGACACCCCGGATGCGAGGTCGATGCCGATCAGGCAGGCCGCGAGCAACGACACCCCGATAGCGAGCGGCGTGGCCGCCGCAGCACCTGCCTGCCAGACGAATCCACGGTCGGCGGCCCGCATCGCCTCGTTGTCGGCACGGGTCGCCGCGGCCAGCACGGAGTCACGACGACCGGCGACGACCAGCTCGGGTGCGTGCCACAGCGCGGTGGTGGTGGCCTCGGCCGATGTCGCCGTCGCAGCCGCCGAGTCGGCGATTGTCCGCGCCGATCCGCGCGCCGCCAGCCACGGCGCCACCCCACCGCTGACCACCAGTGCCACGAGCAAGACCACTGCGGCCCACACCGATACGAGCGCCATCACGACGACGGCCGCGACCCCGGTGACCGCCCCGACCCCGATCGGGATGATCCCCCGGATCAGCGCATTACCGATCTCGTCGATGTCGTCGCCTGTACGGGACAGCAGCGCACCACGCTTGAGTCCCACCGAGAATCCCGGATCGCCCTGCGCCAGAGCCCGATACACCCTTTCGCGGGCACTGGCCATCGCCCGCAACGCCAGATCGTGGGTGGCCAGCCGTTCCAGGTACCGGAACACACCCCGCGAAATACCCAGTGCGCGAACAGCGGTGATCGCCACCGACAGAAACAGGATCGGCGGCTGCTGCCAGGCCCGGGTGATCAGCCATGCCGACAACGCCGCCAGCCCGAGCGCCGACAACGCCCCGCCGACGCCCAGCAGCAACGACCACGCCATCGGTCGCCGGCTCAGTCCCAGAAACCGCAGCGCCCGCACCAACGGGTCGGCGTCCAACCTCTTACGCATGAGTTGCCTCCGTGACAGCGGTGGCCATCTCGACGACTTCGTCGGCGTGCCGCAGCACCTCGGCCCCGTGGGCCACGACGACGACGGCATCCCCACCGTCGGCACGCTCGCGTAGCCGGGCCAGCACCCGCTCGTGTGACGCCGGGTCGAGGTGGGCGGTCGGTTCGTCAAGCAACAGCAGCGTCCCGTCCGACACCAGCACCCGGGTGAGTGCGAGCCGTTGCCGCTGCCCCGCCGACAGCCCTACACCGCCGGCGCCGAGCATCGTGTCGTATCCGTCCGGCAGCCCGGCGAGCACCTCGTCGAACCCGGTCACCGCCGCGGCCGCATCGAGATCGGTTCGCGTGGCGTCGGCGAACAACGTCAGATTGTCGGCGACGGTCCCCGGCATGACGACCGGTTGCTGCGGCAGCCACGCGATCCGGCGCCGGAACTCGTCGAGGTCCAGACCGCCGCGCAGCACCCGCCCCTCGTCGGGTTCGAGCAGTCCCATGATCACCTCGAGCGCCGTCGACTTTCCCGACCCGTTCGGCCCGGTGATCATCGTCAGCCGCCCCGGCCGGATGGTCGCCGACAACCCCTTCGGCGCCCACCCGTCACGCCCACACACCCCGACCCCTTCCAGGACAACCCCTTCCCCCTCGCTGGTTGAGGTGCGACGAGCCGCTGGGCGAGGAGCCTCGAAACCCGGTGAGACGACACTGTCCGCTCGCGAGGTTTCGAGGCTCGTCGCTTGCGCTCCTCGCACCTCAACCGACGAACGGGGCACCTCAACCGACGAACGGGGCACCTCAACCGACGAACCGGGCACCTCAACCGACGAACCGGGCACCCCCACCGACGGACGGGGCACCTCAACCGACGGAACAGGTGGCTCGATCAACGCGAACGCCTCCTTGGCCGCCGCCAGCCCATCAGCCGAATCATGGAACTTCGAACCCACCTGGCGCAGCGGCAGATACGCCTCCGGCGCGAGCACCAGCGCCAGCACCCCCGCGTACAGACTCATGTCCCCGTTCACCAGCCGCACCCCGATCCCGACGGCCACCAGCGCCACACACAACGTCGCGAGCAGCTCGAGGATGGCCCCGGACAGGAACGCCACCCGCAGCGCCGACATCGTCGAACGACGGTGCGCCGCACCGAGTTCGGCGACCCGTCCCGCCTGCGCCCGCGCCCGCCCCAACGCGCGCAGCGTGGGCAACCCGGCGATCAGGTCGAGCGTCTGGGCGGTGAGCCGCGACATCGTCGCCAGTTTGCGTTCGGTGCGGTCTTTCGTCATCAGCCCGACCAGGATCATGAACAACGGGATCAGCGGGATGGTGATCACGATGATCAGCGCCGACGGCCAGTCGGTGAGCCCGATGACGACGATGACGGTCGGGGTGACGGTCATCGTGAGGATCAGCGACGGCACATACCCGGACAGGTACGGCGTGAGCGCGTCGAGCCCCCGCAGCAGCACCGTCGACGCGTCGTCACGGCGGGCGAGCAGCTCCCGTGGTGACGTCCGCGCCGGGTCGGTGAGCGAGTCCAGCGCCCGCGCCCGCAACTGCGCGATGACCCTCGCCGACGCCCGGTGCGCGTACCGGTCGTGCCCGAACGTCATCGCCACCCGGGCGGCCAGCGCGCAGGCCAGCAAGATCAGGTGCGTGGCCTGCGCCGGCAGCGACCGCTTGGACTCGTCGACGATGAGTTCGGACAGGATCGACGCGGTCATCGCCGCGGCGACGATGACCGCGACGACCGTCCCGAAGGCCAGCAGCGCGGTGACCGCGACGTACATGCGGCTCGCCGGCGAGTACCGCAGCAGCCGGGGATCTACCGGCGGACCGCTGGATTCGGACGTGCTCACTTCAGTGAGTCAACTCCACTTCGCACCTTGAGTGAAGGCAGGCCCGTGTGCGCCGGGATGTGCTCGGTGGAGATCCGCTTGCGGAACACCCAGTAGCTCCACGCCTGATATCCGATCACCACCGGCGTGATGAACACGGCCGCCCAGGTCATCACCGTCAGTGTGTAGTGGCTCGACGACGTGTTGGCGATGGTGAGGCTGAACGCGTCGTCGGTGGTGGACGGCAACACATCCGGGAACAGCGACCCGAACAGCGTGGCGACGGTGCCGACGATGGCGATGCTGGTGGCGGCGAAGGCGATTCCCTCGCGGCCCACCCAGGTGGCGGCCACCATGACGACGGCCGCGAGCGCGGCGGCGATCACCGCGATCCACGTCCAGCCCGAGCCGTAGGCGAACTGCGTCCACAGCAGGAACGCCGCCGCGACGACGGCCGTCGGGATGGCCAGCTTCTTGGCCAGATCCATCGCGTCACGCTGCAGCACGCCGGAGGTCTTCATGCCGAGGAACACCGCGCCGTGGGTGAGGAACACCAGCAGGGTGGTGATGCCGCCGAGCAGCCCGTACGGGTTGAGCAGGTTGAAGAAGCCGCCGGTGTACTGGGCGTCGGCGTCGATGGGCAGGCCGCGCACCACGTTGGCGAACGCCACACCCCACAGCAGCGCGGGGATCCACGAGCCGAGACCGATGCCCACGTCGCACCACATACGCCAGCGCGGATCGTTGATCTTGCCGCGCCACTCAATGGCGCACACGCGTGCGATCAGGCCCACCAGGATGATCAGCAGCGGCAGGTAGAACGCGGTGAACATCGTCGCGTACCAACCGCCGAACGCGGCGAACAGCGCACCACCCGCGGTAAGCAGCCACACCTCGTTGCCGTCCCAGACGGGTCCGATGGTGTTGAGCAGCACGCGGCGCCGGGTGTCGGGGTCGGCTTCGGGGGCATCGGGCGCGACCTCTGTGTCGCCGCCGGTGTGTCCGCGGCCGAGGATCGGCATCAGCATCCCGACACCGAAGTCGAACCCTTCGAGGACGAAGTAGCCGATGAACAGGACCGCGATCAGCAGGAACCAGAAATTCTCGAGACTCATCGATCCGCTCCTCTAGTACGCGAACGACAGTTGTGTGGGTTCATCGGAATCGTCGCCGTCGCTGTGGCCCGGTGGCCGCGCGTCGTAGGTGGCCGGTCCCTCGATGACGTAGCGGCGTTGCAGCATGAACCACACGACACCGAGCGCCCCGTACAGCAGGGTGAACACGATGAGCGAGGTCAGCACGGTGCCCGCGACGTGGTTGGACACGCCGTCCTGCACCATCATCGAGATGCGCAGCGGGTCGAGGTCGTCCTCCCAGTTGGGCGCGACGACCCAGGGCTGGCGGCCCATCTCGGTGAAGATCCAGCCCGACCCGTTGGCCAGGAACGGGGTGGGGATCATCCACAGCGCGAACAGGCCGAATTTGCGTGATCCGACGACCCGTTTGCCGCGGGTCAGCCACAGCCCGGCGAGCGCGAGCAGCGCCGAGCCTGCCGCCCAGGTGATCATGGCGCGGAAGCCCCAGTAGGTGACGAACAGGTTGGGCGCGTAGTTCTGGCCGGGGGTGTTGAACGCCTTCTGGTACTGCTCCTGCAGTTCGTTGACGCCCTTGACCTCACTGTCGAAGGTGTGGTCGGCCAGGAACGAGAGCATCTTGGGGATCTGGATGACGTGTTCGATGTTGTCGCAGTTGTTCTGCCGGCCGATGGAGAGCACTGAGAAGCTCGCACCCGTTTCGGTTTCGCACAGTGATTCCGCGGCGGCCATCTTCATCGGCTGCTGCTTGAACATGATCTGAGCCTGGAAGTCGCCGGAGATGATCACGGCCACACCGGCGACGATTGTCATCCACAGGGCGAACCGGGTGACCGGGCGCCACAGCTTTTTGGCGTCGTCGTCGAGCTGGTCGGCGGTGGCGCCGACGTGGCTCGGCGAGATCGACACCGGAACCTCTTCGGACGCACGGAGTTTGCGGGCACGCCAGGAGTTACGGGCCATCCACCAGCACCCGATGCCTGCGACGAACGTCGCGGCGGTCAGCCACGCACCGGCGATCACGTGCGGGAACGCCGCGAGGGTGGTGTTGTTGGTGACGACCGCGAAGAAGTCGTTCATCGCCGGCCGGCCGCGCTCGTCATCCCAGACGACGCCCACGGGATGCTGCATCCATGAATTGGCGGCGATGATGAAGTAGGCCGAGGCGTTGACTCCGATCGCGGCGAGCCAGATACACGCGAGGTGCACCTTGCGGGGCAACCGTTCCCAGCCGAAGATCCACAGCCCGATGAACGTGGATTCGAGGAAGAACGCGACGAGGCCTTCCAGCGCGAGCGGTGCGCCGAACACGTCGGCGACGAAGCGGCTGTACTCGCTCCAGTTCATTCCGAACTGGAACTCCTGCACGATGCCGGTGGCCACACCGAGGGCGAAGTTGATGAGGAACAGTTTCCCGAAGAACTTGGTGGCGCGCAGCCACTGCTCGTTGCCGGTCTTGTGCCAGACCGTCTGCATGATGGCGATCATCGGCGCCAGGCCGATGGTCAGCGGAACCAGGACGAAGTGATAGACGGTGGTGATCCCGAATTGCCATCGAGACACGTCTAGTGCGTTCATTGGCCTCTACTTGACTCGGCGCGCCCAGTGAGGACGCGCAGGGGCTGACTCACTACTACGGACAGTAGTAAGCATAGGGCCGACGCTACGCCGAGTCGGCAATTCCAGACAGCGACCAAGTGCTCAATTATCTTGAATAAAATGTGATGGCTGCCACATTGGAATCGTTCGTTATTCGGTTATCGACCGATCGACCAGGTCGCGGAAGTCGCCCTCGTCCCCGGCTGCCATCACCGTACTGTCGATCACGGTGACACGCGCGGCCAACGTCACACTGCTGATCAGCCACACCGAGTCGGCGGCGCACAGATCGTCCACGGTCAGCAGCGCCGTCCGCGCCTCCCAGCCGGAACGCCGCGCCTCGGCGTAGATCGCCCACTGCGTCGTGCCGGGCAGAATCCCCACCCCGGGCTGCGGTGTGACGAGGGTGCGACCGGTCACCGCGATCACCGACGCCCGCGCCCCCTCCAGCACATAGCCGTCGGCGGACAGATAGATGACTTCGTCGAAGCCCTGCCCGTTCGCATGCCGCACCGCGGCCATATTGGTGGCGAAGCTCAGTGTCTTGGCGCCGAGCAACTGCCACGGCGCAGCCGCTGCGAAGTCCGTGGTGTAGCCGCGATTCAGCGTCATCACCCGAACCCCTGAGCTCCGCGTCGCGACGATCCGCTCCGGCACCGGCGCAACCGTCACATACCCGGTCGGTCCCGCCGAGGGAGCCGATTCCCTGCCCCGCGAGTACGCCAGCCGCATCATCGCCTCGGCATCGCCGTTGCGCGCCACCCATTCGGCGGCCGCGATATCGATGACCCGTGCCGCGGCCGCCCGGTCAAGCGTCGGCAATCCCAGCAGCCGCGCCCCGTCGGTCAGCCGGTCCAGGTGCAAACCCACCTTCCGCACCCGGCCGCCCCGCAGCAGCATCGTCTCGAACACACCCTCCCCGCGCACCGCGCCAAGATCGTCGGCGTACAGAAACGGCACGTCGGGGTCGTGGACCACGCCGTCGAGGGACACCAGAATCCGATCGGTCACCGCCCCAGAATCCCACGCTCACATTTCTTTCGGCCGAATGACCTCCCTCACGATCGACCCCCGTCACCCGTTCTGGTGAGCATCGCTGTCCGTTACGGTCGACCACTGTCGTTGATTAGCAGCGGCAACGAAATCGGGACAGAACAGGACCCTCCGAGATGACACAGATCCGCACCACGCGGCGCATCGCCATCGCCGCCCTAACTGCCGCCACCATGATCGGCGCCGCCGCCTGCGGCAGCGACGACAACTCCTCCGACAACGCGGGATCCTCAGGCAACCTGAAGAACGACTGCTCGCTGGTGCTGAGCACCGCGACGAGCGTGCTCACCGGAAAATCGAAGTTCGAGTACACCGGAAAGAACGACGACCTGCTCGTCGATGACGACACCCTCAAGAATGCGACCGTCTACGCGCCGCTGGTCAAGGACTCCGACCTCAAGTCGCTGATCGAGCAGAGCGGCACCAATAACACCAAGTTCAACGACGCCGTCAAGGCCAAGGACACCGCGGCCCGCGACCAGGCCTTCGCCGATCAGAAGCAGGTCTGGCAGCAGGTCAAGGACAAGTGCGACTCGTCCTTCGACAGCAAGCTGAAGAGCGCCGTCACCAGCTTCGACAAGCAATTCAGCGAGGGCATCACGGCGCCGAAGTCCACTCCGACGACCGCCCCGACAACCACACCCACGGCCCCGGTCGAGACGAGCACCAAGACCGAGGCACCGAAACCGGTCAAGCTGACCGCGCCCGGCACCTCACTGGGCTTCGGCGAGCCGGCCGCGTTCACGTTCGCCGACAAGAAGAACGTGAAAGCCACCTACACCTTCACCGTCGGCAAACCGGAGGAGGCGAAGGACTCCGATATCAAGAAGTTCAAGGAGGACGTCCGCAAGCAGATCGGCCGGCTCTACTACGTCCGCGGAGTCCTGAAACCAACCCCCGAGACCGCGAAGCTGGACTTCGAGCAGAAGCCCGACCTCCTGTACGCCCACCCGAAGTTCGACATCACCACGTCCGACGGCTCCGACTCCGGTCCACTGATCGCGTTCGGTTCGTTCGAACCCTGCAAGGACGGGTCCGATGACGGCAGCGGCAACCGCGAGTTCTGCAGTCTGTTCGTGCTGACCAACAAGACCGCCACGATCAGCTCTGTCAAGCTCACCGAGGTCCAGGACGACAACGAGCTCAACTTCACCTGGAAGTAGCGACACCCCGCTGATGCCCGGCCGCACCCGGCGGCCGGGCGTCATGCGTAGGATCACAGGGGTGAGCCCCTCACCGATCCTGAGCAGGTACAGCGGTATCGGGGCCGTTCCCGCGCCCACCGCGCCCCCGGAGGGCATCCCGGCCACGGCATGGCATTACGGCGACCCGCTCGGCGAGCAGCGCGCCGCCGGCACCGGTGTCATCGTCGTCGACCGCTCCGACCGCGCGGTCATCGAAGTATCCGGCGACGAGCGCCTGACCTGGCTGCACACCATCTCCAGCCAGCACATCGCGAACCTCCCGGACCGCCGCAGCGCCGAGAATCTGTCGCTGGACGCCAACGGCCGCGTCGAGGAGCATTTCGTCCTCACCGACATCGACGACATCACCTGGATCGACACCCCCGGCCCGCACGGCGCACCGCTGGTGACGTTCCTGAAGAAGATGGTGTTCTGGGCCAAGGCCGAGCCGGCCACCCGCCCCGACATGCGTGTCCTCACCCTCGTCGGCCCGGGCGCACGCAGCGGCCCTGTCGCCGAGATGCTGCGCATCAACCCCGACGCCGAGATCTACGCCGCCGACGACCTCCCCGAGGCTCATCACGACGACGAGCCGCTCGGTTTCTGGCGCCGTATGCCCCCGCTGGGCGCCCTCCCCGGCGGCACCGACACCCCACTCCCCGTCGTCGACCTTCTCGTCCCCGAATCGCTGCTGCCCTACTGGTGGGAACGCATCACCGACGCCGGCGCCACGATGGCCGGCAGCTGGGCCTACGACGCCCTGCGGGTGGCCGCCCTGCGCCCGGAGATCGACGTCGACACCGACGACCGCACCATCCCGCACGAGGCCGGCTGGATCGGTGGCCCCGACCAGTTCGGCGCGGTGCACCTGGACAAGGGTTGCTACCGCGGTCAGGAGACGGTCGCCCGTGTCCACAACCTCGGCAAACCGCCGCGCAGGCTGGTGCTGCTGCATCTCGACGGCAGCGCCGACGAACGCCCCGCCCCCGGCGAACCGGTGACCGCGGGCGGACGCACCGTCGGCCGCATCGGCACCGTCGTCGACCACTTCGAGTACGGGCCGATCGCGCTGGCCCTGATCAAACGCAATGTCGCCGCCGACGTCGAACTGTCGGCCGGTGGTGCGGCGGCGAGCATCGACCCCGATTCGATCGTCGAGGACACCGGCGTCCAGGCGGGCCGTGCGGCGGTCGAACGCCTGCGCGGAGGTTCCCGATGACCGGAACCGTCCTCGCGGTGTGCGCCGCCGGGCACGATGTCGCTCTCACCACGATCGCCGCGACCGCCATCGACAAACGCCCCACCGACGCCCGCGTCCCGGTGACCGAGTCGGGACTGGTCACCGACCATGTCTGCGACACCAAGCACCACGGCGGCCTCGATCAGGCCGTGTACAGCTTCGACGACGCCGAGGCCGGCCGCTGGGCCGAGGAACTGGGCCGTGACCTGCCGTTCGGCTGGTTCGGTGAGAATCTCCGCATCGCCGGTATGAACGTGACCGACGCCATCGTCGGCGAACGCTGGGCCGTCGGCGACGACGGTCTGGTCCTGGAAACCACCATCCCCCGCGTCCCGTGCCGCACGTTCGCCGAATGGTCGGGCGAGGACCGGTGGATCCAGCGCTTCACCGCCCGCGCGGACATCGGCGCCTACCTGCGCGTGATCACCCCCGGCACCGTCGGCGCCGGCGACACCGTGACGGTTGTCGACAGACCCGATCACGGCATCAGCGTCCGCGACCTGTTCCGTGGCACCGACAACACCGACGGGCTGAACAAACTGCTCGCCACCCCCGGAATCGCCCCCAAAGTTCACCGCGACGCCACCCGGATTCTCAAGCGCACGACACGTTCGGCCGGCACTTAGGATCCGGAATCAACATTGTCCCGGCGGGCGCGCTAGACTGGGCCCCACGACAGATTCACTACCTACAGAACGGGGCCGCCACACCGTTGGCCGCCCCGTCATTGTGCGAGGGGGTCCCATATGGGCCGCGGCCGGGCGAAAGCAAAGCAGACGAAGGTTGCTCGTCAGCTGAAGTACTCCACTCCCCATACCGACTTCGACAGCTTGCAGCGCGAGCTGTCGAACTCGGGGGATTCGGCGAACAGGCCGGATCCCGTGGACGAGTGGCTTGACGAAGACGAGTGGCGTCGAGCCTGAGGCTCGACGCGTAATCGGCGCGTCTCCCACACGGGTAGAAACACACCACGCAGCACCCTCCCCGGCGTCCCCACGCCGGAAGTTGGGTGCTGCGTGATTGTTGTGTCCGGGAGCAGCCAAGCGCCCCACCTTGATCCCCGAGGCCGAAGCGACGAAGGAGCGAGGGTCACGAGGGGTCCGGCGACCTTTCGGCACCTGACCGGACCACCACCGCACACAACCCCCACGACCGCCTCAGAACCGAGGATGCTCCCCGATGAGCTCCACGTGCCCACCACCGTTGCCACGCCCGGGATCGGTCTTGATGGACCCGAGCACCCAGTTGTCGACGTGCCGCGCGGTGAGCACGGCCTGTGCCCGGTCGGTATCCTCGGGGGCCACGACAGCCACCATCCCGACACCCATGTTGAAGGTGCGTTCCATCTCGGCCTGCTCGACGCGGCCACGCTGGGCGATCATCGTGAACACCGGCGCGGGCGTCCAGCTGTGCCGGTCCAGTTCCGCGACCAGGCCGGCCGGGATGACCCGGGCCAGATTCTCGGCGAGCCCGCCGCCGGTGACGTGCGCGAACGTCCGCACGTCGGTTTCGGCGGCCAGCGCGAGGCAGTCACGCGCGTAGATGCGGGTGGGTTCGAGGAGTTCCTCACCGAGGGTCCGCCCGAACTCCTCGACGTGCCCGCCGAGGTCCATGTGCCCCCATTCGAGCAGCACCTTACGGGCAAGTGAGTAGCCGTTGGAGTGCAGTCCGGACGATCCCATCGCGATCACGACGTCGCCGGGCCGCACCAGGTCGGGTGAGAGGATCGAGTCGGCCTCCACCACGCCGACGGCGGTCGCCGACAGGTCGTAGTGCGTTTCGTGCATCAGGCCGGGGTGTTCGGCGGTCTCGCCGCCGAGCAGTGCGCACCCGGCGTCGACGCAGCCGTCGGCGATGCCCTTGACGATGTCGGCGACGGTCTCCGGCACCACCTTGCCGACGGCGATGTAGTCCTGCAGGAACAGCGGTTCGGCGCCGCACACCACGAGGTCGTCGACGCACATGGCGACGAGGTCGCGGCCGACGGTGTCGTGCACGCCCATCGCCTGCGCGACAGCCAGTTTGGTGCCCACGCCGTCGCTGGCCGCGGACAGCACGGGTTCGCGGTAGCCCTTGAGTTTGAACAGGCCGGAGAATCCGCCCAGACCACCGAGGACCTCGGGACGCGACGCCCGCTTGGCGTGCGGTGCGAACAGTTCGACGGCCCGTTCGCCGGCGTCGATGTCGACACCCGCCGCGGCGTAGGAGGCTCCGCCGTCCTTGTTCGGTCCGTCAGCTGCGTCGTGGTCGGTCATCGGGTCGCACCCCTTGTTGCATTCGCGGCACCCGTGATTCGGGGAGGAACCCGGGCATGTCAGAGCCGAACCACGATCGAAGTGTGCGCGGTGGGCGCACCCGGTCGGGCTCGGCAGCGCCTCATAGGGTACCCGAGGAACTCCGCAGGGGTTAAGGCCGCATGATCGCGCTGACGTTGTCGTTGGACTGCGTCAGCGGATCACCGGCGGCGTTGGCCAGCATCTGTTCGAGGACGGCCTTGCCCATCGACGTCTCTTTGGGCAGCTCGATCGGGTAGTCGCCGTCGAAGCACGCCGCGCACAGGTTGGCCCGGGGCTGTTCGGTGGCGGCGACCATGCCGTCGATGCTGATGTAGCCCAGCGAGTCGGCGCCGATGGCCTGCCGCACGCCTTCGACCATGCCGGCCTCCGACTCCATGCCGTTGGCGATGAGTTCGGCCGGCGAGGCGAAGTCGATGCCGTAGAAGCACGGCCAGCGGACGGGGCTCGACGCGATGCGCACGTGGATCTCGGCGGCCCCGGCCTCGCGCAGCATGCGGATCAGGGCGCGCTGGGTGTTGCCGCGCACGATGGAGTCGTCGACGACGACGAGCCGTTTACCGCGGATAACCTCGCGCAGCGGGTTCAGTTTGAGCCGGATGCCGAGCTGCCGGATGGTCTGCGACGGCTGGATGAACGTGCGGCCGACGTAGGCGTTCTTCATCAGGCCCTGCCCGTACGGGATGCCCGATTCCTGGGCGAAGCCGATCGCGGCGGGAGTGCCCGATTCGGGGACCGGGATCACCAGGTCGCCGGTCGCCGGGTTCTCCCGGGCCAGCCGGCGCCCGATGTCGACGCGCGCGGAGTTCACGGACCGGCCGTGGATGACGCTGTCGGGGCGGGCCAGGTAGACGTACTCGAACACGCAGCCACGCGGGGTCGGCTCGGCGAACCGCTTGGTGCGCACCCCGTCGGCGTCGATGGCCAGCAGTTCGCCGGGTTCGATGTCGCGGACAAAGGAGGCGCCCACAATGTCGAAGGCGGCGGTCTCGGAGGCGACCACCCAGCCACGGTCGAGCCTGCCGAGCGACAGGGGCCGCACGCCGTGCGGGTCGCGGGCGGCGTACAGGGTGTGCTCGTCCATGAAGGTCAGGCAGAACGCGCCCTTGAGCTTGGGCAGCAGATCCATCGCCGCCTGCTCCAGCGTGCTGTCGGCGGCCCCGTGCGCGAGCAGCGCACCGACGATGTCGGAGTCGGAGGTGGCCGGTCCGCCGGAGACACCGAGTTCGCGGGCCATGGTGGCGAGCTGGGCGGTGTTGACGAGATTACCGTTGTGACCGAGCGCCACGCCGGTCCCTGCCGCGGTGGTGCGGAAGATGGGCTGGGAGTTCTCCCAGGTGGTCGATCCGGTGGTGGAGTACCGGCAGTGCCCGACGGCGACGTGCCCGACCATCGCGCCGAGCGTCTGCTCGTCGAACACCTGGCTGACCAGGCCCAGATCCTTGAACACGAGTACCTGTGAGCCGTCGCCGACAGCGATGCCGGCGGCCTCCTGCCCACGGTGCTGCAAGGCGTACAGGCCGTAGTAGCTGAGCTTGGCGACGTCTTCGCCGGGGGCCCAGACACCAAAAACGCCGCACTCCTCGCGCGGCTCGTTCTCGGGTTCGTCGCTGATATGCCCACTACACGCGGAAGGCGCAGCGGCCATCAGGTTTTTGCTGTCGATCGACAGGTCGGTCATCGCACTCCCCAGAGGCCGGCGGGTCAGACGCCCACAAGTTTACGGGCCGGTAGCGCCGACACGCCAATTCTCGACGTCCCGCTCGGCGTTTCGCCGTCCCCGGTTCCGCCTCACGCAACGCCCCGGACCTGCGATTTCTTCCCAATGTAACCCCCGCCACACCAACCGTGCCCCCACGACTACACCACTCCCCTCGAAGCCACCGCATCACACGGCGCGACCACACCCCTTGATCCCTGAGGCCGAAGCGACGAAGGAGCGAGGGTCGCGAAGGGTCCGGCGACCGTTCGACACCTCACGCCACCACCTCGAACGGCCCCTACGACGGCACCCGGAACACCGGCATCCACGACGCGACCTCCCCCGCCCGCGACCCGGACGCACTCACATCACCACCGGCAACCGCGTCGTCGAACGACAACTCCCCGATCACCATCCGCAGCCACGTCCGCGGATCGGTTTCGACGACGTTCGGCGGTGTGCCCCGCGTGTGCCGCGGCCCTTCGATGCATTGCACCGCCGCGAACGGCGGCACCCGCACCTCCACCGACGATCCGGGCGCGATCTGCGCGAGGGTCCGCGCCGACATCCGCACCGCCGCCGCGAGTTCGGTCCGCCCAGGTTCGGGAGCGTCCCCACCCCGCGCCCAGTCGGCGACGGCGACGACCGCCGCACGGGCCTCGGCAAGGTCAATGGTTTTTCGCGACGCCATGGCCACAAGTTTGCCCGTCGGGCAATCACTCCCCTTCGGCGGCATCGTCTGTTCTGCGGCATCGTCCCGGGCATTTCGGGCAGAATCAACAGATGGGTACCGATGTGTCCGCACGCACCTTCACCGGCGACGACAGGGTGCGCTTCCGCACCCAGGTCGCCAGGGGCACCGACGCGATCGCCCGCATGCTGCGCGAGGGCCTGTTCACCGATCAGGGCCGACCTCCGGAGCCGCTGCTCGGTATGGAGGTGGAGCTGAATCTGGTCGACGCCGACATGAATCCGGCCAAGGCCAACGCGACGGTGCTCGACGCGATCGCCGATCCCGATTTCCAGACCGAGCTGGGCCAGTTCAACATCGAGATCAATGTGTCGCCGCGGCCATTCGTCAAACAGGACACGATCTCTCTTGAGCAGGCGTTGCGGACCTCCCTGAACCAGGCCGAGGAACGGGCTGCGGCCACCGGTAATCATCTGGCGATGATCGGCATGCTGCCCACGCTGCGCACCGAACACTTTGCCCACCATTGGATTTCGGCCAACCCGCGGTACGACCTGCTCAACGAGCAGATCTTCTCAGCCCGCGGCGAGGACATGGAGATCGACATCTCCGGGGTGCCGCTACGCGAATCGGGTGACCGGGAGCGTCTGCACATCACGTCCGATTCGATCCTCCCCGAGGCGGCGTGCACCTCGCTACAACTGCATCTGCGGGTGGCGCCGGAGGACTTCGCCGCGCACTGGAATGCGGCACAAGCGATTTCGGGTATCCAGGTGGCATTGGCGGGCAACGCCCCATTCCTGGCCGGAAAGGCGCTCTGGCATGAGAGCCGCATCCCGGTGTTCGAGCAGGCCACCGACACCCGTCCGCTCGAACTCAAGAATCAGGGCGTGCGCCCGCGGGTGTGGTTCGGCGAACGCTGGATCAACACGATCTTCGACCTGTTCGAGGAGAACACCCGCTACTTTCCCGCACTGCTGCCTGTATCCACCGACATCGACCCGCTCGCCGAACTCGATGCCGGCCGCATCCCGACTCTCGACGAGCTGCGCCTGCACAACGGCACCGTGTACCGATGGAACCGGCCGGTGTACGACGTCGTCGACGGCAAAGCCCATCTGCGCGTGGAAAATCGGGTCCTGCCCGCCGGTCCGACGGTGGTTGACACGATGGCCAACGCCGCCTTCTACTACGGCCTGGTGCGGGGCCTTGTCGACGCCGACCGCCCGCTGTGGTCACAGATGTCGTTCGACGCCGCCGACGAGAACCTGCACACCGCCGCCCGCGACGGCATCGACGCCCAGTTGTACTGGCCGACGGTCGGCTGGGTCCGCCCCGACGAACTCACCCTCCGCCGCCTCCTGCCCATCGTCGACGACGGCCTGCGCTCGTACGGCGTGGGCGCCAAGGCCCGCACCCGCTATCTGTCGGTGATCGAAGGCCGTTGCCTGCGAAGGCAAACCGGTGCCGTATGGCAGCGCAATGCGGTTGCCGTCCGCGAGAAGGCCGGGGACAACCGCATCGAGGCCCTGCACGGCATGCTCAGCGACTACCTCACCCTCATGCACGAGGGCGAACCGGTCCACTCCTGGCCGCTGTAGCGGTTCACACCACCAGACACATGGACCCCGGATTCAACCCCTGTTTCACCGCGGCGGCCCCCGATATCTCCACCCACAACAGCAAGGTCCGCCCGAAACTCACAGCAGATTCTGGAGTTTCGGGCGGACCTTCATGTGGCGAGGTTCGTCCTGGTCAGAGCCCGACGCAGACGGACCCCAGGTCGGTGCCCTTGACGACCTTGACGTCGACGGTGGTGCTGACCCCGTCGTGCGTGATCTTCAGTACCCGATCACCGGCGACCTTCGGCTTCCAGTCGAAGCTGACCGTTCCGGCTTTGTCCACCTTGGCCTGATCGGTGAACGTTCCGATCGTGCTCCCCTTCTTCCAATCGTAGAAGAACACAGTGCCCGCCTTCGAGATGTCCGCGGTCACCTTGTAGGTGCAGCCTGTCCCGTAGTTACCCAACGGCGTGGATACCTTGATGTCTTTGGCGTCGGCAGACGCGGGACCCATACCCAGGGCCACCGTCGCTGCCGCGGCAATAAAGGCAGCCGGCAGAGTCACTACCGCGTTGCGCTTGGAGATGATGCTCATATCGCTTCCTTTCTTCCGGTTCAACGCTCCTCAAACGTTAGACCCGCTAAGAACTCAATGGCGGGGATTCGGCAAATCGGACACGTTCGAAGACCATCGGGAAAGAATCATCCCTGGAGGCGAGGCCTCACAGACCGGAGCATCCGACTCCGGGGGCGACGCCGCGATTCACCGACACGGTAGTTCCGGACCCGACGCCGGCGGCAAGCCTCTGCTCACTGATCTTCACCTCCCGCCGCCCGGCCTTCGTGGGCGTCCACGCGATCCGCACCGCACCCGCTTGGGCGAACACCTTCCGCCCTGACGTACCCCACGAGCCACCAGCCTCCCGCTCGAACAGGTAGACGTGACCCGCTTCCCGCATCTGGGCGGTCGCCGTATAGGTGCACCCGATCCCGTAGCCCGAACCCGATTGCGGGAGCTCGATCCTGGTCGGCCCCACAATCGCCGCCACCGGCCCGATACCGACAAATACCGCCGCCACCGCGGAGAACGCCGTCGGCAGCAAGATCGTCCGGGTGTTCTCACTGATGAGATTCACAGCATTTCCTGTCATCCGATCGGCAACAGAAAAAACGTAAGGCCGTGCGCTCCACTCGTAACGCGTAGCCGACTACCCGATTACCGCGCCGCCGCCAATCGCCGAACAGGTAGGACACCCGCAGACCGGACCACCACATATCGATCTGACACCGAACTCAGGTTCAACGCTCCGCCCGCTGCTAAAGTACCGACGGTTCCAGGAGGTGACTCACATCACTTCCATACAGAGGGGAGATCTGATGCATACGGTTTGGCGGTCGGTCACGGTAGCGGCCATGACGGCCCTGGTCATGACAATGGCAACGTTCCTGGCGCCCGGCGCACAAGCCGCTCCCCAGGGCTACACCAACTGGCTGTGTCATCCGGACAAGGCGAACGACCCGTGCGACCTGCCGAACGACACCACCGACCTGGGCACCGGCAAGACAACACCGGCCACGAAGGTCACCGACGCCGACCGCAAGGTCGACTGCTTCTACGTGTATCCCACGGTCACCGACCAGCCCGCGCTGATCGCCGACCGCGTCGCGGCGCCGGAGGTACGCTCGATCGCCCGCTTCCAGGCCGCGCGATTCAACTCCCAGTGCCGCATGTTCGCCCCGGTGTACCGGCAGATGACCTTGTCCGGGTTGACCCCCGCATCGACGGCAGCCGAGTTCGGCAATCGGGATTTCGCCAAGCCGGGCTACAGCGACGTGCTGCGCGCCTGGCAGGAGTACCTGCGTAACGACAACCACGGCCGCGGCGTCATCTTCATCAGTCATTCGCAGGGAACGATGATGCTGCGCAAGCTGATCCGCGAACAGATCGACCCCGATCCGGCGCTGCGCAAGAAGGTCGTCGGTGCGTTCCTGATGGGCGGCAACGTGATGACCAGGCCGGGCAGGACCACCGGCGGCGACTTCACCCACATCCCGCTGTGTACCCGTCAAGGCCAATCCGGCTGCGTCGTGGCCTACTCCACCGACGTCCTCAGCCTGCCGTCCCTGTTCGGCGACGCGAGAACCGAGACGCTGAGCGAGCCGATGGGCCTGCCGACGGGCCCCGGCTATCAGGTGGCGTGCACCGACCCGGCCATCCTCTCCGGGAACCGCAACCCGGTCGGGGTGACGGTACCGAGCAAGCCGTTCGCCGACGGCGTCATCTCACTGCTGATGCGGTACACGACGTTCCCCGACGCCTCACCGACGTCATCGTCGACGTGGACCACCAGCGCCGGCAGGTCGACTGGCCGGTGCACCACCACCAACGGCACCCACCGACTGCACCTGACAATGGTCCGCCCTCAGCACGTCAACGAACTCCCCCTGTTCGACACCCACCTACTGGACATGAACGTGGGCCTGGACCGACTGGTGGCCATCGCCCACAACCAGATCGAGAGCTACACGGGGTGAACTGATCCGGCGAGGCAGTGGCCCCCGATACCTCCACCGCCAACACCAAGGTCCGCCCGAAACTCACAGGAGATCCTGGAGTTTCGGGCGGACCTTGGTGTTGGCGATGATCGGCCTGGTCAGAGCCCGAGGCAGACGGACCCCAGATCGGTGCCCTTGACCACCTTGACCGAGGTGACGGCGCCGGTGCCGAAGAATTGCGCGACTCTCAGCTCACGATCACCGGTCTTCTTCGGAGTCCAGTCGAAACTGACGGTCCCGGCCTTCTTGACCTCGGCCTTCTTCAGCTCGACCCACTCGCCGCCCTTCTCACGCTCGTAGAAGTACGCGTCTCCGGCCTCTGTGACATTCGCGCTTACCTTGTAGGTACAGCCGGTTCCATAGCCTCCCAATGGTTCCTGAACCTTGATGTCCTTGGCTGCGGCCGACGCGGAGCCCACGCCGAGGGCGACCGTCGCTGCCGCGGCCACGAAGGCGGCCGACAGCGTCCCTACCGCATTGCGCTTGGAGATGATGCTCATATCGTTTCCTTCCGATTCAACGCACCCCAAACGTTAGCCCCGCTAAGCGTCCGAGGGGTGGATTTCAGCAAATCGGACACGTTCGGACCGCACCGGAACTCAACCGCTTGCACACTCGGCCCTGGACCTGGCGCCTCATCCGGGCCGGGAGCTACTCCGGCACCGGCTCCACACCGTCGGAATCCCGTGCGGTGCGCGCGTTCTCGACATACTCGATGGCCACGGTGACCTGCCGTTCGGTCTCGTCGCGGTCGAAGACGTAGTCGCGGATCGGTTCGGTCATGGCAACCATCGTTGAGGTGAAGGTCAGGGCGGGACCGGTCCACGGCTTGGCCAACCCGGTGCCGAACGGGTCGGCGTCGGCGGTGGGCATGCGCAGGTCGGGCAGCAGATCACCGCCGGTGATACCCGCCCGTAGCACCTGCCCCTGAATGGCCGACGAGCACACCTCGGCCAGGTACAGGTAGTCCGACGGAAGGTTGAGCGCCTGCCCGCCGAATTGCGGACGGATGCGCCGGCCGAGGATCGGCAGCAGCAGCGAGTAGAACTGTGCCATCCCGTCGACGTAGTTGCGTTCGGAGGCCGCCAGTTTGGCGCCGAGGGTGGCGCGCACCTCGTCGTCGAACGACATACCGGTCGCCGACAACACGACGAACGCATGCCACGATTCCTCGATCAGGTTGGCCTCGAAGTTGCGGATCGCTCCCTGCCGGCAGATCTCCACCAGAACCGCGAGCCGCCCTTCCGGCGTCACGAGCTGATCGATCTGCGCCCGCAGGGCGGCCATGGCCACGGCAAGCGACTGAGGATCGAATACCGACGGCGAGACATCGGATCGGTCGGCGAGCTGGACCAGCAGGTCGGCGAAGAAGTCCTCCTTGCGCGGCCACATCCGGTGCACGGCGCTGCGCGAGACCTGCGCCCGCACGATGATCTCCTCCAGGCTGATGTGGTCCATGCTGACCATCAGCCCGTCGGTGAGCACCATCTGCTCGGCGGTGGCGAGCGCACGCCGACGCACCTCGACCGGATTCATCCGAGGCTTGCGCTTGATCTTCGACCTGCTCGCGCCCGGTTCTTGCGCCATCCCGCTCCCATTTGAACATTGCGTACTCAATACTCATTGAGCATACTGGTCTGGTCCGATACCGAACAATGTCCGCCACCCGTAAGCGGTGGCGATCAGGCAGAGCGGTAGCCGGGCAGCGTACGCAGAGACAGGGAGCGGCCATGACAAGCACCATCAACGATCGACCCGCGGTCACCCTCCGACCACTGCCCGTCGCCTACGACGTCGTGATCGTCCGGCGGAACGATTTCGCCGACGCCGCGCTCCTCGCCCTCGTCGGTTCGTTCGGTTACCGGGCCGTCCTGGCCGATGTCGGGGCCGCACCGCTGCCCGCCTGCCGGGTGGCGATCGTGCGGGACCCTGCTCACCTCGCCCGGCTGCGAAGCCTCGTCCCCGCGATCATTGCGATCTACGACGACGGATCATCCGGCGACGGCGTGATCTGTCTGCCCGACGACGCGGGTGCGGCGGACCGGCTGCGCGAGCTGCTCACCACCCACTGCACCACCCCCGCACAAGACAGGGTCCACCTGAGCGCCCGCGAGCGGGAGGTCATCACCACCTACGCCCTCGGCGCGACCATCTATCAGACGGCGCGCCGCCATTACATCTCCGAAAGCACGGTCCGCTCCCACTTCCGCAGGGTCGTGGCGCGGTACACCCTGGCGGGCCGGACGGTGAACAACAAGTCACAGCTTCTCGTCGAGCTGATCGCCGACGGCTGGATCGACCAGCCCGCAGCCAACGCCACCGCCGGCTGACCCCCCGCACTTCCACCCACAACAGCAAGATCCACCCGAAACCGACGGAGGATCCCGCGGTTTCGGGTGGATCTGCAGACGAGGCTAGAGCGAGACGATCGTCGCCGAGGCGGTGCCGGGGGCTCCGTAGACCTGGGCGAGACCGACGCGCGGACTGCCGGGAATCTGGCGGTCGCCGCATTCGCCGCGCAACTGCTTGACCAGTTCATGCATCTGCCGCAGGCCCGACGCCCCGATCGGTTCACCGTTGGCGATGAGACCGCCGTCGGTGTTGATGGGGATGGAACCACCGATCTCGGTGGCACCTTCGGCCAGAAGTTGTTCCTGCTCACCGTCTTTACACAGACCGGTCTCGGCCATGTGGATCACCTCGGCACCGGCGTCGGTGTCCTGCAGCTGGGCGATGTCGACATCCTCGGGGCCGATGCCGGCGCGCTCGTAGGCGGCACGGGCCGCGTACACCGTCGGCGAGACATCCTCGTCGAGTGGTGCGGAGGTGGCGTGCACCTCGTAGGCACCGGCTCGCCGGGTGCGGATCTCACTGGCCCGCAGGAACACCGGCTTGTCGGTGAACTTGTGCGCGAGGTCGCCGCGGCACATGATCACCGCCGCCGCACCCTCGTCGGGCGAGCAGAACATGTACTGGGTGAGCGGGTAGTTCACCATCTGCGAGTTCAGGATGTCGTCCTCGCTGATGGGTGTGCGGCGGAAGGCATTCGGGTTCTTCTCACCGTTGCGGAAGTTCTTGGCCGCCACCCGCGCCAGCGTGCGCGGGGAGATGCCGTGATCGTGGATGTAGCGGTTGGCCTTCATCCCGAAGAACTTGGTGGTAAGGAACTGCCCGTTCTCCGCATACCACTGCGGCAGAGCCAGTTTCGCCGGATTGTCGGTGAACGCGCCGCGCGGATGCTTGTCCATGCCGACGGCGATGCCGATGTCGTAGGTGCCCAGCCGGATGGTGTCGGCGGTCTGCGCGATGGCACTGGCCGACGTGGCGCACGCGTTGAACACGTTGGTGAAGGTGATGCCGGTCAGGCCGACCAGCCGGGTCACCGCGTCCGGGTTGGAGATCTCATAGCTGCCGCCGAATCCGAACTGGATGTCCTTCCATTCCAGACCGGCGTCGTCGAGGGCCAGGCCGATGGCCTCGGCCCCCATTTCCATGGCGGTCTTGGGGAATCGGCCGAACGGATGCAGGCCGACGCCGATGATGGCTACGTCATTCGTCATTGTGCGATGCTCCGGAATGCGAAGGTGTACAGGTCTTCTCCGTGGTCGTCGACGGCGAACGGGATCATCGTCAGCTCGACGCGCTGCCCGAAATCGATCTTCGCCGGGTCGTTCTCGGTGAGCCGGCCCTCCACGCGCACCACGCCGTCGAGTTCGACGAGGCCGACACCGAACGGTTCGAAGTCCTCCCCCACCGGCCCCACATAGGGCGCGCCGGGCGGGAAGTTCTGCACGGTCCACGCGACGATCGTTCCGGCCCGCGGCAGCAGTTCCTCGGTCATGCCTGCGGTGCTGCAGTTGGGGCAGCGGTCTTGCGCGGGAAAGGTCACGAACTCGCACGTTCCGCAGCGACTGCCGATGAGCTGGGGATTCGCGTCGGGCCAGGTGGAGATCTCCGGCGCCAGGGCTTTGGGCATATCATCCCTCCAGTGATTCTCTGATTCTCGGTCACTGTATCCGATGTTCTCGTATTATGGAAACATGGTTCTCACACGCCCGCCACCGACCCCCGGTCCCGCACAAGCCGGATCAGTTCTCGCCCCGGGAGGTGGGATATGGCGAGGCCGGCGGCACGTAATACTGCTGCGGCTCACCCTCGAGCTCAGTCAGGACGGACTCGATGAAGGCGAACGATTCGCGGTGGCCGTCGGAGAATCCCAGCGACTCCTCCATCATCACCACGCGCGACACGCTGGTGAGGACGACGATCGCGACAGCGGGCGGTACGTCGCCGTATCTGGTTGTGGCGTTGGCGAATGTCTTCTCGACCATCACCTGCGCCTCGGCACGCAATTCGGCGGAGTAGCGGGCGATCTCGGCACGCAGTTCCTTGCGGTGGTTCGCCAGCGCCAGCAGTTCGGTGGTGTACGCCGCGATCTGCGGGTCGATGCTGAACTGCCACAGCGCCCACAGCGGTTGCGGACAGTCGAGCAGCGCACGCTGGGTCCGCACCCCCTCGTCCGCTCTGCGCCGGAACATCTCCATGAAGAGTTCATCCATGGTTCGGAAGTAGTAATGCACCAATTGCGGCTTCAGCCCGGCCGCCTCCGCGACCTTCCTGGAAGTGACTGCGGCGTAACCACTTTCCACCATCAAGCGTTCGGCCGCATCGAGCAGCGCCATTCTGCTCGCCCCATCGCGCGCTCCGACCCGGCGCCCGTCACCCATTCTGGTACCTCCATTCCGACAAACCGTGCCACAGCGTCATCAGGTCCGGCCAGGTTTCGACAGTGACCTTGACCGCACTACTCCCGACTGGTAATCCTAGTCACATTGCTGAGCGAGTGCTCAGCATCCCGACTCCGCGGACTTCAGCCCCCGCACACACGAACCGCACAGCCCCGGCCGTCGTGCCACAACGACGTGACACCCGCCCCGGCAACGCACAATTCGGACAGAGGAGACACCCGTGAGCGAGCTCAAAGACCACGACAGCGGCATCCTGGACCTGGACTTTTTCACCGCCCAGGAACTGGTTCCCAACCCGTACCCGTACTTCGACGAACTACGCAGCAAGTGCCCGGTCACCCGCGAATCCCACATGGGTGTCTTCGCGGTCACCGGCCATGCCGAGGCGGTCACCGTCCTGAAAGACCCCGACAACTACTCGTCGTGCATCTCGGTGTCGGGGCCGTTCCCGGGTCTGCCGTTCACGCCTGAGGGCAGCGACATCAGCGAGCAGATCGCCGCCCACCGCACCGAGCTGCCGCTGCACGAGCACATGGTCACCATGGATCCGCCCGATCATGCCCGTGCCCGCAGCCTCCTGAGCCGGCTCCTGACCCCCAAGCGCATCGGGGAGAACAAGGAGTTCATGACGCGCCTGGCCGATCAGTTCATCGACGAGTTCATCGCCACCGGCTCGTGCGAGCTGATGGGCCACTACGGAAAGTCATTCGCGCTGCTGACGATCGCCGATCTCCTCGGCGTCCCGGAGGAGGACCACGAGGAGTTCCGCACCGTCCTCGGCTCGCCCCGCAAGGGTGCCCGGCCCGGCGCCCTCGACAAGGAGGTGATGGCCGAGAACCCGCTGCAGTGGCTCGACGACAAGTTCACCGCCTACCTCGCCGACCGCCGCGAGACTCCGCGCGACGACGTGCTGACGCTGCTGGCGCAGGCCACCTACCGCGACGGCTCCATTCCCGAACTCGTCGAGGTGGTGCGCACCGCTACGTTCCTGTTCGCAGCCGGTCAGGAGACCACCACCAAGCTCATCACCGCCGCGCTGCGCGTGATCGGTGAGCGCCCCGACCTGCAGCAGAAGCTGCGCGATGACCGCAGCCTCATCCCCACCTTCATCGAGGAGACGCTGCGACTGGAGAGCCCGGTCAAGAGCGATTTCCGGGTTGCGGTGCGCGACACCACCCTTGGGGGCACCGATGTCCCGGCCGGTTCGACGGTGATGATCTGCCCCGGTGCGGTCAACAGGGATCCCGAAACCTTCACCGAACCCAACGAATTCGACATCGACCGCGCGAACGTGCGCGAGCAGTTGGCGTTCGGCCGCGGCATCCACTCCTGCCCCGGTGCCCCGCTGGCCCGGGCCGAGGGGCTGGTGACCATCGAGAAGTTCCTCGACCGCATGGCCGACATCCGCATCTCCGAGGAGCACCACGGCCCCGAGGGCGACCGGCACTACGACTTCGAACCGACCTACATCCTGCGTGGACTCACCGAGCTGCATCTGGAGTTCACCCCCATCGAAAGCGAGAAGGCATGAGCGCAAACAAGAGCCGGGTAGCGATCGTCACCGGCGGCGGATCGGGGATCGGCGCCGCGGTCGCCGAACAGCTCGGTGCCACCGGGCATCGCGTCGCCGCCCTCGACTTCAACACCGAGGGCGCCGAATCGGTGGCCGCGAAGATCGTCGCCGCCGGCGGTGAGGCGATCGGCCTGCACGTCGACGTCGCCGACCGCACCAGCGTCGACAAGGCCGTCGGTCAGGTTCGCGAAAAGTTCGGTCCCGTCGAGATTCTCGTGACCAGTGCCGGCATCGACGCGCAGACCCCGTTCACCGACATCACCGCCGAGGAATGGAACCGGGTCATCGGGGTCAACCTCACCGGGACGTTCAACTCCACCCAGTCGGTGATCCCCGACATGCAGGCCGGTGGCTGGGGACGCATCGTCACCATCTCGTCGTCGAGCGCCCAGTCCGGCGCCCCCGACCGCGGTCACTACGTGGCGTCCAAGGGTGGCGTCATCGCTCTCACCAAGGCACTCGCCTTCGAGTTCTCGCCGCAGGGCATCACCGCCAACACGATTCCGCCGTCGATCATCGCCACCCCGATGGCCGACACCGCCGTCGAGGCCGGCCTGCTGCCCAAACTCGACGACCTGGCCATGATGACCCCTGTCCGGCGCACCGGTCAGCCCGACGACATCGCCGCCGCCGCCGTGTTCCTGTGCTCCGAGCAGGCCGGGTTCATCACCGGCCAAGTGATCGGCGTCAACGGCGGCTGGTACATCTGACCTCAGGATTCCCTATGACAACCGTCGACCGGCCGAAGGTGGACACACCCCCGGCCGACACCGTCGCGGTGCCCGAACGCGCGGTCGCCGCCGTCAGCACCCCTGACGGCGCCCCGGCACCGCCGTCGGCGTCGGCCGAGATCGGCAACTGGATGCGCGGGTACGCCCGACGCCACCCGATCGCCTCGCTCGCCACCGTCGGCGGGCAGGTCGTGCTGGGCTGGCAGGCGCTCGTCTTCCTGGTCACCGACATCATCGCGCTGCGGTTTCCGTGGAAAGAGTTCGTGCGGCAGGCGGCGTTCATGACGTCGGCGTCGGCGCTGCCGACGGTGTTCGTGGCCATCCCCATCGGCATGACCCTGTCGATCCAGTTCGCGCTGCTGGCCGCACAGGTGGGCGCCACCTCCCTGGCGGGGGCCGCGAGCGGTCTGGCCGTCATCCGGCAGGGCGCGCCGATGGTGGCGGCCCTGCTGATGGCGGCGGCGGCCGGATCGGCGGTGTGCGCCGACCTCGGTTCCCGCACGATCCGTGAGGAGATCGACGCGATGGAGGTGATGGGCCTGTCGGTGATCCAGCGCCTGGTGGTGCCGCGCATGGTGGCCGCCGTGCTGGTCAGCGTCTGCCTCACCGGCGTGATCTGTTTCGTCGGCTTCTTCTCCGGCTACATCTTCAACGTGTTCGTGCAGAACGGAACCCCCGGCACCTTCGTCACCACGTTCGCCTCGTTCGCCACCGTCAACGACTTCATCCTCACCATGATCAAGGCCGCCGTGTTCGGCGCGATCGTGGCAATCGTGGCCTGTCACAAGGGCTTGAACACCAGCGGCGGCCCTGCCGGGGTGGCCAATGCGGTCAACGCCACGGTGGTCGCGTCGATCATCCTGCTGATGCTGGTGAACGTCGGCTTCACCCAGCTCTACGTGATGCTCTTTCCCCGGACAGGTTTCTGATGGCCGCACCCGCTCCCTACTATCCGCCCGGTACCCGGCCGCTGGTCGTCGCTACCAAGGCGGTCACCGCATGGTGGCTCCGGCTCGGTCACCTCGCCTGGTTCTGTGTCCGCGCCATCGGCGCGATCCCGTTGGCGGTCAAGCACTATGCCAAGGAGACCCAGCGGGTGCTGTCCGATGTGACGTGGGGCAACGGGTCGATCGTCGTCGGCGGCGGCACCGCGGGCGTGATCCTCGTGCTCGGCGCGGCCGGCGGGGCGATCGTCGGCATCGAGGGCTACAACGCGCTGCAGATGCTCGGCATGGAACCGGCCACCGGCATGGTGGCCTCCACCGCCGCCACCCGCGAACTCGCCCCGCTGATGGCGTCGTTGGCGTTCGCCTCCCAGGCCGGCTGCCGGTTCACCGCGCAGCTCGGTGCGATGCGGATCTCGGAGGAGATCGACGCACTCGAAAGCATCGCGATCCGGCCGATCCCCTATCTGGTGTCCACCCGGCTGTTCGCCGCCGTCATCGCCGTGGTCCCGCTGTATCTGCTGTGCCTGGCACTGAATTACCTTGCGGTGCAGGCGGTGGTGTTCCTGTCGGGCGGGCTGTCCAATGGCACCTACCAGCACTACTTCCAGTTGGTTCTCAGCCCCGTCGACGTGCTGTACTCGCTGGCCAAGGCGATCATCTTCGTCATCATCACCTCTATCATCCAGTGCTACTACGGCTTCTACGCCAGCGGCGGACCGCAGGGGGTGGGCACGGCCGCGGGCCGGGCGATGCGGGCGGCGATCTCGGCGATGATCGTCGCCAACCTCATCGCGACCATTCTGTTCTGGGGCATCGACTCCGCGGCCCGATTGAGCGGGTAGGGCATGACAGCGATCTACGAACAGGGCCCCAGAGGCACCAGCACGCGCACACTGGCGGTGAGCGCGCTGGTCGCCGTCACCGTCGTGGCCGTGATCCTCGCCGCGACGGTCCTCAAAGCCCGTGGCTCGCTGACTGATTCGGTCACGGTCACCGCCGAGTTGTCCGACGTCGGCGACGGCCTGCCGAAGAGTTCCGATGTGAAGTACCACGGCGTGATCGTCGGATCGGTCCGTGCCGTCACCCCGGGAATCCGGGGCAAGCGCACCGTGGTGAGGATCGCCCTCGAACCCGAACGGGCCAAAGGTATCCCGAACACCGTCACCGCCCGCGTGGTTCCCAGCAACCTGTTCGCCGTGTCATCGGTCCAATTACTAGGCGACACAGGCGGTTCCGCCTCGCGCGGCCTGCGCGGCGGCGACGTGATCACCGAGAACCGCGACAACGACACCGTCCAGTTCCAGACGGCGCTGTCGAAGATCCGCGACATCGTGGCCTCCTCGGCCCGCGAACCCGGCGACACCACCGTCGGGCTGCTCGCCGCCGTCACCACCGCCACCGACCGGCGCGGCACCGACATCGTGGCGGCGGGTGCGCAATTGCGCCGCATCACCCGTGAGATCAACGCGGTGATGACACCGGGCGGGCCGTCGCTGCTCGACGGTCTCACCGAATCGGTGACCGCACTGCGCAAGTCGGCGCCCGACCTGCTCGATGCCCTGCACTCGTCGGTGGCGCCGATGCAGACGGTGGTGGCCGAGTCCAGCCAGTTGCGGACGTTGCTGTCGGCCGGCATCACCACCACCGGCACCATCGACACCGCGATGCGCAACAACGCCGCGAAGCTCAAGCAGATCACCCGCGAGGCCGCACCCATCGCCGACGTCGTTGCGCGCGGCGGCTATTCGTTCACCGGAACCGTGGTGGCGATCGCCGAGATCTCCGACAAGTGGTTCACCGAGTTCTGGCCCGAGGGCCAGCAGAACGCGCGCGGCAAGTTCCGGCTCCAGGTCACCCCGCACCGCCTGTACACGCGCGCCGACTGCCCGCGCTACGGGACGATGGAGGGCGACAGCTGCCAGACGGCCCCCACCGTCGTCACCGCACCCAGATACTCGGGGAAGAAATCAGCTGTGACAAAGGGTTACAAGCCCGTAGCGAATATGGGCGGCAATGTCGGGTCGGTGGGCAGCCAGGCCGAACAGCAGCAGCTCGGCACCCTCGTCGGCGGCAACCCCGTCACCTCCACCCTGCTGCTGGGCCCGGTGACCCGCGGCGCCGACATCACCGTTTCCCCCGTGAGCGAAGGGGGCACACCGCGATGAGTGTGCGCAGACCGCTGATCGGGATGATCGTGTTCCTGATCGTCTCGATCGCCCTGACCTCCACCGTGGTGACGACCCTGCGGCGCGGCGTCGACGGCGACACCACCGCGTACACGGCACGATTCACCGACGTCACCGGACTCAAGGCGGGCGACGACGTGCGCATGGCCGGCATCCGCGTCGGCCGCGTCGACAAGGTGTCCCTGGACGGGGCGGTGGCCAAGGTCCGGTTCCGGGTGGAGAAGAAGCAGACCGTCGACTCGCGCACCCGGGCGTCGGTGACCTATCAGAACATCGTCGGGCAGCGCTACCTCGGACTCTCGCGCGACGACACGACCGATCCCCGGCCGCTGCCGGGCGACGAGATCCCACTCGACCGCACCGAGCCGTCGTTCGACATCTCGGCGCTGCTCAACGGTTTCGAGCCGCTGTTCAGCGTCCTCGACCCCGAGCAGGTCGACAACATCACCACCGCGCTGATCCGGTCCCTGCAGGGTGATTCCGGGTCGATCGCTCAGTTGATCGCGCAGACTTCCGAACTCGCCAAGTCGCTCACCGGTGACGACGATCTGCTGGGCCGTGTCATCACCAATCTGTCCGACATCGTCGGGGTGTTCGCCACACAGCGCGGCGAGATCGACACGGTGGTGCGCAGCACCCGTGACGTGCTCACCGGACTGTCGTCGCAGCAGGACCAGTTCCTCAAGAACATCGACGTCACCACCAAGGTGGTCGACAGGGCGGCCGTCCTCACCTCGCAGGCGCTACCGGAGTTCACCACGATGCTCGACCGCGAACCCGGTTTTCTAGGCCATTTCCTGGGCAACAAGGAGGCTTTCGGCTATCTCGGTTTCAACCTGCCGCCGCTGCTCAAAGGCCTCGCGCGGGCGACGCAGGGCGGTGCGTATATCGAGACCTACCTGTGCAATCTCAACGCCACCTTCGTCCCGGCGCTGAGCACCGTCATCCCCACCATCGTCGCGACCGCCACCGGCGGGAGCATCAAACAATCCCCGATCTGCAGGTGAGCGCCATGCTGCAACGACTGAACATGTGGCTGCGCACCCCGCTGGCCGAACGGAACAAGGCTCTCGTGGGCACCACCGCGCTGCTGATCCTGGCCCTGATCATCTTCGTTGCCCTGCAGATCACCTCGAGCGGCGTCGGCAAACGCCCGATACATGCCGAATTCGCCCAGGCCGCGGGGATTTCCAAGGGCGACGCGGTCAATGTGGCAGGCGTGCAGGTGGGTACGGTCACCAAGACCGCGCTCGCCGGCAAGCTGGTACGCGTCGACATGCAGGTCGACGACAACGTCGACCTCGGACCGGCGACGCGGGCGTCCATCAAGCTCACCACCCTTCTCGGTTCCCGGTACATCGACCTGAAACCGGCGGGCAAGGGCTCGCTCAGAGATGCCACGATCAGGTTGTCGCACACGGAGGTTCCGTACACGCTGCAGGAAGTCCTGCAGGACGCCACGGTCACCTTCGAGAAGGTCGACGCCGACGACATCGCCACCTCGATGACCACTCTCGCCCACCAGCTCGACGACACCCCCGCGCTCATCCCGCAGGTCCTCACCAATGTGCAGAACCTGTCGACGATCCTGGCCGATCGTCGCTCCCAGATCGGTGGGTTGCTCACCAGCACACAGCAACTCACCACGGTGGTGCGCGATCAGCAGAAGAACCTCGGCGAACTGGTCACCTCCGGCGACTCGCTCCTCCGGGCCCTGCTGCAACGGCAGTACACGATCACGCGGCTGCTCAACGCCACCACCGAGGTGGTGGGCAAACTGAAGACCCTCGTCGTCGACGACAATTCCGGCCTGCAGGCACTCATCACCAACCTCAACGGACTGCTGACCACGCTGCAACGCAACGACGCGCTGATGCGCAACACCCTGGAGATCCTCCCGGTCCCGTTGCGCAACTTCACCAATACCACCGGCACCGGCAACGAGGTCGACTTCTCCTCCGTCGCGGGCCCGTTCATCGACTCGTGGATGTGCGCGGTCTCAGAAAAGGCCGAGCTGGTCAATCTGCCGAAGTATTTCAAGGACTGCCAGTGAAAACGCTCATCAAAGTGGCTGTCGCGCTGATCGCCGTCGCCGTACTCGTGGCCGGTGCCGTCACGACGTGGCGCGAGTCCGACCACACCATGAACGTCGTCGCCAAGTTCGACAGCACGGCGGGCCTCTACGAGGGTAATGCCGTTGCGGTACTGGGTATGACGATCGGCAAGGTCACCTCCATCACCCCACGCGGCAGCTACGTCGAGGTCGGGATGGAACTCGATGCCGACACCCCGGTGCCCGCCGGCGTCACCGCCGTCACCGTGTCCACGTCGGTGCTCACCGACCGGCACATCGAACTCACCCCCGTCTACGAGGGCGGACCGCGCCTGCGGTCGGGTCAGACCATCGACAAGACCCGCGTCCCCGTCGAACTCGACCGCACTCTGGCCATGACCGAGGACCTCGCACAGAGCCTGCAGGGCGACGGCAGGGGCGGCGGGCCGGTATCGGAGCTGCTGTCGACGGCGGCGGCCATCACCGACGGGAACGGCCCCGACATCCGGTCCGCGCTCACCAAGCTGTCGCAGGCCCTCGCCGTCGGCGACGACGGCGGCGACCGTACCGGCGAGGCCATCACCGCGACCGTCAAGAACCTCTCGAGCCTGACCCAGGCCGCCGCCGACAACGACAAGTTGATCCGCAGCTTCGGATCGTCGGTGCAGCAGATCAGCGACCTGTTCGCCGACCAGCGCATCGGCTGGGGAACCACCGGCGCACAGATCAATTCGATCCTCGGCGAGGCCACCAAGCTCCTCACCACCCGCCGCGACGACATGGCGACGACCGTCACCGGCGCGCAGACGGTCACCAAAACCCTCGTCGACTATCAGCGGCAGTTGAAGGAGTTCCTGAATGTGACGCCGCTGCTGATGGACAACGTGTGGAACGTCATCGACATCCCGCGCGGCGCGGCCCGCGTGCACGGCGTCCTCGACCACGTCTTCACCCACGGCACGCTGATGAAAGAGATCTGCAACGTGCTGCAGATGAAGGACAGGGGTTGCGCCACAGGCACTCCCAAGGACTTCGGCCCCGACTTCGGCCTGAGTTCGATGCTTGAGGGGCTGGCGAAATGACCACCCGTCCACGCTGGAGAGTCGCCGTGACCACCACAACCCTGGCCACGACCGCCGCCCTGCTGTCCGGGTGCGGCGTCGGCCTCGAAGACCTGCCACTGCCGCAGCGCGGCGATGGTGGTGGCGACTTCTACAGCGTCACAGCCGAATTCACCAATGCTCTGAACCTTCCCGAACGCGCCAAGGTGCGCCTGGCCGGCGCCGACGTCGGCGAGGTGTCGTCGATGACGGTCCGCGACTACACGGCCGTGGTCACCCTGCGGATCCGTGACGACGTGACCCTGCCGGTGGGCACCGGCGCCGAACTGCGCACCGCCACCCCGCTCGGTGAGGTGTTCGTGGCCGTGACCCCGCCCAAGGATCCGTCCACGACGGCGACCATCCAGAACGGTGACAAGATACCGCTGTCGGATACGTCGGCGGCGGCCACCATCGAGCAGGTCCTCGCGTCGTCGGCGATGCTCGTCAACGGGGGCGTGCTGCGCGACCTGACCAAACTGCTCAACGGTCTCGGCGACGCGGTGGGCGACAAGGGGGCGGCGCTGGCCGACCTGGTGGCACAGTCCACCTCGCTGATCGACAAACTGTCCAAGCGCTCCGGCGACATCCGCGTCGCGCTCGCACAGACCGACCGGCTGGTGCAGACGCTGTCGGCGCGGCAGTCCACGCTCACCGAATCCCTTGCCGCGGCAGGCCCGGCCATCGACGTGATCTCGGCCAACACCGACGACATCCTCGCCCTCGTCGACAAGGTCGGCGCCATCAGCACCACGCTGTCGACGTTCCCGTCTGTGGCCACGGGCAAGACCCAGCATCTCGCGGCGAGCATCAACCGCATCTCCTACGAACTCAACAAGGCCGCCACCGATCCTCGGGCCTCGCTCGCCAAGATGAACAAGCTGCTGCCGCCCGTGCTCAAGATCATCAACTCCACCGGCGCCCACGTCGACGCCGACCTGGAGGACCTGTCGGTCGGCGCGCTCGGCGACTTCCGGCACTCCGCCGACCCGGGCAGCCGGGTGCCCGGCACGATCGACATCGACAACTTCGCCGGCACCATCATGTACTCGCTGCTGCGCCTGAAGATGAAGTTCGGGCCCGGCGACGACGTACTCGATCCACGGACCCCCCGGTCCCAGAAGAAGACCCAGAAGAAGGCCCAGGGAACCCAGAAGCCGCAGCCGACCACGAAGGCGACTGCCCCACCCCGCTCCACCGCGCCGGGCAGGACGGCACCCCGATGACCACCCGCACCGACTTCCGGGCAGGCCCCCTCGCACGGGCGGCCGACCTGCCGGCCCGCGGAATCGTCACCACTGTCCGCGCGGCCGTCAGGCACCGGCTGTGGCTCTCGGCCTTCGGGCTGGTCCTGGTCCTGCTGCTCGGCATCGCCTATCACGCGGTGTCGGTGTTCGGGATGAATGCCGACGACACCATCTCCGTCCGCGTCCGGTTCGCGGATTCCGGCGGTCTCCTCCCCGAACGCGAGGTGACGGTGCGCGGCGTGAAGGTCGGTTCGGTGTCGGCGGTCCACCTCACCGGCGACGGCGTGGAGGCGGTGCTGAAGATCGAGGCCGACGCGCGTATCCCGCGCGATTCCGCGGTACGGGTGGCCGGACTATCGTTCGCCGGTGAACAATACGTCGACTTCCGGCCCACCGGAACGAGCGGGCCATACCTGACCGACGGCGCCGAGATCAGCGTCCGCGAACCCGGCAGCACACCCACCCCGCTGGCCACCCTGCTCGAGGACATGGACGGCATGCTCGCGCAGATCAAACCCGAGCAGCTGGAGACGATCCGCGACGAACTCGGCGTCAGCAAGGCGGGCCCGGAGAAGCTGCGCGACATCATCGACGGCGGTACGTTCCTGATCTCCACCCTGGATTCGGTGCTGCCGCAGACCACCTCGCTGATCCGCTCGAGCCGGGTGGTGCTCACCACCCTGGGTGAGGGCGGCGGGGCAATCCGTGAGACCTCCCGCGACCTCGACACCCTGTTCACCGGTGTGTCCCGGAAAGCGAACGGCTACAAGACCTTACTGAAGCAGACCCCGCCGCTGCTGTCCTCGATCGACGCCGTCATCGCCGACAACTCGCCGACGATGGTGCAGTTGCTGGGCAATCTGACCACCGTGACACAGCTGGTCTATCAGCGGTTGCCGGCCCTCAACGACTTCTTCTTCCCGGCCAGCGGCCGCGGATCGGTTCTCAAGGCGCTCACGTACACGATGCACGACGGCGGCATCTGGGGTGCGCTCAACGTGTACCCGCGCGCGGCGTGCGACTACCTGCAGTTGCCGCGGTTCGCCTCGTCGGAGCCGAGTTTCCCGGAGCCGTACCTGTATACGTACTGCCCCAACAACGATCCGAGTGTGCTGATCCGGGGTGCCCGCAACGCTCCGCGGCCACCCGGCGACGACACCAACACCATCCCCGACGGCGCCGACCCGCGAGCCCGCGCCAACCCCACGCCCACCGGCCCGCTGAGCATCCCTCTCCCGTACGCGGGTCCGGTGCTGCCCAACCAGCCCTGGCCGCTCCCCAAGGCCGAACCGACCATCGACAACCCCACTCTCGGCAAGCCCACCGGCAAGAAGCCCAACTAGCCCAACCGGACACAGGAGACACACCATGACACGCACACTGTCCGACCGCACTGACGAGAAGGCCGACCACCCGGTCGACGAGGCCGACGCCGACACCGTCACCAGTGCTGACGAATCCGGCACAACAGAGTCCGGGGCAGAAGAATCGGCGGCAGCGGAATCCGTCGCCGAGGACAGCGCCGCCGACTCCCGGGCCACTGCGGACGACGACCACTACCCGGCCGATGCCGACGACGCAGAGTCCGCCGGGACGTCGACGGACAAGTCCCCGAAGACCAAGGCCCCGAAGACCGAAACCCCGAAGACCAAGACCAACGACGAGGACGACGCCAAGCCGGCAACGGAGAAGGCCGAGAAGAAGTCCGGCCCGTCCGTTCTGTCCCGGCTGCGCACCACGCTGGGCAGCGCGCGGTCCCGCCGGATCGGCGTGATCGTCCTGGCTCTCCTGGCCGTCGCCGGCGTCGCGGGCACCGCGTGGTTCGGCACCCAGTGGCGTTCAGCGGAGAACACCGACAAGGCCGCCGACGCAGCGGTCGTGGCCGCACGCCAGTTCACCACCACCCTCACCAGCGTCAGCGCCAACTCCCTCGACAAGGACTTCAACGCGGTGCTGGCCGGTTCGGCGGGCGAGTTCCACCAGATGTACGCCAAGTCCAGCGATCAGCTGCGGCAACTCCTCATCGACAACAAGGCCCAGGCCAAGGGCACCGTCCTCGCCTCGGGCGTGGTGTCGGCGTCCACCGACAAGGTGGTGGTCGTGATGTTCGTCGACCAGACCGTCCAGAACGTCTCCAACACCCAGCCCCGCATCGACCGCAGCCGCATCCGCGTCACGATGACCAAACACGACGGCCGCTGGCTCGCGGAGAAGGTCGAACTGCCCTGAGTCCCGCTAACGTCTGCGCGCAGCCTTGCCACTGAGTTTGAATAGGTCGGTACTGAGCGCCGGCAAGCAGAGGTGGGTTGTGGCGGAAGAGCGGCTGACGAGGGAAGCCAAGCGGCTGCAGACACGCGAGAAACTGCTGACCGCGGCGACCGCCGAGTTCGGCCGGGTGGGCATGGCCGATGCCGACATCGCCACCATCGTCTCCGAGGCGGGTGTCGCCCATTCCACCTTCTTCTTCCACTTCCCCACCAAGGAGCATGTGCTGCTCGAACTCGAGGCCCGCGAGGAACGGCTGATGGCCGACAGGATGGACGAGTTCCTGGCCACCTCGCCCGGTCTGGGCGCGGCCCTGCACAAGGCCGTCGACCTGCTCGCCGAGCTCGAGTCCACGCTGGGGCGCCCCCTGTTCCGGGACTTCCTGGCGTCGCATTTCTCCACCACCCGGCCCATCGCCGAGGAGGGTCTCGACCACCCGCTGGTCCTGTCGCTGGTGGCGCTGTTCGATGACGCCATTGCCGGCGGCGGGGTCGACCCGGACCTCGACTCGATGAACTCCGCGATCTTCTTCCTACTGGGCCTGTACGCACTGCTCGTCACCATCGGTGAGGGCCCGGGCCGCGGAGCCATGCTCGACGACTACGTCGCCCGCACCCTGCGCAGCCTCCGGCCCGCCTCCTGACGAAACCCCGCCACCCCACATCTCCCGAACAGGTTGCTCTCTGTCTGCGAGATTGGCATTCTCATAGATGAGAACGTCCGTCACTGCCGACTCAGCAGCCCTGAGGAGATGTCCACATGCGACCGATTCCCGCCGACCTCACCGAGAAATACCTGGCCAACGGGTGGTGGACCGATGAAACCATCGGAGACCTCCTGAGCAAGGGCCTGTCCGCCGCCCCCGACACCGAGTTCAACGTCCACTCGCGCCTGCGTCCCTGGCGGGGCACCTTCGCCGACGTCGAGAACGTGGCACGCAGGCTCGCGTCCGGCCTGGCCAAGCGCGGCGTGCGGCCCGGAGACGTGATCGCCTTCCAGTTGCCCAACTGGATGGAGGCCGCGGCGACGTTCTGGGCGTCGGCGTTCCTGGGTGCCACCGTGGTGCCTATCGTCCACTTCTACGGCCCCAAGGAGGTGTCATTCATCCTCGGCGAGGTCGAGCCGAAAGTGTTCATCTTCCCGGAGTCGTTCGGCAGCCTCACCTACGATCCGGCGATCGCCGCCGACGTCCCCATCACCGGCATCATCGACCGCACCTTCACCGACCTGCTCGACGACGAGCCACTGCCCGGCGTCGCCCGGGTCGACCCGGCCTCGGTCACCCTCATCGCGTTCACCTCGGGCACCACCAGCAACCCCAAAGGTGTTTTGCACAGCCACTATTCGCTCGGGCACGAGACCCGGCAGCTGGCCGCGATGTATCCCGAGGACCGCGGTCTGCAGCTCACGGCGGCGCCGGTCGGACACTTCATCGGCATGATCAACGCGTTCACCATCCCGGTCATGGACGCCACCGCGATCAACCTCGCCGACACCTGGGACCCCGGCCAGGCCCTGGCGCTGATGTTCAGCGACGACCTCACCATCGGCGGCGGTGCCACCTACTACGTCACCAGTCTGCTCGATCACCCCGACTTCACCCCCGAACATCTGCCGCACATGAAGTACGCGGGCCTCGGCGGATCGTCGGTGCCGGCCGCGATCACCCGCAGACTCACAAACCTGGGCATCACGGTGTTCCGCTCGTACGGCAGCACCGAACACCCGTCGATCACCGGCTGTCACCCGAGTGAACCGCTGGACAAGCGCGCCTACACCGACGGCCGCCCGCTCGCCGGTGTCGAGATCATGTTCGGCGAGGACGGCGAGATCCTGTCCCGCGGACCGGATCTGTGCGTCGGCTACACCGACCCCGAACTCACCGCCCGCGCCTTCGACGCCGACGGCTGGTACCACACCGGTGACATCGGCGTCCTCGACGAGGACGGCTACCTCACCATCACCGACCGCAAGTCCGACATCATCATCCGCGGCGGCGAGAACATCAGCGCCCTCGAAGTCGAGGAAACGCTACTGACCATGCCGGCGGTGGCCGAGGCGGCGGCGGTGGCCGCCCCCGACGCCCGCCTCGGCGAGCATGTGGCCGCCGTCCTGCGCCTGCGGCCGGGTTTCGATATGCCCACCATCGATGAGGTGCAGCAACACTTCGCCAGCAAGGGCCTGGCCAAGCAGAAGTGGCCGGAAGAACTGCGCCGCGTCGACGAACTGCCGCGCACCGCGAGCGGCAAGGTCCAGAAGTTCATCGTCCGTAAGGACATTGCGACATCCCATTTATGAGAATATGATTCTCGTAGAGAGCAAAGGAGAGTTTCATGCCCGTCAAGGAGCTGCCGTACCCGCTGTTCGATGCGGATAACCACCTGTACGAGACACCGGAGGCGCTGACCAAGTTCCTCCCCGATCGCTACAAGAACGCGATCCAGTACGTTCAGGTCAACGGCCGGACCAAGATCGCCGTCCGCGGCCAGATCAGCGACTACATCCCCAACCCCACCTTCGACGTCGTCGCCCGGCCGGGGTCGATGGAGGACTACTTCAAGAACGGCAACCCCGAAGGCAAGTCCAAGCGGGAGATCTTCGGCGAGTCGATGAAGGCCATCCCGGCATTCCGCGAGCCCAAGGCCCGACTGGAGCTGATGGATGAACTCGGCGTCGACCGTTCGCTGATGTTCCCCACCCTGGCCAGCCTCGTCGAGGAGCGCATGCGCGACGAGCCGGAGACGATTCACGCGGTCATCCACGCCCTGAACGAATGGCTGTACGAGACCTGGGGATTCAACTACGAGGACCGCATCTTCACCGTCCCGGTGATCAGCCTGCCGATCCTCGACAAGGCTCTCGAAGAGCTCGAATGGTGCGTCGAGCGCGGCGCCAAGTCGATCCTGGTGCGCCCCGCGCCGGTGCCCGGTTTCCGCGGTCCGCGTTCGTTCGCGCTGCCCGAGTTCGATCCGTTCTGGAAGCGGGTCACCGAACTCGACATCCTCGTCTCTCAGCACTCCTCCGACAGCGGTTACGCCCGCTTCGATTCGGAGTGGGAAGGTTCGGACGGTGAGATGCTGCCGTTCCAGACCAACGCCTTCCGCATGGTCAACGAGTGGCGTCCGGTGCAGGACACGGTGTCCTCGTGGGTGTGCCACGGTGCGCTGTTCCGCCACCCCGACCTCAAGATCGCCGTCATCGAGAGCGGTGCGAGCTGGCTCAAGCCGCTGATGGAGATGCTCGCCGACACCTACAAGAAGGCCCCCGAGGGCTTCGGCATGAACGATCCGCTCGAGGCGATCCGCCGCTGCATCTCGGTCAGCCCCTTCTACGAGGAGGGTGTCACCGACCTCATCGACCTGATCGGTGTCGACCGCGTGCTGTTCGGCTCGGACTACCCGCATCCCGAGGGCCTGGCCCAGCCGACCCATTTCGCCGACATGCTCGGCCATCTCTCCGAGGAGGATCAGGCAAAGATCATGGGCGGCAACCTCGCCCGTCTCCTCAACCTCTGACCTGTTTCACGACGATGTCCGTAACCACGAAAGTGGTTGCGGACATTGTCATCTCACCGGGTTTCGAGGCTCATCGCCTAGCGGCTCTTCGCACCTCAACCAACGACGAAACACCACCGACCGAACCACTTCCTCGCCGGTTGAGGTGCGAGGAGCGCAAGCGACGAGCCTCGAAACCCCGTAAGACGACGATGTCCGCAACCACAGAACATGGTTGCGGACATAGCCTTTCGTGGAGAATGTCTACGTCACAGCGCCGGCGACCTTGAACTCGACGATGCGGTCCCAGTCGAAACCCAGCTCCTCCAGGATCGCGTCGGTGTGTTCGGCGAACCCGGGCGCGGCGGCCGCCTCGTTCTTGGTGACGTCGAATTGCACCGGGCTGGACACCAATTCGATGTCCCCGACCTCGATGATGTAGTCGTTGGCGCGCACCTGATCATCGGCACCGACCTGCAGCGAGTCCTGCACCGGCGCCCACGGACCCGACAGCGTCGCGAACCGTTTGGTCCACTCGGCCAGCGTCCGCGAACCGATCACCTCCCGCAGGATCTCCACCGCCTCCGCGGTGTTCTCCATGATCGACGCGTTGTCGGCGAACCGCGGATCGTCGGCCAGGTCGGGCCGCTCGATGTGTTCACACACGTCCCGCCAGAACTTGCCCGGCTGCAGCATCACCAGCGACAGGAACCGGTCGTCGGACGTCTTGTACAGCCCCGACAGCGGATTGCGCACGGCCGCATGCTCGCCCGGCTTCGGAGCCACCAATGGTTTGTCACAGTGCAGCGACAGACCGATCTGGTGACCCATCGACCACAACCCACTGCCCAGCAACGACACGTCCACGACCGACCCCTCACCGGTGCGTTCGCGTCGTACCAGCGCGGCGGCGATGCCCCCGGCCAGGTTGGTGCCGGAAATGGTGTCACCGAACGCCGGGCCCGGAGGCGCGACGATGCCGGGCGAATCCGGGGGCGTCATCGACGCCGCGATCCCGCCCCGCGACCAGAACGCGGTCATGTCGTACCCGCCGCGATCGGATTCGACGCCACGCGGGCCGAGCGCACTGCCGCGCGCGTACACGATGTCGGGTTTGATCGCCTTGATGTCATCGACATCGATCCCGAACTTGCCGCGCGGTCCAGGCAGGAAACTGGTGAGGAACACGTCGGCGGTCTTGACCAGGGCGTACAGCACCTCCCGGCCCTCCGGCTTGGACATGTCCAGGCCGATGCTGCGCTTGCCCCGATTGGCGTGTTCCACATTTGGATTGGGATCGCCCTCGACCTTGAACGTGCCGGTCTGACGCAGCCCGCGCTGCGGGTCACCGGTGACGGCGTGCTCCACCTTGATGACCTCGGCGCCCCATTCAGCCAGCACCGCGCCCGCCGACGGGACGAACCCATACATCGCGACCTCGAGAATCCGGAACCCTGCAAGAGGCTTCATGATCGCGCCCTACCCTTTCACCGTCGCGGCGTACGCCTTGAGCTCCAGGAACTCCTCAAGCCCCGCAACCCCCATCTCGCGGCCGATACCGGATTGCTTGTAGCCACCGAACGGCACGTCGGGGGTGAAGTAGTTGCCGCCGTTGATGCTGAACGTTCCTGTGCGGATGCGTTTTCCGATGCCGTGCGCGCGGTCGTCGTCGGCCGACAGCACGCCGCCGGACAGACCGTACTTCGAGTTGTTGGCGATGCGTACGGCGTCGTCATCGTCGTCGTAGGGAATCATCACCAGCACCGGCCCGAACACCTCCTCCTGCGCGATCTCGCTGTCGGGGTCGACATCCGCCAGCAGGGTTGCGCTGTAGAAGAATCCGGGCTCGATCTTGGTGCCGCCGCACACGAGGCGGGCACCGTCGGCGACGGCGCGCTGCACCATGCCGTCGACCTTGTCGCGCTGCTTCTCGCTGATCAGCGGTCCCATATAGGTTTTCGCGTCACCCGGATCACCGACGGCCACGTGGCCGAGCATGCCCGCGACCATCTCGGCGAGCTGGTCGTGCAGGGCGCGCGGCACCAGCAGCCGGGTGGTGAGGGCACAGCCCTGTCCGGCGTGCGTGCAGATGGTGAACGCGCCGAACATCGCGGCCTGCTGCAGGTCCGCATCGTCGAGGACGATCAGCGCCGACTTGCCGCCGAGTTCGAGGAACACCCGCTTGAGGGATTCGCTGGCGGCGGCCATGATCTGCTTGCCCACCGGCGTGGAACCGGTGAAGGTGACCACGTCGACGTCGGGGTGGGTGGTGAGCAGCTTGCCCACCTCCACCGACTGGCCGGCGATGATGTTGACGACGCCCGCGGGGATGTCGGTGTGCTCGGCGATCAGCTCGCCGAGCGCGAGGGTGATCAGCGGGGTGTCGGGGGCCGCCTTGAGCACGACGGTGCAGCCCGCGGCCAGCGCCGGGGCCAGCTTGGCCAGGGCGAGCTGGTTGGGATAGTTGTAGGCGATGATGGCCGAGACCACTCCTGCCGCTTCTTTTTCCACCCAGCGCTTGTTCTCCTGGCCGCGCACCTCGATGCTGGACAGTTCCTCGGTGAAGGCGTATCCGTCGAGCAGCCCGGTATAGTATTCGACGATCCCGATGGGTGCGTCGAGCTGATTGCCGTAGGTCAGGGTCCGGGTGGCGCCCACCTCGGCGATGGTCAACTCACGCAGGTCGTCGGCGTGTTCGCGCAACACCGCGGCCAGCTGCGTCAGACACCGCTTGCGCAGTTCGACGTCGGTCGACCAGCCGCTGTTGTCGAATGCCTCGCGCGCGGCCGCGATCGCCCGCTCGGCCTCATCGATGCCGGCGTCGGGGGCTGTCCCGAGCACCGCACCCGTGGCCGGGTTGATCGACTCGTAGCTGCTGCTCGCATCCACCAGCTCACCGCCGATCAGCAACCGCTTGCGCAGGCCGGAACCCGCCGGGTTGCCGGCGTCACGTTCGATGGTCTCTTGGCTCACCACAGACTCCATTCGGAAATATCATTCTCACTTGTGGCATACGGCACATCCATAGCTTCGCACTGTATCAGCCCGCAGCGGACGGCAACAGCGGCTCGCAAGATCGACAAATTCGGACATTTCGAGCAGGGCGAACGAACCGAATCGGCTGAAACCGGTTGCCGACTCGCATCTTGCGAGAGTACGGTTCTCACTCATAGGAAGGGAGATTCTTGTGATCGAAACAACAGCCCTCACGCCTTCGATGGGCGTGCAAGTACACGGGATCGACAGCCTCGACGACGACGCTGTCATCGCAGCCTGCCTGGAGGCGCTCAAATGGCGCGGCGTGCTGCTGATCCGCGGACTTGATCTCGACGAGGCCGGTCAGGTCGCCTTCAGCAAGAAGCTGGGCCCGGTATTGGCTCCCGCGGGCAAGGAGATCTTCACGGTCTCCCTCGATCCGTCCAAGTCGCCGTCGGCCGAATACCTCAAAGGCACGTTCCACTGGCACATCGACGACACCACCAACGACATCCCCGCCAAGGCGACGATGCTCGCCTGCAAGCACGCCGCGATGGTGGGTGGCGGAACCGAATTCGCCAGCACCTACGCCGCCTACGACAACCTGCCCGAGCACGACCGCAAACGGTACGAGGGCCTGCGGGTGGTGCACAGCTTCGAGGCCTCGCAGCGGCTGGTGAATCCGGATCCCACCGAGGAACAGCTCGCCGCCTGGCGCAGGTTGCCCACGCACGAGACCGCGCTGGTGTGGGACCGCAAGGACGGCCGCCGCTCGCTGGTCCTGGGCGCCACCGCCGATCACATCGTCGGAGTCCCCGAGTCCGAGAGCCGCGAGATCCTCGACGAACTGCTCGCCTGGACCACCCAGGAACGCTTCTCCTACACCCACGAGTGGCAGCAGGGCGACGTGGTGATCTGGGACAACACCGGAATGCTGCACCGCGCACTGCCTTACGACCCGTCGTCGGAACGGCTCATGCACCGCACCACCATCGCCGGCAACGAGGCCTGGGGATGAAAAACGCGGTAGTGACGGGCGGCGGCTCCGGCATCGGGGCCGCCATCGTCGAGCGCCTGCGCAGCGAGGGCTACCACGTCGCCATCATCGACCTGAATCCTCCCGCCGACGATCCGCTGGCCAAGGCGGCCGACGTGACCAGCCCCGACCAGATCGCCGCCGCGTTCGCGGCGATCCGGGAACAGTTGGGCCCCATCACGATTCTGGTCAACGCCGCCGGCCTCGACGGTTTCAGCAAGTTCTCCGACATCGATTTCGACACCTGGCGCAAGGTGATCGACGTCAACCTCAACGGCGTCTACCACACCGTGCAGGCGGTACTGCCCGACATGCGCGAAGCAGGCTGGGGCCGGATCGTCAACATCTCGTCGTCGAGCGCGCACTCGGGCCAGCCCTACATGGCGCACTACGTCGCGGCCAAGTCGGCGGTCAACGGCCTGACCAAGGCGCTGGCACTGGAGTTGGGCCCCAAGGGAATCACCGTCAACGCGGTCCCGCCCGGATTCATCGACACCCCGATGCTGCGCAACGCCGAGAATCACAAGAATCTCGGCGGCACCGTCGAGGACCACATCAAACGGACCCCCGTCCGCCGGGTCGGTCGCCCGCAGGACATCGCCGCCGCCTGCGCCTTCCTCATCTCCGAGGACGCCGGCTACATCACCGGCCAGATCCTCGGTGTCAACGGCGGCCGGAACACCTAGAAAGGGAACACGAATGGGACGAGTAGAAGGCAAGGTCGCTTTCGTCACCGGCGCCGCGCGCGGCCAGGGCCGCAGCCACGCCGTCCGGCTGGCCGAAGAAGGCGCCGACATCATCGCCGTCGATCTGTGCAAGAACATCGACTCCATGGGCTACCCGATGGCCACCCCGGAGGACCTGGAGGAGACCGCCCGGCTGATCGAGAAGGAAGGCCGGAAGGTGGTCACCGCCCAGGCCGACGTCCGGGACGCCGGCGCGTTGCGCGCCGCCGTGGAGCGGGGCATCGACGAGCTGGGCAAGCTCGATGTGGTGGTGGCGCAGGCCGGTGTGGCCGGTATGAAGGGCAATCCGCCGCGGCAGGCCTGGTCCGACGTGATCGACACCAACCTTGTCGGCACCATCAACGCCGTCCAGGTGTCGTTGCCGCACCTGTCCGAAGGTGCATCGATCATCGCCACCGGTTCGCTCGCGGCGATGATGGACATCAGCAAGGTCGATCAGCCGGGCAAGGATCTCGGCGGCGTCGCCTATGTGTTCTCCAAGCGCACGCTGTCCAACTACATTCACGAGCTGGCCACGCATATCGCTCCGGAAGGCATCCGCGCCAACGTCATCCACCCCACCAACTGCAACACCGACATGCTGCAGAGCGAGCCGATGTACCGCTCGTTCCGGCCCGATCTGGAAGCACCCACCCGCGAGGACGCCACCCCGGCCTTCTACGTCCAGCAGGCGATGAAGGTCCCGTGGGTCGAGCCCGGCGATATCAGCGACATGGTGCTGTTCCTGGCCTCCGACGAATCGCGCTATGTCACCGGCATGCAGATGCGCGTCGATGCCGGCGGCTATCTCAAGTGGTACGACTACCGCGTCTAGGAGCGCTCGCATGATGAAGGTGAATGTTGACGGGTCCCGCTGCCAGGGACACACGATCTGCGCCATGGTCGCGCCCAACAGTTTTGAGCTCGACGAGATCGACGGCCACTCCACACCGGTGTCGGCCGAAGTTCCCCCCGAGTACGCCGAGCAGGTCCGCGAGGCCGTTCGGTCGTGCCCGGAACAGGCGATTTCCATCATTGAGAAATGAGGGGGGAAGAATGAGGAGACCACCACCATGACCACCGAAACCACAGCGTCGTCGGATATTTCGGCCGACGACGCGCGGAAGAAGAACCGGTATTCCTTCGACCGGCACGCCCCCGGCTACCGCGAGAAGTTCCTGGACACCACCGCGGAGATGCAGGAGAAATGCCCGGTCGCCTGGAGCGACACCTACGACGGGCACTGGGTGGCCGCGAGCAGCGACGCCGTGTTCGAGCTGGCCCGCTGCCCGTACGTGTCCAACGACCATGATGTGCGTGGAGAACGCAAGGGCTACAAGGGGATCAACGTCCCCACCGCCGAACGCGCCACCGGTGTGCGCGGCGGCATCCTGGAGATGGACGAGCCCGAGCACAGCTTCTTCCGGTCGATCCTGAACCCGTACCTGTCGCCGGCCGCGGTCAAACGCTGGGTGCCGTTCATCGACAAGATCGTGCACGCCTGCATCGACGAGAAGATCGAATCGGGCCGCATCGACTTCGTCGACGAACTCGCCAACGTCGTTCCCGCGGTGCTGACCCTGGCGATGCTGGGCATCCCGGTGGAGAAGTGGACCATCTACAACGAGCCGGTGCATGCGGCCGTGTACACCCCACCGGACTCGCCGGACGCCCCGCGCGTGGCCGAACTGCACCGCCAGCTCGGCATCGACCTGATCACCAATCTCTTCGAGATCCGGGCCAATCCGCGCCCAGGACTCATCAACGCCGTCGCCAACGCAGCCATGGACGGCGGCACCCCCGACGACATGGAGCTCCTCGGCATCCTCAGCCTCGTGATCGGCGGCGGCTTCGACACCACCACAGCGCTCACAGCCCATGCGCTGGAATGGCTTTCGGAGAACCCAGACCAACGGGCCCGGCTCAGCGCCGAACGCGACACCCTGATGAACGCCGCCACCGAGGAGTTCCTGCGCTACTTCACCCCCGCCGCGGGCGACGGGCGCACCATCTCCGAGGACTGCGAAGTCGCCGACACCGAGTTCCATGAAGGCGAACGCCTGTGGCTCTCGTGGGCGATGGCCAACCGGGATCCGAGCCTGTTCCCCGAACCCAACACCATCGACATGGACCGGAAGGGCAATCGGCACTTCAGCTTCGGCCTCGGGGTGCACCGTTGCATCGGCTCGAATGTGGCACGCACGGTGTTCAAGCGGATGCTGATCGCGGTGTTCGACCGGATGCCGGACTTCGTGTGCGACCCGGCGGGCACCGTGCACTACGACTCGATCGGCGTGATCCAGGGTATGCGGCACCTGCCCGCGACCTTCACCCCCGGACCGCGCACGCACAAGTCGATCGCCGACACCCTCGTCGAGTTGCAGCAGATGGTCGAGGACGAGCGTCTGGCCGAACCGCTGTCGATCGCCCGCAAGCGCGAGGCAGCCACCGAATAGCCCCGCCCCCTTGCTGGTTGAGGTGCCCAATCCGCTGGTTGAGGTGTGAGGAGCGCAAGCGACGAGCCTCGAAACCCCGCAAGACGACAACGTCGGCTCACCAGGTTTCGAGGCTCGCAAGCTCGCACCGCAACCAGCGAGGAGTTTGCGTCAACCCGTACTACCCGAAGGACATTCCATGACAACAGTCGGTTTCATCGGGCTCGGCAGTCAGGGCGGGCCGATGGCCCGGCGGATCGTCGACGCCGGCATCGACACCGTGCTGTGGGCACGGCGTCCGGAAACCCTGGAGCCGTTCGCGGACTCGGCCGCCAAGACCGCGGGGTCACCGGCCGAGGTCGGTGCGGCGAGCGACATCGTCTGCCTGTGCGTGGTCGGCGACGACGACGTCCTGTCGGTGGCCGGCGGCCCGGACGGCGTGTTGTCCGGGATGCGCGAGGGTGCGATCCTCGTGGTGCACAGCACCGTTCACCCCGACACCTGCACCCGCCTGGCCGCCGAGGCCGCCGCGCGCGGGGTGTCGGTGGTGGACGCACCGGTCAGCGGCGGCGGTCGCGCCGCTGAGGCAGGCAACTTGCTGGTGATGGTGGGCGGCGACGAGGAGACCGTCGCGGCCTGCCGTCCGGTGTTCGGTACCTACGGCGACCCGGTGGTCCATCTCGGGCCGCTCGGCTCCGGCCAGGTCACCAAGCTCCTCAACAACCTGCTGTTCACCGCCAACCTCGCCACGTCCGCCGACACCCTCGCACTCGGGAAGTCCCTCGGGGTGGACGCCGACAGGCTGGCGCAGGTGATCACGAACGGCTCGGCCAACAGTTTCGCCCTCGGCCGCGTCGCGTCGGCGGGCGGCCTCGAGCGTATCGCCGGTCACGCCGGCAACGTGCTGGTCAAGGATGTCTCGCTCATCGACGGCATCGCCGCCACAGCGGGAGCGCGCAGTGAGGTGGTGCAGGCCACCGCGCACGCCACACTCCGGCTGATGGGGCTGGAACAGTGAGCCGGATCGGGCTGGTCGGCGCCGGTCGGATGGGACTGCCCATCGCCCGGCGCCTGGCCGCCGCCGGTCACGAGGTGACGGCACTGGCCAGAACCGACGACGCCCGGGAGCGGCTGACCGCGGCCGGGATCGAGGCCGTCGCGGATATCGGTGAGGTCGCGGACGCGGCGGCGGATCTGCTCCTGGTCGTCGTCCTGACCGACGAGCAGGTCCGTGAAATCTGCCTGACCGGTCCGCTCCCCGAGCGGATCCGGCAGGGGGCCACGCTGGTTATCCACACCACCGGCAGCCCGCGCACCACCCAGGACATCGCCGCGGCCCTGGAACCCAGGGGCGTCACCGTGGTCGACGCCGCGGTGAGCGGCGGACCGCACAACATCGCGGCGGGCGATCTGACGCTGTTCGTCGGCGGACCCGCCGGCATCGTCGACGCCCTGTCCCCGGTGCTGAGCGCCTATGCCGACCCGATCATCTACGCCGGTACTCAAGGTGCAGGACAGTGCGTGAAGCTGGTCAACAACGCGCTGTTCACCGCCCAGATCGGTGCGGTGCGCGCCGCCGTCGAGCTCGGTGGGCGTCTCGGCGTGCAGGAGCAGGCGCTGCTGTCGGCCCTTCCCCACGCCAGCTCGGACAGCCGGGCACTGGCCGGCGCGGCGCGGCGCGGATCGGTGGAGGAGTTCATCGGCAGCGTCGCCGAGTTCGTCGGCAAGGACATCGCCACGGTCCGTGCGGTGGCCGCCGAGCTGGACGCCGACCTCGGACCTCTCGATCCGCTGATCACCTACGGCTGCACCACCGGGCAGTCCGCCGGCTAGGGACGACGTCAGATAGCCGCGGTCAGGCCGCCGTTCGACGTGATCGGGCTGCCGAGGAGGAAGGTCTCGGTGGTGGTCATGGTCTCGGGTGCGAGTCCGGCCGCGGCGAACGCACGCCGCTTGAACGCGCGTGCGGCAAAGCTGAGTTCATATGCGGCGGTCCGACAGCGGCCGGCCAGTTCCAGCGGCCGGGTCGGACCCCACAGGCGCAGGTCGGCACGGACCGAGTCAAGCGTTTCCAGCACGCCGGAGCGGACGCGCTCGTCGGCCTCGAACAGTGTCGAGCACACCGCGAGCGCCTGCGGCCAGGGACCGTCGTCGGTATGGGATTTCATGGAGCAGTCGAAGTCCAGGGGGTGGGCGCCGAGGATCTCCAACGGTCGGACGTCGCAGTCCTGCACCACATGGACGGTGACCTCCCAGCCTGCGAGCGCCTGGTCGAACAGCCAGCCTCCGGCGTGGACGATCGTCTGCTCGGCGTCGGGAGTGATCAGGGCGAGTCGGTTGCGGAGGGGCCGACGCCGCGCGTCAGCTCGCGTTCGAGTGATCTCACGTACTCCCGGAACACGCGGGTGAGAGGTATTGACGAGTCCAGCAGCCATGTGGTTTCCATCCCGTTGATGAAGGCGATAGCTTCCACGGCCTTGTCGGCCGCGTCCAGATCGGTTCGGAAACGCCCCTCCCGCTGGCCCCGCCGGATGCCTTCGGCGACGATGTCGACGGAGACACGGTGACGGTGCAACAACCTGGCATGCAACGGGGAATCCGGCTCGAGGTTCTCGGCCCGGAGTACGACGAACAGGCCGACGAGTTCCGGCGACCGCTCAAATCGCTGGGCAACACGCTCGAGTTCCTCAAGAATGTCACCTCCCAGATCCGCGTGCTGGTTGTCGTCGGCGTCTCGTCGTTCCAGGACGGCGTGCAACAACTGCGCCTTGGACCCGAAATGATGCAGGATTCCCGCAGATGTGACTCCGGCTTCCCGGGCGATCTGTGCGAGGGACGTATTCCGCCAGCCGTTGCGGACCAGCAATCGCTGAGCCACGTCGAGAATGAGTCGCTTGCGCTCTTCACCCTTGACCAGCAAGGCGTCGTACGGTCGCACGCCCGTCACCACAGTCCTACCTTCGGGGGGCTGTCCGAAACTGACCTAGTGAACACATAGTAGGTAGGTTTCGGAAATGTGACAAGCGTCTCGTTGGGGTTTCCAGAAGTCACCAGTCACTCTTTGCCTTGCCAAAGGCCCCGCGCTCACGGAGCCCCGCCACCTCGGCCTCCCCCATCCCCACGGCGGCCAGGATCGTCGCGGTGTGCTCACCCAGCGCGGGCACCGCACCCATCACCGGTTCCACCCCGGCGATCACCGCGGGCGGCAGCAGCGCGGGCACCGGTCCGCCCGGGGTGTCGATGGTGCGCCAGCGGTCGCGGGCCCGCAGGTGCGGGTGGGCGATGACATCGCTGGGCGTGTTGTAACGGGCGTTGCCGATGCCGGCGTCGTCGGCACGTTTCTGGATCTCCGCCAGATCATGCTGCCCGCACCACCCGGCGATGGCCGCGTCGAGGATGTCCCGGTGCGCCACCCGGCCGGCGTTCGAGGCGAACCGCGGATCGTCGGCGAGGTCGTCGCGGCCGATGATCTCCCGCGACAGCCGCTGCCACTCCCGGTCGTTGGTCGTGCCCAGCACCACGGTCTGACCGTCGGCGGTGGCGTACGAACCGTACGGCGCCACCGCCGGCGACCCCATCCCCCGCGGCTCCTGGTCGATGCCGGTGTGCAGGGTGTAGTTGAGCGCGTAACCCATCAGCTCGGTCATGGTGTCGAACAGGCTGACCTGCACCTGCGCCCCACCGGGCGCCAGGTCACCGGACCCGGACCCGCGTTCGCGGCGCAGCAGCAACGACAGGATGGAGATCGCCGAGAACAGTCCCGACGACACGTCGGCCATCGGCGGCCCCGGTTTCGCGGGTGCGCCCGGCGAGCCGGTGATCGCGCAGGCCCCGGATTCGGCCTGGGCCAGCAGGTCATAGGCCCGCTTGTGTGACAGGGGTCCGCCCGGCCCGTAGCCGTCGATCTCCACCGATATCAGGTCCGGATGACGCTTCGCGAGTTCGTCCGGGGTCAACCCCATCCGCCCCGTCGCCCCGGGCGCCAGGTTGGCCACGAGGACATCCGCCGATTCGAGAAGCCGGTGCAGAACCTCCAGTCCCGCATCGCTTTTCAGGTCAAGCGTGATGGATTGTTTACCCCTGTTGCACCACACGAAATGCGCGGCCTGACCTTTGACCACGTCGTCGTAGTGCCGGGCGAAGTCGCCCCCGCCCGGGTTCTCCACCTTGATGACGGTGGCGCCGAGATCGGCCAGCACGCGGGTGCAGATCGGAGCCGACACCGCCTGTTCGAGGGCGACGACGGTAACCCCTTCCAGGGGCAACTCCGTCATCAGTAGCTGCGTGGCAGGCCGAGGGTGTGCGAGGACAAGAAGTTCAAGATCATCTCCTGACTGATCGGCGCGATCCGCATGACACGCGCCTCACGGAAGTAACGACCCACACTGTATTCCTCGGAGTAGCCCATGCCGCCGTGCGTCTGCACGGCGCGATCGGCGGCGGTGAACCCGGCGTCGGCACACAGGTACTTGGCGGTGTTGGCCTCCCGGCCGCAGGGCAGGCCGTTGTCGTAGAGCCAGGTGGCCTTGCGCAGCACCAGTTCGGCCGCGTCGAGATGGGCGAGGGAGTCGGCGAGCGGGAACGCGACACCCTGGTTCATCCCGATCGGCCGGTCGAACACCTCCCGCTCCTTCGCGTAGGTCACGGCCCGGTCGAGCGAGACCCGGCCCAGGCCCAGCGCCTCGGCCGCGATCAGCATCCGCTCGGGGTTGAGACCGTCGAGCAGATACTGAAAACCCTTGCCCTCCTCACCGACCCGGTCCTCGACCGGCACGATGAGATCGTCGATGAACAGTTCGTTGGAGGTGACCGCGTTGCGGCCCAACTTCTTGATGGGCCGGATCTCCACCTTGTCGCGGTCGAGGTCGGTGAGGAACAACGTCATGCCGTCGGTCTTCTTGGTGACCTCGTCGTACGGGGTGGTGCGCGTGAGCAGCAGCACCTTCTCCGATTCCATCGCCTTGGAGATCCACACCTTGCGGCCGTTGACCACATAGTGGTCGCCGTCGCGCCGGGCGAAGGTGGTGATCCGCGAGGTGTCCAGTCCCGCACCGGGTTCGGTGACCCCGAAGCACACGTGCAGGTCGCCGTTCACGATGCGTGGCAGCGTGCGGGCTTTCAGCTCGTCGGAGCCGTGCACCACCACCGGCTGCATCCCGAAGATCGACAGGTGGATCGCGGTGGCGGCGTTCATGCCACCGCCGGATTTAGACACCTCCTCCAGCAGGATGGTGGCCTCGGTGATGCCGAGCCCGTGGCCGCCGTACTCCTCGGGGATCGTCATCCCGAGCCAGCCGCCGTCGGCGATCGCCTGATAGAACTCGGTCGGGAACTCGTGCGCCAGATCCTTTTCCATCCAGTAGCGATCGTCGAACCGGGCCGCGAGTTCGGCCACGGATTTACGGATCAGCTGCTGGTCGTCGGACAGCGCGAAACTCATGCCGTCGGTCATACGCACCCCTCAGCGGACCGGCAGGTCGGTGGTCTGCTCCACATCGCGCCCCCGGCCGCCGAGCCGCTCGGAGAGCACACCCATGTCGAAGGCCTGCCGGGCCAGCCAGAACCGCAGGAAGTTGGTCAGCGAGAAGCGCAGGAACACCACCGAACCCACGATCGCCACGGCGATCCCGGTGAGCGCGAGGATGATCGCGTCACGCTGCACCAGCGGGTCGGAGGTGTTGTGCGAGAGGAAGTAGGCGATGATCGGCAACGCGACGCCCACCACCATGGCCGTGATGCCGAGACGGATCCACAGCTGCGAGCGCTTGGCGGCCGGGTCGGCAACGGTCAGCGCGTCGAGATCGCGGGCGAATCGCTGTGCCCGCTCGCCGGACGCGGCGGGGATCGGGCCGGGCGCGGCGGCGGGCGCCGCGACGTCGGGCTGGGCGTGACTCATGTTGAGCTCCCTAGATAGAGGTTGGCGAGTTCATCGGTGAGGGACCGGCCGGGCGGTCCGTCGTAGACCACCTTCCCTCGTACCAGGACGGCGGCACGATCGGCCATGTCCAGTACCGCGGTGGCGAACTGTTCCACCACCAGGACGGCGACGCCCGTCCGGGCGAGTTCGGCCACCTGGCCGTAGAGCTGTTCCACGATGAGCGGGGCGAGCCCCATCGACAGTTCGTCGAGCAGCAGGACCGCGGGATCGCAGGCCAGGCCGCGGCTGAGCGCGAGCATCTGCTGCTCGCCACCGGACATCGTGCCGGCGGTCTGCTTGGCACGCTGCGCCAGGATCGGAAAACGTTCGTACGCATCGGTTTCGATCTCTTCCCGGGACTTGCCGGTGAAGGTCATCATCCAGAGGTTCTCGCGCACGGAGAGATTGGGAAAGATGCCACGCCCCTCGGGGATCAGGCACACCCCGGCACGGGCGGCGCCGCGGGCGCTGATGCCGGTGACGTCTTTGCCCGCATACCGCAGCCGGCCCGACGAGGCCGGATGCATACCGGAAGCGACCTTCTGGGTGGTGGACTTGCCGGCGCCGTTCGGGCCGAGCAGGGCGACGACCTCGCCCGCGCGTACCGACAGGCTGACCCCGTGCACCGCGGTGATGCCGCCGTACCCGGCGCGGATGTCCTGCAGTTCCAGGACCGGCGGGATTCCGGTGCTCATGTGGCCACCCCCAGATAGGCCTCAAGGACGGCCGAGTGGCTGCGCACATGTTCCGGGGTACCGGAGGTGATGATCGACCCGAGGTCGAGCACGTGCACCTGATCGCACACGTCCATCACCAGTTCCATGTCGTGTTCGACGAGCAGCACGGCGACTCCGCCGGCCACCACATCGCGCAGCACGTCGGCGAAGCGTGCGGTCTCCTCCGGATCCTGGCCGGCCGCGGGCTCGTCGAGCAGGATGATGCGCGGTTCGGTGGTCAGCGCCCGCGCCACCTCCACCTGCCGGCCGACGCCGGTGGGCAGCGAGTCAGCGAGCCGGTCAGCGTACTGGCCGAGGGCGACGCGGTCGAGGATGCCGTCGACGATCCGGGCGGCGGCTGTACCCCGGTGCCGCATCTCGGCAGCCACCAGCAGGTTGTCGCGCACGCTGAGCCTGCCGAACAGTTCCAGGCCCTGGAAGGTACGGGCCATGCCGAGCCGGGCCCGTTGCGCCGGACCGAGCTTGGTGATGTCGGAACCGTCGAGGGTCACCGACCCCGAACCCGGCCTGCGCAGGCCGCAGATCACGTCGAACAGGGTGCTCTTGCCGGCACCGTTGGGGCCGATCAGTCCGGTGATGTGGCCGGCATCGGCGTGCAGGGCGACATTGTTGACCGCCTTGTGCGCACCGAAGGTGACACTGACGTTCTTAACTTCGAGCAGCGATGGCACGGTCGAGCGCCTCCTTGTCTTCCGGTGCCCAGTCCCTGGCGATTCCCCACCATTCGACCGGCACGTCTGCATCGGGTTCTTCTGCCGCACCCACCGCCGGGTCCTGTTGCCCGGCAACGGGATCGGACTTCGGCAGCCGCCTCGTGGCGATCATGGGCACCAGTAGCGCCGCGATCACCATCAACAGGGCGAACACGTAGCCGTTGATGACATCGGTCAGGCGCAACGCCCAAGCGGCCAGTGTCCAGACCACCAGCCCGCCCATCACGATGGTGTCGGCGAAGGCGGTGTTCCAGTTCTTGCGCAGCTCGGCGATGGCACCTTCCTTGACGGCCTTGGCACCGAAGGCCACCGCACCGATCGCGGGCAGTGCCTCCGACATCTCCCGGATCGACGGCCAGAGCGCACCGATCGCGTGCAACGGTCCGGACAGACCCGCGCCCACAAACAGGCCCGCGCCCACGGAACCGAGTCCGGCGAGCACCACGACCAGGAAGATCGGCAACCCGGCGATGAAGCTGAACTGGTCCGGTGTGGCCGACTGCAGCGACATTCCGTACAGCGCTCCGCCCGCGCCCGCGATCGCCGCGCTCAGCCCGAACACCAGCAGCTTGCCCGCCAGCAGGTTTCCGCCGAGTGTGGCGAAGGCGGCCTCGCTGTCGCGCAGCGCGATCAGCCGTCTGCCGAGCCTGCCCCGGCGTAGCAGCGCCACCGCGACGGTCAGCAGCGCCAGCACGATGGCACCGAAGATCGTCACTTTCGCGGGACTGTCGACGGCGACACCGAACAGGGACGGCCCCGGCACCTCAATCGAGCCCTGATCGAACAGCGAGATCCGCACCCCGGCCACCTCGAACGAGGGCAGGGTGAAGATCCAGCGGTCGAAGATCACCGCGATCGCCGCAGTGCCCAGCGCCAGGTACACACCCGAAAGCCGCAGCGCCGGAATGGCTATCACGGCCCCGACAACCCCGGCCACCAGTGCGGCGACCAGGATCGCCCACCATTGGCCGTCGTCGCCGAAACGGGCGCACACGATCGCACCGATCGCGGCCAGGGAGATCTGGCACAGCGAGATCTGCCCGGCGAACCCGGCCAGCGGCACGTACGAGAGCGCGATCACGCCGACGGCGAAGATCTGCCCGTAACTCATGATGTCGCTGTCACTGAGGACGGTGGCCAGGATGACGCCGAACAGCACGATCACCGCGGCCAGGAACCAGGTGCCGCGCATCGTCGGCAACGGCACCGGGCTCAGTTGCCGGTCACGCCCGCGCAGCCGCCCGTGCGGGAACAGCAGCAGCGCCAGCAGCAGCAGGATCGCGGGTGCGGCCAGCCGCAGGCCCGGCAGGTAGTCGTTCTGCGGCAGATAGCCGGCCAGGTAACTCTCCATGCAGCCGACGACGACGGCACCGAGGAATGTCAGCGGCAGGCTCTTGAGACGACCGAAAATGGCTGCGGCATAAGCACTCACGATCAGCAGCGACAACGAGGTCGCGTCGAGGGCGACGGCCGGGGCGATGAGGATGCCACCGACCGCGGCCAGCTCGATACCCAGAATCCAGGCGATGCGGTTGGCCCGCAACGGATCGGCACCGGTCAGGCCCACCAGCGACCGATCGTCGACGGTGGCCCGCATCTCGGCGCCGGTCCTGGTCTGCAGCAACAGGATCCGCAGACCCACGGCAACGGCGACGGCCACCACCATGGTCAGCGCCTGATGCCAGGTCACGGTGGCCCCGAAGACGTGGAACGGTTCCTTGTCGGCGAAGAACGGGGTCAGCGACCGCGCCTCGGTCGGGTTCCAGATCCAGCGCGCCATCGCCATCAGGCCGCTGAGCAACGCGACCGTCATGACGAGCTTCTCGGCCTCGCCGAGCGCCTGTGCGGGCCGCATCGCGAGTTCGATGGCGAGCCCGAACAGCGGCGCCCCGATCCCGAGGATCACCAGCAGCGACAGCCACACCGGCCAGCCCCAGCCCACCGACAGCTGCCAGTACATGAATGCCGAGAACATGCCGGCGGCCCCGTGGGCGAAATTGAAGACGCCGGTGGTGGTGTAGGTGACGACGAGCCCGCCGCTGATCACAGCGTAGATAGCGGCGGTGCTCAGCCCGACGACACCGTAGGCGAGAAACTGGTCCATTTACTTGACGTCGCTCATGCTCTTGCCCACATCCGCGAGTGTCAGACCCTTGCCGTAGCGGCTCTTGTTCGCCATCGGCTTGGGATCGATATCGCAGCGGTAGGCGCCCTGGTTCGGCTTGAAGTCGGCCGCTTCCCAGCCCTTCGAGGTGACCTTCATGATGTTGAAGCAACCCGAAGGTGCCTCACCGGGCTTGAGGTTCTGCGCGGCCTGCAGACCGCCCGCGGTCCATGCGGTTTCGGCACCGATCTTCTCGTACAGGCACGACCGGGTCAGCTTGTCACCGCAGGCGGTGGCCGCCTTGGCGAACACCAGCCAGCCGGAGAACGCGCGCACCGCCGGACCGGAGATCTCAGCACCGGGTGCGTACTTCTTGTACAGCGCCTTGAGCTGTTCCATCGCCGGCTCGGTGCTCTCCAGCGGCAGGATGCCGCTGAGGTCGACGAGGTTGTTCTGGTAGTCGGCCGACTTGCCGAGGAGCTTGGGGAAGGACGCGCTGTAGGAGTTGTTGTTGGCGTCGATCCAGTCGAGCTTGTAATTCATACCGGTCAGCACGGCCTCCAGCTTGGACAGTTGCTCGTACTGGCCGTAGAAGATCAGGCCCTTGACGCCCTTGTCCTTGATGGCCTGCGCGTACGGGGTCCAGTCCGAGACTCCGGAGGCCGGGTAGAGGTTGTTGTAGACGAACTTGCCGCCCGCGGCCTCGGTGGACTCGATCTGCATGTCGCCGAGCACCTTGGTCACCGGCGAGTCGCCGTTGATGATGCCCACCTTCTTCGCCGAGTCCGGGTACGCCTCGGTGACCAGCCACTTACGGAACTGGTAGTACGGCATGTAACCGAAGGTCTGTGCCGGCGCCGGCTGGATCTGCAGGTCCGAATCGAGCGCGGCCACCTGCGAGGTCTGTGCCGGGAAGCTCGGCAGCAGGCAGTTCAGCCGGTCCTTGACACCGAGGCCGTCGAGCGCGGCGCCGCCGCCGACGAGGGCGAAGTCCTCCTTGCATGCCTTCACCATCTCCTGGCGCACGCCCATCAGCTTGGTGTCGCGGATGTTGACCGTGATCTTGCGGCCGGCCACACCCCCGTTGTCGTTGCACCAGGACGTGAACACCTTGGCCGCGTCGCCGAATTCGGCCTTCTTGGTGAAGCCGACGTCGGAGAACACGCCGATCTTGATGTCGGTGTCGGTGACACCCTGCGCGGTGGCGCCCTTGGCCGAGCCCTTGCCGCAGACCTCGCCGAGATCACCGAACGAGCTCGAGACATCGGACGACGACGAGGTGTTGTCTCCGCCGGAGGCGGTCTCCTCGCTGCCTGAGCCGTCCCGGCCGCCGCAACCGGCCACGAGCAGTGCGCTCGCGGCCACGGCCAGGAACGCCATCGACTTCTTCGATGCCCCTGCTCTGGGGATCACTGAACTGGGCGATGACTTCATGGGGTTCTCTCCTCGCTCCCGGCGCTTCCGGGGTGGCCCAATGGGAGAGCCGAACTTCGGGAAGGCTGGGCCGTTGCCTTCCGGGCTGTCGCTGGAAGCTGACACCTATTTCGGTCACCTCGACGGCGATCGAGCGATAGCGTCACTCTCACATCAGAAAACTAGCTTCTCACAAACCAAGAATCAACCGGATCAAGAGACTCAGGTCACAGATCGGTGAGGACCAACAGGGAAAACGCTGCTCGGAGGCTACTGCCCCCACCCGCCGGCGCCGGCTGTCCACGAAGCCGAAAGACCTCGTTTGCCGAAACGGATTGACTGAACCGGCCAGACATGGAAACTTAGTACTCGTAGATGAGAATCAGATTCTCACAGGAGGTGACATGAGATTGACCCCGCTGCCGGCCGACCGATGGGACGACGACGTCGACGCCGCACTGGCGAGCCTGCTCCCCAGGAGGCGCCGCAACCCCCAGGGGGCCGGAAACGCCCTGGCCACCATGGTCCGGCATCCGGAACTCACCAAGGCATTCCTGCCGTACAACGTCCACTTACTGTTCGGCTCCACCCTGACGCCCCGCCATCGCGAGGTCGCGATCCTGCGGGTCGCAGCCCTGGCCGACAGTCCCTACGAGGTCGAACATCACAGCGGCATGGGGCGGGCCCTGAAGATGACCGACGAGGAGATCTCCGACGCACTCGGCGGCATCGCCGCCGACCCCGCCGAACAGCTCATCCTGCGGGCAGTCGGCGAACTGCACTCCTCCTCGACGATCTCCGACCAGACCTGGCACGCGCTGTCGGCTCATCTCGATGAACGTCAGCTCATGGATCTTGTCTTCACCGTCGGCGGCTATATGACGCTGGCGATGGCCTTCAACACGTTCGGCATCGAGCCGGACCGCGAGCTACAGCCTGAATACGAAAGGTAAATCCGTTGGCACACTTCCAGAAACCAGCTGCGGGCAGCTGGACAGAACATTATCCCGATCTGGGCACCGAGCCGGTCGACTACACAGACTCCATCGACCCGGAGTTCTACGAGGCCGAGCGCGAGGGCATCTTCAAGAAGACCTGGCTGTACATGGGCCGCGTCGAGAAGCTGCCCAAGGTCGGCAGCTACTTCACCCGTGAGCTGCCGGTGGTCAACACCTCGCTCATCTTCGTCAAGGGCAAGGACAAGGTCATCCGGTCCTTCCACAACGTGTGCCGGCACCGCGGCAACAAGCTCGTCTGGGACGACTTCCCCAACGAGGAGACCGCGGGCTCGTGCCGGCAGTTCACCTGCAAGTACCACGCCTGGCGGTACCAGCTCGACGGCGAGCTCACCTACGTGCAGCAGGAGAGCGAGTTCTTCGACCTCGACAAGAGCCTGTACGGCCTCAAAGAGGTGCGCTGTGAGGTGTGGGAGGGCTTCATCTTCGTCAACTTCGACAACACCGCGGTCTCTCTCACCGATTACCTGGGCGGCTACGGCAAGGGCCTGGAGGGGTACCCCTTCCACGAGATGACCGAAACCTACAGCTACCGCGCCGAGATCGGCAGCAACTGGAAGCTGTTCATCGACGCCTTCGCCGAGTTCTACCACGCACCGATCCTGCACCAGAAGCAGGCGGTCAAGGACGAGGCCGACAAGCTCATGAAGGTCGGTTTCGAGGCGCTGCACTACGACCTGCAGAGCCCGCACTCGATGATCTCCTCGTGGGGCGGCATGGCTCCCCCGAAGGACATGAACATGGTCAAGCCCATCGAGCGCGTACTGCGGTCGGGCCTGTTCGGACCGTGGGACCGTCCCGACATCGAGGGCCTGGACCCGCTGCCCCCGGCCGTCAACCCCGCGGGCGCAAAGCCTTGGGGCGTCGATGAATTCGAGTTCTTCCCGAATATGTCGCTGCTCATCTGGGCGCCGGGCTGGTACCTGACCTACACCTACTGGCCCACCGCGGTGGACAAGCACATCTTCGAGTGCAACCTGTACTTCGTGCCGCCCAAGACCATCCGCGAGCGCCTCGCCCAGGAACTGGCCGCCGTCACGGTCAAGGAGTACGCACTCCAGGACGCCAACACCCTGGAGGCCACCCAGAAGATGCTGGAAACCCGGACAGTCACCGAGTTCCCGCTCTGCGACCAGGAAATCCTTCTGCGCCACCTGCACAAGATGGCCGTCGATCACGTTGAGGAGTACCGCAATGCCAGTGTTGCCGGCTGAATTCGCCGATCTCGAGCCCTTCGCCGACTGGGCGCTGGAAACCGAACAGGAACGCTACGCCAAGCGGCTGGCCTCCACGATGCCGGAGATGCAGGCGTTCTACGACGCCGCGTTCCCGCGCCTGGCCGACGTCATGGACTACGGCGACCAGTTCGACCTGCGGGATCTGCCCGAGGATGTGCGCAAGCTCGTGCACCTGATGCAGTCACTGATCATGGTGTCCTTCCCCGTCGAGGTGTGGAAGCAGCCGCGGGTGCCCGACTCGGGTGCGGCCTGGGCCGAATTGGTCTACGAACCTGTCGTCTGAAGTGCCACAGTCTGAGAAGGACACAGACAGATGCTCATCATCAAGGCCGCCGGCCTGATCGACGTCGACGCGGGCACCCTGGTCACCCCAGCGGTGCTCCGCGTCGACGGCGATCGCATCGTCGGCGTCAACGACGGTGTCCCCGCGGGCGATTCCGATGAGGTCATCGACCTCGGGGACAACATCCTGCTGCCCGGACTGATGGACATGGAGGTCAACCTCCTCATGGGCGGGCGCGGTGAGCGTCCGCCCATGTCGTCGGTCCAGGACGATCCGCCCACCCGCATCCTGCGGGCCGTCGGCAATTCCCGGCGCACCCTGCGCGCCGGATTCACCACGGTCCGCAACCTCGGCCTGTTCGTCAAGACCGGCGGCTACCTGCTCGACGTGGCGCTCGGCAAGGCCATCGACAAGGGCTGGATCGACGGACCCCGCATCGTGCCCGCCGGGCATGCGATCACCCCCACCGGGGGTCACCTCGATCCGACGATGTTCGCCGCCTTCGCACCGGGGATGATGGAACTCACCCTCGAGGAGGGCATCGCCAACGGTGTCGACGAGGTCCGCAAGGCGGTGCGCTACCAAATCAAGTACGGTGCGCAGCTCATCAAGGTGTGCGTCTCCGGCGGAGTCATGTCGCTCACCGGATCACCTGGCGCCCAGCACTATTCGTTCGACGAGCTGTGCGCCATCGTCGACGAGGCCCATCGCCGCGGGCTGCGGGTGGCCTCGCACACCCACGGTGCCGAGGCCGTCAAACAGGCCGTGAAAGCCGGCATCGACTGCATCGAGCACGGCTTCCTCATGGACGACGAGGCGATTCAGATGCTGGTGGACAACGACACGTTCCTGGTGCCCACCACCCGGCTGGCCGACGCGATGGACACCTCGCACGCCGCTCCCGAACTGCAGGCCAAGGCCGCGGAGATGTTCCCCAAGGCCCGTATCTCGGTGAAGAAGGCCTACGACGCCGGGGTCAAGATCGCGGTCGGCACCGACGCACCGGCGATCCCGCACGGCAAGAACGCCGACGAACTCGTCGCGCTCGTCTCACGCGGGATGTCGAATGCGGCCGTGCTGCGTGCGGCCACCGTCGTGGCGGCCGAACTCATCCAGGTCACCGACCGCGGCCGGCTCGCCGAGGGGCTGCTGGCCGACATCATCGCCGTTCCCGGCAATCCGCTCGACGACATGACCGTCACCCAGGATGTTCGTTTCGTCATGAAGGGAGGACAGACATATGTCAACAAGTGACAGGACCGACGACATCGTCGAGATCGGGCAACTCCTGGCCAAATACGCCGTGACGATGACCAAATGCGATGTGGAAGGCGTGGTCTCGGTGTTCACTCCCGACGGCACCTACAGTGCCTTCGGTGACGTGTATCCGCTCGACCAGTTCCCCGCCCTCGTGACCGTGGCTCCTAAGGGCCTGTTCATGACGGGCGCCCCGTTCATCGAGTTCGGCGAACCCGACGCGGACGGAAGCATCAACGACGCCACCGGAACCCAGCCCTTGCAGTTCGTCGACCACACCCAGACCGACATCCGCATCGGCTACTACAGCGACACCTACCGCCGCACCGACGACGGCTGGCGTCTGGCCACCCGCGCGATGACCTTCATCCGCCGCAACGGCGAACACAACTCCGGCCGCCCCCACGTCGTCGACCTCAGCTCAGCCACCTGAGTCATGAGCCCGACGTCACCGGACCCTTCGAGACGCTGTCGGCTCGCAAGCTCGCGCGACAGCCCTCAGGGATCAAGAAGGTCAACCGCGACCACACATCTAGAACCCACCCACCCGCGACCACACATCTTGATCCCTGAGGCCGAAGCGACGAAGGAGCGAGGGTCACGAAGGGTCCGGTGACACGACAACCTGACGCACCACCCCTGATTCGAGGAACGACCATGCAGCTCGCCCCCGACGAGTTCCGCGCCAAACTCGTCTCCTGGCTCGACACCCACGATCTGAGCCCAGGAAACGATCACTCGTTTGACGCGCAGGTAGCCCAGCTCTCCCGCGTTCGAAAAGCCCTGTTCGACGCGGACTGGATGCGGTACGGCTGGCCGACCGAGGTGGGTGGCCTCGGCGGACCGGCGGTACTGCGGGCAATCCTCGGCGAGGAAGTGGCAACCCGCTTCCTCGCCGAGCCCGGCATCTACTCGATGATCGAGGTGCTCGCACCGACGATGATCTCCTACGCCCGCCCCGAGCTCGCGGCGCAGATGGTGCCGCGCCTGCTCGACGGCACCGAACAGTGGTGCCAGGGCTTCTCCGAACCCGGCTCGGGCAGCGATCTGGCGTCCCTGTCGACCCGCGCCGAGCAGCGCGGCGACACCTGGGTCATCAATGGCCAGAAGGTGTGGACCAGCCTGGCGCAGTACGCATCCCGGTGCGTCCTCCTCACCCGCACGGCCCCCGGCCATGCGGGTATCACCGCGTTCTTCGTCGACATGGACACCCCAGGTATCACGGTCCGCCCGTTGCGCACGATGCATGACGTCGACGAGTTCGCCGAGGTCTACTTCGACGACGTCGTCGTCCCCGCAGACCGGATGCTCGGGCAGCCCGGCGACGGCTGGAAGTTGGCGATGGACCTGCTCCCCTACGAGCGATCCACCTGTTTCTGGCACCGCATCGCCTACCTGCTGGCCACTCTCGACGGTCTGGCCGGAAAGGCCGATGAGGCCGACGATCTCGACCTGGGCGCGGCCTATCTGGCGGTGCACACGGCCCGCTGCCGGTCGCACATCACCCAGCGCACGCTCGCCGCCACCGGCAAGGTCGGCGCCGAGACCTCCATCGACAAGGTGCTGCTGTCCACCGCCGAGCAGCAGTTGTTCGACACCTACCGCGACCTGGTGCCCGGAGCCATCGAATGGACCGACCCGGTGCTGCGATCGGAGTACCTGTACTCGAAGGCCGCCACCATCTATGGTGGCACCGCCGAAATCCAGCGCAACATCATCGCGCGCCGGCTCCTCGGCCTGGGTAAAGAACAGTGACGGGTAACGAATCATGATGGGAAAGGACTCGTAGTGGACGGCGCCGACATCGCCCTGCTCTCCGACGCGCTGCGCGGCACCATGGCCGAGCACACCGGACCGGCCCTCGATGCCGCCCTCGACGATCTCGGCTGGCAGGACATGCTCAGCGAGATCCCGGAGGTCGCAATACCTTTGGTGTTCCGCCTTCTCGGTGAGACCGGTGCCCACGCCTCGATCATCAACGACGTACTGGCACCACAGGGATCGTCGGCCGATTATCCGCTGCCGATGACCGGTGACCTGTGGCTGCGCTGGCATCGCACCGCCGACGTCCGCAGCAGCTCCCTTGACCCGGAACTTCCACTGTCGCAAGCCGATCCGGGACCGATCCCGAAAGACGCACTGATCCGCGGCCGGATAGCGCTGGGCTGGTGGCTGGTGGGTTCGAGCCGGGCCATGCTGGAGCTGGCGCGCACCCACGCACTCGACCGCACCCAGTTCGGCAAACCGATCGCCGCGTTCCAGGCGGTCCGCCATCGCCTCGCCGAAACCCTGGTCGCCATCGAAGGCGCCGAGGCCGCGCTGACCGCCACCACCGTCGACCTACAGGCCGACTCGACTGTTCCCCACGAGGATTCGCTGCTGCGTGCGCTACTCGCCAAGGCCGCCTCCGGCCGGGCCGCCCTGATCACCAGCCGGCACGCCCAGCAGGTGCACGGCGGGATCGGTTTCACCGCCGAACACTCCCTGCACCGCCACATCCGCCGCGTCCACATGCTCGACGCGCTCCTGGGCAGCTCCCGCACCCTGACCCGCGAGGCCGGAACCCTGATCCGCGAGCAGTCCCACGCCCCACGCCTCATCCATCTGTAGTTCCACCCGAAACACAAAGATCCTCCGTCAGTTGACGGAGGATCTTTGTGTTTCGGGTGGAGCGAGATCAGCTGCAGGCGGGGATCTGGGCGCCGGTGCCCTGGATGGAGAGCAGCGCGCAGAACGTCGAGCTCGCGACCTTCCACTTGCCGTCGACCTTGATGGCCTGGCCGGTCTGGTCGGGCATCACTGGAGTGCCGTTGAGCAGCAGGTCGTAGGAGACGTCGGCGTTGGTGTCGTCGGTGAGGGTCACACCCTTGACGGTGACACCGGTGCCCTGCGCCCGGGTGTCCGAGGCCATGCCGACGAGGACCTGGCTGAAGCCATCGGGGTTCTCGATCAGCGCGGTGCGGTCGGCGGCCGGGGTCTTGCCGTTGAAGAACGTGGTGTAGGCGTCGGTGATCTCCTTGGTGACCGCGGGATCGGCGGCAGATGCGGCAGCGCTGCTGGTGGCGGCGGTGCTCTCTGCCACCGCGGAGGTGGTGGCACTCGACGAGGCGTCCGACGAATCGTCGTCGTCGCCACAACCCGCCACGACGCCGATCACGACGGCGGCCGCACAACACGCGGTCAGCGCCCGGCTCAACTTTGTTTGACGCATGAAGCGTTCCCTTCTCCAAAGACGACGGCCACGCCGTCGGACAGTCTCGAGAGTGCCGACGCAAAGCTGTCGTCAACACCGGCGGAAATGCCGTTCTCGCAATTGAGAGTACAATCTCGAAAGCGTCTGAGATACCTTTTCGGCATATCTGTCCGACCATTTTCGGCGGAGGTCCCTGGACACTTTCGGCGCGGCCTCTCGGCCATGGCGATCATCGGCGTGGCATGCCCAGGACCCGCTCGGCGATCACATTGCGCTGGATCTCCGAGGTACCGCCGGCGATGGTGAAGCCGAAGCTGCGCGCGTACCGCTCGAACCAGCTCGCGTAGAACTGTTCGAGGTCCATGTGGCAGTACGGCGCCGTCGTCGCCGGATGCACCAGTCCGTCGCCGCCGGCAGCGCTGAAGGCATGTTCGGTCGCTCGCTGTACCGCCTCGGAACCGAGCAGTTTGAGCACCGACAGCGACGGCGTGTCCTGCTCGCCCCGAGCAGCCCGGGCCAGCGCTTTGGACCCCAGCAGCCGCAGCGCGTACGAGTCCATCACCAGCGACGCGTAGCGATCGTTGTCCAGGACCGTGTTCGGCCGGAAGTCGCGCAGCAGGTCGTCGAGACGGTCGGCGAAGCTGAGCCACAACAGGGTTCGTTCGTGTCCGAGCGAACCGTTGGCCACGGTCCAGCCGTCGTTGAGCTTGCCCACGAGGTTCTCGGCAGGCACCCGCACCTCGTCGAAGAACACCTCGTTGAAGTCGTGATCGTCGCGGGAGGCGATGGATCCGAAGGGTCGCCGGGTCACCCCGGGCGTGTCGGTGGGTATCAGCACCACGCTGATCCCCTTGTGTTTGGGAGCCTCAGGATCGGTGCGGACGAAGGTCAGCAACACGTCGGCGTGGTGGGCGCCGGAGGTCCACACCTTCTGCCCGTTGACCACGAAATGGTCGCCGTCGAGACGGGCCGTGGTGCGCAGCCCGGCCAGATCCGAGCCCGCTCCGGGCTCGCTCATTCCCAGCGACGCGGTGATCTCGGCGCGCAGGATCGGCACCGCCCAGCGTTGCTTCTGCTCCGGTGTGCCGAAGGTGAGCAGGGACGCGGCGATGATGCCCAGCCCTTGGGGGTTATAGCTGTGATAGATGCGACGAGCGGACAGCTCCTGCAGATGAACAAATTGTTCGACGATTCCCGCATTCCGCCCGCCGAATTCGGGCGGATTTCCCGGCAGCAACCAGCCGGCGTCGAATTGCTTTCGCTGCCAGGCGCGTGCCCATTCGGGGATGTCCGCACTCGAGCGGGCCCGTTCGGCGGCGTCGGCCTCGGCCGGCAGTTCGGCGTCGAGGAATGCGGCGAATTCCTGCCGGAACTCCTCGATGTCGGCGTCAAAGGTGAGTTGCACGGTACCCCTCCGTGATGAGTGCGCGATGGTGGTCGGCGCCGCCGAACAGCAGGTCGGCGGCCTTGGCCCGTTTGAGGGCGAACTGCAGATCGTTCTCCCACGTGTAGCCCATGGCCCCGAACAGTTGATACCCGTTGCGGAACACCAGCGACTGACACTCACCGGCAGCGGCCTTGGCCATCGACGCGGCCAACCGGGCCTCCGGCGAGCCGGCGGCGATCGACAGCGCGGCGAAGTGTGTCAGCGCCCGCGCCCGTTCGATCGCCACATGCATGTCGGCGGCCTTGTGTTTGACGGCCTGAAAACTACCGATGGCCACCCCGAATTGCTTACGCGAGCACACGTGTTCGAGGGTCAGATCCAGAATCCGTTGACAGGCACCCACTATCGTGGCCGCCAGCCCGACAAGTGCCCGGTGCCGGGCGGATTCGACGTCGGCGCACACCCTGCGGTCGTCGGCGACGCGGACTCCGGCGAAGCTCAGATCCGCCACGTGCAGAAGCGGATCGAAGACCGGCACGCGCCTGGCCGTCACCTGATCGGCGTCGACGATGAACACGCCCGCGCCGGTGACCACCGCGATCCGGCCGGCCCTGTCCCCGTCGAGTACCGAACGCGCCACGCCGTCGAGTACCCAGTGATCACCGCTGCGGGTGGCGCTCACCCCGTCGAACGCGCCGGCGCCGGCGACCGTCGTGTCCGCACCCGGACCGGCCAGCGGTGCGAACTGCGTCATCGTCGCGAGATACGGCGTCGGATCGGCCGCGCGCCCGAGTTCCTCCAGCGCGATGACCAATTCGACCGTTTCGCCTGATTCGGCGAGTTCGGTCCAGCCTTGCGTCACAATGCCTTGCCACAGGCCGTCCGGCTGGGCCTCGCCCTCGGCAACCTGTCTGACCCACGTCGCCGGACATTGCTTGGCCAGGAAGTCGGCGACCGTCTTCTGCCACAGCTGCTGATCGGAGTCCAACTCCAGGAGCATGCTTCCACCTCTCGGGAGAATGATGTTCTCTCAATCAGAGAGTACTGTATCGAAGTCGAGATGGACATCACCCCGGTAATGCGCTAATGCCGCTCCCCATATGGTTAGACTGCCGTTATGCATTGCCTGATCGGGACGCTCCCCACAGAAGCAGGAGGGCGACCATGACCGACACCAACGACGAGCCCGCATGGAAGCAGCGAGCGGTCGAGCGGTCAATCAAGACGGCCAAACTCCGTGCCGAGCAACGGGTTCAGCGTTTCCTCGATGCCGCACAGGCGATCATCACCGAAAAGGGAACCACCGAATTCACGGTCCAGGAGGTCGTCGACCGGTCCCGGCAATCGTTGCGCAGCTTCTACCTGCAGTTCGACGGAAAACATGAATTGCTCCTCGCCCTGTTCGAGGACGCACTCAACAAGGCGGCCGCCCAGATCCGGGCCGCCGCCGAATCCGAGACCGATCCCATCGAACGGCTGCACGTCGCAACCACTTTGCTGTTCGAACTCTCCCGCCCCGACCCCACCGCCAAGCGGCCGCTGTTCAGTGACTTCGCTCCGCAATTGCTCATCACCCACCCCAACGAGGTCCGGGTGGCCCACGCCCCACTGATCGCGTTGTTCGCCGAGTTGATGTCCGACGCCTCCGACGCGGGCCGTCTCGACTCCACGATCGGCGTCCGGCGCCTGGCCGCGATGACGATGCAGACCGTCATGTTCATCGCCCAGTCGAGTGCTCCGGAAACCACGGACTCGCACCCGATCGAGGCCGATGAGGTGTGGGAGTTCTCCTCGAAGGGTTTCCTCAAGCACTGAGTCGGACAGCGAGAAGCTGGTTCTCGCTTTCGATAATACCATTCGCTACCCTGGTGTGATGTCTGCCGAGTGGGATCGCCTACTGACCGTCCTCAACCTCACCACCGGGTCATCCGCACATGCCGATGCCGGGAACGTGACACTGGTGGGCGAGAACCTGGAACTCGCCTACCATCGGCTGTTCGGCGGTCAGATCCTCGCGCAGTTCGTCGCCGCCGCCCTGCGCGCCTGCCCCGGCAAATCCGTGAAGTCACTGCACAGTGTCTTCGTGAAGGAAGGCCTGATCGACAGCCCGGTCACGTACCGGGCGTCGGTGCGGCACGAGGGCCGCTCGTTCGCCACCGCCCAGATCGACGCCGTGCAGGGCGAACGGCTCATCGCCACGGCCACCGCATCGCTGCACGTACCCGAGGACGGCCCCGACATCCAGACCGTCGATCCGGCCCCGGACCTGCTCGACGAATCGTTCTCCCGGACCATCGACCTGCTGCCGTGGGAGGCGCGCTCCGCCGACGACCTCGACGACAGCGCCGCGGGCCCGCCCACCTACGAACTCTGGATGCGGACCCCGCCGGTGCCCGACGGCCAGGCCGAATGCGTCGCCGCCTACGCCACCGACCTGACCCTGATCGGCACCGCCCTGCGCCCCGTCGAGGGCTACGACCAGCGCGGCAACGGCACCGCGTTCCTGTCGGCGGTCACCACGCACACCCTCTGGTTCCACCGCCCGATCCGCACCGACCAGTGGTTGCTGCTTCGCCAGCACAGCCCCGTCCTCACCGCCGGCCGCGGCTTCGGCCGCGGCGATCTCCTCGACGCCGACGGCCGCCTCCTCGCCTCCTTCGCCCAGGAAGCCATGGTCCGCGGCCTCCGATAGCCAACCCGCTCTTGTTCCCTGAGGCCGAAGCGAGGAAGGGTCCGGTGACCTTTCGACACCTGACGTCACCACCCCCGACAGGGCACGCACCCACACCAACCTGAATTTATCTTCAAGTCCGGTGTACCAGACCTCCGCACCACCTAGACTCGCCTCCGAGCGGCATAAGACCGCAGGCAAGGAGGCCACCAGTGAGCACACCGTCAGACGTCGCCCAGGACCGGGCACAGTCCCTCAAGGGCACCTTCAGCGACGACTTCGCCGCTGTCACAGACGAACTCCAGGCACAACTGGACTCCGGTAACGAGCGCGGCGCCTCCCTCGTCATCAACGTCGACGGCGAGAATGTCGTCGACGTGTGGGGCGGCTTCGCCGACACCGAATGCACGCGTCCCTGGGAAAGCGACACCATCGCCAACGTCTGGTCCACCACCAAGACCGTCACCTACCTGTCGATGCTGATGCTCGCCGACCGCGGCCTGATCGACTTCGACACCCCGGTCGCCACCTACTGGCCCGAGTTCGCACAGAACGGCAAAGAAGCGATCACCGTGGGACAGGTGATGTCGCATACCTCCGGCGTCTCGGGCTGGGATCAGCCGGTCACCGTCGAGGACCTGTTCGACGTCGACTCCGCCACCGCCCGCCTCGCGACGCAGGCACCATGGTGGGAGCCGGGCACCGCGTCGGGCTATCACTCCATCAACCAGGGGCACCTGCTCGGTGAGGTCCTGCGCCGCGTCACCGGTATCACGCTGCGCGACTTCGTCGCCCAGGAGATCGCCGGCCCACTCGGAGCCGACTTCCAGATCGGTGCGGCCGAAAGTGATTGGGACAGAATCGCTCCCCTGACCTACCCGCTCGACAACGCCCTCGATCTCGTGGGTCTCCTCGGCCCCGATCACCTCGCGACCAAAACCCTCGCCGGCCCTCCACTGTCGGGCACCGACGCCAACCGGCCCGAATGGCGCCGTACGATCATCGGCGCCGCCAACGGACATGGCAACGCCCGCTCTGTCAACAAAGTCCTCTCCACCATCACCCTCGGTGGCACAGTCGACGGTGTCCGGCTGCTGTCTGAGGAGATGATCAACAAGGCCCTCACCGTGCAGATCGACGACGTCGACCAAGTGCTGATGACACCGGTGCGCCGCGGCCTCGGCTACGGCCTGCTCACCCCCGAAAGCGCCGAGGGCACTCCCGCCCGCGACGGCATCGCCTACTGGGGCGGCTGGGGCGGCTCCATCATCGTCATGGACACCGAACGCCGGACCACCTTCTCGTACGTGATGAACAAGATGGGCACCGTCATCTTCGGCAACGACCGCAGCCTCGGCTACCTCAAAACCTTCTTCGAGATCACCGGCTGACCCACCCCGCTGGTTGAGGTGCGAGAGCGCCAGCGACGAGCCTCGAAACCCGTGAGAGAACACTGTCGTCTCACCAGGTTTCGAGGCTCGCAGGCTCGCACCTCAACCGGCCTGGTGAGCCACCTCGATCACGGTTGCCGATCCCATCCCGCCACCGGCACACTGCTAACCGGCAACCTCGATCACGGTTGCCGATCCCATCCCGCCACCGGCACACTGCTAACCGGCAACCTCGATCACGGTTGCCGATCCCATCCCGCCACCGGCACACATGGCCGCCACCCCGATTCCCCCTCCGCGCCTGCGCAGTTCGTGGACGAGGGTGACCAGCATCCGGGCGCCGGTGGCGGCGACGGGATGGCCGAGCGAGCAGCCGCTGCCGGAGACGTTGACCTTCTCCGGATCGATTTCCAGGAGCTTCACGCAGGCAACGCAATTGGCTGCGAAGGCCTCGTTGATCTCGAACAGGTCCACGTCGTCGAGTGACAGACCCGCACGCGCGAGGGCTTTCGGAATCGCCGTCACCGGCGACAGTCCCGTCTGCGCCGGTTCGACACCGACGTTCGCCCACGACCGCACCGTGGCGAGCGCGGGCAGCCCCAGCTCGCTCGATGCGATCGCGAGCAGTGCGGCGGCATCGTTGGCACCGCAAGCGTTTCCGGCCGTGATGGAGAATCCGTCGATCTCCGGATGCAGCGGGTTGAGGGCGGCCAGCTTCTCCGCGGTGGTGGTGCGGCGGGGATGCTCATCGACCGAGAACAGCCCGTGCGGGGTCTTGATCGGCACGATCTCATCGACGAAGCGCCCCTCGTCGATCGCGGCGATGGCCCGCTGATGTGATCGCAACGCCCACGCGTCCATCTCCTCGCGGGAAATCCCCGCGGCCTTGGCCGAGTTCCAGCCGACGGTGATCGACATGTCCCGGTTGGGGGCATCGGGCTCGTCCGGGTGCGTGGCCGGCATCCACGGGTCGATCCACTCGTCCGCACCCACCCGGAACCGCGACTTGGGCGACGTCGACGCCGAGTTCACGCCACCGGCCAGGACCAGCGAATCCATGCCCGCCCGAATCGATCCGGCCGCCGACTGCACCGCCGACAGTCCGGCCGCGCAATGCCGGTTGTTGGCCAGACCCGGAACGGTGCGCAGGCCGGAGGTGATGGCCGCGTGCCGCGCGATCACACCGCCGCCGTACAGCCCCTCCCCCAGGATCACGTCGTCGATCTCCGCGGTGTTGCCGAGCGCTGCCACGTCGGCCGCGACTGCCGACACGATGCGCTCGGCGAGGTCGAAGGCGTCGGTGTCGCGCAGGCTGCCCTTGCCCGCGGTGCCGATCGGTGTGCGCCGTGCGGCGACGATTACTGCTTCCGGCACGATGATGCCCTTCTGCTCGCGTATCCGATGAGAATATGATTCTCTCAAACAGAGATCGTTAATCGCAAGAAGGGGTAACCGTGGATATTGCAGGTAGTTCCGCCGTCGTCATCGGAGGTGCGGGCGGCCTCGGAGAGGCCACCGTCCGTAGGCTCACCGCCGCCGGCGCCGCCGTCGTGATCGCCGACCTCGCCGACGACAAGGGCAAGGATCTGGCCGCCGAGCTGGGCACCAGCTACGTGCGCACCGACGCCACCAGCACCGACGACGTCAACAACGCCCTCGCCGAAGCCGAGGGACTCGGGCCGCTGCGCGTGGTCGTCGACACCCACGGCGGGCCGGCCTCGGGCGGGCGGCTGGTGGGCAAGGACGGCTCACCGCTCGACCTCGACGGCTTCCGCAAGACGATCGACATCTACCTCACCGGGGTGTTCAATGTCCTGCGCCTGTCGGCGGCGGCGATGGCGCGCACCGAACCCACCGACTCGGGCCGCGGCGTCATCATCACCACGGCGTCCATCGCCGCCTACGAGGGCCAGATCGGCCAACTCCCCTACGCCGCAGCCAAAGGCGGCGTCGCCGCGATGACCCTGGTGGCCGCACGCGACCTGTCCCCGCTGGGCATCCGGGTGGCCACCATCGCCCCCGGCACCATCAACACCCCGGCCTACGGCAAGTCCGCCGACCAGCTCGAGGAGTACTGGGGCAAGCAGGTGCCGTGGCCCAAGCGCATGGGTCGCCCCGCCGAATACGCCACCCTCGCAGCCCAGATCGTCGAGAACGATTACCTCAACGGCGAGGTCATCCGCCTCGACGGGGCCCTGCGCTTCGGCCCCCGATAGAGCCGAGCGTCACCGGACCCGGGGCCGACGCGACCACACATCTTGACCCCTGAGGCCGAAGCGACGAAGGAGCGAGGGTCACGAAGGGTCCGGTGAGACAAGAATCCTCACCGGACCACCCCGAAACCCCTATGCCCCGCTACCCTTTCGGCGCGGTCAGCCGAGCGATCGTCGCCCGGAAATCATCGGTCTGGAACGACAGTTCCTCTGCCATATTCGCGTAGTCCAGGCTCGCGAGCACCGCACGTTCGAGGTGGATGTTGAGCATCCGCTTGGTCGCCTCGACGGCCTGCTGCGGCAACTCCATCATCTTCTTGGCGCACGCGATGGCCTCGGAGAGAGGATCGTCCACGACGTGATTGGCCAGTCCCAGCGCCACCGCCCGCTCGGCGGGGATCCGGGTGCCGGTGAGCGCGAACTCCTTGGCCTGCAACAGGCTGATCTGCAACGGCCAGGTCAGCGGACCACCGTCGGCCGCGACCAAACCTACCTGCACGTGCGGATCGGCGAGATACGCCGTCGGCGCCATGTACACGGTGTCGCTCAAAGCCACCAGGCTGCAACCCAATCCGACGGCCGGACCGTTGACGGCGGCCACCACCGGAATCCGGCAGCGCGCCATCCCGAGCACCAGTTCCCGCCCGTGCCGGATCGTCTTGGCGCGCAACGCCGCATCCTGCCCCAGTTCGGCGAGGTAGGTGAAATCGCCACCGGCGGAGAAGGCCTTGCCCCTGCCAGTCAGCACCGCGGCCCGCACCTGCGGATCGTCGGTGAGCTGATCCCACAACGATGCCAGCCCCGAGTGCAGGTTGTCGTTGACGGCGTTGAGGGCGTCGGGACGGTTGAGGGTGATGATCCGCAACGCGCCTTCGGCGGTCACCTCGATCTCGTCGGGCATTCCGTACATGTTCACACTCCCAATCCCAGTAGCCGCGAGGCGATGATGTTCTTCTGAATCTGCGACGTCCCGCCCATCACGCTCTGCGCCCGCGAATACAGGTACGAGCTGAGCAGTTCCGGATCGGAGGTCCCGGCCACCGACACAGACGCGTGCCCAACGGTCTGCTCGGTCCAGGTCATCAGCAGTTTGTCCAGCGAGCCCTCCGAGGTGTGCGAGACCCCGTCGAGCTGTTCGGACAGTCTGCGCCGCACATGCAGCCGCAGCATCTCGGTTTCGACTGCTGCCAAGGCCAATTCGTCGGTGGGCTCGTCCACTCGGGATACCAGCGACTGCACCGTCTTGGCGTACCGGGCCACGTACCCCAGCGTCGACGGTTCCCGTTCATGCCCGACGACGGTCATGGCCATCGCCCAGCCGTCGCCGGGCGCACCGACGATGTTCCCGGCCGGAACCCGGACGTCGTCGAAGGTCACCTGCCCGAACTCGGTGGTGATGCCGCTGATCATCTTCAGCGGCCGCTGCACGATGCCGGGTGTGTCCATCGGCACGATGAACGCCGAGATCCCCCGGTGCCGAGGCACATCCGGGTCGGTGCGGGCCAGCAGCAGACACCAGTCGGCGATGTCGGAGTAGCTGGTCCAGATCTTGTGCCCGTTGATGACGTACTCGTCGCCCTCGCGGACGGCGGCCGTGCGCAGCGACGCCAGGTCCGAACCGGCGCCCGGTTCGGAAAACCCCTGACACCAGCGCTGGGTGCCGTCGATCATGCCGGGCAGGAAACGCTCCTGCAGTTCGGCGCTGCCGTGCCGGCACAGTCCGTGCAGCAGGTAGCCCAGGCTCGGCCGGGGCGGGGCACCGGCTTTGGCGAGTTCCTCGTCGAGGATCACGTCGTAGACGGGCGGCAGGTCGTGGCCGCCGAATCTCTTGGGCCACGACAGCCCGAAGAATCCGGCGCCGTACAGCGCCTGGTGCCATTCGCCCTGCCGCGACCAGTACTCGTCGCCGGAGGTCGGGAAGTCCTTGGCGTTGTCGGCGAGCCAGGCCCGCAGCCTGGCGCGGAACTGCGCCTCGTCGGGCGAGTCACGATAGTCCACTGCTGATCTCCTTCAACGTGACGGGGAATGTCTCGGTAGCCACGAGGACCCGGCGCAGGTACAGGTGGGCCAGGCATTCCCAGGTGTTGCCGATGCCGCCGTGTACCTGGATCGAGTTCTCGCACACCGTGAGTGCCGAACGCGCCGCGTACACCTTGGCCATCTGCGCGGCCCGCACCGCATCCTCGGGGTCGAGTTCGTCGACGGCCCAGGCGGCGTGCCGCACGATGCTGACCATGCCCTCGATCAGCGCGAGGCCTTCGGCCAGCAGATGCGCCACGGCCTGATACGAGCCGATGGTCTTGCCGTACTGTTCGCGGATCTTGGCGTAGTCGCAGGCGAGCGCGTGCGCCCCGCGGGCGGCGCCGAGCAGGTCGGCGGCGGTGGTGGTGAGCGCGAGGGCGTACCAGCGCCGGGCGTCGGCATCGGAGACGGTGCCCACCGACTCACCCGCAGACCCGACCCGCGCCGACTCCCGGGTGAGGTCGGCGCAGACCGCGGCATCGCCGGGGGTGCCGAGCAACACGGTGGTGCCGTCGAGGCTCACCACACGCTCACTGCCGCGTGCGTCGATGGCGATGTCGCCGATGGCGACGGTGGCGCCCTCGCCTGTGCCCCCGGCTTCCGATGCCGAGGCGTGCCGGAGCAGATCATCGGCGAGGATCGGCCCGAGGAACGGCGTGTCCACGAGGCCGCGGGCCAGTTCTTCGGCCACCACCGCGACCTCGACGCCCGAGGCGCCGTCGGAACGGAGCGTGCGCCACCCGGAGCCGGTGACGGCGGCGTCGAGCCGGGAGCGGCGCTGCGCGGAGTCGAGTGCGGCCACCGATTCGGGGCCGAGGTCGGTGGCAAGTTTGGCGGCGGCGTCGCGGAGTTGCGCCTGCTCGCTGGTCAACCGTGCGTCCATCGGTCTCCTAACACGGATCAGGAAGGTTGAGATTCGGGGAACTTGAGAGGATGCTACCTCAATGTGAGAATATGATTCTCACATCAATAGAACTGCAATACCGTCGCGGTTGGCAAGCCGGGATCCGCAGGCCCGGACCCGGAGCCGCCCCTGCCGCGACGGCAGCCCTACAGAGGAGAGAGGCCGTGTCGAGAGCCCCGATGTTCCAGCGCGCCACCGTCACCCGCGTCATCAAGGAGACGGCCGATGCGCGGACCTTCGTCCTCGCGCCCGAAGACGGCCCGCTCACCTACCGCGCGGGCCAGTACTGCACGTTCCGTGTCGAGGTCGACGGCGAGACGCTGTACCGCTCGTACTCGATGTCCAGCTCCCCCGACACCGACGACGAACTGTGCACCACCGTCAAACGAGTCCCCGGCGGCAAGGTGTCCAACTGGCTGCTCGACAACATCGCCGACGGCGACACCCTGGAGATGACCAGGGCTTTCGGCACCTTCTGCCTCAAGGACGGCCACAAGCCCGTCATCGGGTACAGCGGGGGCAGCGGCATCACACCGATCCTGTCGCTGGCCAAGTCGGCCCTGGCCACCACCGACCGCGACGTCTACCTGCTGTGCGCCGACCGCGACGCCGACGCAGCCATCTTCACCGCCGCCGTCGACGACCTCCTTGCCCGCTATCCGGGCAGGCTGACGGTCCGGCGCAGCTTCGACGTCGAGAACGGCTTCCTCACCCGCGACGCGGTGACCGCGTTTCTCGGCGACCTCTCCGACGCCGACCACTACATCTGCGGCCCCGAACCGTTCATGGATGTGGTCGAGGCGGCCGTCACCGGCCGCGGCACCCTGTTCGTCGAGCGTTTCGGCGGGGCGGCACAGTTACCCGAGGGTGCCGAGACTCAGACCACCCCCGCAGCGGACACCGCCGACAAGGTGAGCGGCACCGTCACCATCACGCTCAAACGCAAGAAGGTCACCGTGGACCGTGCGGCCGGTGAGACCATCCTCGAGGCGGCCCGCCGCGGCGGTCTCACCCCGCCGTTCTCCTGCGAGGCCGGCAACTGCGCCACCTGCATCGCCCACCTCGAGGAGGGCACCGCCACGATGCGCGTCAACGACGCTCTCGAGGACGACGAGATCGAGGACGGCTACACCCTGACCTGCCAAGCCGTACCCGACTGCGCCACGACTGTGGTCACATATGAGGACTGACGCAAGACAACGAAAGGTTAAACCCCCATGGCCAAAGGCATTCTGCTCGTCGAGAGCCACCCCAGTTCGCCCGAGCGCGACGCCGAGTTCAACGAGTGGTACGAGACCGTGCACATGCCGGAGGTGCTCGCCCTCGACGGTTTCGTCTCCGCCCGCCGGTTCCGTCCGGTCCGCCCCGGTGAACCCTATGTCGCGGTGTACGACATCGAAGCCGACGATGTCACGGCTGCGGCCAAGGGTGTGTTCGCCGCGGCCAAGAGCGGTGGCTTCAATATGAGCGACTCGATGCAGTTCGATCCGCCGCCCGCCATGCGCATCCTCGAACTGACCGCCGAACAGTCCGCACCGTAGGCAGCGAGGTGCGTAGGTAAGGAGCCGAAAGGCCACCGGACCCAACGCGTCCCTCGCTCCTTCATCGCATCGGCATCAGGGATCAAGATGTTTGGTCACGCCCAACCATCTTGATCCCTGATGAACCTCGCGCGGCACCCGAAAACCCCGCGCTCCCAACAGGTCTACCGGAGGTCTTTGGCCATGTAGGCCACGGCCTCCCGGGTGCGGTCGCGGGAGGCGCGCAGTTCCTCGCGGGTGTCGCCGACGGGCAGCAGGCGCATCGAGATGTCGGTCACACCGGCGTCGATGTAGCGCTGGAATCCGGCCAGGATCTCGTCCTCGTCGCCGGCGAGGATCAGGTCACCGGCGTCTCGGGCATTGCCGTGGTCGAGCAGCCGCTGATAGTTGGGCGAGAACTCCGACTCGGTGAGCAGCAGGTTGGCACGCTCCCGCGCCTTGTCGACTTCCGAAGGGGCACACAGGCATACGGGGATTCCGGCGACGACGCGCGGCGCGGGACGCCCGGCGGCCTCGGCGGCAGCGTTGATGCGGGGTGCGATGTGGTCGCCGATCGCCTTCTCGTCAGCCATCCACAGAATGGTGCCGTCGGCCCGCTCGCCCGCGATCTTGAGCATCACCGGCCCGAGCGCTGACAGCATCACCGGCAGCGGCGCGACGGGTTCAAGGTCGAGCGGATTGTGCACCGTGAACGAGTTGTTCTCCACATCGACAGGGCCCGGTCCGTGCAGTGCCTTGTCGAGGACGTCGAGAACATCGCGAGTGTAGGCGGCGGGCTTGGAGTACGGGATGCCAAGCATGTCCTGGACGATCCAGTGGTGCGACGGCCCGATGCCGAGCACCACCCGGCCACCGGAGACCGCATGCGCCGAAAGCACCTGCCGGGCAAGGGCGATCGGATGCTGAGCATGCAGGGGCACCACGGCCGTGCCGATCTCGACACGGCTGGTCTTGGCCCCGACCGCGGCGACCGCGATGAGCGCGTCGAAGTCGCTGGGCACCTGCGGAATCCAGATCGAGTCGAAGCCGGCGTTCTCCGCCCACTCCGCGTCCCTGATCATCCGGCCCAGTTTGCGGGCGGCGTCGCCGCCCTCCGGACCCACCATCACGCCCATGCGCATGTTGTTTCGCCTCCCAGCCGCCGGCAGACCGGCATCTGTTGAATATGCTACTTGCAGAATGGGAGAATACCAATATCGTGGATGGTAGTCAGATTCTCGTCAGGAGGCCCACCTATGAATCTCGATGATCTGGTGCTCATCAGCATCGACGATCACGTCGTCGAACCACCGGACATGTTCCTGCGTCACGTTCCCGAGAAGTACAAGGATCAGGCGCCCGTCGTCTTCACCGACGAAAAGGGCGTGGACAAGTGGATGTACCAGGGCAAACAGGCCGGCGTGAGCGGCCTCAATGCCGTCGTCAGCTGGCCCGCCGAGGAGTGGGGCCGCGACCCCGCCGGCTTCGCCGAGATGCGCCCGGGCGCCTATGACGTCCACGAGCGGGTCCGCGACATGAGCCGCAACGGCATCTGGGGTTCGATGTGTTTCCCCACCTTCACCGGCTTCTCCGCCCGGCACCTCAACCAGTATCAGGACCCGGTCACCCTGATCATGGTGTCGGCGTACAACGACTGGCACATCGACGAATGGTGCGGCGCCTACCCGGAACGTTTCGTCCCGCTCGCACTGCTGCCCACCTGGAATCCCGAGGCGATGTGCGCCGAGATCCGGCGGGTCGCGGCCAAGGGGTGCCGCGCGGTCACCATGCCCGAGATCCCGCATCTGGAAGGGCTGCCGAGCTACCACGACATCGACTACTGGGGTCCGGTGTTCCAGACGCTGTCGGACACCGGGCTGGTGATGTGCCTGCACATCGGTTCCGGTTTCGGAGCCATCTCGATGGCCAAGGACGCCCCCATCGACAACCTGATCGTGCTGGCCACCCAGATCTCCGCGATCGCCGCGCAGGATCTGCTGTGGGGTCCGGCGATGCGCGCCTACCCCGACCTCAAGTTCGCCTTCTCCGAGGGCGGCATCGGCTGGATCCCGTTCTATCTCGACCGCTGCGACCGGCATTACACCAACCAGAAGTGGCTGCGCCGCGACTTCGGCGGCAAACTGCCGAGTGAGGTGTTCCGCGAGCACTCACTGGCCTGCTACGTCACCGACCCGACGGCGCTGTTGCTGCGCAACGAGATCGGCATCGACATCATCGCCTGGGAGTGCGATTACCCGCATTCGGACTGCTTCTGGCCCAACGCCGCCGAGCTCATGCTCGACGAGCTCAACCGGGCCGGGGCGTCGGATTCGGATATCGACAAGATCGGCTGGCAGAACTCGGCCCGCTTCTTCAACTGGGATCCGCTGAAGCACCATACCCGCGAGGAGATCTCGGTGGGCGCGCTGCGCCAGGCGGCCGCCGATGTCGACGTGTCCATCCGCTCCCGCGCCGAATGGGCCCGGCGCTACCACGAGAAGCAGGCCGCTGCCGCGACTTGATTTGTGCCTCAGAGGGTTTCGAGGTGGTCCGGTGACGCGCGATCATGAGGCGGCCACCTGCTCGGAGGCGGCGGCCCACAGGCCGGCGTAGTGACCACCGGCGGTGACCAGCTCGTCATGGGAGCCGTCCTCGACGATCACGCCGTTGTCCACCACCAGGATCCGGTGCGAGGCGCGGGCGGTGTGCAGGCGATGGGCGATGACGATGGTCGTGCGGCCACTGGCGACCAGTCCCATCGCCCGCTGCACCCGCGACTCGGTGGCGAGGTCGAGATTGGCGGTGGCCTCGTCGAGCAGCAGGATCGCCGGATCCACCAGCAGAGCCCGTGCCAGGCTGAGCAACTGCCGCTGCCCCGCCGACAGCGAGGTGCCCTGTTCGCTGACCGGTGTGAGGTATCCGGCGGGCAGGCCACGGATGAACTCGTGCGCACCCACCGCGCGTGCGGCCCGCTCCACCTCGAGGTCCGAGGCGCCGGGGCGGCCGTAGGCGATATTGGAGCGGATGGTGCCGCTGAACAGGAACGGTTCCTGCGGAACGAAACCGAGCTGATGCCGGTACGACGGCAGGTCGAGCTGCTTCAGCGGCACCCCGTCGATGCGGACCGTCCCGTTGTCCGGATCGTAGAACCGGGCAACCAGTTTCATCAGCGTCGACTTGCCCGCGCCGGTGGTGCCGACCAGCGCCACCACCTGTCCGGATGGAATGTGCAGCGACACGTCGTCCATCACGACGAGCCCGGTGGATTCGTAGGCGAAGGTGACGTCATCGAGATCGATGTCGCCGCGCAGCCGGCCCGGGACGACGGGCGCCTCGGCGGCCGGTGTGGCCGACGGGGTGCGCAGCAGGTCCCCGAGCTGACCGGCCGCGACCTTGGCCTGCAACCATTGGTCGAACACCGACGACAGCTGCCGGATCGGCGCGAAGAACTGGTCGAGGTACAGCAGGAACGCCACCAGCACACCGGCGGTGAGGTGTCCCGCGGCGAACATGCTCGCCCCCGCCCCGAGCGCGGTGGCCTTGGCGATCACGCTGAGGAAGTCGATGAACGGAAAGAACCTGGCCTGCAATTCGTATGACCGCTCCCGGGCCGCGCAGTAGCTTTCGGCCAGGCCCGCGAACCGACGTTCGTTGGCGCTCTGCCGGTTGTACGCCTGGCTGACGGTGACTCCGTTGAGGCTTTCCTGCATGTCAGCGTAGAGCACCGAGATCCGTTCCCGGGCCACCAGATACGACCGCGTCGACTTGCGCCCGAACACCGCGGTCGCCACCACCAGCGGCAATAAGATGATCGAAACAGCCAGCGCCAAGGCGGGATTGAACACCGCGAGGACGACTGCGATACCGCCGCAGGTGAGCAGGCTGACCAGCGCGGTGACCAGTCCCTGCTGCAGGAGCTGCGCGAAGGCCTCGACGTCCGAGGTCATCCGGGTCATGATCTTGCCGGCCTGGTGCTGCTCGTAGTAGCCCAGCGAAAGCCGTTGCAGGTGAGCGAAAGTCCGCACACGAAGGCCGAACAGCATCCGCTCGGCGGTCCACTGGGTGAAAAACGTCATGTACCGCTGATTCACCCAGATGAGCAGTTGCAGCGCCAGCAGCGACCCCACCACCACGTACAGCACGGTGACCGAGTCGCGGACGACCCCGTGGTCGACACCCCACCGGATGAGGGCGGGCCCGGCCAGCGACGCGAGGGCGTCGATCACCACCAGCAGCACACCCAGGGCGAGCGGCCGGGCGAAGGGCCGGAATACGGCCCCCATCGTGAAGTGGCTGTTGGGTGCGGTCTGCGCGGCCAGGTCCACCTCGGGTTCACCGGCCAGCGGCGGCAGGGCCGCGACGGCGGCGAGCAGTTCGGGCGATTCGGTCGCCAGGCTGCCGAGCCGGGAACTGTCGCTGATCGGGCCACCGCCACCGGCCGACGACCGGGCCAGCGCGTCGCCGGCGAAACTGCTCACCTTGGCCGCGCCGTCGCGGGACACGTCGGCGGGCCATGCCACGGCGTCGACCGCGGTCACCTCACCGGCCGGGGCGGCACCGATGTCGTCGGAGTCGGGTCCCGTCATCAGTTCCCGGAACAGCTCCGATCGTTCCTGCAGTTCGTCGGGTGTGCCCTGATCGACGATCCGTCCGCCGTCGAGCACGATGACCCGGTCGGCCAGTTGCAGCGTCGAATAGCGTTTGGCGATGAGCACCGTGGTGCGCTGGGCCAGCACCTCGTCGAAGGAATGATGGATGGCGTGTTCGGTGCGGGCGTCGATCGCCGACGTCGCGTCGTCGAGGACCAGGATGCGCGGGTTGGCCAGGGCTGCCCGGGCCAGGGCGATGCGCTGACGCTGCCCGCCCGAGAGGGTGTAACCGCGTTCGCCCACCACAGTGTCGTAGCCGCCGGGCAGTCCGGAGATGAATCCGTGGGCGTGGGCGGCGACGGCGGCGCGTTCGACCTCGTCGTCGCCGGCGTCGGGGCGGCCGAAGGCGATGTTGTCGCGGATGGTGGTGGAGAACAGGAAACCTTCCTCGAACACCAGGCCGACGGCGCGACGGATGGATCCGACCGAACAGTCCCGCAGGTCCTGACCGTCGATGCGGATCTGGCCCGAGGCCGGGTCGTAGAAGCGGGCCAGCAGCAACGCGAGTGTCGATTTGCCGGACCCGGACGCCCCGACGATGGCAAGCCGCTCGCCCGGCTCCACCCGCAGCGTGATGTCGGTGAGCACCCGCTCGCCGCCCGCGTAGGCGAAGTCGGCGTGGTCGATCTCGATCAGCCCGCGCCCGGCCCGCAGGTCGGGGGCGTCGGGCTGCTCGATGACCTCGGACTTCGCGCTCAGCAGGTCGAGCAGCCGCGCCACACCCGCCCGCGCCTGCTGGCTGGTGGTGAGGATGCTCGACAGAAACCGGACGGGGGTGACCAGTTGCAGGATGTAGCTGGAGAAGGCCAGGTACACGCCCAGGGTGATGTCGCCGTGCATCACCAGCAGCCCACCGAGGGCGAGTACCCCGACCTGGGTGAGGCCCGGGAAGGCGTCGAGCGAGGCCGAGAACCGGGCGGTGATTCGGGCGGCCCGCAGCCGGGACTGGAACAGGGTGCGGGCCTCGGAGTTCAGGGTGCGCTGTTCCTGCTCCTCCTGACCGAACGCCTTGACCACGCGCACGCCCGTGATGGCTTCCTCGACCACTCCGGCCACCGCACCCTTGTAGACGGCGTCGGTGTAGCTGGCCGGGAAGGTGCGCGCCCGGAACCGGGCCGCCACCCACAGGAACAGCGGGACGGCTATCACCATCACCAGCGACAGCAGCGGTGACAGGTACAGCATCACGATGAGCGCGCTGGTCAGGAGCGTGAGGTTGCCGGCGAGCAGGCCCAGTTGCTGCAGGAACATCTGGATCAGGGTCAGGTCACTGGTGGCCCGCGACATCACATCACCGGTTCGGAACCGTCCCCGGGCTCCCGCGTCGAGGTGCTGCATCTGCCGGTGGACGCGTTCCTGCAGGTCGCGTTGCCCGCGGGCAGCCGCCCGGAAGCCCACGGAGCGGCGCAGGTACTGCAACGCGAAGCACAGCACACCCACCGCGAGCAGGATGGTGATCCAGGTGCCGAGCGACTGCTTGTCGGTGACGATGCAGTCGTCGACGATCCGCTGCTGGATCAGCGGAATGGCGGCAAGGGTCATCTGGGCGAGCACGGACAGCACGATCCCGGCGCGTATCCTGCGCAGGTTGGCCCGGCCGAGTAAAGGCGCCAGCAATGTGAGCGTTCCCCGACCGTCTTTTACCTTCGAGCTCACCAGACATCAATCCCTTCGAGCGCCACGGACTTTCAGCGCCGACCGCGATGCCCCTGATGCCGGACGCAATGTCCGATTCTGGGTCGATCGGGTTTCGACGCATTGATAAACGATACCGGACCACCCCGACGGTAAACGTATTGCCTACTGCCACCGTGTAATTGGTAAACAATTCTTCATTCGATCGCAATGAATTTTAAGCCGTACCCCGTCGTCGACGGGCGGACCGATTTCCCTTTGATCATCGGACGCGATACCCGAAGGACGCGAGTTTCGGCCCGTCACCACCGTCGAAGCGGACGGTCACTTTCCAATTCCCCGCTGCGGGAACGATGAGGCCATCACTGCGCCACACCGTCTCCGCGGGGCCGGAGCCGGTGCCGTCCGGTGCGCGCAGGACAGTCACCGGAAGTCGCGCGACGTTCGCCTCGGCCGAGGACAGTTCGATGTCGAGATCGGGTTCACGCACCGCGGCTCCGCCGGCCCGTGCGTCACGCCGGTACCGCACCGTGATCGTCTGGTCGCCGCGCCGGATCGTGTCGATACCGACGTCGAGCACCCGGGCCTGCCCGAAGTCGAGCGTGGCCTCCACCTGTGTGGTGTAGCTGTCACGGGCGGGGGTCGTCGAGGACAGCACGGCGGTCGCCGCGGCGATCACCACCACGAGCGCGAGTTCACCGATGACGACGCCACGCCCGGTATCGGTCCGCGCGTATCTGCGGTAGGCCCAGAATCCCGCCGCGACGGCGATCGCCACCGCACCGGCCTTCACCAGCAGCACGATCCCGTAGGTGGTGGTGCCGAGTGCGGCCACCGGATCGACCTGCAGCACAGCCAGGATCACCCCGGATACGATGACGAGCGCGACGTGTCCGAGCGCCACTCGGTGCCATCGTGCGACGCGGCTGTGCGCGGGGGCGAGCAGTGCGAGCACCGCCACCCCACCGAGCCACACCGACATCGCGTACACGTGGATGAGGGTGTCGATGAAGGCCACCGGCCAGCGGTCGGCCGACCCGCCGTGCCCGCCCAGCGCGACCGCGGTCAGTGCGCCCGCCGCCGCGAGGTAGCCGGTGTACCGTCCACCGCGCAGCCTGGTGACGCCGCAGGCGACAGACAGGTTCAGGACGGCGGCGAGCGCGATCGACCAGCCCGCGGAGGTCCTCAGGACATCGCCCGCGACATCGGTGGTGACCGCGCTCAGACCACCGGCGTGCTGTGCGCTCAGCACGATGAACCGGCCCAGCAATCCGAGCAGCAGGATCACCGCACCGGCCTGGTGGGTGCGGGTGAATCTGTTGCCGGACAGCATTTCTGGCCACACCATCCGTGCGGCCAGGAGCAGTCCGGCGGTCAGGATGACACCGAGATACACCGCGGTCTTGGCCACCCAGCCCCACCGGAGGGCTGTGCTGCTCGCCTCGGTGGCCTTCGGGATCCCGCTCAGGTCGGTGACCGAGCCGACGGTGAACCGGATCGACAACGAGATCACGTGGGTATCGGCGGACACCGTCCGCACCGTGGCCAGGTAGGCATTGTCGCCCAGCCCGTCCGCCGGGTCGATCACCACCCGTCGGTTGCCGTTCTCCAGCCGCACCCCCGACAGCCGCATCCGCTCGCCCTCGGCGGTGATCACCGATGCCGAACCGTCGACAATCGTCACCGGCTCGCTCAGCTCGACGGTCAGCACATCCGGGACGGAGTCGACATGGCCGCCGTCGGCGGGGTTGCTTGAGACGACGGTGGCGTGCGCCGAGGCCGGTGCCGCCGACGCCACCAGGATCACACCGGTCAGCAGTGATGCGAGCAGCGCTGCCGCGGCCCGCAGCGCCGCCGTCATGACCGGTCCGGACCGCTCTCCCCGCTGCCCACGCTCACGAGATCACGTTCTCCGCCTTCACTTTCCGGGACGGCGGCGGCCTCACCGGCGGCCGGGCGCTCTCCCGGCCGGCCGCGCTGCCACAACGCACCGCCGACGGCCGCGGCACCGAGCGCGACGATCAGTGCCACGACACCGAGAATCCTGGCCACCGGGTCCGATGAATCGGATTCCGCCGCGGCACCGGTGTCGCGATCAGCGCCGGGAGCGCCCTGGCCGTGCGCACCCTGGCCGTGCGCACCACCGTGGCCTTCCGGTTGGCCGAGCAGGACGGTCGGTGCGGGATGCTCGGGCTCACTGGCCTCGTCGAGGGCTTCCTCGTTCCACCGCACGACACTGCCGTCGCTGTAGCGCTGTTCGGTGGGCAGCGAGACCGAATCCACACCGGTCGGCCATTTTCCGGCCGAGAAGGTGAACACACCGAATTCCTGTGCGCCCAAACCGTTCGCGGGGTTGTCGGCCTTCCATTCGATACGGCTGACCCGTTCTGTCTGACCGTCGGGCGCCGTGATGACCGTGGCCGTCCAGCCGGGAATCGGCAGTGTCCTGGCGGATGCCAGGTCGACGGAGCCGGGGATCGTCACCGTCACCGCCGTGGTGCGCGCGGTGTCCGATTCGGTGGGGACGATGAGCCGGACCTGACCGTAACCGCCCTGGGCGGGCTGCACCGTCTGGTCGGCCGAGACGTGCGCCGAGGCGGCCCCGGCGCCGAAGGCGGTCAGACCGAGCGCCCCCAGCGCCACGATCGCTGCCCGCAACCCGTGGCGGGGTCCCGGGTTCTCGTTATGTGACTTGTTGTGTGACATGACCGTTCCTGGCCTTTCGATGGTGGTGGGACACCGGGCGCCGGCTACCGGGCCGCGACGGCGCGGGCGCGATCGAGGTCGAGGTCGGCGATCACCAGATCCCGGATGATCGCCTCCACGAGGCGCGGAACGCCGGTGGGCAGACTCGGCACGTCTCCGACGGGCAGTCCGAAGCTGGCGTTGGCGCCGATCGAGAACACGTGGATGTTCGCCAGCCACGGTGCCTGGCCGGAATCCTTCTCGGTCAGCTCGTAGCCGGGACCGAGATAGGGGACGACACCGAGGATCTCCGAGTCCTGACCTTCCGGCGGGGTGAAGCGATCGCGCCAGAGCGCGATAAGCGGTGCGATGGAGGCCAGTTCAGTGCGGCTCTCCGGGTTTTGCTGGTAGCCGGTACCGGCGATCACGAAGTCGTAGGTCGCGGTGCCGTCCTCGGCCTGCACCGTCACCCGGCCGTCGTCCTCGCGCGCCGAGATCCACGGCGCCGACACGTGCAGCCGGTAATTCCCGAACAGCGCCGCCCGCTCCACCGAGTCCGACGGCACGCTCGCCCCGGCGGTCAAGGTCGCCTTGCGCCTGCGCCACCGTTCCGCATCCGGCAGATGCGGGAAGGCGTCCTGCACCAGCCGGTTGATCGGTGGTCCGGACGGGTCGGGAATCACCAGTTCGGGGCGTCTGGTGTAGACGTCGACGCTCCCCGCACCGACCTCCAAAGCGGTTGCCGCCGCGTCGAATGCCGACGCCGCCGCGCCCAGCACGGCCACGGACTTTCCGGTCAGCGCGGCGAAGTCGATGGCGTCGGCGGTGTGCGCGAACACCGCGGGCGACAGTTCCGCGACCACCTCGGGAATCAGCGGGCCACCGGTTCCGGACACCCCCGCGGCCAGGACCACCTTGCGGGCGGTCTCGACCCACCGTCGGGTCGTCCCCTCCTCCGGCGAGCCGTCCACCCGCAGCAGGTGGAGGGCGATGTGGCCGTCGTCGGTGGGTTCGATCGATTCCAGCCGCACGCCACGGCGCACGTCGACACCGACCTGTTCGCGGAACCAGTCCAGGTAATCGGCCCAGTCGCCGGTGGGAATGCGCCCGAGTTGGTCGAATCCGCCCACACCGTGCGTCGCGTCGTACCAGGCGCGGAACGACAATGCCGGGACTCCCAGCTCCGGCCCGGCCAGGGTCTTCGGCGTCCGCAGTGTGCGCATGCGCGCCGTGCTGCGCCAGGCCAGGCCGGCGGTGGTGGGGGCGGCGTCGATCACGCTGATCCGGCGCACGCCACGTCTGCGCAGACCGAACGCCGCGGTCACACCGGTCTGCCCGGCGCCGACGATCAGCACGTCGTGGTCGGCACCCCCGTTGTCGCCGGGTTCATCGATCAGATTCGCGAGGTCGTGATAGCCGAGAAGGCGCAATGATTCCTGCGCATCGCGCGAGGCCTGGTCATCGGAGATTCCCGGATTCGAACGGATATCTTCCGGGGGGTTGTCAACAGTCATGGCAACCGACACTAAGCACAGTCCACCGCCGGACAACCGAACTTCTTCTACGTGAATCTTTTAGCGCCGCAAGGTTGACCGGGCACGGCATCGAACGCACGATGGGGCCACCGCAATTGACGACTGGAGATCATTGTGACCGACACCATCGAATCACCCGCTGCCACAAAAGAATCAGCGCAAGCACAACCCGTGACAGGAACCAGCGCCGCCCCGCCCGCGCCGGACTCCCCGGAGCTGCGGGAGATCATCGCCGAGATCGCCGAGGATGCCAAGAGGCGCAGGCAATCCGGCGGCGGACGTCCCGAGCACGCGCTGAAACTGATCCGCTCGCACAAGCTCGGCGCGGTCCGGCTTCCCGCCGAACTCGGCGGTGCCGGCTATTCCAAGCGGGACCTGTACAGCCTGATCATCAGGCTCGCCGAGGCCGACCCCGATGTGCCGCATATCCTGCGCATCCATTGGGGTTTCACCGAGGACCGGCTTCGGCTGCGGGGTCAGGAAAGCGACCGGCAGTGGCTGACGAGCATCGCCGACGGAGTGGTCTTCGGCGGCGTGTCGTCGGAGCTGACCACCAAGACGGTGGGCACCTACAACTACGACACCACCCTCACCGTCGACGGTGACGGGTTCCGGTTGAACGGCAAGAAGTTCTACAGCACCGGCAGCCTCTACTCGGACTATCTGCGGGTCACCGCCAGTGACGATGCGGGCACGCAGCGTGCCGCTCTCATCCCCGCCGACCGGGAGGGCGTCATCCACGCCGACGACTGGGACGGCATCGGTCAGGCCCAGACGGGCAGCGGCACAACCATCCTCGACAACGTGTACGTCGCCTCGGACGAGCTGATCAACTTCGACAGCCCGGAGGATCCGAAACGGCCCCGCGGTTCACAGCCGCAGCTCATCCTGCACGCGATCGCCGCCGGCATCCTGCGCGCGGTGGTGGCCGACGCCGCCGAGCTGCTGCGTACCCGCAACCGCACGTATGTGTACGCGGCGGCGCCGAAGCCCACCGAGGACCCCCAGCTGCTGGAGGTCGTCGGAAGGCTCTCGTCGGCCGCATTCGTCGCGGAGGCAACGGTTCTCGCCGCCGCCGACGCCCAGGACGACGCCGCCGCGTACGCGATCGCCAACGGCGCGGTGTGCGACCGGCGTGAGCAGCGCGCCTCGCTCCTGGCCGCCAAGACCAAGGTGGGTATCGAAGATCTGGCGCTCAAGGCCGCGGGCGATCTGTTCGCGGTGGGCGGTGCCTCGGCCACCCGCTCGTCGGCGCATCTCGACCGGCACTGGCGCAACCTGCGAACCCTGTTCTCCCACAACCCGACCCCGTACAAGGCCCGGGTGATCGGAGACCACGAGGTGAACAACACCCCCATCCCCAAGGCCGGCTTCTTCTGAGACAGCAGGCCTTCGCAGCATGTGCTGGTTGAGGTGCGAAGAGCCGCAAGGCGATGAGCCTCGAAACCCGGTGACGACATTGTCAGCTCACCGGGTTTCGAGGCTCGTCGCTTACGCTCCTCGCACCTCAACCGGCGAATAGAATCCAACGAAAGGGCACCCTCGCACCTCAACCAGCGAAAGGAATCGCGAACACAACCACTCAGGCGACCGACACCCACGATCCAGTGATCGACGCCTCCACCTCGGCGGCGACCTCCTGCAGAACCCGTACGGCGGCAAGCGCATTGGGATCTTCCAACCGCCCGGATCGGGTGACCACCTCGATGCGCCGGCTTTCCAGGTCGAGCCCTTCGACGACGAGCGGTGCGAGCTGTTCGGAAACAGCCAGCGCCGGCACCAGCCCGACGGCGATCCCGGCGGCGGCGAGTTCGCAGACATTGGCCGACCCGGAGAGCTGGTGGGTGATGTGCGGGGTGAACCCGGACCGGTCGGCTGCCCGCAGCAGAGCGGTGTGCAGTCCAGAATCGGGGATGCCGGTGGCCCAGGCCTCGTCGGCGAGCACCCCCAGGCCGCGGCAGCGGATCGAGGCGTGCAGACGTCGCGGGGCGAGCAGCACCATCGGTTCGGTCAGCAGCGGCACCCCCCGCAATCCGCTCAGCGATTCGTGGCGGCCGAAGTCGTAGTCGCAGGTGATGGCCAGATCCGCCTCCCCCTGTCGCAGCTGCCGCAGTGCTCCCGCCCGATTGACCTGCCGGATCTGCACGTCGATCTCGGGATCGACCGCACTGAGCCGGGCGGTCATCGGGGCGGCCAGCAACCGGACACCCAGATTGAACGAGGCCACGATGAGCCGGCCGGAGGTCCGGTCGGCGGTGGCGGCGACCGCGCTGATCGCCTCGTCCACCGCCCCGAGCACCCGGCGGGCATGTTCGGCGAGCACCAGGCCGCCGCGGGTGAGCCCGAGGGTCCGCCCCTCACGCCGGAACAGCGTGGCCCCGGCCTCCTCCTCCAGCACCCGCAGCTGTTGTGACACCGCCGAACTCGTGATGGCACGACGTTCGGCGACGGCCGTGACGGTTCCCAGCTCCGCGAGATCGCAGAGCAACATCATTCGCCGAAGGTCCAGCATGAGACATCCTCCTCGGGTTTCGCGGCCAGGAGTCCCAGTATGGTGCCGTTCGCGGCAGGATCGAGGCGTTGCACGCAGCCTGAAGATATCTACGGCGACATCGGCGCGCGGGAGAACTTACGGACAGGAAGACTTTACGGGCGCGTGGTTACCGCGAGTAGGCGGCGAAGTGCGCCGCCCGCACACTCGGCGCCAGACCACGCACCTGCAGGAACTGTGCCGCCCGCGCCCTGACCTGTGCGATGTCCGAGTCGAGCAGAGCCGCCCCACCGGCGGCCACGACTGCCGCTGTGGTGGCACGGACCGCCAGTTCGTTGAGGGCGGCCCGCCAATGCGGGTCGGGCAGGGGTGTGGCCGCGGCAGTCTCCAGTTCCGCGGACAACGCGATCAGGTGATCGTCGTCGCCGCTGATGCGGAGTGCGTCGTCGAGTGCGGCACGGGCGAGGCCGTACGGCCCGGCCGTGGGGATCGCGGCCAGGTCGGCCTCGTCGACGTCGGGGTTGAGGTGTTTGGCCCGCTGCAGTTCCTGGGCGCGGGTGCCGTCGCGACGCCGGTACTCCTGCACCGCCACCACCTCGGTCACCAGGGCATCGGGCAGGAAGTACCCGTCGAGTCTGAGTTCGGCGGTGCGTGATCCGTACACGGCTGTCAGTGGGAGAATCCTGCCGCTGATCGCCGGGTCGTCGAGAAAGCCGATCCCGAAGACGAACTCCTCGCGCTGTTCGTCGACGGCGCCGAGCCAGATGACGTCGGTGAGTCCCCAGCCCGAATGCCAGCCGATCACACCGTCGATGCGGTAGCCGCCGGGAACCCGGGTGGCGATGGTGCCGCGGCGTTTCGGCCAGCTGCGCACGTGCCCCATGCCGGCGCCGCCGATCAGTTCCCCGGAGGCCAGCTTCGGCAGCAGTTCCAGCGCGTCGTCGGTGCCGGCGGTGACGGCCGGCAGGACCGGCGCGCCGTGCTGGGTGACGATGGTCGCCGTCGACGGGTCCGCGCCGAACAGCAGGTTGTTGATGGCGTTCACCACCCGCGGCGGCAGCTTGACGCCGCCATACTGCTCCGGGACGAACAACCGGTGGTAGCCGATCTCCCGCAATCCGTCGATGTGGGAGCGCGGCACCTCGGTGCGATCGATCTCGACCGCACGCGGCGCCAGCACCTCCTCGGTGAATCGGGCGAACTCCCGGTACACGGGGTGCGCTGTCGGATCGGTCTGGACCGAGGGTGCGGTGATGTCGGCTGCAGTGGTCATGGTGTCACCGTACGTTCGTATATCCCACGCGACGCCAATTCGCTTACGGGTAATTATTTCTCATCGCCAACAATTGCTGAACGATTTCTCCAAGGAGCTCTGGAAAGCAATTCCACTACGCGAATCCCGTAGCCGGACAGCCTATATCGCCTGTTCAGTGATGTGATCCACTTTCCTTCGGCACCACCGTGAGTTTTTTCATTTGCTCACCGCCAAGACCCCCCTACCTTTCAGTTGCAGCGCACGGCAGGGCCTCTCGTACCTCCACACGTGCACCCAAATACCCAGGCGCTTCCACAGACCCACATCGACACCGAGGTTGCAGATGAGATCGTCACAGACGACACCCCCGGGCACCACACGATCGCGCACCACCGGCTTTCTGCCCGATCGCCTCCGGCCCACCGGATTCGCACGCAAGGCGACCGTCGTGGTCGCCGCCGTCATCGCCGCTCCCACCGTCCTGGCCGGTTGCACCGGAATCGGTGGCGACGACGGCGGCGTCACGTTCCGCTTCGCCAACTCGCCGACCGCGCTGTCGCTGGTGCGGATCGCCGACGAACTCGGCTACTGGAAGGACGCCGGCGTCAAACCCGAATACGTCGGTCCCGCGACCAGCGTTCCCGCGGTGCAGTTGCTCGACCAGAACCGGGTCGACATCGCCACCGGTATGTTCAGCAATGACATCGACGGCAAGGTGAAGGGTTTCAAGTTCACCGCTATCGCCTCCAGCATGCTCGACCTGCCCGATCAGCCACACATGGCGTACTTCACCAAGGCCGGCTCCCCCATCACCAAGACCAATCTCAAAGCGATCGAGGGCAAGACGGTGGGCCTGGGGCCCGGCAAGAACAGCTGCACCGACCTGGTGATCAAGCGGTACCTGAAGAAGAACGGCGTCGACCTCAACAAGGTCAAGTTCCTCGAACTGAAACCAGAACTGATCGCGCCGGCCATCGAACGCGGCGAGGTCGATCTCGGGGTGTTCCATCCGCCGTTGGTGGGTGTGCTGCTGAGCAAGCCAGACAAGTTCAAGCAGGTGTTCACCTCCTTCGACGACTGGGGTCCGCTCGGCGGTCAGGCGCCCTTCGTGGCCAGCAACACCTGGCTACAGAAGCACCCCGACGCGGCGCGCGAGTTTGTCGGCATCATCGGCAAGACGGCCAACTGGGCCAACGCACATCCCAAGGAATCCGCCGAGATCGCAGGCAAGACAACGGGATACCCGGTGGAACAGACCACCAACTGGCACTACGCGCCGAACGCTCTGCTGGACAAGGCGAGCCTGGCGCTGTGGTGGGATCTGGTGAAGGACACCGGCACCCCGCTTCCGGGTTCGGACAAGCTCAAGCCCGAGGACATCGCCACCAACGCGTTCAACCCGTACGCCACGTCCGCCGATCTGCTCGACCATCAGGACGAGAACACCACCGTTCTGCCCGGTTTCCGAAACAAGGGAGTGTTCAAGACCCCGCTCGTCGACATCGCGACCGCAGAGAAATAGACACAGCGAAATACACGCAGCGAAATAGCGCCGGACAACCCGTCCCCCACCCGACATCCACACAGAAAGGCCACTGCCATGAGCGGATCAGTGCTGGTCCAGCAACGAGCGACCGCCGCGGGCAGCGCGATCAGGGTACCCAAGCACGCCACCCCCAAGATCGTGGCCCGCAAGGTCAGCAAGCTCTACCCGACACCGGGTTCCCGCAAGGACTTCACCACCGTCCTCGACGGATTCGACCTGACCATCCACGACGGCGAGTTTCTGTCGCTGCTCGGCCCGAGTGGCTGCGGCAAGTCGACATTCCTCAATATCCTTGCCGGACTGGACAGTTACAACGGCGGTTCGGTCCGCCTCGACGGTGAGCAGGTCACCGGCGTCAACAAGAATGTCGGCGTCGTGTTCCAGGGCTATGCCCTGTTCCCGTGGCTGACCGCACAGAAGAACGTCGAGGTAGGACTCAAGATCCGGGGCGTGGGCAAGGCCGAACGCCGCGAACGGGCCGCCGAGGTACTCAAGACGGTCGGCCTTTCGGCGGCAGCCGATCGTCTGCCGCACCAGCTTTCGGGTGGTATGCGCCAGCGCGCGGCGATCGCGCGCGTCCTCGCCTACGACCCTGAGGTGCTGGTCTTCGACGAGCCGTTCGCCGCCCTCGACGCCCAGACCCGCGAATTCCTGCAGGGCGAGCTGCTGCGGATCTGGGAGTCGGGCGAGAAGAAGAAGACCATCCTGTTTGTCACCCATTCCATCGACGAGGCCATCTTCCTGTCCGACCGGATCGCGGTGATGACCAAGGCACCCGGCGCGGTCAAGACCCTGCTGGACGTCGAGCTGGACCGTCCACGAACCCAATCTCTGCGTAGCTCTGAGGAGTTCGCTCACATTCGGGCCCGCGTGGCCGGGATCCTCGCCGAGGAGGTCAACGTTGGCAACGACGCTGCCTGAGCCAGGGCCGACGACGGGGCTCGCCGCTGCCGACGACGGCCTCGACGATCTCACGCCCCCGGCACGGCGCAATCCCTATCTCGTCAAGTACGAGCGTTACCTCTACGGCGCGATCGGCCTGGCCGGATTCCTGGTGATCTGGTGGGCGGTCGTGGCCTCCGGATACGTCGACAAGCTGTACCTGGCGACACCGCAGGACACGTTCACCGCGCTCATCAATGGTCTCGCCGATGGCTCGCTGGCACAGGAGATCCTGCCGAGCGTGCAACGGGCCCTCACCGGTTTCGTCATCGGCCTGATCGCGGGCATCGGACTGGGTATCGCCGTCGGCTACGTCCGCATCGTGCAGCAGTTCCTCGAACCGGTGCTGCTGTTCTTCCGTAACCTGTCGCTGCTGGCGCTGCTGCCGGTGTTCGTGGTGTTCTTCGGCATCGGTGAACAATCGAAGATCGCGATCGTGGTGTGGGCGTGCTTCTGGCCGATCTTCATCACCACCGTCGGCGCGGTCAACGGGGTGGAGAGGATCCTCCTCAACGCCGCGCGCACCCTCGGCGCCGGACGCGGCTATATCTTCACCCGCGTCGTGCTGCCGGCCGCGATCCCCGGCATCTTCCCGGGTATCCGGTTGGCCAGTGCCAACGCGTTCACCGCCCTGGTGGCGGCCGAACTCGTCGGCGGCGCACACGGTATCGGCATCTACATCAACAACGCCGCCCTGCGCTATCAGACACCGGAGATGTACGCGGGCATCATCACGCTCGGCCTCATCGGCATTCTCGTCAACGCCGTGATGACCGGCGTCGAACACAAGGCCACCGCATGGCAGAAAGGACTCACCAACAAATGACCACCACTCCGATCCGCGGCCCGTTCCCGCGTGCCCTCCTGGCGGCGCTGATCGCGCTGGCTCTGGCCGTCGTGGCGGCGGGCTGCGGGTCGGAGACGAAGGTAGATTACGGTTCGGCGTCCGACTACAGTTCTGGGTCCGGCGGCGACTCACTCGTCGTCTACGCGGGCCAGGGTGCCGACCACGACATCCTCGAATACGCGGCGAAGAACCTGCTCGACAAGCAGATCCGGATCACCGTCAGGAACGCCGGTGCCGACGCCAACGCGAAAGTGTCGGCGGGCGACGGTGATCTGGCGTTCTTCCAGCACGCACCGGCGTTCGAGTCCGACACCACAGAGCGTGGCCTGAAGGACCTGAGCATCGTCGGCCGCGTGAATGTGGTCCCGTACTCGCTGTATTCACACAAGTGGACGGACCTGCGCGAGACATCGAGCTGGGTCAACACCGGTCTCGTGGAGGACAATGTCACCGGGACGAGCCTCCCGCACGGCGCCCGCGTCGCGCTGCCGAACACGCCCACCGGTTTCGCCCGCGGCCTGTACCTGCTGCAATCGGCCGGACTGGTCACCCTCGACCGCGGGTTCGGCGGCACCACCGCCCAGGATCTCACCATCACCGCGGCCAACGTCCGCGACTCGGCCCGGCACCTCGATGTGATCGGCCTGAGCTTCGACGAGTTCCTGAAGTCCACCTACGACAGCTACGACGCCGTCGCTCTCAACCCCGACCAGGCGAAGTCACTCGGACTCGTTCCCGCCGACGACGCCCTGGCCATCGAACCCGGCCCCGGCAACCCATACGCCCACGTTCTGGTCGCCCCGTCCCGCCTGGCCGGCGATCCCCGCATCCTCGAACTCACCCGGGCCCTCGAAGATCCCCGGCTGGCAACCCATCTCACCCGGACCTACCGCGGCACCAACATCGCGGCCGCCCCGGTGCACCGCTAGCGGCCCGGCACCGTCGCCCGGATTCACGCAGGGTCGATGACAACGACGATCTGCCCGTCCTGGTCGGAGATCCGGTACGTGCGGACCGAACCGATACCGGCGGTGGTGCATCCGCCGTCGGAGAAGCGAAAAGCGTACTGGTGCAGCGGACACACCACCACACCGAGGTCGGACTGGCCGTCGGCGAGCGGACCGCCGTTATGAGGGCAGGCGGCATCGGTGGCGCGCAGGGTGCCGTCGGAGAGACGGAACACTGCGATCTGCAGCTCTCCCACCGCATACGCGCGACCCTCGCCGGCCTGGACGTCGGACATCGGACCGAGAACGACGGCGGTTCCGGTTGAGATTCTTGTCGTCATGACGCCACCACCGTCGGCGACGGCGCCGCACCGCGAGCCGGGACCACCGGAAGCGGCAGCAACGGCAGTGCCGGGGAGAACTGGGCGGGCGACTTCGGTTCGGCGCGGTCGAGCCACGGATCCACGTAACCGGCGACAGCCTCATCAATGCGTTGCTGCAGTCCGGCGACGCTTCCGTCGCGGTCGTCGACGAGGATCGCACGCAGTTCCTCGATGCCCACCCGCGGCACCCACGCGTAGGTGCGTTCGAGCCATTTGGCCTGCTCGCGGTAGTACTGGATGAACAAGCCGCACAACCGGATCACCTCCTCGGGCGAGTCGACGGTGGCCAGCACATCACCCTTGCGGATGTGCGCTCCGGCGGCGCCTCCGACGTAGATCTCCCACTTACCCTCGCCGATGGCGACTACGCCGAAGTCCTTGCACAGCGCCTCGGCGCAGTTGCGCGGACACCCGGTGACCGCCAGTTTCAGCTTGGCCGGCGATTCGAGCCCCTGATAGCGGTTCTCCAACGCGATCCCGAGCGATGTGGAATCCCCCAGCCCGAACCGGCAATAGTCAGTTCCCACACAGGTTTTCACGGTGCGGAAGCTCTTGCCGTAGGCGTATCCCGACGGCATGTCCAGGTCGGCCCACACCTTGGGCAGATCCTCCTTGCGCACCCCGAGCAGGTCCAGGCGCTGCCCGCCGGTCGCTTTGATCATCGGAATGCTGTATTTCTCGGCGACGTCGGCGATCTTGCGCAACTGCTCGGGCGAGGTGACCCCGCCGCGCATCTGCGGCACCACCGAAAACGTGCCGTCGCGCTGAATGTTGGCGTGTACCCGGTCGTTGATGAACAGGGCACCCTCTTCGCGTTTCCAGTCCGCACCCCAGATCACCCGCAGCAGCGACGCCAGCGGCATCTTCGCCGACGCGTCCTCCCCATCGGGGGCGAGGGCGGCGACCACCTCGCTCACCGAACGCAGCCCCCGGGCCCGGATCGCCTCGATCAGTGCGGGTTTGGTCATCGGGATCGACGGAACGTACCAATCGGCGGAGGCATCGACGGTCAGCTCGGCACCGGCGGCGAGGGTCACGATGTCCCCGACCATGCCCTTGCACGATCCGCAGCCCTTACCGGCGCGGGTCTTGCCGCACACCTGGGCGACGCTGGTGCAGCCCGACGCCACGCAAGCGACGATGTCGCCCTTGCTGACCCCGTTGCAGTTGCACACCACCGCGTCGTCCGACAGTTCCGCGGCACCCGTTGCGGCACTCGGGGTTCCCATGTCGAACAGCATCGAGATGCGTTCGTCCGGCAGCGGCACCTTGTCGTCGAAGGCCTGGCTCAGGAAGCCTACCTTGGACACGTCGCCGAGCAGCATCGCGCCGATCAGCTTGTTGTCGCGCACCACGACGCTCTTGTAGATCCCCTTCTTCGGTTCGTAGAACTGCACGAACTCGTCGTCGGGATGTTCGGGGCCTTTCACACCCATCGCCGCCACATCCACACCGGCCACCTTCAGTTTGGTGGTGGTGCGCGAACCGTGGTACGCCGCATCGGGATCAGCGCCGGTGACCACATCGGCGAGCACCACCGCCTGCTCCCACAACGGGGCGACGAGACCGTACACCTCACTGCGATGCTGCGCGCACTCGCCGACGGCGAAGATGGAACCCTCGTCCTCGCACCGCATCTGGTCGTCGACGACGATGCCGCGTTCGGTGACCAGCCCGGCCCTCCGGGCCAGTTCGATGTTCGGCCGGATGCCGGCGGCCACCACGATCATGTCGGCGTCAATGGTGCTGCCGTCGGCGAAACCCACACCGGCAACGCGGCCGTCGTCACCCCTCAGAACGGCGGTGGTGCGCTTGCCGGTGTGGACCCCGACCCCCAAGGCCTCGATCTTGTTGCGCAACACTTTTCCGCCGTGCTCGTCGAGCTGCTGATTCATCAGATGCCCCGGTGAATGGACCACGTCGACGGCCACACCCTGCGTGGTCAGCCCGTATGCGGCCTCCAGCCCCAGCAGACCGCCACCGATGACCACCGCGCGCACGTTGTCACGGGCCTGCGCCAGCTGCAGCATGCCATTGGTGTCGGCGATGGTGCGGAACCCGAAAACCCCACGCGCCAACCGGCCGTCGGCCTCGCGCAGCCCGTCCATATTGGGGAAGAAGGTGTTGGAACCGGTGGCGATGATCAAGGTGTCGAAGTCGATGACACGGCCACTCGCGCAGGTCACCGTCTTGGCGAAGCGGTCGATCGACTCGGCGCTGTCACCCACATGCAGCGTGATGCCGTTCTCCCGGTACCAGGCCATCGGGTTGAGCATCAGATCGTCGTCCTCGACGTCGGTCTCACCCGCCAGGACGTGGGACAGCATGATGCGGTTGTAGTTCCCGTACGGCTCGTCGCCGATCATAGTGATGTCGAAGTCCCGGCCACCGTCTCGCGCGAGGATCTCCTCGACCGTCCGGGCTCCGGCCATCCCGTTGCCCACCACAACGAGTTTCATCAGAACACCACCATCCCGAAGTCGATGACCACCTGGCCGGAGGTCCCGTCGGGTGCGGCGACCACGAGTTCGAGAGTGACGTCGGCATCGACGTCCTCCACCACCCGCAGCGGCACGTTCACCGAACCCTGAGCGCCGATCGGGAACAGCCGCATCGGTTTTCCGTCCCGGAGCAGCGTCACCACGATCAGCTCCGACGACGAGTTGCCGCCGCGGAAATACAGTGGCTGTGCGGTCAACCCCCCGGGCACCACATACCGCAGCCCCGTATCGGGAGATACCGGCTCGGCCAGGCCTTTGCCGACGAAGTCGAAGACGCCCTGCAGGAAGTGCGGTGTACTGGACATGCCGCCACTATCCGCGCACCCGGTCAAATGCGACTTGCCGCGATGTTACGGCCGCGTTGTCAGTCCCTCACCGGACCGGACGCTCCCAGGTGGTGACGTGAGAATGTCACGTCACCGGACCACCTCGAACAGAAGGTCAGCGTTTGCGGCGACCGGCGGCGCCGACCATGTCGGCAAGCTGGGTGAACTTGACGCGCGGACGGCCCTGTTCGGCGCCCAGACGACGCTCGATGCGGTCGATGGCACGCATGCCCCGGTAGCCGATCACATGCTTGACGCGTTTGCGGACCAGCGCGCCGAACGCCTTGGGGTCCTTGGCCGAGCGGACCAGCCTGCCGGCGACGGCGTCGGCGATGAAGTCCTCGACGGTCCGGGTGGCGCACAGCTTGTTGGCGCCGATACCGCCGCTCGGGCCGCGTTTGGCCCATCCGACCACATATCCACCCGGGACGACCTGCCCCGACTCGTCGAGTAGCCGGCCGTCGTCGTTGCGGAACACGCCACGCTCGTCGTCGAAGGCCAGTCCGGGAATCGGGGTGGACCGGTAGCCGATGGAACGCACCACCAGGTCGGTGGCGATCTTGTGGCTGGTGCCGCCGGTGCGGATGGCCACGGCGTCGACGGCGGTGTCGCCGATGATCTCCTCGGGTGCGGAGTGGAACAGGAACACGATGCGACGGCGGGACGGATCGGCCGGTGCCGACAGGTCGGGCACCTCACCATCGGCGTTGTCGAACACCTCGATGTCGACGCCGGGGATGGCCGCGAGCGCCCGGTATTCGGGTGCGGTGTAGGCGGCGGCGTCCTGGCCGCGCCGGCCCAGCAGCACCACCTCGTGCACATTCTGCTCCCGCAGGATCTGCAGGGCACGGTCGGCGATGTCGGTGGTGGCCAGCAGTTCCGGCGGCGACACCAGGATCCGGGCCACGTCGAGGGCGACGTTGCCGGTGCCGATGATGACGGCACGTCCGGTGGCCCGATCATCACCGGCGCGGCGGATCGGCGGGCCGGCGTCGGCACCGGGGGCGGCGTTGTACCAGGCCACCAACTCGGTGGCCGACGTCGAGCCGGGCAGGTCCTCACCCGGAATGCCCAGGCGCCGGGACTCACTGGCGCCCACCGCGTAGAAGACGGCGTCGAAATGTTCGGCCAGCTCGGCCGGGGTGACCTCGTTCGGCCCGTCACCGACACCCACGTTGGTGAGCATGCTGACGCGCGGGTCGCGGTAGAGCAGGTCGAAGCTGTGCAGCACGCCCTTGGTACCCGGATGATCGGGGGCCACACCGGCGCGCACCAGGCCACCGGGAGTGGGCAGCCGGTCGATGACGGTGACGTCGGCCTCGGTCCGGTCGAGCAGCGTACGCAGCGCGTAGCCGCCCGACGGTCCGGTGCCCACAAGCGCGATCCGTAGTCCCACAGGGAGTTTCGGGATCTCCGGGTAGGTGACGCCGGGCCAGTCGTCGTCGGTGGTGTAGGACGACGGACGGGCGGCCACCACGTCCGGGAACGGCGCCATGCCGGGCAGTTCGGCACCGGTGGGTGCGTACCCGGACTGGATGTCGGGGTTGCTCTTGTAGTAGTCGGCGTTGATGTCGATGAACACCTTGTCCCGGGCGCCGAGCTTGTCGGCCGGGTAGATGGCGTTGACCGGGCAGGCGTCGGCGCACGCGCCGCAGTCGATGCACGCCTGCGGGTCGACGTGCAGGATGTCCGAGGTGCCGAAACCGCGTTCCTCCGGGGTGGGATGAATACAGTTCACCGGGCACACGGCGACGCACGCCGCGTCACTACAGCACGACTGGGTGATAACAAACATCAGAGCATATTCGCTTTCCGGTACCAGTACATCGCAGGCTTGGTGAGCAGGCCGACCTCATCGAGGAATTCCATCAGGTGGGCGCAGCTGCTGCGGATCATCGACTGGAAGTGAGAATTGGACTTCATCTCGGCCACCGCGCGGTCGGCGTCGAGACCGGCGTCGGCGAAGGCCTGCCGCTGCACAAGGCTGGTGACGATGAAGTAGGCACCGAGCGCGATGTACAGGGCACTGAATTGGCGGCGGAAACCACCGATGCCCTTCACCGAGTCGCGCACCTCCTCGCGGGCGAACTTCATGTGCCGCGACTCCTCGAGAACGTGGATCTCGTTGACGGTGCGGATGAGCGGCAGCACCCGATCGTCGCGCATGCAGCCGCGCTGGAACACGTCGAGCACCTCTTCGGCGACGAGGATGCCGGCGTAGGCGACCTCGTTCTTGGCGGTGGCCTTGAAGAATTTGCCGGCGAACCCGACGAACGGGCGCGGCTTGTACGACCGGCCGACCAGCTTCTCCGATGCCTTGGAGAACATGATCGAGTGTCGGCATTCGTCGGCGATCTCGGTGAGCGCGAACTGGAATTCGGGGCTGTGATAAGCGCCGAGGTACTGATCGCGGATGACCATCTCCTGCAGGATCATCTCGAACCAGATACCGATGCACATGATCGACGAGAACTCGTGCCGGGTCACCGAGATGCGCTGTTCCTCGGTGAGTTCATCCCAGTAGGCGGTGCCGTAGAGCGACGACCATTCGGGGCTGCAACCGTATTTGGCGGGGTCGAGCGGTGCCGACCAGTCGATCTCGGTCATCGCGTTGCGCGACAGGCGTGCTGCCGAGGCCAACAGCCGCTTGGAAACCTCGTTGGCGCCCTCGTCACGCATGCTGACGACGTTGTCAAGAGCCCCCAGACCGGCAGCATCGGCGCTGTCGAAGTCGCGTTCCATCGCGGTTGTCATCGTGTGTCCCTCCATCGCAGTATGACCTGAATCATACCAATGAACGCTGTCATATCAATAGTCGTTGTCAAATTAGCAGGAACACGTTCACCCGTGAAGACCCCGTGCGCGGATCCCGCTCGACCATCCGCTGAGAGACTCGTCAGTTATGCGCCTCACAGTGACAGGAATCACAAACCGGGGTTGGGGTCGGTGTACAACCGTTCTATACTGGCCGGTAAGTTGCTGGTCACATCACATCAGCAGACATCCCCCAGGGGACGCTCACCGCAGGTCAACGCCTGCGTTTCTCAGGCAGGAGTAGACAATGCCCTCGATCTTCATCACCGGTGGCGCGGCCGGAATCGGCCTCGCGACGGCCGAGCGATTCTCGCGCGAAGGCTGGACCGTCGGCGTGTACGACGTCGACGCCGACGGCCTGGCCAAGGTCAAGGCCAACCACCCCGAGTGGATCACCGGCACCCTCGACGTGCGTGATGAGAACCAGTGGGCACAGGCACTCGAGGAGTTCACCTCGCACACCGGCGGCACCCTCGACGTGCTCGACAACAACGCCGGCATCCTCGTCGCCGGTCTGATCACCGACATCTCCGCCGATGCCGTCCGCCGCCAGATCGAGATCGACGCCCTCGGCGTCGCGCTCGGCGCGCAGATCGCCCACCCCTACCTCAAGCGCACCCCCGGCGCCCACCTGGTGAACATCTCCTCCGCATCTGCCATCTACGGCCAGCCCGAGATCGCCGTGTACAGCGCCACCAAGTTCTTCGTCGCCGGACTCACCGAGGCGCTCGAACTCGAATGGGAGAACGACGACATCCGCGTCGTCGGCATCTGGCCGCTGTGGGCGAAAACCGCACTGGCACAGAACGATGCCAAGTCGACCAAGACTCTCGGCGTGCGGATCACCCCCGAGCAGGTCGCCGACAAGGTCTGGGAGTCGGTACACCCGAGCGCCCAGGACAAGCTGCTGCACCGCACCTCGTACACCGTGGGCCTGCACACCACCGTGCTGGCGAACGCGGCCAAATTCGTCCCGAACTTCGTTTCGCGCACCATCAACAAGTACCTCGCGCAGAGCTGAGTCCACTCCTCCGACAATGTCCGCAGCACCGAAAGGTGTTGCGGACATTGTTGTTTGGACACGACAGCACGACTCAGCCGCCGTTGAACGCCGGGCGATAGCTACGGCACGGGCGGCCGCGCTGGCCGTCACACGCCGGTAGCGGAGCACCGGCACGGGCTCCCGGAACCACCGGCAGCACAAGGGAAGAGCCGCCTACGCCGAGCCTGAGGGTGTCCACGACCCGGCCGCCGGTGGTGGGGGTGTCGAACCGCCAGGACGTCATGTCTCCGCCCGGGGCGGTGATGGTCAGGCGGATCCGGGTTCCCTTGCGGAACACGTGCGCCACCGTGTTCAGCGCGATCCGCACGTTCTGGAATCCTGGCCGCAGCGGCTCCGGGTCGAGCCAATCACGTTTCGGCTCAAGCGTTGTCGATGCCGAGGTGACCGAACGGAACGATGCCCTCAGGTGGCCGGTGGTGACGTAGGTTTCCTTCCCGTCCGGACGCACCTCACTGAGGGTCGCCTGCAGATCGGTGTCCCGGACCGACGACGCGAGTCGCAGATCCACACTCGCCGGACCCACCACCATCACGTCGTGATCGTTTACGGCGGAGACGAAACCGAGCCCCGAACGACCCGGGGCCTGCTGCCAGCGGTACGGCGGCAGACCCTGCCACGGCACCTGAGAGGCGCCCACCACGTTCAGTGTTCCCGCCGGCCGCGATGCCGGGTCCGGCCGGAACGACACCGTCGATGACGCGCCGGTCCGGGTGGTCAGACGCCCGGCGCGGCCCAGCGACAGCCGCGTCCCCGCCCCCACCGACGCCGGTGGCCACGAGGCGAAACCACGCTGCCACCGTCCCGAAAGATTGCCCGGCACAACGGGATCAGCACCGCTGTCGAACCACACCTGGATTCTGGAGTCGCGGGCGAACCTGCGCCGCGCGTCGTCGACGTCGCGGGATCCGGTGAGCCGATCGGTGCGCACCAGGGTGCCCGGAGTCGATGTGCTGCCCGCGGATACCGCGGTGGCCAGCGCCGCCAGTCCCGGGCTGGGCACCGGCACCCGCCGGGCGACGAAGATATTCAGGAACTCGTACCACGAACTCAGCAATTGCGGTGCGGTGCTGTCGAAGTGGGGTCCGTTGATCATCTTCACCCACACATCGCGGTTTCCCTTGAACTCACCGATGATCGACGTCCACTGCGGCCCCACCTGCTCGTCCTGCACGGTTCCCGACAGCAGCACCGGCACATCGATCTTCGACGCCCAGTAGGACGGTGACCGGTGCTCCAGCAACGACGGGTTGCGCGTGGGATTCTGCTCGATCAGTTTCCGCACGTTCTGCGTCTGCAGCCGCAGCTTCTGATTGGCCAGGCAGCGCTTGTCGCCGCGGCGGATCAGCTCGCGGGCGTACGGCTGCCCGCCCGACGGCGCGGGCAGCGCGTCCTTCTGGCGTTCGGTGATCCACGAATTGGCGAAACCGGAGTTGAAGATACCGCCGGGGAAACCCGTCGAGTACAGGTCGTCGGTGATCGACATCGGGGCGATCGCCGCCAGGCTCGGCGGCCGGGTCCCGGCCACCGACAACTGCGAGATCCCCGAGTATGAGATCCCCACCAGACCCACCCGGTGACCGGAGACCCACGGCTGTGCGGCCACCGTCTCAACGATGTCGTAGCCGTCGTAGATCGTCGGATAGTCGAACAGGTCGTACGCGCCACCGGAGCAGCCGCTGCCCCGCATCTGCACCAGAACCGTCGCGAAACCCGCTGCCGGGCCCAGCGAAGCGCCGAGAACGACGCCCGGTGCGGGTGCGAGCGGGTCCGGGTTCTTCAGGCGTTTGCGCAACGCGCCCACGATCAGATCGCCGGGCGATGCCGACTGGTATCCCGAGTACTCGATCACCGTCGGAAACGGGCCGTCGGCCATCGTCTTGCCCGCCGGCAGCCGCACCATCACCGCCAGTTCCACGCCGTCGCGCATCCGGACGTAGTGGTAGCCCGCGCCGAATCGCTGGTTGCGGTACTGGGACGGGTCCGGCGGCCGCTGCGAGCGGACCGCGAACGAATTGCCCGTCCGGCCGGCCACCTCGAACCGGTAACCCGGACCCGGCGCCAGCTCACGGACCAGGAACGAGCCGAGTCTGTCGACGCGCCCGCCGCCGGCGACCGCACCCGAGGGGCCGATCAGCCGGACCTGCGCCCCCGGCTGGGCGTCGATCAGATAGGCCTGCGTGACACTGCCCTTGCCGGTTCCCGTCCGCACCGCCGCCGACGCGCGCGGCGCATCCACCAGCCCCGCGACCACCAGCACAACGGTCAGCACAGCGAGTGCCAACAGAGCGGGGGTCGGCACGACGGGTGCCCGCAGACCCGCCGGCACCCGTCGTATCACCTGGACATCGACAAGTCCCGCAGGGTGCTTCATAGTGCGCGACACTAAACGACGGCCGCGGCACCGGTACCGGTTCGGCAGTATTTTCACCCGCGCGGCGGCTATCCTGGACACCCGTCACTCAGGTGACACCACACTCCGGGTACAGCAATGACCGCCCCGAACCGTCGGGGCGGTCATCGCTTTATGTCTTGCTACCGCCGGTCACCCGGCAGCGAGGCCGTCAGCGTCGGTCGAGATCGAGGATCCCGGCCTGCACAGCCTTGACGAGGCGACGCGGCAGACGCTGCGGAACGCCGTTCACCTTCACCTCCTGGAGTGCGGGATTGTCCGCTTTCCACTGCGAACGACGGCTACGGGAGTTGGCCCGCGACATCCGGCGCTTCGGAACAGCCATGGTTGAACCCTTCTTGTTACTGTCTGCACTACAAGTCTTCGCGCGACCGCCTGTGGTGCGCATCGAAGCTCGTAGGACGACCGGCCGAACTGTGCGCAGCACCCCACCGGGCGCGACACACAACCCGACCAGACTACCGCCGATGACCGTAAAGCTCCAAAACGGCCCGCCCCGGGCAGGGGAGTATGTCAGCCGGCCGCCACCACGACCCCCCAGAACACGATCGCGGCGACGGTCAGGGCGATGGTGATCCAACCGAGCACGATGCCCGCGGTCGCCATCCCCTCACCGGTCTGTGTGCCACCCGATGCCGCGATCTCCCGCTTGGCCTGCGGGCCCAGGATCACCGCGGGGATGGCGATGAGGGCGCCGAGGCAGAAGCTCAGACCCAGCAGGCCGACGATGCCGCAGACGAGTGCGCCAATCGCCTTGCCGTTGTTGGTGGGCGTCCCCACGTAGGGCGGGACTCCGTATCCGGGGGTTCCGTAGGCGCCGTACGGGGTGGGTGTGTACTGCCCCGGTGTGTACTGACCGGCCGGGTACTGGGCCGCCCCGTACTGACCTGCCCCGAACTGGTCGGCCCCGAACGTGCCGGGCGTCGATCCGTAGGGGTTGGGGGTGGCGCCGGGGTCGGCGTACCGGCTGTCGGGCGTTGGTGTCGGCTGCGACAGATCGGGTTGCGACGGCGAACCGATCTGGGTGGGCACATCGAACTGCGACGGGACACCGAACTGGGTCGGTGCGAACTGTGCGGCGTTGCCCTCCCCTTCGGCCGGAACCTGCGACCACCCCTCCGGGGTGTTGCCGAACTTCGCTGTGCCCGCCGGACCCGCGTCATCATGCTTGGTCAGGTCCGGTCCCTTGGTCAGGTCCGGTCCCTGGTTCGGGTCGGGAGTTCCGTTCGGGTAGGACATCTGTTGCCTCCATAGCTGGGCGTCCCGGCCACCGGAATATCGCCGGGTCCGGGCACTCGTGCCGCCCAGAGTAGCGGGGTACCCCAGGCGAGGGGCCGGTCACACCGGGGGACCTCTCTAGAATCATTCAAGTGTCTGGCGTGATCTCCGGCTTTACCGTCATCTTCATCGTCGTCGGTGCCGGGTATCTGCTCGGACGCACGAACACCCTCGGCGAGCATGCGCACGAGGTGCTCTCCCGCCTTGTTTTCTTCGTGTGCACGCCGGCGTTGCTGCTGCATTCGCTGGTGACCTCGGATCTGTCGGTGGTGTTCTCCTCCACGTTGGTCATCGCGGGCGGTTGCGCGTCGGCCATCGGCCTGGTCTACCTGCTGATCGCGGGCCCGTGGCTGCGCAGGCCGATTCCCGAACTCACCATCGGCGCGTTGTCGTCGTCGTATGTGAACAGCGTCAATCTGGGTCTGCCCATCGCGATCTTCGTGCTCGACGACGCCTCGTTCATCGCGCCGCTGCTGTTGTTCCAGATCCTCATCTACTCGCCGATCGCGCTGACCACCCTCGACCTGACCGCGCTCGGGCGGCAATCCGGAACCGGATGGCGCAGCACCCTGCGCGATGCGGTGATCACCCCCGTCACCAATCCGATCGTCCTCGGCGGTATTGCCGGGCTGATCATCTCGCTGATCGGCTGGCATCCGCCCGAGGCCATCATGAAGTCGTTCGACATGCTCGGCTCGGCGTCGGTACCGGCGGCGCTGCTGGCGTTCGGACTGTCGCTGACCGGTGTGGCGGTGTTCAAGAAGGGTGAGGCCCCGCGCCGCGACATCGCCCTCGCGAGCGTGCTCAAACTCGTCGTGATGCCGGCGATGGTGTACGTGGTGGCACGGTTCGGGTTCGGTGAGACCGGCCATCAGCTGTTCGCTCAGGTGGTGATAGCCGCGCTGCCCACCGCCCAGAACGTGCTGGTATACGCCACCCGCTACCGCCGCGGCCAGATCCTGGCCCGCGACACCGCTCTGATCACCACCCTCGGCTCCATCCCCACCATCGCGGTGATCGCCCTCCTCCTGGCCTGACCCCTTGGCCTGAACCCCGCACAAGATTCTGGAGACATAGCTGGCCCCGGGGGCAATATGCCCCCGAGACCAGCTATGTCGCCTGATTCTTGTGGGGCTTACGTTTGACGTCGACGCCGCCCATCAGAGCCAGACCCGTGACGATGACGGTGGGGGCGCCGGGTGCGCCCAGGCCGGCGGCTTTGGTGCCGAAGCCGCCCATCAGAGCCAGACCGTTCACTTCGACGGTTACCTCCGGTGGGACGGTGATGTCGATGCCGCCCATGATCGCGGCGCAGCGGATGGTGAGCTGGGGGGCGGTGAACTCCACCTCGCGCAGGTCGATGTCGATGCCGCCCATCAGTGCGAACGCCTGCAGGTTGTCGCCGACAGCCGCGTTGCCGCCGATGTCCCAGCCCGACATCACCGCAATCGCGTTCTGCACGCGGCGACGCCCCGAGCCGGTGCCGATCCGGGTTGCCTGCGCCACCCCGGACGCCGGCGGGATCGGGACCCCCAGTTGGGCAACCGGAAGATCGTCGGTGAGATCGTCGAGGTCACCGAAGGTCTTGGCCATCACGAGCTTCGACGAGCGTTCATCGAACTCCGACAGTGACAGGCTGCCGTTGGACAGCGCCGCCGACAGGATCTGTTGCACCAGTTCACGATCAGTGTCGGAGGCGCGCAGGCGGGCGCGGGGATCGAGGTTCTGCGCGCGGGCCGCCGCACCGATATCCGCCTTGCGCAACGGGATCGGGTCGGGCGTTATCGGGTCGGGCGCAATCGGGTCGGCGGCGGGTGGCTGCATCGGGGTGGTCGATGCGTCGGGCACTGACGGACGGCTCCCTGATGTGTGATCCCCTGACGGCTCCGGCGAGATGGTCATAGGCGCAAGCCTAGTGCGGGGCGCGGTCATTCGGACTCCGGACAATCCCCGAGATACACCCTGACTTCGACCGCACGGTATGGGACTATCCGGACATGGCAAAAGTCGGCAAGTGGTTCACGATCCTCGGACTCGTGATCATGCTCGCGTCCGTCGCGGTCGGTGTGTTCTTCGCCGCGACAGGATTCGGCCAGGTCAAAGGTCTCGCCGAGGACGCCTTCGTCATCGACGACGGCGAGATGACAAAGCGGTTCGACGCAGGCGACGAGATCTACCTCTTCGGCCAGACCGTCGGGAACGAATCCGAACGCCCGAACTGCCGGTTCGACGGTCCGGCTCCCACCAGGACAATCAAGTCTCACTACGACACCACCTTCACCTATGAGGGCAAGTCTGTGACGTCGTATCAGGGCGTCGGTTTCACCAAGTCCGGGACGTACACCATCACCTGCGACAGCTACACGGTCGCGACGTCGGACCTTTCCGTGACGGGCATCTTCCAGGGCGTCGGCGGTGTGCTCCTCGCGGTGTTCGGTGGCGGCGCGGGACTGGTCCTGGTGATCGTCGGCGGCGTCCTGTGGATTGTCGGCGCGAGCCGCAAGACACCACCCCCGACCAGCTACCCGCCGGCGGGCGGCTACCAGAACTATCCCCCGCCCGGTGGATACCCCGGTTATCAGCCCGGCGGCTACCAGCACTATTCGCAGAACCCCGGCGGATATCCCGGAAACCAGCCGCCCGGTAACTGGAACCGGTGAGCTTTCCCCAGGTGACGGGCGGTAGTTCGATGTCGATCGGGAACGGCTTGTCGACGGTGACCCATTCTCTCCCCGTTTCCGGATGCGGGAGTTTCCCGCTGACGACCACTGTGAGGTCTGCCCCCGGGGTAGGGTCAAGCGTGTCGGTCGAGCACGGCGCTGACTGCTTCCGCGGTATCGAGGTCCTGCAGGGCGGCGGTGAAGCGGGACAGAAGTCGCGTGCAGAGAGTCTTGTCGTCGCCGCCGTACATGGCCAGGGGTGCCCAGGCGGCGTTCCAGGCGATCATCATCAGCCATCGGTGCAGTTCGTACGCGCCGTCGAGGGATGGCGCGTCGGCGATGCCGTGGGCGCGCAGACCGTCGAGGTAGCGGCCGATGAGATCCCTTTCCGACGCCGCGCGCAGCTCCGGTTCGAGGGACCAACCGATGAAGTAGGTGACGTCGCGCATACCGGGAGCCTTGTGCACCTGCTGCCAGTCGAACAGGCCGGCGCTGCCGTCGGCGCGGGCGAAGGTGTTGGCGGCGTGGGTGTCTCCGTGGCAGAACGTCGGCGGCAGCGATTCGAGTTCGGCGTCGAAGATGTTCTGGTTCTTGAGGTATCGGGTGGTGAGTTGTTTGATCCGCGCCGGAACGTCGTCGCGGCGTTGCAGCCAGGTGCGGTTGACCAGCGGCATCACGCGTTGCCCGATGGGCCAGCCGGGCTGGCGGGAGTACGGGGTGAGCCAGTTCAGGTCACCGGCGAATCGCGGTGACTCCCAGTACGCGGCGTGGAGTCTCGCCAGCGCGTCGATGACGGACTCGGCGTGCGCGAGCGGGACAGTACTGCCGAGTTCGAAGAACCTCGCCTCGTGCGGTTCGAGGGTGGCCAGGGCGATCGCGAACCTGCCACCGCTGCGCAGCCGGGCACCGTACGGGGTGAGGGTGATGCCGGCGACGGCCGGGTACAGCTCGTTGTAGAAGCGGACCTCGTTCTGGCACAAGCCGAATGCCGAGTTGAGGATCCGGGTCGACGCCGCGGCGGGTGTGCCTTTGGTGAACAGTTTGGCCGGCAGGCTCGCGGCCCGTCCGGTCTCATTCCAGGTGAGGGCGAGGTGGGCATGGTCGGTGGTCATCGCGTCGGCGGCGTGGACGTCGACGGCCTCGACCCGGGCACCGGGGACGCCGCTCGCCAGCGCCGCGGTCAGTTCGTCGGCAGTGAATCCGCCGACCCCGTAGTTCCCCTGCCCCGGCGCCCACGGCGATGCCCCGAGCGCGATGTTCTTGAGGGTGCGTGCCACCTCGGCGATCGTCGCCATCTCCACCATCCCGAATATCTTACCGTTGATGCGTCAGTACGGGGTGGTCCGGTCATGCGATCATCTCACCGGACCCTTCGAGACCCTCGCTCCTTCGTCGCATCGGCCTCAGGGATCAAGATGACCGCTCGCGACGAGCCGGCCAACACCTACTTGATCCCTGAGGAGCCGAGCCGCCAGGCGAGGCGCGGCATCCAGGTCAGGCGCGGCGGCGGGAGCGAGACTTGAGGTAGTCGCCGACGACGGCGGCACCGAGTCCGTCGAGGTCGGGGGCGACGACGCGGCCACCGATGCGGCGGGCGATCTGGTCCATGAAGTTCGCCAGGCCCGGGTCGTCGCCGAGGCGGAAGAATGTCACCTGGGCGCCGAGGCGGGAGACGTGGTCGAGTTCGCGGACCGTCAGCGCGATGGTCTGCGGGTGCGGCGGGTAGAAGAAGAACGGCTCCCCCGACGGGTCGAGGTGGGCGGTGGGTTCACCGTCGGTCACCACCAGCACCACCGGCTGCGCGTTCGGGAACCGCCGCAGATGGCGCTGCGCCAGCAGCAGCGCGTGGTGCAGGTTGGTGCCCTGCTCCCAGCGTGGCTGCAGACCGGTCAGTTCGGCGATGTCGATGGTGCGGGCATGCCGGCCGAAGGCGATCAGGTGCAATTCATCGGACCGGAACCGGGTGGACACAAGATGATTGAGCGCGATCGCGGTGCGCTTCATCGGCGTCCAGCGGCCCTCCATCTCCATCGAGAACGAGGTGTCCACCAGCAGCACCACGGCCGCCTGCGTGCGTGATTCGGTGTCGGCGACCTCGACGTCGCGCACGTCGATCCGGACACCACTCTCGGCGATGCCGCGGATCGCCGATGCCGGGTCAGTGGCCTCGGACAGGGTACGCAGCACCGAGTTGGACACGGTGCGGGTCACGTCCCACGGGTCGGTGTCACCGAATTGCCATTCCCGGGAGGCGCCCGTCGGCTCGCCGAGGCGGCCGCTGTTGCGGGTCTGGCGTTCGCCGCCGCGCCCCGACATCTGTTCAGCCACATCCTTGAAGATCGACTGCCCGAGCTGGCGCATCGCCTTGGGACTCAACCGGAATTCACCGTCGGCCGAGCGATCGAAGAAGCCTTCGTCGCGGAGCGCCTTGTCGAGTTCGGCCAGGCGCCGGGCATCGACGACGGCCTCCTCACCAAGCTGGCGCATCAAGGCGTCGAGGTCGATGTCGTCCAGTTGGGCACCCGAATACTGTTGGGACAGTTGCTCGCTGAGAGCGTCCAGCTCACCGATGTCGCGCAGGGCGGCCGCCCCCTCCCCCAGGCCCATCCCCTGCCCGCCGGAGAACTCGCTCGACTCGTCCCAGCCCAGGCCCGGCCGGGCCTGCCGCAACGCCGAATCCATCTGCGCCAGTTGACTCATCAGCTCGGGGGACCCGAATGCCTGCTGGGAGAGTTGATCGAGTTCGGCGCGCTGTTCCGGGGTGAGCGAGTTGTAGAACTGCTGTGCCGCCGCCGACCGTTGCGCCAGCGAATCGATGAGTTCTTCGGTGTTGCGCGGGTTTTCGGGGAAGAAGTCACCGTGCTTGTCCATGAACTCACGGAACTGCTCTGTCGTGTCCTCACCGCGGTTGTGGGCGTCGAGGAGCTTGTTGAGGTCGGTGAGCATGTCGGTGATGCGTTGCCGGTCGGCCTCGGTGGCGCCCTCCATCGCCTGCTTCATCCCGGCGAACCGTTGATCGAGCAGCTCACGGCCGAGGAGGTCCTTGATCTTCTCGAAGTCCTCCCGGGCCTGGGCGCTGCGCCACTCGTAGTTGGACAGTTCGTCCACCGCCTGCGCCGTCGACGCCGGCAGGTTGCCGATCTGCATCTCGGCGAAGCGGGCGTCGTCGTCGAGGTCGCGGGCGAGTTGTTTGCGTTCCTCCAGGACCGCGCGGTCGAGGAGTTCACGGATCTCCTGGAAGGTTCCGTCGAGGTTGCGGCTGCGCAGCAGTTCTTGGCGGCGGCGGTTGATCTGTTCGCGCAGTTTGTCGAGGCCGCGCATGTCCTTCGACCCGCGGCGCAGGAACTCGCGCAGGGCATGTTGCGGCGACGTCCCGGCCATCACGTCGTCACCGATCTCCCGCAATGCCTCCCGCAGGTCGACGGGTGGGGCGAGCGGGTCGGGGCCGCCCGTGTACCGCTGGTAGCGCGCGCGGTGGAAGGAACGGCGCGGGGTGGTCGGGTTATCTGCCATGGTCGCTCCTCGAGGTGGTGACGTCAGGCGCGGAAGGTCGCCGGACCCTTCGTGACCCTCGCTCCTTCGTCGCTTCGGCCTCAGGGATCAAGAAGTAGGGTCGCGCAACCCCCACACCGGACACGGCAGTCAAGACGTGCGGTCGCGCGACCCTCGAACCGACCTCACAGATCGCGAGGTGCGGTCGTGCAACCCTCGAACCGACCTGACAGATCGCGAGGTGCGGTCGCGCAACCCTCGAACCGACCTCACAGATTGCGAGGTGTGGTCGGGCGACCGTCACCCCGGCGTCAGTCACAACTGGTGGTCGCTTGTTCATCAGCGCAGCCCGAGAGGTCAGCCGTAGACGGTCTGGCCGGTTTCGTCGGCTTCTTTGCCGATTCGGCGGGCCAGGTAGAGACCTTCGAGGGCCAGTTCGACGGCGTTGGCACGCTCGCCCTCGCTGTCGGCGCCGAGGCGGGCGGCGATCTCGTCGACGACCGGGACGTCGGGGATGGAGGCGAGGAAGTCGGCGGCGGTGACGCGGTCGCCGGTGACGACGGGTTCGCCCTCCTCCAGCGCGGTCACCAGCGCGGCCATGTCGACGCCGCCGAGGTGGGCCCGCACGGCGTCGGCGGTGGACTTGCGCATCAGGTGTTCGAGGATCTCCAGTTCGCGGCCCTCTTCGCCGGATTCGAACTCGATCTTGCCGCGCAGCACCTCCACCACCGATTCGAGGTCGACGATGCGGGCCACGGCGGTCTCCTCGCCCGTCACCGTGGCGCGGTGCAGGGCGGCGGCGGCCACAGTCTCGGCGGCGGCGATGGAGAAACGCGCCGACACACCGGAACGGCGGTCGATGGACGGATGGTCGCGGGCGTAGCGGGTGAAGCGGGCGATGATCTCTTCGATCACCTCGGGCACCGTCGCGGTGAGGTCGGCCTCCTGCTCGATGACCGACACCTCGTCGTCGAGTTCGAGCGGGTAGTGGGTGCGGATCTCGGCACCGAAGCGGTCCTTGAGCGGGGTGATGATGCGGCCGCGGTTGGTGTAGTCCTCCGGGTTGGCGCTGGCCATCACCAGCACGTCCAGCGGCAGGCGCAGCGAGTAGCCCCGCACCTGGATGTCGCGTTCCTCCATCACGTTCAGCATCGACACCTGAATACGTTCGGCCAGGTCGGGCAGTTCGTTGATGGCGACGATGCCGCGGTGGGCGCGCGGGATGAGGCCGAAGTGGATGGTCTCGGGGTCGCCGAGGCTGCGGCCCTCGGCCACCTTCATCGGGTCGATGTCGCCGACGAGGTCGGCCACCGACGTGTCGGGGGTGGCCAGCTTCTCGCTGTAGCGCTCGCTGCGGTGCCGCCACTCGATCGGCAGCTCGTCCAGCAGGTCGGCGGCGCGGCGGATGGACGCCGGGGTGATCGGCTCGTACGGATGCTCACCGAGTTCGGAGCCGGCGATGACGGGCGTCCACTCGTCGAGCAGACCGACGAGGGTGCGTAGCACGCGGGTCTTGCCCTGGCCGCGTTCGCCGAGCATCACCACATCATGGCCGGCGATGAGGGCCCGTTCGAGTTGCGGGATCACCGTCGACTCGAAGCCGACGATGCCGGGCCACGGATCGCGGCCCTCCCGCAGCGCGGTCAGCAGGTTGTTGCGGATCTCGTCGCGGATCGACCGCTGCACATGTCCGCTCGCCCGCAGTTCACCCACGGTGCGGGCTGCCGGATGGCGCGTTTCGGTGATTTGCGAGGTGGTTGCAGTGAAGGTCTCCTCTGGCACCCCAACCACGCTACTCCGCGCCCCCGACACGTGTGCGTGAGCAGACCGTGGGCGGGGTTGGGAGCCCCGTCTCGCCGGACCCTTCGGGACGAGCGAGGGTCTCGAAGGGTCCGGCGACCTTCGCTGCATGACGTCACCACCTCGGACTCGGCTACCTCCTCGGATCGCGGCCGATGAACCCCATCAGCTTGTCGACGGCGCCGGCATCGGCGGGCACGTCGACGGCGGCACCGTATTGGCCCGAGGCCCGCAGCATGTCTTCGATGCCGGCCATCCCGGTGCGGAGTTGTTCGGCGAAGGCCGGGTCGAGGCCGGACTCCCGGCCCGACGCCGAGGCGAGGTCCCACGTGTGCATGAACACGTCGGCGGTGTAGACGCTGTCGATCGCATCGGTCAGCACGTGTGTGCCCACCATCGGGTGTGTGAACTCCGACGCCGCGTCGGGTCCGTCCAGAAGTCGTTGGATCGCTTCGCTTCTCGAAGTCCAGGCCGCAGCGGGATCGTCATCGACGGACCCGGTGGGGGCGAGTTCGATGCCGCCGGCGGCGAGGAAACCGGGGAGCCAGTCGATCAGGTGACGCACCACGTCGAGCGCCACCCAGCCGTCGACGGCGGTGGGTGCCGACCAATCCTCGGTTGCCGCAACCTGTTCGGCGAACCCTGCGGCGACCACGCGGTGCCGGTCGGCGGGCGAGAGCCCGGTCAGGTCTGTCACAGTTCCCCGGATTCGAGCAGGCGGTCGATGGCGGCGTAGCCGTCGTTGACGCCCACCTCCATCCCCGACGCCAGCCAACCGTCGCGGGATTCGAAACTGTCGCACAGGGATTGGGCGTGCAGCCGGGTGGTGCCGTCGCCGAGGTCCTCAAACCACACCGTTTCCAGCGACACCTGGTCGGGCATGCCCTCCCAGGTGAAGGTCTGCACGATCTTGTCGTCGGAGACGGTGTGGAAGCAGCCACGGAAGCCGTGCTCGTCGTCGCCGGCGATGGCGACGTACCGCCAGCTGCCGCCGTTGCGGGCGTCCCAGTCGATGATCTTGCACGGGACGCCGTCGGGACCGACCCACCGGGCGTACAGTTCGGGATCGGTGTGCGCCTTCATCAATTGTGCTGTGGTGCCGCGGAAGTCGCGGGTGATGCGGATGATCGGAACCTTCGGGTCGGCCTCGATGGCTGCCTGCGGGTAGCGGGTGGAGGTGGTCATGATGACAGTCCTTACTGCGTGTCGCGACCGGTCAGCCCGCGTCGCGTTCGGTGATGGTGGTGTCCAGGTCGTCGTCTTCGACGCCGTTCATCTCGTCGAGCAGGGCGTCGAGGCGTTGATAGCGCTCCTCGGCCCGCCGGCGGTATCGCTCGATCCACTTGGTCATGAGGTCGAATACCTCCGCTTCCAAATGCACCGGCCGTCGTTGCGCTTCCCGGGTCCGCGTGACGAGTCCCGCGTCCTCGAGCACCTTCAGATGTTTGGAAACGGCCTGCAGACTGACGTCATACGGCTCCGCGATCTCGCCTACCGTCGCGTCGGACTCCGTCAGCCGGGCGACAATGTCGCGCCGGGTGGGGTCCGCGAGTGCGGCGAACACCTTGGAGAGCTGGTCCGTCATCGAAACCCTTCCTCAACCTGTTGGTTGAATACCACTCTGCACCCCGGTCCGCCCTTTGTCAACCATCTGGTTGAGAATGCAGAGGGCGGATCAGACCGTCACGCGGCGCTCACGGGTGCTGCCACTCCTGGAACTCCGATCGGTGAGTGGCGATCCAGTCGCGGGCCACCTCGTCGGGCGTCTTCTTTCGCCGGTCCACCGCGTACACGAACTCGTTGACCTCGTCGATGCCGAAGTGGACGCGGGAGAGCCTCGCGAATGCGATGGGCGAGATCTTCTGCAGGGTGCGCGTCCAGGCGACATGTACGTCGACATCGGCCCCGCACTCGTCCTGGTAGCCGGTGGTGCACCCGGTGCGCTTGAACGGGTCGGCGGTGAGCAGTCGCGGCGAGTACTGCTCGTGCAGCCAGTCGGGTTCGTAGGCGTAAAAGAGCAGCGGCCGTTTTCCGGCCTCCCGTTTCAGGTACGCCCGGAAGATGGTCTCGCTGTACGACTCCCCCTCGATCCGCAGATCTTTCTGCGCCCCGATCCACTTGTCGAGCAGCTTCGTCGATTCCCAGCCGCGCGGACCCGCCCAGATCTCGGCCTTACCGTCGCCGTCTGTGTCGAAGCGCGAGGCGGTGGCCTTGTCCGCGAGATCGGTCACCGACGTCAGCGGTGCCTGCCCCTTCTTGTCCAGGATGTAGATGCCCTGGCCGCCGCGATAGCTGCTGTTATTGAGCATGATCTTGCCGGTGTCGATCTGCGATCGGAAGCTGTCGCTCTGGTTCTGCAACCACAGGTCCGGATGGATCTGGACGGACGGTTTGTTTCCGGTGAGCGCGGCCACCGCACCCACCTGATCCATCGACTGGACCTTGACCCGCACCTGCGGCGTCTCCACCACGTGCCGCAGGATCTGCGCGATCACACTCGCCGCGGGCCACCCGGGGTCGGCGATCGTGATGGTCGGCAGGCTTCCGTCGCGGACGAACAGCTCCGACTCCGCCGAGGATCCCGGGCGCGGTGCGAAGACGTTGCGATCGCCATATCCGCCCGCCGACGCGAATGGCAGCAACATCACCGCCACGATCGCCAGCGCGGCGGTCGACAGATAGAACACCGTGAATGTGCGTGCGGTCGGTGTCACTTCGACCTCGCGCGTCGCGTCGTAGTCACCGTCCACCGAAGTACGCACGGTTCCGGGTAGCCTGAGCGAGTTCACATCTCCGGAACTGAGGACCTCGGTAGGCACGTAGTATGGCTTGCCGATCTCCCGGAATCCCTGCTCAAGACGCCACAATTGGTTCTTGAATCCGTGAATGTTGTTGCGGTCGTAGTCGTAGATGGTGAACATCACCAGGAATGCGCCCGCCGCGAACGCCACCGCGCCGACATTGCCGAGGAACGACGGTCCGCGCAACAGCAGCACGGTGAGGATACTGCCGAGGCCGGTGATCCAGAGCGCCGCCCATTCGCCGACCGACAGCCGATCCATGTGAATGGCCCGCCACTCAGCAAAGGCGTCGAGGACCTCCCGGCGTGCGTCCGGGGATGCGACTGCGGTGCGCACGCGGTCGACGATCGCCAGCGCCCGGTCCTCCCGGACGTCCGCGGAGCGCTCGAATTCCAGCTCGAGCAGGTTGCGCAGAAACCAGTCCGGTTCCTCGTGATCGTCCGAGGTGTCGGCCGCCATCATCGCCCGGACCAGCCTGGTGCGGGCGTCGAGTTCCTCGGTGCGGCGCCCGGCCACCCGGGACAGGATGAAGCCGGCGAGGATCGCGAACACCCCGGTCATCGCCGCGGCCATCTCCGCGGTGGGTCCTTCGATGGAGTCGGGCAGAAGCTGCGAACCCAACGCCACGTAGACGCTGGCGATCAGGGTCAACGACACCGCGTTCGCCGATCGCTGCCGGGCGTGCAGGGTGAGATTGGAGAAGAGAATGATCACCAGGCCCAGCGCCGCGATGGGACGGACCGGCTCATTGAACAGCACATGCAGCAAGACCACCGACACCGCGGGCGAGAAGTAGGGCAGCGACGAGAGGGTCAGTGATTTGTACTCCCGGAACGCCCACGTCCACGTCACCTCGGCGACGAGATAGGTTCCGATGCCGATCAGTGCACAGATGACGAGCACTTCCCGGTCGAAAGCGTAGAAACGCAACGTGTGATGGTTGAGCCGCAGGCTGAGCAGCACTCCGGCAAGGGCCACCACATTCGCCACCGAGATTGCGAAGAATGTCGCAATCGGCTGCGACCGGACCGAATGGTTGAACGCATTTGTCGCGTTGATGGCGAAGGGCAGATAGAGCCCGCTGCCGATGGCCGCGACGAAGGCCCAGACGATCTCGCCGGACTCGCCCGTCGGACCGCCGTTGTGTCCGAGGCCCGATACGCCGATCGCCACCGCCCCGCCGAACGATGCCAGCACCAGAAGCCATTGATAACCCTGGAGTTTCGCGGCCGCGTTGCGCGCGATCAGCGGGGTGACCACCACGGCGATCAGCGGCCAGGTGAACGCGATCACTGTCGCATCGGCCTTGTCCGCACCGTAGAGCGCCCGATAGAAGCCGTAATACCAGAGCGCCAGGAAGAAACCCGAGGCACTCGCGGACAGAATCCCCGACAGTGTCCGGCGCCCGCCGCGCGCGAGCGCCACCACTTTCCGCCACAGGAACAGCGACACCACCGCGCTGGTGACCACCGAGATCGACGCCGAGGCGATATACACCTCGGCGTAGTCGCCTCTGTCCCCGATCTCGGTGATGAAGATCGGCTTCAACGACCAGAATGCGACAGCGGTGATCGCTGCCACCGTGATGGCGGTGACCGGAATCTGCCGCCCCGTGCCGGTGTCGGTTACCAACTCCGCGCCCCACATCCTGTAGCTGTCGATGAACGCGCGTCATTGTACAAGTCGGACAACGACTGTCCCGGGTGCGCGACACGCGGCATACCGGCTGCGACAGGCGGCGGAGTTTTCTTCGCGGTGAAGAAATGGCCGCATGGCCCGGCGATTTCAGTCACACTGCGGTGGGTGCACCACGCCCAGCGCGTTGCGGCCGGAGCGACGACCCGGCCGCAACGCAGGGGGTGTCAGCGCACTCCCAGCCACACCGCGAGGGCCAGGCCACCGATGCCGATGGTGATGCGCAGCGGGCCGGCGGGCAGGCGTTTGACGACCGGCGGTCCACACCAGCCACCGGCGAAGCAGCCGACGCCCATCACGATCGCGGCCCACCAGTCGACCGGGCCCCAGATGATGAAGGCGATGGCCGCGACGGTGTTGGAGATCCCGAGGAACAGCGACTTGGACAGCGCCGCCTTCCACAGCGGTTCGCTGGTGACCACCAGCATCAGCGCCAGCACCATGATCCCGGCGCCGGCGCCGAAGTAGCCGCCGTACACCGAGATCGCCAGCATGCCGAGGAAGAACAGCCACGGCTTGTCGTCGTGGGTGGCGAGCTTACGCAGCGCCGGCTGGCACAGCAGCGCGAGAGCGGCGAGCGCCACCAGGAACGGGACGATCACCTCGAACGAACCCTCGGAGCTGAGCAGCAGTGCGGCCGCGCCGATGACACCGCCGATCACCGACGCCACGATGCCCAGGATCGTGCGGCGCCGCTCGCCGTCGAACAGGGCCTTGCCCGCCTGGGTGGTGCTGCCGATGCCGACGGCTACCACAGAGATGGTGTTGGTGACGTTCGCCGCCACCGGGCTCAGGCCCACGGCCAGCAGCGCCGGATAGCTCACCACCGACGCCAGGCCGGTGACATACCCGATCAGGCCTGCCCCGAACCCTGCGGCAAGGAGGAATACGAATTCGACAACCGGACTCATTGTGCGTTCCAGATGGTTCCGTCCGCCGGTTGAGGTGCGAGGAGCGCAAGCGACGAGCCTCGAAACCCGGTGAGGGGACAATGTCGTCTCACGATGTTTCGAGGCTCCTCGGCCAGCGGCTCGTCACACCTCAACCAGCGGAGGAGGAGCAAGCGATCGAGGTGGGCAGATCGGTGCGGCCGGTCAGTGCGCGAAATGGCGTGCGCCCGTGAGGTAGAGGGTGACCCCGGCCTCGGCGGCGGCGGCAATGACCTCGTTGTCACGGATCGACCCGCCGGGCTGCACAACGGCTTTCACGCCACCGGCGATCAGCACCTGCAGGCCGTCGGGGAACGGGAAGAACGCGTCGGAGGCGGCGACACTGCCCTGGGCGCGCTCGCCCGCCCGGTTGACGGCCAGATGCGCGGAGTCGACGCGATTGACCTGCCCCATGCCCACACCCACCGACGCGCCGTCGGAGGCCAGCAGGATGGCGTTGGACTTGACCGCACGGCATGCGCGCCAGGCGAATTCGAGGTCGGCGAGGGTGTCGGCGTCGGCGGCCGCTCCGGCGGCGAGGGTCCAGTTGGCCGGGTTGTCGCCCTCGGCGTCGATCACGTCGCGCCACTGCACCAGCATGCCGCCGGACACCGGGCGCCGCTCCACGCTGCCCTTGTTGGGCGGAACCGCGCGCAGCACCCGGATGTTCTTCTTGCGGGTGAGCACCGACAGCGCACCGTCGGCGAAACCGGGGGCGATGAGGACCTCGGTGAAGATCTCGGCGACCTGCTCGGCCATCTCGACGGTGATCTCGCGGTTGGCCGCGATCACGCCGCCGTACGCGCTGACCGGGTCACAGGCGTGCGCCTTGCGGTGCGCCTCACCGATGTCGGCGCCGACGGCGATGCCACACGGGTTGGCGTGCTTGATGATTGCCACCGCGGGGCCGTCGAAGTCGTGGGCACTGCGCCAGGCGGCGTCGGCGTCGGTGAAGTTGTTGAAGCTCATCTGCTTGCCGTGCAACTGCTCGGCGGTGGCCAGGCCGGAGGGCCGGGACGTGGACTGGTAGAGCGCGCCGGGCTGATGCGGGTTCTCGCCGTAGCGCAGCACCTCTTTGAGTTCCCAGGTCTCACCGGCCCATTCGGGGAACTCGCCCTCACCGGTACCGGGCACCACAGCGCGGTACATCCACGAGGCCACGGCTACGTCGTAGTCTGCGGTGTGCCGGAAAGCCTTGGCCGCCAGCAGTTGCCGCTGTGCGAGGGTGAATCCGCCCGCGTCGAGGGCCGCACGCACGTCGTCGTAGTCGCCTGGGTTGACCACCACGGCCACCGACGGATGATTCTTGGCGGCACCGCGCACCATCGACGGTCCGCCGATGTCGATCTGCTCGACGCACTCGTCCTGCGAGGCGCCGGAGGCGACGGTCTGGGTGAACGGGTACAGGTTGACCACCACGAGTTCGAACGCCTCGACGCCGAGGTCGGCGAGCTGGGCGAGGTGATCGTTCTTGCGGGTGTCGGCGAGGATGCCGGCGTGCACCTTGGGATGCAGCGTCTTGACCCGTCCCTCAAGGCATTCCGGGAATCCGGTGAGGGTGGACACCTCGATGACGGGGACGCCGGTGTCGGCGATGGTCTTGGCGGTGGAGCCGGTGGAGACGATCTCCACTCCCGCCGCGTGCAGGGTGGCGGCGAGTTCGGGCAGTCCGCTCTTGTCGTAGACACTCACGAGCGCCCGGCGGATGGGTCGACGGCCGTCGGCTGAGAGAGGAGCGTTCACGGGATGCGGGCCTTTCGTCCTTCGATGACAACACCTTTGGCGACCAGGGCGGTCACCATGTCTGCGAGCAGTTCGCGCTCGATGATCTTGATCCGTTCGTGCAGGGTGTCCGCGGTGTCGTCGTCGGCGATCTGCACGGCTCGCTGTGCGAGGATCGGTCCGGTGTCGACTCCGTCGTCGACGAGGTGAACCGTTGTCCCGGTGACCTTTACACCGTGGGCGAGGGCGTCGGCGACCCCGTGCGCGCCGGGGAACGACGGCAGCAGCGCGGGATGTGAATTGACGATGTGCCCGCCGAAGCGGCCCAGGAACCGCGGTCCGAGGATCTTCATGAAGCCCGCCGTCACCACCCAGTCGGGTGCGGCCTGATCGGTGAGATCGCGCAGCGCGTCATCCCAGGCGGCACGATCGGGGTGGTCGGCGACCCGGCAGGTGAACGACGCGATACCCGCGTCCTGTGCGATCGAGACGGCGGCGCAATCCCTGTCGACGCCGACGGCCACGATCTCGAACACCGAGCCGGGCCTGCGGGAACGTTCGATCAGCGAGGCGAGCAGCGAACCGGCACCGGAGGCGAGCACGACGATACGGGCTAACCGGCCGGAGATAGGTGCAACCTGCGACGACGGCTCGGGCGTCGGCGATCCTGCTGGGGCTGCACTCACTCGTGCCAGCCTAACGGTGACCCGATTGCGACCTGCTGTCAGGTCGCCGTAGACAGATCACAGCCGGTCGTTGAGCTTGCGGCTGATGGCCCGCTCGGTGTCGTACTCGTCCAGATCCATCTCGCCGAAGTCGAAGTCTGGCGCGTTGACGCGGGTGTTACGCGGGGTCTTGGCCTGATCGGCGGCGTCCGCGTCGGACCCGGCGTCGGCAGTTGGGTCGCCGTCCGGATCGTCGGTGTCCTGGTCGTCGGCCCCGTCCAGGTCGTCGTCCCCGTCCAGGTCGTCGTCCTCATCCAGGTCGTCGTCCCCGTCCAGGTCGTCGACGTCTTCGTCCCAGTCCGATTCCATCTCCCAGTCGTCCGCGGCCTCCGGCTCCGGAGCCGGCCTCTGTGCGGCGCGGGCGGCGGACCGGGTGGCGCGGGCCGCGGGCAGCAGGGCGTTGACCAGCACGACGAGACCGCCGATGAGCACGATCCAGCCCAGCGTGAAGACACCGGTGGTCACCGGGGTGACGCCCGCCTCGCCGAGTTCCCCGACCCGCCCGCCGGCCAGTTCGGCGAGCACGGTCACCAGGGCGGCGGCCACCGCACCTGCCACGGCGACGGCGCGGAAATGGGCCAGCGGATCGGCGGACCGGCACTTGACGGCCACAACCAGGGCGATCACCGCGGGCACCACGAAACCCGCGGCGCCGACGGTGCCGAGGCCCTCGCCGGGCAGCGCGGCGAGCACGGGCAGGGGCGGGACGTCGCCGCCGGTCACCGACATCAGATCGACGGATGCGGTGCCGACCTGCGCCCTGGCGCCCACCAGGATCGCGGCGGCGCCGACGATGAGGTTGGGCAGGTACAGCACCGACAACACGCCCAGGCCCAGGTAGCCGTCGAAGTCGTAGCCGCCGTCGAACAGTGCAGTCACCTGACCCCAGTTGAGGATCAGCCGCACCGTCACGAGGATCCCGCCGACAGCGAGCAGCGCGAACAGTGCGGCCGTACCGAAACGCAGACCGGCCTTGTCCGCGGCACTGACGCTGACGTGCCGCCGCAGCGGTGCGTGCGCGGACGCGCCGACACCGATCGCGGCGGCCACCGCGTGCACCAGCAGCGTGCGCACGAACGCCGACAGCGAGTCGGGGCTCTGGATCTGGGAGGTCGTCGCCCCGTCCATGACGACGGCGACGGCCATCGCCGTGAGTACCAGGGGTCCACCGACGGCCGCGGCGACGATGGCGGCGAGCTCGCCGCCGTCGCGGTCGCGGCCCGCGGACCGGACCACCGCGGCGGTGCCCGCGACGATGAGCAGCGTCGGCAGCAGCGGCAGCGCGCCTATCGTGACACCCGACAGCGAGACCGGCACCTGATGCACGGCCAGCCAGGTGGCGCCGAGTGTGCCGATCAGACCGCCGAGATCGGCACCCGCGAGCAGCAGCGTGGCCAGGAGTGCCACGAACAGCACCGCGAGCGTGGCCAGCGGCAGCGCGAACGCGACGATGAGCAACTCCCGGGCGGAGCCGTCGACCGCGACGCGGCGTGCGCGATGGTTGCGCCGCACCTGTCGCAGGCGCGACGCGAGAGTGTCGGTCCGGGTCGCTGTTCGTGTTGCCATCGCCTTCGAGACTGACACGCCACGTCTGCAACATCCGTCCGACGCGCCGCACCACTCCCAAAAATCACACAGTCACCAGGTGTCGCGGTGAGTTCACAGAAAACAGTGAGGGCCCGCCGGACGGCGGACCCTCACTGTGCGTATGTATCTGAACCGGTCAGTACTGGTAACCGGAACCGGAGGAGAAGTTGCTCTGCTGGCCTCCACCGGGCTGGCCGCCACCGTGCTGCCCCGGGTTGTTGAACGCCGTGGTCGCGCTGTCGGACCCCGGGGCGCTGCCGTAGCTGCCATAGGACGGACCGCCCGAGGGCGCCGCGCCCGGATCGGCCGCCGGCTGACCGGCACCCGGCGACGACTGTCCCTGCCCGTACGACGGTCCGTACTGGGTGGCGCCGTAGCTGCCGTACGACGGGGCCTGCGGCTCCGACGACGGGGCGGACGGGGTCGGGGTCGGGGCAGCGGATGCTGCGGGAGTACCGGCCGACGGCGAGGTGGTGGTGCCCGCGGTCTTGACCAGACCGGCGTCGATGAGCAGCCACAGCACGGCCGCGATCGACATCAGGATGCCCGCGACCAGCAGGATGATGGCACCCGAGCCGGTGTCGAAGCCGGAGTCGCCCTTCGCGACCATCGCGAACAGCGTGACGACCGTGCCCGCCACGGTCAGCGCCGCGACCACCGCCACCGGCGGGGTCTTTCCGCCCGGCAGGAAGTAGGTGAGCGCGAGGAAGGCCGCGACGACGATCGCGATGTAGGGCGCGCCGAACTGCGAACCGGAACCGAACACCGGCACCGATTGCTCGCCCGCGCTGGCCCCCGCGAGGAACCCGCAGAACATCGCCAGGAGACCGAGGCCTCCGACTGCCGCGGCGAGGATCAGCTGCACGTTGGCGGGCAGCCCGTGGCCACCGCTCGCGGCCGGGGTGCTCGGCGCCGCGCCGTATCCGTACCGGCCCGGCGACTGCTGGGACTGCTGCGGCTGCTGTCCGTAGGACTGCTGGCCTCCCCCGTACGACGGCTGGCCGTAGGACTGGGGAGCCTGCTGACCCCCCGACTGCTGGCCGTAACCGGAATACTGCTGCCCGTAGGGCTGACCGGAGGCGCCGGGCTGCTGCCCGTAGCCACCACCTGGTTGATACGACATAATGCTCTGAACTCCTGCTCGGTTGTGGTCGCCCCCCGCTGTGAGCGCAATGGACCTCGTCCCACGGTAATACACGCGATGCGGTGAACCGCAAGCCTCGCCTTTACCTTCGCATGAAAGCCAGGATCGTGCCGAGGACTGCGGCTACCGGAATACAGCGCAATTCCGGTATATCCGTCCGCGCTCGGTTCGGCCGCGTCACCAGGCGTGATCGCGCCCGAGCCGGGTATAGAAATCGATAAGCGAATAGTCGTCGACCGACCGCGGATCGAGATTCACCTCGGACCGGCCGGCGAGAATCGCCGTCACCGGCACCTCAAGTTTCTTTCCGGTGCGGGTATGGGGGATCCCCGGCACCGCGATCACCTCGTCGGGGACGTGCCGCGGCGAGAGCCGGGTGCGGATCTCGGCCGCGATCCGCTTGCTCAGGTCGTCGTCGGCGACGGCACCCTCGGCGAGCGTGACGAACAGCGGCATCCAGTACTTGCCGTCGGGTCCGTCGACACCGAGGACGAAGGCCTCGGTGATCTCGTCGAACCCCTCGACGACCTCATAGATATCGGCCGATCCCATCCGGATGCCGTGCCGGTTGAGGGTGGCGTCGCTGCGCCCGTGGATCACCAGGGACCCACGATCGGTGACGGTCACCCAGTCCCCATGCCGCCACACCACGTCGCCGGCGGCATCCCACTCGTGATCGAAATAGGCGCCGTGGTACCGCTTTCCGTCGGTGTCGTCCCAGAAGTGCACCGGCATCGACGGCATCGGGGCGGTGATCACCATCTCCCCCACCTCGCCGACCAGCGGGGTCCGGTCGGGCGCCCAGCTGTCCAGCGCCACACCGAGATAGCGCACCGACAGCTCACCGGCCACCACCGGCACACCCGTGCTGCCGCCCGCGAACGCGGAGACCACGTCGGTACCACCACTGATCGACGAGATCGGCAGTTCGGCAGACACATTGGCGTCGACCCAGTCGAAAAGGTCTGCTGCCAAGGTGGATCCGGTGCTGCCGAGGGTGCGCAGCGAGGACAGATCATGATCGCGGCCGGGCACCAGGCCCGCCTTCTGCGAGGCCCGCAACTGTCCGGGGCTGGTGCCGAAGTAGGTGACGTGTTCGGATTCGAGTAGCTGCCACAGCCTGTCGGCGTCCGGATAGAGCGGTGAGCCACTGTAGGTGACGATCGTGGCACCCGTGAGCAGCCCGGCGACCTGGAAGTTCCACATCATCCAGCTCAGCGCGGTGTGCCAGAAGAAGATGTCTCCTTCACCCAGATCTCCGTGCAGCCCTGCGGCTTTCAGATGCTCGAGCACCACCCCGCCATGACCGTGCACGATGCCCTTGGGTTTGCCGGTGGTACCGGAACTGAACAGCACCCACAGCGGATGGTCGAAGGCGACGGGTCGCGGCGTGACCTGCTTGTCGCCGGCCACCGCCCCGGCGAAGTCGCGTACACCGGCGGGTGCGGGCGGGCCGTCGACCGGGGTGACCACGATGTGCGCGGCGAGTCCGGGCAACAGGCCGGCGAGTTCGGCGTTGTCGGCGTTCTTGTCGACGAGTTTGCCGTTGAAGCGGTAGCCGGTGGAGGTGAACAGCACCTTGGGCCGCAACTGGCCCAACCGGGCCGCCGCCCCTTCGGGTGCGTAGTCCTGTCCACAGCCCGACCAGAGGGCGCCGAGCGTGGCCGTCGCGAGAAACGCGACCACCGTCTCGGGGACGTCCGGGAGGTAGGCGGCGACCACATCGCCCTCACCGACACCGAGATCCTCCAGGGTCCCGGCGAGCCGGGACACCTGATCGGCGAGCCCGGACCACGACAGTTCACCGCGCTCGCCGTCCTCGGCGACCCCGACGATGGCCGTGCCCGGACGGCCATCGTGCGCCAGAACCTGGTCGACGTAGTTGAGCCGCATCCGCGGGAACCAGCGCGCACCCGGCATCGACGCGTCGGCCAGCACATCGGAGTCATTCGGCCCCAACGGGTTTCCCACGGCATCGGCGGCGCGTTCGGACACTCCGAAAAAGTCCCAGACGGCGCGCCAGAACGCGGCGGGATTGTCGACGGACCATTGCCACAGCGCGTCGTATCCGGCGCCGGCCAGGCCGGCCGATTCGGCGAACTTCTCGATCTGACTCGTGCTCACTTACCTAACTCCCCTCAGCATGTGCGCGTGCGGCACCGATATCCCCTCGGCCGCGCACCCACACCTTGCCAGAGATGACTGATGCCCGGTGGTCACGCACCGGCGCGGGCGAGCACGGCCTGCGCCTGCCGCAGCACCGGCCCGTCGACCATCTGCCCGTCGATGGAGAACACCCCGCCCAGGTGATCTTCGGATCCGGCGACAACCTTTTTCGCCCAGACGATCTCGTCGTCCGTGGGCTGGTAACCCGCCTGGATGTGGGCCACCTGCGACGGATGGATGCAGGCCGTCGCGGTGTAGCCGAGGGCGACGGCGTCGCGGATCTCGTCCACCAGCCCCTCGACATCCTCGATGTCGAGGTGGACCGAGTCGACTGCGAACTTGCCGTAGGCGGCGGCGGCGAGCCGGGTGGCCGACCGCACCCACAGCGCGACATCGCGATAAGTGCCCGGCTTCTTCTCATCGGCGCCGAAGCGGCTCGACTTGCCGCCGAGGCCGGCCACCAGATCCTCGGCGCCCCACATCAATCCGATGCAGTTGCTGACGGCGGCGATCTCGTTGACTCGGGTCGCGCCGAGCGGAGTCTCCACGAGCGCGATGGTCTGCAGCGCGGTCTCGATCACCGATTCGGGTGTCTCGGCCTTGGCCTGCATCACCACGCGGTAGTCGGTCTCGGCGATGGCCGCGAGGTCGCGGCGGTAGTCGCCGGTGGTCGCGGGGTTGATCCGGACCACCACCCGGCCGGGGTCGATCGGGTTGGCGATGAGGGCCTCCCGTGCCGCGGGCCGGTTCTCCGGTCCCACGGCGTCTTCGAGGTCCAGGATCACCACATCTGCGCGCTCAAGGGCCTTCTTGTACCGGTCTGGCCGGTCTGCCGGACAGAACAGCATCGCCGGGCCGGGCGGGGTCCAGGCGTTGGTCAGCAGGTCAGCCATCGAATCGCTCCACGGGTCGTTTGCGGACAAGGGTCGAACGGGTGGCCCTGGCGACGATGTCGCCGTTCTGGTTGCGCCCGATGTGGGTCAGGTTGACGATGCCCTCGCCGGGCCGGGACTTCGACTCCCGTTTGCCGGTGCATTCGGTTTCGGCGTACAGGGTGTCGCCGGCGAACAGCGGTGCGGGGAACGCGACCTCGCCGAAACCGAGGTTGGCCACCAGGGTGCCCTGCGTCAGCTGCGCCACCGACAGCCCGACGATGGTCGACAGCGTGAACATCGAGTTGATCAGGCGCTGACCGCCGAACCCGGGCTGCTGCGCCGACCACGCGGCATCGAGGTGCAGTGCCTGGGTGTTCATCGTCAGCGTCGTGAACAGTACGTTGTCGGCCTCGGTGACCGTGCGTCCGGGCCGGTGCTCGTAGATCGCGCCGACATCGTATTCCTCGAACCACAGGCCGCGCTGCACTATGCGCTCGCTCATTGCTTCCACATCCTTCGACGAGTGTGACTCATCTGGTATATCAGAGGTCCGTTATGCCGGGTCACACCCGCGGTGTCAGGCAAAGCCCAGTTCCCGGGCGATCAGCATTAGCTGCACCTCGGTGGTGCCCTCGCCGATCTCCAGGATCTTCGAATCCCGGTAGTGCCGGGCCACCGGGTACTCGTTCATGAAGCCGTAGCCACCGTGGATCTGGGTGGCCATCCGCGCGTTGTCCATCGCCGCCTCCGAGGAGATCATCTTGGCGATCGACGCCTCCTTCTTGAACGGCTTGCCCGCCAGCATCTTCGCCGCGGCGTCGTAGTAGGCGGTGCGGGCCACGTGGGCCCGGGCCTCCATGCGGGCGATCGCGAACGAGATCGACTGGTACTGCCCGATCGGCTTGCCGAACGACTGCCGCTCCTTGGCGTACTTCACGCTCTCATCGACGCAGCCCTGAGCCACACCCGTCGCCAGCGCGGCGATCGCGATGCGGCCCTCGTCCAGGATCGACAGGAAGTTGGCGTAGCCACGGCCCCGCTCGCCCAGCAGGTTGCCGACCGGCACGCGGGCGTCGGTGAAGGACAACGGGTGGGTGTCCGAGGCGTTCCAGCCGACCTTGTTGTAGGCCGGTCCGGCAACGAATCCGGGTGTTTCCGACGGCACGATGATGGTCGAGATCTCCTTGCGGCCGTCGGCTTTCAGTCCGGTGACGGCGGTGACGGTGACCAGCGAGGTGATATCGGTGCCGGAGTTGGTGATGAACTGCTTGCCGCCGTTGATCACCCACTCGTGGCCGTCCTGCTTGGCGGTGGTGGCCGTCGCGCCGGCGTCGGATCCGGCGCCCGGTTCGGTGAGGCCGAAACCGGCCAGCGCCTTGCCGGCGAGCAGATCGGGCAGGTACTGCTGCTTGTGTTCCTCGGTGCCGTACTTGTAGATGGGCATCGCGCCCAGCCCGACACCGGCTTCGAGGGTGATGGCCACCGACTGGTCGACCTTGCCGAGTTCCTCCAACGCGAGCGCGAGGGCGAAGTAGTCGCCGCCCATGCCGCCGTACTCTTCGGAGAAGGGCAGCCCGAACAGGCCCATCTCGCCCATCTTGGCGATGACCTCGTACGGAAAGCTGTGCTCTTCATCGTGTTTCGCCGACACCGGTGCGACAACGGTCTGCGCGAAGTCGCGCACCGTGTGCATCAGGTCGGTATACTCCTGTGTCAATTCCATGTCAGATGCTTTCCGTTAGTTGGTACACCCTGCCGGCTGAGGTCCCCCTCGCCGGCTGAGGTGTGACGCGCCGCTCGGCGAGGAGCCTCGAAACCCGGTGAGATGACATTGTTCGCTCACGAGGTTTCGAGGCTCGTCGCTTGCGCTCCTCGCGCCTCAACCAGCGAAGGGGGCACCTCAACCAGCGAAGGGGGCACCTCAACCAGCGGAGGGGCCTCAACCGGCGAGGGGGTTACGGTGGCGAGGATCTGGCCTGCGGCAACCTTGTCGCCGGCCTTGGCCGACAGGGTGACCACCCCGTCGACGGGCGCGGTCAGGGTGTGTTCCATCTTCATCGCCTCCACCACGATCACCGGCTCGCCCGCGGCGACGGTGGCGCCGTCGGCGGCGGGGACCGCGACGACGGTACCCGGCATGGGGCTGGCCAGGTCGCCGGCGTGGGCGTCGGTGGCCTCGTCGAGGACCGAACGGGCCAGGGTGAACCGCCAGGTGCCGGGGACGCCGGACACCCACCACACATCGTCCACCCGCGCGGCCGACCACGACTGGCTCACGCCGTCGACGATGAGCCGCGAAATACCTTGGTCGGCTTCGTGGTAGACGATGCTCGACGTCCAGGGGTCGCGTCCGTCGTCGTGGGTGACGGTCGCGGTGCCCCGCAGCGATGATTCCGCTGCGTCGTCGACGACGATCGACACAGTGTAGGCGTCTGCCCCGTCGGCGATGCGGGTGATCACCGGCGCCGGTCCACCGATACGCCAGCCCACCGCGCTGCGCCACACATCGCTCTCGCGGGTTCCGGTGCGGCACAACCCGACCAACACGAGTGCCTCGGGAACCGGTTGTGGCTCGGCGTAATCCACCACGAGACGGTCGAGGAGTTCGGTATCGAGGCGGGCCTCGGTGACCTCGGGCCGGTTCAGCACGTACCGGCAAAAGTCGATGTTGGTGACCACGCCCAGCACCCGGGTGTGGGCGAGCGCGGCGTCGAGCCGTTCGATGGCCTCCTCCCGGTCGCCGCCGTGTGCGATGACCTTGGCCAGCATCGGGTCGTAGTCGCTGCCGACCACCAGGCCGGGCGCCATCGCCGAATCCACCCGCACCCCCGGTCCGCCCGGTTCGTCGAGGTGGCTGATGGTGCCGCCGGTGGGCAGGAAACCCGCGGCCGGGTCCTCGGCGTATACGCGGGCCTCGACGGCGTGGCCGGTGAGCACGATGTCGTCCTGGGTCAGCGACAGCACCTCCCCGCGGGCGACCCGGATCTGCTGCTCCACCAGGTCGACGCCGGTGACGAGTTCGGTGACCGGATGTTCCACCTGCAGACGGGTGTTCATCTCCATGAAGAAGAAGTCGCCGGGCCGCTTGCTGGACACGATGAACTCGACGGTGCCCGCGCCGGAGTAGCCGACGCTGCGGGCGGCATCGCACGCCGCCTGCCCGATGCGGGTGCGGGTCTCGTGATCGAGCAGCGCCGACGGCGCCTCCTCGATCACCTTCTGGTGCCTGCGCTGCAACGAGCATTCACGTTCGCCGAGGTGGATGACGTTGCCGTGATTGTCGGCGAGCACCTGCACCTCGATGTGGCGCGGGGTGTCGATGAAGTGTTCCAGGAACAGCGAGTCGTCGCCGAACGCCGAACCCGCCTCACGCCGGGCCCGCTGCAGGGCGGCCGGCAGTTCGGCCGGATCCTCGACGCGGTGCATGCCCTTGCCGCCGCCACCCGCACTCGGCTTGATCAGTACCGGGAATCCGATCCCGGGGGCGGCGGCGATCAGGTCGTCGTCGGTCAGGCCCGGACGCGAGATACCCGGCACCACCGGCACATCGCGTTCGACGACGGCGGCGCGGGCGGTGATCTTGTCGCCCATCGTGGCGATCGCACCCGCGGGCGGACCGATGAAGATGATGCCCGCCGCCTCCAGTGCGGCCGCGAATTTCTGGTTCTCGGAAAGGAATCCGTAGCCGGGGTGGACGGCGTCGGCCCCGGTGGCGCGGGCCGCGTCGACGATGGTGTCGATGTCGAGGTAGCTCCGCGTGGCGGCGGCCGGACCGATGTGCACGGCGACGTCGGCCTCGGCGACGTGCCGGGCGTTCGCGTCGGCATCGGAATACACCGCGACACTGCGGATTCCCATGCGGCGCAGGGTGGTGATGACACGGCAGGCGATCTCGCCGCGGTTGGCGATCAGGACCGTGCGAATGGGTTTGACGGTGGTCACGAGGCGGCTCACATTCGGAAGACGCCGTAGGAGACGTCGGACAGCGGTGCGTGGCGGCAGGTTTCCAGGGCCAGGCCGAGGACGGTGCGGGTGTCGGCGGGGTCGATGACGCCGTCGTCCCATAGCCGGGCGGTGGAATAGTAGGCGTCGGACTGCCGCTCGAACTGCTCCCGGATGGGCGCCTTGAACTCTTCCTCTGCATCGGCAGCCCATGAGTCACCACGACGTTCGATCTGGTTGCGGCGCACAGTGGCCAGGGTGTCGGCGGCCTGCGGACCACCCATCACCGAGATCCGCGCGTTGGGCCAGCTCCACAGGAATCTCGGGCTGTAGGCGCGCCCGCACATCGAGTAGTTGCCGGCACCGAAGGATCCGCCGATCATCACGGTGAACTTGGGAACCCGTGCGCAGGCAACGGCATTGACCATCTTGGCGCCGTTCTTGGCGATGCCGCCCTCCTCGTAGGCGCGACCCACCATGAAGCCGGTGATGTTCTGCAGGAACACCAGCGGAATCCTGCGTTTGTCGCACAGTTCGATGAAATGCGCTCCCTTGAGGGCGGATTCGCTGAACAGCACGCCGTTGTTGGCGATGATGCCGACGGGGTGGCCGTGGATGCGGGCGAACGCGGTGACCAGGGTGGTGCCGTAGAGTTCCTTGAACTCGGTGTACTCACCTCCGTCGACGATCACCTCGATCACTTTGCGTACGTCATACGGAATGCGGGGATCGGTGGGCACCACGTCGTAGATGTCGGTCTGCGCGCGACGCGGCTCGCGCGGCGGCTCGACCTCCCACTGCGGCGCCGGGCGTGGTCCGAGGGTCGCGACGATCTCGCGCACCTTGGCCAGCGCCTGTTCGTCGTTGTCGACGAGATGATCGGTCACCCCCGACACCGATGAGTGCATCAGGCCACCGCCGAGGTCCTCGGCCGAGACATCTTCCCCAGTGGCCGCTTTCACCAGTGGCGGACCGGCCAGGAAGATGGTGCCCTGGTTGCGCACGATCACCGTCTCATCGCTCATCGCCGGCACGTACGCGCCGCCCGCGGTCGACGAGCCGAGGACCGCGGATATCTGCGGGATGCCGGCGGCACTCATGGTGGCCTGGTTGAAGAAGATGCGGCCGAAGTGGTCACGGTCGGGGAACACCTCGTCCTGCTGCAGCAGCATCGCGCCACCCGAGTCGACGAGGTAGATACACGGCAGCCGATTGGCGGCGGCGATCTCCTGCGCGCGCAGATGCTTCTTGACGGTGACCGGATAGTAGGTGCCGCCCGAGACGGTGGCGTCGTTGGCGACGATCATGCATTCGCGGCCGTGGATGCGCCCGACGCCCGCGATGACTCCGGCCGCCGGGGCCTTGTCGTCGTACATGCCGGTGGCGGCGAGCGGGGCGACCTCCAGGAACGGCGAGCCGACGTCGAGCACCCCGTCGACCCGGTCACGGGGCAGGAGCTTGCCGCGGGACAGGTGCCGCTGCCGGGCTGCCTCGCCGCCGCCCTCAGCCACCTTTCGCAGGCGTTCCCGCAGGCCGGCGACGTTCGCCTCGTGGGTGTCGCGGTAGCTGAGTGTGCCGGTCACCGTCAGCCTTTCAGTTAGTCATCATTAACTGAGATGGGAATCTACCATGTGCCGGCCGTCACGGGAAGCCCGCGCCCTCACGAGTGCCCGACGAATCGGACAACTCAGCCCTGTTCAGGGAAAACGCGGCGAACCTGACACCGGCGGCCCGCTCATGCGCCTACGATGACGCCAATTCCGAGGAGGAACATGTGACATCCACCACCGCCGAAGCCGGTCCATCGGAGTCTTCCGGAGGCCTGACCGTCTCCGTCACCCAGCGCAACTGGATCTTCGGAACGATCGTCGTCGGGATGCTGCTGGCCGCGCTCGACTCGACCATCGTGTCCACCGCGCTGCCCACCATCGTCGGCGACCTCGGCGGCGGTGGGCACATGAGCTGGGTGGTCACCTCCTACCTGCTCGCGCAGACCGTGTCGACGGTCCTCGCGGGCAAGTTCGGCGACTTATACGGCCGCAAGGCGATTTTCATCAGCGCGATCGTCGTGTTCATCGTCGGGTCGTTCTTCTGCGGTCTGGCGGGCAACATGGCGTGGCTGATCATCGCCCGCGCCGTGCAGGGCATCGGCGGCGGTGCTATCACGGTGACCGCCACGGCGCTGATCGCCGACGTGATCCCCCTGCGCGATCGCGGCAAATACCAGGGTGCGCTCGGTGCGGTGTTCGGCGTGACCACCGTGATCGGCCCGCTGCTCGGCGGACTGTTCACCGACCACCTGTCGTGGCGCTGGGCCTTCTACATCAACGTGCCTATCGCTCTGATCGTGATCCCGTTGGCCCTCAAGACGATCCCCGGCATCAGCGAACGTATCCAGTCCAAGATCGATTACCTGGGCATCATCTTCGTCTCGCTCGGTGCGGTCGCGGTCACGCTCGGCCTGTCATGGGGCGGTTCGGAATACGACTGGGGTTCGGTGCAGATCATCGGTCTGTTCGTCGGATCGGCGGTCAGCTTCGTGATCTTCGTGTTCGCGGAACGGCGTGCGGCCGAACCGATCCTGCCGATGCACCTGTTCGCCAAACGGGTGTTCACGATCTGCTCGATACTGTCCTTCATCGTCGGCTTCGCGATGATGGGTGCGATGACCTTCCTGCCGACGTTCCTGCAATACGTGCAGGGCACCTCGGCCACCGATTCGGGCCTGCGGATGCTGCCGATGGTGATCGGCCTGCTGATCACCTCGATCCTCGCCGGCGGCTACGTGGGAAAGACCGGACAGTACAAGATGTTCCCGATAGCCGGTTCCGCGGTGATCGCACTGGGACTGTTCCTGCTGTCCCTGATGGACGAGAACACCTCGATCCTGGTGACCTCGTTGTACATCTTCATCATCGGTCTGGGCATCGGCCTGACGATGCAGGTGCTGACCCTGGTGGTCCAGAACACCGCAAGCTACGCCGACCTGGGCACCGCGACGTCGGCGGTCACCTTCTTCCGCACCCTCGGCATGTCGTTCGGTGCCTCGGTGATGGGCACGCTGTACTCCAACAAGCTGAGTTCGGATCTGCCCGGGGCGATCATGTCGGCGAAGCTGACCGATCCGGCGGCCGCTACCAGTCCCGTCAGCCTGCACAAACTCCCCGACGCGCAGAAGGCGCCCATCATCCACGCCTACGCCGACGCGCTGCACAACGTGTTCCTCTGGGTGGTCCCGGTCGCGATCCTCGCGCTGCTGCTCGCCGTCTTCATGCCCCAGGTACCGATGCGTGAGGCCGCAAAGGAAAGCGCGACCGGCCCGTCCGAAGGGTTCGGTATGCCCGAACAGGTCAGCAGCCGGGTGCAATTGGAGACCATCGTCGGGCGGATCCTGCGACGTCACGGACGCGATGCGATCCTGCGCAATGTCATCGCCGATTCCGGGCGCGATATCGATGTGGCCACCGCCTGGGGTCTGCTCAGCGTGGGGATCCGGTCTCGCTTCCTCGGTGTGTCCATGTCGCAGTCCTCGCTCGAACAGCGCATCGGCCTCCCCGAAGGCGTGCTGAGCTCGTTCTACGACAGCATCGTCGAAAAGGGTTATCTCACCCGCGACGGCGACACCCTCAACCTGACCGACGGCGGCCGCTCCGAGGTCGAGACCCTGGCCCGTGCCTGGCGGGACTGGCTGGTCGGGCAGGTCCGGGACTGGTTGCCCGAGGATGCCGACGCCGCCGACGACGCCACGCTGGCCGCGGACGTCACCGCGGCGCTCGACCGCATCGGCCGGCGCGCGCTGGAGGAGAGCAACCAGACCGGTGGGGGCGGCTACGTCCTAGCATGAACAGTATCGAGTGCGGCTGTGGCGTGATCGGAGCGTGTGGTGGTTGCGCCATGCCGTCATCTCGCCGGACCCTTCGTGACCCTCGCTCCTTCGTCGCTTCGGCCTCAGGGATCAAGAAGGGTGACCACCCCCTCGTCGCTTCGGCCTCAGGGAACAAGAAGGGTGACCACCCCCTCGTCGCTTCGGCCTCAGGGAACAAGAAGG
>NZ_BAED01000060.1 GCF_000241345.1 Gordonia amarae NBRC 15530
GGGGCGGAGGCCGGGGAGATTCCGGCGGGCGATGAGGGTTTCGGCGACGATAAGGTTGGGGATCCAGCACAGAAACGGGACCGGGGCGTAGGCCCGCGCGAAATTGTCACCGGCGGTGTCGAATCCGCCGAGAAGGGGGATCGTGACGAGCAGCCACACCCGGAGGGTGACGGCGGCGTAGGCGAGGGCGAAGCTGCGGATCATCCAGGCGCGATGATCGGCGATCCGGCCGGACCGCGCCGACGCCCAGCCAGACGCGGTGCTCCACATCCAGCCGACGGCCAGCGCACCGAAACCGATGAGGCCGGTCAGTCCGGCCGCGCTGGTGCAGGCGACGACCAGACCCGACGCCCCGCCGAGCAGCGCGGCCACCGCGTACAGCCTCCCGGAATACCTGTGCGCCAACGGGAACCGGGTCCGCAGCCGGTGGGAGAACTGCGCACCGCCGACCACGAGCGCCACACCCGCGGTGACGATGTGGATATACAGCACCGCCTGGATGAGTGCGGACCGCTGCGCGTAGTTCGCGGCCACCCTGTTGCCGCCGGCCCCGAGTTCGGCCAGGTCACCGCCGAGATACTGCAGCGGCGCGAACACCGCGATCGCGATCGACGTCAGCAGCACCAGCCCGAACAGTCCCCGCCTTCCATCGTGGGTATCTCCCCGCGACGGCACCTGCGCTGAGACGGGATCTGAATCTGTGGTCACACGTCGAGGCTAGGAGCCGTTGCGCGGTCGGCGGAACCGGGAAATACCCTGATTCGTACCCCGATTTCCCGTTCAGCTCAATGGGTTTCGAGGCTCGTCGCCTGCGCTCCTCACACCTCGACCAGCAGTGGGTGATTCATCGCGGAATCCGGGTGGGATGCCGGTCGGCGGGGTCGTCATCCTTGGCGGAGAACAGGACCCAGACCGGGCCGGTGAGCAGCCAGATGACGGTGACGATACCGAGGGCGTCGTAGGTGGCGGCGAGGTCGTCGGCCTGCGTGTCGTCGGCGACGGTGTTGGAGAGCAGGAAGATCGCGGCGGCGGCGATGGCCGCGGCCAGCAGCCACTGAGCGAACAGATGGAGCTCGTGGCGCATGGCGGCCGGGCCGTGTTTGGGTGGCTTCACCGGCTTCGGGCCGCCCGCGAAACGGTGCGCGAAGCGGACGTCGGCCCAGGCGATCATCGAGTGACCGAACGCGACGGTGACACCGAGGTAGATGCCGGCCAGGCCGTGAATGTTGCCTACCGGTGTGCCGCGGTTCAGGTCGAGCGCGACGGCTACCAGCAGGGTGAGGTCAAGCAGCGGCACCAGCAGGAGGATCGCCCTCGACAGGCCGGGCATGCGCAGCAGATAACGGACCGCGAGGCCGCCGAGCACCAGCACCCAGAAACCGATCTCGCAGCCGACGATCACCGCCAGGATCGGGGAGCCGGCGGCGTCCGCGGCAAGGATTGTGTTCGTCATGCGTCCACCCTCGCGCGTGGGCACCACCGCGCGCATCGGCCGTACCGCCGACACCACCACCACCTTCGGAGTCATCCTTTCGTCGGATGACCCGGCGCCCGCACGCTGCGAGAATGGATCGCATGTGGTCCGTTCCGCTGCGCCGCACCCAGCTCGACGACGTGCGGCTCACGGCGCTGTTCTTCGCAGTCGGCGCGGCATTGCAGATCGCCGGTCTCAACCAGGTCAGCGGGCTGCTGTCGGACCGGTTCGGGTCGTGGCTGCCGTGGGTGACGCTCACCGTGGCCGCGGCTTTCCAGCTGCTGCGCCGGGACCGGCCGGCCGCCGCACTGGCCGGGACCACCGCGGTGCTGACCGTCGACGTCGTCCTGTGTCCGACCGTCGCCGTGTGGATCATCTTCTCCGACATCGTGTACGCGGTGGCGTGCTACGGTTCGCAGCGTCTCGTCGGCCGGCTGTACGTGCTCTGCGCGATCGTGTCGGCAGCGGTGGTGGTGCTGCTGGCCGCCGCCGAACAGCCCACGCAGTGGCGGACCGTGTTCGTCGGGATCCTATGGGTGATCGCACTCATCTTCTCGCCCCTGGCGTATGGGCACGCGCTGCGCGAACACCGCACCGCGGCGGAGGTGCAGCGGCAGCACGCCCGCACCCTGGCCACCCTGGCCGACCACGAACGCGTCGAGGCCGTCGAGGAGGAGCGGCGCCGCCTGGCCCGGGACCTGCACGACGTGATCGCCGGGCAGCTCTCCAGCATCGCCGTGCAATCGGCTGCGGCACTGGATAATCCGGCGCTGTCGGACCGGGTTCTCGGGTCGGTCCGGACCATCAGCGTCGAGGCGCTGCGGGAGATGCGCGCGATGATCGACCTGCTGACCGACGGCACAGTTGACAGGAGCCGGGCGACGTCGACGCTGCGGCGCGCCGACCGGCTCATCGAACCCGTCACCGGATCCGGTACTGACGTCGAACTACGTTGCACCCCGGAGGTTCTCGACCCGCCACTGCCACCGCTCGTGGACATCACCGCCCACCACATCCTGGCCGAGGCCCTCATCAACGCCACCAAACATGCTCCCGGACAACCGATCAGCATCGATATCGACATCGCCGGCGACGACCTGGTGCTCGTCGTCACCAATCCGCTCACAGACCCACCCGCGGAGGCCGAACCCGCGCACACCGCACGGGGAATCACCAATATGACCACCCGTGCGGCCGTCGCCGGCGGCACCCTGGCGGCGGGCCCCGGCGACGGCGCGTTCACCGTGACCGCGACACTCCCCCTGCGCACCGCGGGTCACCCCACCGACTCGGCGAAAGAGTATCCATGACAACGGTTTTGATCGCCGACGACCACGCCGCCGTACGTGCCGGGGTGCGGATGATGCTGGAGAACGCCGGCGACATCGAGGTGGTGGGTGAGGCCGCCGACGGCGACGAGGCGATCACCGCCGCCAGGACGCTGCGCCCCGACGTCGCACTGCTCGACGTGCGGATGCCCGGCACCGACGGCATCACCGCCACCGCCACGCTGGTGGCCGAACGGATCTGCCCCGTCGTCATCCTCACCACCTTCGACCTCGATGACTACGTGTTCGGGGCGCTGGCCGCCGGGGCGGGCGGATTCCTGCTGAAGACGGCGTCGGCGGAGACCATCGTCGGTGCGGTCCGGGCGGTGGCCGCCGGTGACGCCGTGCTGGCGCCGGAGGTGACGCGGCGCGTCGTCGACACCTTCCGGTCGGCGCCGCGGACCGAACCCGTGGCGGCGTCCGGGACCCCCGATTTCGGTGCGCTGACCGATCGGGAGCGGGACGTGTTGGGGTGCCTCGGCGACGGATTGTCCAACGGGGAGATCGGCAAGCGGCTCTACATCACCGAGGCCACCGTCAAGACGCACGTGTCGCGGGTGCTGGCCAAGCTCGGGCTGTCGTCGCGGGTGCAGGCGGCGATCCTCGTCCGCGAACACCCGCTGTAGCCGCCCTAGAAGGTGCGCGCCTCCTGCATCGACAGCACGAAGCCGCGGCCCGACGGGGTCTTACAGGTGACCCCGGTGCTGCGGGAGTAGCAGGTGTAGCCGTGGGCTGAGATCGAGTACCCGTACGGCAACACGTGGCGCTCGGAGGAGGTGAAGATCCCCTGGTTGAAGCACGACGGCGTGACCTTGTCGCCCTCCAGGAAGAAGCCCTTGCTCAGCGTGCTGAGCGGGTAGTCGGCGGTTCCCTTGCAGTCGGCACCCGCGGGGATCGGGGCGTACTTCGCCTGGCAGCCCGCGGTGTACCTTGCCTGGCCCAGCCGGCACCAGATGTTGAGGGTCGGCGAGACGAAGGCGACATCACCCCCGGTGCTGTCGGCGCGATAGCGGGCGGGGTCGGCCGCGGTGAACCCCTCGTCGGAAGAACCCGGTGCATCGGTGGTGACCACCGGAGCGGCATCGTCGCCGGTACCGGGCGCATCGGTGTTCGGGCCGGACAGAGAGCCGCCGTCAGAACTGGTGTTCGACGGCGCGGCGGCGTCGGCGGAGCGGGTGACCGTGACCGTCGACATGGCGGACGTGCTCGGCTCGTCGTCGGACGAACAGCCCGTGACCAGGGCCGCGACCACCGGCACGACGACAACACCCAGCAGTGCTGCCCGAATTGTCCTGTTATTCATGGCTTCTCCGATCGCTGTGATCCACACCTGGTCTGGTGGCAGTATCGCCGTTTCCCGGAGATTGTTAGCCGTACGAAGGTTACGTCATCCGTTCAGCCGACATGGCCGACGGGGACGTGCATGTTCGCGTTCTCCGCCTTCTCGACAGTCGTCACCACACCCGACCACGCCAGCACCACACCGCCGACGACGGCCGCGCAGAACGCGACGATCGCCGCCGGCCCCCACCCCGACCGGGTGATGTCGCCGAGGAAGGTGATGCCGACCGCACCCGGCAGCACCGTCTGCCCGACCACCAGCGCCGCCGCCGCACCGTTGACCGAGCCGGTCTGCAGCGCGATGGTGAACAGGTAGAAGCCGCACATGCCGCTGATCAGCAGCCCGTAGAACGCGGGATCGGTGAACAGGTCGGCCACGTCGAACGGGTCGAGGCCGTCGACGATACGGGAGGCCACCGCCATCACCCCGAAGATCGCGCCGGCGATCAGCCCGGTCGCCGACGCGATGTGCCGGTGCAGCCTGCGCATCGCGACGATCCCGAGCACCAGGAGCAGCGGACCGGCCGCGAGCACCACCCAGTGCATCCAGCGGTCGTCGTCGACGCCCTCCTTGCCCGCCGACACCGCCAGCAGCACCAGCGAGGCGACCACCACCAGCACCGCGATCCAGTCGCGCATCGTCAGGTGGATTTTCATCACCACCATCGCCAGCAGCGCGGTGGCCACCAGCCGGGCCGAGATGATGGTCTGCGACAGGAACAGCGGGATCATCCGCGCCGACGCGATGGTGGCGACGAACCCGATGATGTCGAAGATGAATCCGATCAGGAACGGGCCGGTGATCATCGTCGCACCCGTCGACCGCAACGACGGATGCGACTTGTCGGAGCAACGTCGCTCCTCGATGGTCGTCGCGCTCCGCGACACCTTGGCCGCGCCGAGGGCCTGCAACACCGCCGCCGCGGCGAACGCGAACGCGCCGATCGCCGCGACAATCGAACCCGCGATCATCGTCCGGACCCGGTCCCCTCGTGGTGCCGTTGGGGAAAGGATCCGGAGTGGTTCATGGCTGCACCTCTGCTAAGGCTGTTGCGGCTGGCTCCCGGAATCCGGCCCATCCGGAGCATCCGGGGCCTCCGGGCGCTCGGGCGCGTCCGGGGCATCGGGTATGTCCAGGTTGTTCGGGGTCTCCGGGGTGTTCTCGAACCTGGACTCCCTCGATTCGCGGGTCTGCCGGAAGGAGTCCGATTCGTTCCGGTCCACTTTACGCAGCACCAACTCGCCGTAGGGAACCCCGAAGAGGTAGAGGGGCCCTTTGTACCCGGTGCGGGTCTTGTGCAGTTCCGCCCGGTAGACGACATCGCCGATCCCGCCCGGTGTGACCGTCCCACCCTTGCGGGTCGGCTTGATCACGTACTGATTGGTGTTCCACGGCCCGACGCCGCCCTCGTCGTAATAGAGCCGGTTCCCGATCACCCGCGCGTTCGACGGCACCGCCGACGTCGGCGTGAACGACGGTCCGCCCGTCACCACCGTGGACAGCTCGTAGAATCCCGACTCGATCTTCGCCGACGCCTCGCCCGTGCCTGCCACCGCTCCCCCGATGGCCGCCGCACCCACGATGACGCCCGCAACAGACTTCCCCACCCAATGCTTCGTCATGACCGGCAGTGTAGCGGGCACCACAGTTGATCCAAAGCCGCGTTCAGCGCACGCCCGGCAACCTCTGCCCCATGCAAAGAGGCATCGCACAAGGTGCGATACCTCTTTGTTTCGATAGATCAGACGAATTCGATGGGGTCAGACGAAACAGCCCCTGGCGTGCGGACGAGAGATCGGGCGGATATCTCGGACAGCCACCGCGAGTCAGTGCTTCTTATGCACCTTACGCAAGTAGACGTCGCCGACGATCACGCCGAACTCGAACAGCATGCCCTTGTACCCGTAGGGCGTCTTCTTGAAGTCGATGCGCAGTGTCCACTCGGATACCGGATCGGGCGCCGAGGACGCGACACCGCCGTGCCGGGTCGGCCTGATCTTCATCCTGCTCATGTCCCAGGGGAGGAATCCCGTCGGGTTGCCGATCAGGGTGTTGCCGACGACTTTGGCAGGTTGCACGGGCATGGGCAGGATGCCGTACTCGTACCACTGGATCGTGTACCAGCCCGAGTCGATCTTCGCCTCGGCCGAACCCGCGCCGACCGCCACACCCGACATCGCGGCGGCACCGACCAGCGCACCCGCGATCCACTTCCGTAGAGCATGTTTAGCCATGGGAAGGAAACTTAATATGTCCGCCCGGATGACACCCGAATCGGTGACACCGTCGGTCAGCGGACCTTGCGCAGGATCATGTCACCCATGGCGACGCTGCCGGTGCTGTACATCGTCCCCTTGTAGCCGTATCGCGTCTTCCTGAACTCGATACGGGAGTACCACTGCGAGGCCGGATGGGTCGTGAGGAACGACGCCATGCCCCCGGACCTGGTGGGCTTGATCTTTTGGCTGTACAGGTTCCACGGTCCGACGCCCCAGTAGTCGTAGAACAACGTCGAACCGATCACCCGGGCGTTGGCCACCGGAGTCGGGATCACGCCGTACACGAACTGCTGCATCTTGTAGCGACCCTGATCGATCTTCGCCTCGGCCGAACCCGCGCCGACCGCCACACCCGACATCGCGGCGGCACCGACCAGCGCACCCGCGATCCACTTCCGTACTCCATGTTTTGCCATGGGCAAGAAGGTAGTGGGTACGGGTGACTGACACCCGAACCGGTGACACCGCTCGCCCTGTCCGGCTACTTGGGTTCGAGGACCTCGGTGCCGACGAAGCGGGCCAGTTCCGGCGGCAGGACGACCGAGCCGTCGGGCTGCTGGTGGTTCTCCAGGATCGCCACCAGCCAGCGGGTGGTGGCCAGGGTGCCGTTGAGGGTGGCCGCGACCTGCGGTTTCCCGTTCTCGTCGCGGTACCGGATCGACAGGCGCCGCGCCTGGAAGGTGGTGCAGTTGGAGGTGGACGTCAGCTCGCGGTAGGTGTTCTGGGTGGGTACCCACGCCTCGCAGTCGAACTTGCGCGAGGCCGACGAACCCAGGTCGCCGCCGGCGACGTCGATCACCCGGTACGGCACGTCGATCGCGGCGAGCATCTCCCGCTCCCAGCCGAGCAGCTTGCGGTGTTCGGCCTCGGCGTCCTCGGGTTTGCAGTAGATGAAGCCCTCGACCTTGTCGAACTGGTGCACGCGGATGATGCCGCGGGTGTCCTTGCCGTAGCTGCCGGCCTCGCGGCGGAAGCAACTCGACCAACCGGCGTACCGCTTGGGGCCGTCGGACAGGTCGAGGATCTCGTCCATGTGATAGCCGGCCAGCGGCACCTCGGAGGTGCCGACGAGGTACAGGTCGTCGTCGGGCAGGTGGTAGATCTCGGCCGAGTGGGCGCCGAGGAAGCCGGTGCCGGCCATCACCTCGGGACGCACCAGCACGGGCGGCACCATCAGGGTGAAGTCGTTGGCCACGGCCTTCGCGGCGGCCATGTTGAGGAGGCCGAGCTGCAGCAACGCACCCTGGCCGGTGAGGAAGTAGAACCGCGAACCCGACACCTTGGTGCCGCGCTTCATGTCGATCAGGCCCAGCGATTCACCGAGTTCGAGGTGGTCCTTGGGGTCGTCGAGCTTGCGGGGTTCGCCCACGTGCTCGAGGACGATGTAGTCGTCCTCGCCGCCGGCGGGGGCCTCGTCGGCGACGATGTTGGAGATCGAGCGATGCGCGGCCGCGGAGGCCTCATCTGCCTCGTTCTGGTTGGCGACGGCCGCCTTGACCTGCTCGGCCAGTTCCTTGCCGCGGGCGAGCAGGGCGGTCTTCTCGTCGCCGGCCGCCTTGCCGACCTGCCTGCCGAGCGCCTTCTGCTCGGCGCGCAGCCGGTCGGCCTCGAGGATCGACTGCCTGCGGGTCGCGTCGGCGGCCAGCAGCGCGTCGACCAGGCCCTCGTCCTCGCCGCGTTTGCGTTGCGAGGCGCGTACCAGGTCGGGATTGTCGCGAAGAATCTTGAGGTCGATCACGAGAGAAAAGCCTACCGGCCTGCCGGTTCGTCGCCCGTTTCGCCTCACCGACCAGGGCACAACGGCCATACCTCTGGGTCCGAGCGCCTCGGGCAGGCATGATGGACGGTGATGAAAGACCGAGACGAAGCCCGCGACCCGCAGGACCCGGACGACCCGCACCTGGATGACGCCGTCGCAGCCGACGACACCGATGACTGGGTCGACGCCGACGGCTCCGAGACAACGGTGCTGCCCCCGGTCGACCGAGACTCCGGAAAACTCGCGTACGCGCAGGTCCCCGACGACGACCCTGAGAACGACGACAAAGCCGAACCCGAACGTGGGTCCCGGCGCGGGCTGCTCGGCAATCCCCTGCGGGTGGTCCTGTCCGCCGCGGTGATCGGTGCGCTCATCGCCGGCGCGATCGCGCTCGTCCAGGGCGTCGGCGACGGCGGCGATGTCGCGAACACCGGCATCGGCGGCAAGGAGAAACTGGCCAAGAACGCCTTCACCGAATCGGTGGTCGGCGACTGCCTCGACTGGCCGGCGGGCAATCCCGGTGACCCGAAGAAGGTGAACTGCGATCTGCGGCACCGGTTCGAGGTCGCCGGGCCGCTCGACACGGCGCTCCTGCCCGGTTCGGAGTTCGGCGAGTCCGCCACCTGGCCCGGCGAGCAGCGGTTCGCCCAGATCCGCGACGAACAGTGCGCGGTGATCGTCGACCGCTACCTCGTCGGCAAACGCGACCCGAACGGCCGGTTCTCGGTGAGCATGATGTTCCCGTCGCAGGTGCAGTGGGACAAGGGCGCGCGCGCACTGCGCTGTGGCCTGCAGCAGACCGGCCCCGACAACAAGCCCGCCCAGTTCGCCGGCAAGGTGGCCAACCAGGACCAGTCGTTCAAGTGGGCCCCCGGCACCTGCGTGGGCATCGACGCCGCGCGCAAGCCGACGGCCGAGGTGAACTGTGCCGAGAAGCATTCCTTCCAGACCACCGGAACGGTCGATCTCGCGGTCAAGTTCGGTGACCGGGTGGCGAACCGGCCGTGGCCGTCGAAGGAGGAGCAGAACACCTTCCTGGCGTCGGTGTGCCCCGGCCAGGCTGAACGGTTCATGGGCGGCAAGGCGAAGCTGGAGGCCACCACGCTGAATACGCAGTGGTCGGTGATCCTGGAACCGAGCTGGCTGGCCGGCAGCCGCACCGCCGTCTGCTACCTCGGTCTGCCCGACCGCGGCGGTTTCGCCACACTCGTGGGCGACGCCCGGGAGACGCTGCTGATCAACGGCAAGCTGCCGGTGCCGCCGCCGCAGGCCCCGCCGGGCCGGGCGCTGCCCACCCCGGTGCCGCTGCCGGGTGGCTACGACGCCAACGACCTCGAAGTCCCCGCACCGGCCGGGTGACCCGATGCCCGTTCTCATGTCCGACGACGAGTTCGACGGGCTGGTCTCCGACGCGCTCGACCAGGTCCCGGCCGAGCTGACCGCCGAGATGTCGAATGTCGTGATCCTGGTCGAACCCCGCAACGACGAGGACCCGCACCTGCTGGGCCTGTATGCGGGGGTGGCGCTCACCGAACGCACCACCGACTACGCCGGGTTCCTGCCCGACACCATCACCATCTACCGCGACGCGATCCTCGGGATGTGCCACACCCGCGCGCAGGTGGCGCACGAGGTGACGGTGACGGTGATGCACGAGATCGCCCACCACTTCGGCATCGACGACGCCTGGCTGCACTCCAATGGCTGGGGCTGACAGGCGGCCCCGGATACCGAATACCCGACTGTATTGTCGACGGGTATGACAACCGTTTCAGTGATCACCGGCGCCGGCGGCATGGGCGTGCCCACCGCGCGCAACCTCGGCACCGACCACCACATCGTCCTGTTCGACAACTCGCAGGACCGCCTCGACGCGGCCGTCGCGGCGCTCGACGGCATCGAGGTCACCACTGTTCTCGGTGACGTCACCGACCGCGCCGCCGTCGACGCACTGTTCGCGACCGCGACCGGCATCGGCCCCATCGCATCTGTCGTACACACCGCCGGCGTCAGCCCGAGCATGGGCGACGCCGAATTCATCTCCCGCATCAACGCACTCGGCACCGTCAACGTCGACGAGGCGCTGCTCGCGCTGGCCTCCGGCGCCGTCGCCGACGGGGCCGCGATCGTCAACGTGGCGTCGATGGCCGCCCACCTCGTACCGGCCGAACTCATCCCCGAGACACTGTTCCCCGGCGCGCTGACCGACCCCGACGCCTTCGTCGCGGCCCTGCTGGAGACATACGCACCGTTCCCCGCCGAAGCCCGGTCGGGTTTCTCGTACGCGGTCAGCAAAGGCTTCGTGAAGTGGTACTCGTCGGCGCAGGCCGAACGCTTCACCGCCGCCGGCATCCGCATCGTGTCGGTGTCCCCCGGCTCCGTCGACACCGAGATGGGCAGGCTCGAAGCCGAATCCGGCGCCGGCGCGATGGTCGAGGGCGCCAACGTGCCGCGCTGGGGCACCGCCCAGGAGATGGCCGACCTGTTCACCTACTGTGTGAGCGACAAGGCCGGATACCTCACCGGCACAGACATTCTCAACGACGGCGGAGTGGTGGCGAGTATGCGGGCACGGCAGGGTTGAGAGCTATGACTGCGGCAGGGCCGCGAAGTCGGCCTTGGCCTGGTTGTACCACTTGAGTCCCGAAACAGGCCGCCGCCAACGGCTTTTCATGTCCTTGCGGGCCGGGATGTGGGCCTGATCGCCGGCGTCGACGAGTTCTTTGAGGTGCTTATCCTGCAGGTGGATCACATCGTCGGCGCTCTCGCCCCGGTGCGCGTGGTCGCAGGGTCCGCCGAGTTCACGGCAGGTCATGGTCTTCATGGTGGTTCTCCTTCGCATCAACTTGCTGACGAAATCCACGGTAGAACCTTTCCCACCGCACCACTTCTCGATTCCTGACCACCTCCACCGATCCGTCGGCGGGTCGATCTGCCACGGGGACAAGGGGGCCGAAATCAGGTCCGCCGCATGAGCACAGCTCAGCCCATCGGTTCGACGACGAGGGGCTCGTCGTCGCGGCCGAAGGGGGCGGGGGTGGCGCCCCAGCGTTTGCATACCCAGACTCCGGCGTCGGTGTACTCGATCTCGACCGATCCGGTGTTGGGCAACCGGGTGGCGGCGGCGAACTTCGCGTCGATACCGGTGAGGTGCGAGGCGATGAGCCGGATGGCGGCGCCGTGGCTGATGACGTACACGTCGCGCGGGTCGGGGCCGGTGAGGTGGGCGGCGACGAGGTGGTCGATCACCGGCAGGAAGCGGCCGTGCACCATCGTCAGTGATTCACCGCCGGGGAGTTGGGCGTCGAAATCGCCTGCGTACCAACGGTTGACGATATCGGTGAAGACGCCATGCGCCTCCTCGTCGTGGCGGGATTCGAGGTCACCCACCTGCACCTCGTGGATGCCTTCGAGAGCGACGGGATCCACGTCCCACACCGAGGCGATGGCCTCGGCGGTCTCCCGGGCCCGGCGGGCCAGCGAACTGATCAGCACCGGCTCACCCGCGGTCCGGTTGTCGAGACCGAACCGGACCCCTTGGCGCACACCGAAATCGGTGAGCGAGTCACCGGGCAGCGCGGTATCGAGACGGTGCATCACATTGGCGGTGGTCTCGCCGTGGCGGACCAGGTGCAGGGTCGGCATCTAACCCTCCCCTCGGGTCAGGCCGTCGAACCACCGGACGCTGTCGGCGGTGTCCGGGGGCGGCGAGCCGACTGCGGTCTCGGCGGGCCACGATCCCAGGTACACAACGGATTCGACGTTCCGGTGCAGGGCGCGCAATGCCTCGCCGACCGCGTCGTCGGCGATATGCCCGACGGCGTCGAGATAGAAGCGGTACTGCCCGGCGTAGGTCTTGCCCGCGCTCAGGTCGCGCCGCGGCCTGGACTCGATCCGTGTGAGATCGACTTTGCGCGCGGCGAATTCGTCCATCGCCCGCATCAGGCTGCCGGGTTCGTTGGGCAGGCCGAGGATGACGGCCGTGCGGTCGCCGCCGGTGGGTGCGGGCGGCGCCGCGGGGCGCCCGACGAGCAGGAACCGGGTGACCGCGTCCTCGGCGTCGGCGACACCGTCGGCCAGGACCGTCAGCCCGTGCAGCTCGGCGGCGAGCCCGGTGGTGATGGCCGCGTCGGCACGCCCCTCCTCCACGTCGACCGCGGCCCCGGCATTCGATGATGCGACGGCGAAAACCGCTTGTGGGTAAAGTTTCTCGATGCTCATCCGGACCTGCGCCGACGCCACCGGGTAGGCGGCGATCCGGCGGACCTGGTCGGCTTCGAGCGGACGGGCGGCCGCCACGGTGAACGCGATCGGCAGACTCACCTCGGCGAACACCTGCACCCGCTTGCCGTCCACCGGCACCAGCGCGTCCATCGTCGCCGGCACCGAACCCTCCAGCGAACTCTCGATGGGCACACACCCGTAGTCGGCCTCGCCGGAACGGACCATCGCGATGGTGGCGGCGGGATTGGCGGCGGCGATGGTCGTGACGTCGGCGGTACCGATGCCGGGGACGTCCTGGAGCGGTAGCCGCTCGGCGAGCAACCGCTGCAGCGCCATCTCGGTGAAGGTACCCGCGGGACCGAAGTAGGCGATCACCGTCGGGTCCGTAACAGTCTGGGCAGGCACCACCAAAGATTACCGGCAGCCGGTGACCGGATCCCCGGCGTTTAGGTCCTTGTGACCAAATGTTCGCAATGACTTCCACTCGAGCCGCAGATTAGGTTAGGGTTGCCTTATTGATGCACGCCACACCGGTCCGCGCCGACGAAGCGGACCCCCGACCACCACCCAGGCGCGAGGAGCACTCATGACACAAGCGGTCACCAGCCGGCCATCACACGCTGAGCTCATCGTCACCGCCTGTCGCCGGGTCTCCGACGCCATGCTCGCCGTCGAAGGCACCGAACCCACCCCGCTGTCGGTGGTGCACCTGTTCGAGTCGCAGGCCTTCATCCTCGCCCCCACCGACGGCGACGCCATGGCTGCGGTCCACGAAGCCGACGGCCTCGCCGCCATGCTCGAGATCACCGACTGCGCCCCCATCGACCTGCGCGAACGCGTCCGCTCCCTCATCTGGCTCAACGGCACCCTCTTCCCCGTGCCCGCCGGCCTCGAACGCGACCTCGCCGTCGAGATCGCCACCGAGCACCCCGACGACGGCCTCCTCGACGTCGGCCACGGCCACTCCCTGCTCCGGCTCCAGCTCAACTCCGCCGTCATCGCCACCGGCTCCGGCGCCGCGTCGGTCACCGCGGGCGAACTCGCCGGCGCCAGCCCCGACCCGTTCTGGGAGTACGAGAACGACTGGATCGCCCACCTCGACGCCGATCACGCCGACATGGTCGGCCAGTTCGCCCGCAAACTGCCCAGCCATCTGCGCACCGGCCGCGTCCGGCCCCTCGGCCTCGACCGCTTCGGCATCCGCTTCCGCATCGAAGGCCCCGACGGCGACAACGACGTCCGGCTCTCCTTCCCCCGCCCGGTCACCGACGTCCAGGAACTGTCGTACGCCCTGCGCGGCCTGGCCGGCTGCCCGTTCATCAACAGCCTGCCCGAGTGAACTGGCGCTAGCCTTGCGCGTGTGCGCTCGCGGCTTCGTCTGATCCTTCATCCCCCGGACCGAACCGGGATCGACGTCGTCACCGATCCGGCGTCCCGGCGCGGCATCCTCATCGAGCTGGTGATCGTCGGGATCCTCACGTTCGCGTTCTCCGCGCTGTCGGCGGCGCTGTCCCTGCTGGAGGCGCAGCTCGGTGCCGGGATCAGCGACACCACCGTCGCACTCAATCCGTCGACGTCGAGCAATGCGGCGATCGACGCCGTCCGCGAGATCATGCGGGCGGTCCGGCTGTTCGCGATCGCCGCGCTCGGGGCGTACCTGCTGTGGCGCGGCGGACTGCTGCGCAGGGCCGGGCTCGGCCGCGGACCCCGGGCGTCCGACGTTCCGCCCGGACTGGCCCTGGCCGCTGCCGTCGGGCTGCCCGGCCTGGCGCTGGTCGCCGTCGCGCGCCTGCTCGGTCTCAACGCGAGTCTCGTCCCTGCCGAGACCGACGGCCTGTGGTGGCGGTGGCCGATCCTGATCCTCCTCGCCGTCGGCAACGGCGCCGCCGAGGAGATCGTGGTGGTCGCCTACTTCATCACCCGGCTGCGGCAACTCGGTCTCGGCGCCGACGGCGCGCTGGCCTCGAGTGCCCTGCTGCGCGGCGGCTACCACCTGTACCAGGGCGTCGGCGCCGGTCTCGGGAATGCCGTCATGGGGCTGATCTTCGGCCGCTGGTACCAGCTCACCGGGCGGGTATGGCCGCTGGTGATCGCGCACTCCGTCATGGACATCGTCGCGTTTGTCGGTTATGCCCTGCTACACGACCAGCTGTCGTGGATAAATTGATCGGCCGGCCGCAGCGGGGTGTCGGTCAGATAGGTGGCATCGGCGGCTTCACAGCATCTCGATGCGTAGATTTGGTCGGATGAACGGGAACGAACCGCCGAACAAGCGACGCCGAGGGACCGAACCCCCGGTGCCGCCGGCCGGCGCGCGCCCGCACATGATCCCCCGGCTCACGCCCGACGGCCCCGCCGCCCGTGGCCGGCACGAGGCGCCGCCCCAGCGCGACGCGAGGCCCCAGCAGCCGGGCCCCCGGCAGCATCCCCCGCACGGGCCGGGGCCGCATCGCAGGCCGGTCGCGCCCCCACCCGCGGCGCCGATCCCCCAGCTCGACCCGCAGGACCGGCAGCCGGCGCGGCGCGGTCCACACCACCAGCCCGGCCCGCCCCAATCCGGTCATCGCCAGCCCGATCCGCACGCACCCACCGTCGTCGGGGGCAGGCCGGCCGAGGACTCGCCCGCACTCGCCTACTCGAAGACGCCCGGCGGCCACGGCCATCAGCCGCCCCACCCCGCCCAGCCACCTCAGCAGGGCCGGCCGGGATCTCCTGCGCCGGGCCATCTGGATCCGGTGCGGGTGCCACCGCAGCGGCACAACTACCAGCAGGCCCCGGCCGGTCCACCCCAGCACGGCGCCCCGTTCCCACCGTCGGCGCCGCGCTCACGCAACCCGTTCCGGCGTCGCTCCGGCCGCAGGCTCCGGCTCGGGCGCATCGCCCTGATGGTGGTGATCGCGCTGCTCGTCACGACGATCGGGTCGCTGTTCTACTACGACAGCAAGTTGCACCGCGTCGACGCCCTCGCCTCGTACGCTGGCCGTCCCGGCCCCACCCCCGGCAGCACGTGGCTGATCGTCGGCACCGACTCCCGCGAGGGTCTGTCGCAGGCCGACAAGGACCGTCTGGCCACCGGCGACAGCGACGGCTCGCGCACCGACACCATCATGCTGGTGCACAAACCGCCGAGCGGTAAGTCGATGATCATCTCCATCCCCCGCGACCTGTACGTCGACATCCCCGGCAACGGTCAGCGAAAGATCAACGCCGCCTTCAACTTCGGCGGCCCCAAGCTGCTGGTGCAGACGGTCGAACAGCTCACCAAGATGCGCATCGACCACTATGGCGAGATCGGCTTCGGCGGGTTCGCCGACCTCGTCGACGCCGTCGGCGGCGTCAACATCTGCATCGACACGAACCTGCGCGACCCCAAGGCGGGGCTGCGCCTGAAGAAGGGCTGCCACGACCTCAACGGCAAACAGGCCCTCGGACTGGTGCGCACCCGCGCCTTCCCCAACGCCGACCTCGAACGCGTGGTCAACCAGCGCAAATTCCTCGGCGCGCTGATGGCCAAGGCGACCAGCCCCGGTGTGGTGCTCAATCCGTTCCGGCTCGTGCCGTTCGTGAACGGTGCCGTCGGTTCGCTGACCGTCGACAAGAAGGACCACATCTGGAATCTCGTCAGCCTGGCGATGGCATTACGTGGTAAACCCATCACCACGACAACCCCCAATGCGGGTTCCCAGGTCACCGACGACGGCGATTCACTCATCGTGGGTTCCAACACAGAAGAATTCTTCACCTACCTACGCAAGGGCAAGCCCGTCCCGGACGAGCTGATCCAAAACAGCGGTGGCGCAATCAAATAGCAAACTCGGCGCTTTTCCAGAATTGATGAGGCTTACCTAATAAAGGCTGGTCAGCGGTAGGTTTGCCTTACTAATATTAGGGTGACTTTGGATGCGCAAAGGGTCTTTGTACTCCTAACATGACCGATATGACTGAGCTGATCGACAAAACCGTACGCACCAAATTCCACGATCTCCTGCACGAGCAGATCGCCAACGAGTTCTCCGCCTCGCAGCAGTACATCGCGGTCGCCGTCTACTACGACAACATCGACATGCCGCAGATGGCGCGCCACTTCTACCGCCAGGCCGTCGAAGAGCGCAACCACGCGATGATGATCCTGCAGTACTTCCTCGACCGCGACATGCACATCGAGCTCCCCGGTATCGACGTCCCGCGCTCGGACTTCGACAACTACCAGGCACCCATCGACCTGGCCCTGGCCCAGGAGAAGCGCGTCACCCAGCAGATCGTCGACCTGGCCCGCGCCGCCCGCGACAACGGCGACTACCTCGGCGAGCAGTTCATGCAGTGGTTCCTCAAGGAGCAGGTCGAGGAAGTGGCCACCATGACCACCCTGCAGACCATCGCCGAACGCGCCAACGGCAACCTGTTCGACGTCGAGAACTTCGTCGAGCGCGAGTTGGGCGGTGCCGCGAGCACCGACGCCACCGCGCCGGCCGCGGCGGGCGGGACCATCTGACCCACACCTGAAGGATGCCCGAGCCACGCTGACGCCACAGCTCAGGCGCGCAGGCCCGGCACACCCCAGGCACACACATAGCGGGGCGACCACGATTCGTGGTCGCCCCGCTGTTGTCGTTCTCGCCCCGTCAGCCTCGCCCCGTCAGCGCAGCGTGACCTGCCGGCCGCGGATTCCGTCGCGCGAACGGCGCTGTGCCGGAGTCAGTTCGGCGGTGTCGGCCAGAGCCTCCACCAGCTGCGCGTCGAAGGTGTTGAGCGCCTCGGTCCACTCGTCGGGGTGTTTCTCGGCGTCGAGGTCAAAGACGGGGACGAGCAGTCCGTGCGTGCGGAACGAACCGGCGAACCGCGATCCTTCGCCGAGGGTCAGATTGCCCGCCTCGTGGACCCGGGCCAGGGCGCTCATCAGGTCGTCCTCGTCCTCGGGCCGCACCCAGCGCAGGTGGGCGCGGTCACCGGCGTCGACCCACCAGGGGGCGCCGATGCCGCTGTCGTTCTTGAGCCGAGCCGTCGGCAGGATGGTGTCGTTGGCGCGTTGCAGCATCTGCCCCACCTCCGGTGGTACCGCCGCACCCGGGTGCAGCCACCAGCCGAAGTCGTTGTGCACGGTGATGTCCAGGGTGGCGTCGGCGACCAGCAGCTCGGTCAACGGCGCCGGATCGTCGACCGGCGCGTAGTCGGAACCGACCTCGGCCGTGGTGGCCCAGGTGATCGCCGAGGCCAGGGCCGCGGTCACGTCGGCAGGTTCGGGGTCGGTCTGGGTGGCGACGAAAGCCTGTGGCGCGCCGTCGGTTTCGCGCACAATCCCGGGGACGGCGCCGGGCAGGACGGTGCCGAGCACGATACTGCGGCCGTCGGCGGGCGCGCCCGCGAGGGTCAGGTCCGCGGTCGCGGAGGCGACGAACGCCCGCAGCGCCACCAGGTCGCATTCGGCGGCCAGACCGGCGAACGGCCGCGGCGGTGCGGCCAGGGCCGCCTCCTGCCGCGCCTTGCGGGCGGCCACCCGCTCGGCCCGATTGCTCCCCGGACGTGGTCCGCTGCCGCGCTTGCTCTTCTTAGCCATGGCTCTACCTTGGCAGATGCGTTTCGGGCGGATTCGCCCGGTCTCGCGGCGCGTCTAGACGCCCACCAACCATTCACGTACTTGGGCGGGAGTGTTCGTGGCAAGCCACCGGACGCCGAGTTCTGCGCACAGCTGGACGTCGGCGAGCTCGTCGACGGTCCAGCAGTAGGTGACCCGGCCCGACGCGGCGGCCCGGTCGACGAGTTCGGGGTGCAGGCGCAGGGTCTCGATGGACGGCCCGATCCCGGTGGCGCCGACGGCGGTCGCGGCGCTGCCGCGCAGCACGCGGGAGGTCTCGCCGAGCAGGATCGTCGGCAGCATCGGGGCGTTACGGCGGATGCGCCACACCCCGGCCGAGGAGAACGAGATGACGACGGCACGGCTGTGGTCGGCCGAGGGCGGGGTGGCGACGCCGAACTCCTGCAGCGTCTCCAGGATGGCCTGTTCGACAAGACTGCCGTAGCGCACGGGATGTTTGGTCTCGATGAACAGCCGCACCGGCCTGCGCCAGTCGAGGGTGAGGGTGAGCAGCTCGCGCAGGGTGAGGATCTGTGCCGGTTTGCCGTCGGCGTGCCAGCTGCCGAAGTCGAGTTCGCGCAGCTGCGCCAGCGACATCTCGCTGACGATGCCGGTGCCGTCGGAGGTGCGGTCGACGGTCCGGTCGTGGATGCAGACGAGCTGGTGGTCGCTGGTCATGCGGACGTCGCATTCGAGGCCGTCGGCGCCCTGCGCGAGGGCCAGTTCGTACGCGCGCGCGGTGTGTTCGGGGGCTTCGAGCGACGCGCCGCGATGGGCGACGACGGCGGGCTTCCCCGACCGTGAGACGTGGTCAACCGCGCTCATCGGCACCCCTGACCGAAGTGTCGACCGACATGCCCCGTACGTGTCTGTGGCCGCATAGATGTCGCCGCATGGTTGTCATTGTCACGCCACCTGGACCCATCGGCGAGCCGGCGCCTCGACGTGGGGGGTGTCGTCGAAGACGTGGACGAGTCCGGGCAGCACGAACCAGACGAATCCGGCCGACAGGGCGGTGCTGATGATGGTCAGCCACAGGCCGTCGGCGCCTGTCTGCAGGGAGTCGGAGCGGCTCGCGATGAACCGGGTGCACAGCGCGGCGACGGCGGCGACGTTGACGACGATCCAGGCGATCGCGGTACGGCGCAGGATCTGACCGGCGGCCGGGCGGTCGAGGTCGTCGCGTTGCTCGAGGAGTTCTCGCACCAGGAACGGGGCGCCGACGAGGTTGACCAGCGGGATCGCGGCGTACACCGCGATCTGCCAGGGTTTGCGCGGTTCGAGCAGGCCGTGGCGGCGGTAGGCGGCGGCGCGGGTGCGGCGCAGCCAGGTGACAACGGCCGCGGTGGCGGCGCAGAAGAACAGGAACGCGACCACGCCCGCGGCCCAGACCAGGATGGTGGACGCGGTGTCGAGCCAGCCGGGGATCGGCTTGGTGCGGTTGATCACGAGCAGCACGTACCGCAGCAGGTGGACGACGGCGGTGACCGCCAGGGCGATGGCCGTGACCCGCAGCGTCGCCGGCAGAGCGCTGCCTCGGGGGCGGGTGACGGCCGGGTCGTCGCCGGTCACGGGCTCGTCGCGCAGGCCCCACGCGGGCAGGTAGGTGTACCGCGGGATGGGAGCCGGGCCCGGGTTCTGCGGCGGGCGCGGCGGCGGGAATGTCTCGGGTGGCCGGCGGGCGACCCAGCGCACGTGCGGGCTGCGGTACATGCGGGGTGCGCCGGTCTGCCGGGATGATGGGGGCTGCCGGGATGATGAGGTCTGCCGGGATGATGAGGTTTGTCGGGGTGCGGGCGCGTGCTGAGCTGGGGGCGGGGCCTGATGTGCGGCGGCTCCGGCGGTGGCCGGCGGCCCGCCCGGCCCGGTGTGCGACGAGCCGTCGTCGACGACGCGCAGCGGTCCGCCGCAGCGCGGGCACTGTGTGCGTCCGGGTTTGTGGGGTGCCTGGATGCGGCACCGGGGGCACAGATCGATCATCGACCCGACTCGACCGGCTTTCCGTTCTGCACCCACGCCAACATTCCCCCTTCGACTCCGCTTCCGTCGTAGCCGTTGCGCAGCAGATATTCCAGGACGCGCTGCGACCGGCCGCCGGAGTGACAGATGACGAACAGTTCGGCGTCGGGATCGATCTCGTCGAGCCGCGCGGCGACCTCGGTGAGCGGGATGTGCAGCGCGCCGCGCACGTGGCCGGCGTCCCATTCGTCGTACTCGCGCACGTCGAGCATCAACCGTGCCGGCTGGTCGGTGAAGTCGTCCGGCAGCTGCGTCACCGGGATCTCGGGGATGTCGAACATGCTCACACCGTCCATGGTGTCACAGCGCGGCACATCGACGGGCCGGTATCTGACCCCGCTGCCGCCCCGGCGGCCGGCGCGGTGCGGTGGTTTCACCCGCGCCCATCGCCGCGGCGCGACCGTCGGGCAGGCTGTGCATGCCCGATCCGCGGGTGCTGTGGACTACCCGCGGTCACGGCCCCTCGTGACGGCCGCCGGCAGGGCCGGGAACGTCGGCGGCACGGGTCCGCCGGGGCCGGGACGGGAATGTCGGCCCAGGTCGCAGGCACTATGCAGAACATCATAATTCTATTCACAGGGCGATTGCTGACAGATCTGAGGGTTATACAGAAACCGCTTCTCGACCTGTGGATATCGCTGTGGAATTGTGGATAACGGCTGCACAAAGCCAGAGATAAGTGATGCGCGTCACCGACTATCTCGCATGGTTCGGCGAAATATTCACGACAGTGAACATATGGTCGATCCACAGTTGTTCACAGATATGTGGATAACTTGGGGAAAGGTGTTAGCGAAACCGCGCGACCGGCAGCGCTTCGACCGCGTTGACCGCGCCGGTCACCATGCCCTGCGTCAGCGACGCCACCGATATCTGGCCGCCCGCCAGCCTCGACAGCAGGGGTTTCGGCGTATCGATCGGCACGATCTCGGCGTCGGGATAGCGCTCGGCGATCACCGACCGCAGCACCCCCACCCCGTCGACGACGCCGAGTTCCACCGCCTGCGCACCGATCCAGATGTCGCCGCTGAACAGGACGTCGTCGGGGGCCTTGAGCCGCTTGCCACGCCGCTGCGCCACCCACGCCTTGAACTCGTCGTGCAGCTTGGACTGCAGACTCTCCAGCCACGCGACGTCCTCGTCGGATTCCGGGGAGAACATGTCCATCCGCGCCTTGTTCTTGCCCGCCGAGTACAGCCGTCGCTCGATGCCCAGCCGCGACATCAGATCCTGCAGCCCGAAACCCGACGACACCACGCCGATCGAGCCGACCAGAGAGGTGCGGGCGGCGAAGATCTCGTCCGCGGCGCAGGCGATCCAATACCCGCCCGAGGCCGCCATATCCTCGCAGAACGCGAAGACCTTCACACCCTTCTCCGCCGACAGCTGCCGGATCCGCTCGGCGACGTACTCCGACTGAGCGGGTGAGCCGCCCGGCGAGTTGATCACCACCGCGACCGCCCGCAGGTGATCGATGTCGAATGCGCGGCGCAGCACCTCCTCGATGCCCTCGGCCGACACGCCCCGCTGACCGAACTCGTCGCCGATCGGCCCGTCGACCCGCACCACCGCCACCTTGTCGGTGTGCCGGACCCCCACAACGGTCGCCATCCGCGACATCAGGCCTGTACTCATTCGGACGAGTCTAGGTGGAGTGTTCAGTTCGCGACGAACTCGCGCAGCCGCTCCACCTCGGCGTCGAGTCCGGCGCGCTGCTCCTCGGCGGGCTCGCCGAACAGCTCGACAGCAACCTCGGCCGGGGCCTTACCCCGTGCCTTGGCGACCGACCACGTTCCCGACAGCCACCCGTCGACGAGGATCAGCCCGCGCATCTGCCCGTTGGCCGTCTTGATCGCGTTCAGCGCGTCCTCGCCGGCCACCCGCCGCCGATCGGCGGCCGCGGCGATGACGTGGTCGTAGGGGGCCAGCAGCCGCACCGGGGCCGGTTCGCCGGGATCGGCCAGGCCCAGACCGTCGAGGTCGTACAGGGTTTCACCGTCTGGACCGGTCAGCTTCTCCAGCTCCCAGTCGGCTTCCATCTTCTCCACCAGCGGGGTCAGACCGCCGATACCCGACCACATCTGGATCGCCGCGACCGTCGCCGGCCCGAAACCCCGCAGATACAGCCGGATCAGTTCCGCGCGGGCGTCGTCACCGGTCAGCGCGGGCTCGGCCGGACCCACCCAGTCGTCGAACAGGGCGTAAGTGGGTTTGCCGCGGCCCGACCACAGGCCACGCGGCGGCACCTGCACGAGCGCCAGCGCACACCGGACCACGCGCGTCAGGGTGGCGGGAGCCTCGTCGGGAAACCGCTGAGCCAGGCGTTTGCCCAGGTCATCACCAGCGATCGGGCCGTCGGCGAGGATCGTGCGCGCGGCGTCGACGATGGCCTCCGGGGACGCCGCGACCAGCCGCCTGGTGTGGGTGCCGGTGAGTTCGGCGTCGAGGGCCGGCTGCACCGCGGGCCGGATCCACCGCGCGTCCTCGGTGTCGACGAGGCAGACCGTGCTGCGCAGCAACGCCATCCGCACCGTCTCGCGGTCGGTCATCAGGCCGTCGAGCTCATCCGGGGCGAAGTTCTCCAGCCGGGCGTGCAGCCCGAAGAACGCGGCCTTCGGATCCTGCGACTGCATGCCGACCACCCGGTCGAGGACCTCGACGGCGTCGTCGTCGACGCGTTCGAGCAGATGCTGACGCTGCAGCAGGGTGCGGTTCCACTGCTGCAGGCTGAGCCGGTCGCTCACGCGGGATACTGCAGCCCGGTGGACGCGTGGCAGCGGTAGCCGTTCGGGTTCTTCGCCAGATACTGCTGGTGGTAGTCCTCGGCGTAGTAGAACCGGCCGTCGCCGGCCTGCTCGAGCGACGCGATCTCGGTGGCGATCGCACCCAGACCGGCTTCGGCGACGACCGCGCCGAACCGCTGCGCGCTGTCCCGCGCGAGCTGCGCGTCGTCGTCGCCGACGGTGTAGATGGCCGAACGGTACTGGGTACCGACGTCGTTGCCCTGCTGCATCTCCTGCGTCGGGTCGTGCGTCTCCCAGAACACCTTGAGGACGCCCTCGAGGTCGATGACCTGGGGATCGAACACGACGAGCGTCGACTCGGTGTGTCCGGTGCGGGCCGTGCACACCTCCTCATAGGAGGGGTTGGGCGTGAAGCCGCCCGCATAGCCGACTGCGGTGGTGTAGACGCCGGGCACCTGCCAGAAGATCTCCTCGACACCCCAGAAACAGCCACCGGCCAGAACGACCACCTGGTAGCCGTCGAAGGTGCCGATACCCGCGGCCGACTCCGGGTCGTCGCCGCGCATCGGGTGGCCGAGCACCACATTCGACGCCGCGAGCGGCACCGGGGTGGGGCGGCCGGGCAGTGCCTCGGCCGGAGCGATCATCGTCCGCTTCGACGACGCGCCGGAGAATACCTGATCAAGCCACGACATACCGGCAACTCTACGCGCGTCCCCCTAACCGGGACTTGTGTGATTGCCACCACTCTGATTCAATCGCCGCTGTGACTGTGATCACGATGCAGTCGCGTTGCACCACATCCGGCGTTCACCCGCCGTTTCATGGCGCCCCGGCGTTTCATGGAACACAGCTCTGCTCACAGGTGAGTACCGGTCAGACAGACACGGTTCGGATGATGAGACAGGACGGAGCGGCCATGGCCACGCACGCGACGACGCGTCACACCCAGCCAGGCCCCAGCCGGCCCGCACTCGCGGCAGGTACCGCCCCGGTCCGAGTTCCACACACCACCGACTTTCCCGTGGTCACCGACAAGAGCATCGGCAATCAATGCCGCATCACCGCCCTCACGATCGTCGCGCTGCTCGCCGTCGTGATCGCGCTGGCACTGCTGTGATCGCCCCGGCACTGCTGTGATGCCGGTACTTCTCTGATCACCGTTTTCTTTCGCTGCCGCACCTCTCCTGGTCCGGCATCCTTGCGTTCGCCGCGCGTACAGGGCCGTATGTCGCTACCCATGCGAGTAGATTGGCTCTGGGAACATTGCTTAGGCCTCACGCCCCGAGTAAGTGTGAAGTAATCCCTACGCGCATACCTGCGCCGGGCACTGCGCTCACCCGGGCGTGGAAAGCAGCTCAAACTCGTCAGAGAGGACCATCGTGGCTGAATACACCTTGCCGGAACTGGACTATGACTACGGCGCCCTGGAGCCGCACATCTCCGGCCGCATCATGGAACTGCATCACAGCAAGCACCACGCCACCTACGTGAAGGGCGTCAACGACACCCTCGCCAAGCTCGCCGAAGCACGCGAAGACGGCACCATCGCGGGCAAGGCCTACGGCCTGTCGGCCACCCTCGCCTTCCACCTCGGCGGTCACACCAACCACTCCATCTTCTGGAAGAACCTCTCGCCCAACGGAGGCGACAAGCCCGAAGGCGAACTCGCCGCGGCCATCGACGACCAGTTCGGCAGCTTCGACAAGTTCCACGCCCACTTCACCGCCGCAGCCACCACCCTGCAGGGTTCCGGCTGGGCCATCCTGGGCTACGACACCATCGGCGGAAACCTGGTCATCCTGCAGCTGACCGACCAGAGCGGCAACATCCCCGCCGCCATCATCCCGGTCGTCATGCTCGACATGTGGGAGCACGCCTTCTACCTCGACTACCAGAACGTCAAGCCCGACTACGTCAAGGCCTGGTGGAACATCGTCAACTGGGCCGACGCCGCCGAGCGCTTCGACCGCGCCCGCAGCCAGGGCAACGGCCTGATTGTGCCTGTGTAAATGCGGCGGGCCTGAGTTCTTGGCCCCTTGACCCCCGTTCTTCCTCCCTCCTTCGCGCGGGCTCGTTCCTCGCCCGGCTCAGTCGGTCGTCCAGAACGGGGCGGGGCCAGAAACTCAACCCGCCTGGGCGGCCAAACATGTGGTCGTCTTGGCATCGGCCTCTTGCGTGAACTGCCGGTCACCTTTGGGTGGCCGGCAGTTTCTTTGTTCCTGTGTTCGAATCCGGACACAGACTGTCCGGGTTCGGGCTTAGGTTCTGAGCATGACACTCTCACTCGCCATGATCACCGTCGACACCGCCGACCCACTGCCCATCGCGCGCTGGTGGGCCGAGCAGACCGGTGGCAGCATCGTCGCCGAAAACGAGGGGTGGTTCGTCACCGTCACCCTCGGTGACGGGCAGCCGATGCTGGCGTTCCAGAAGGTCGACGACCCGACACCCGGCAAGAACCGCATCCACCTCGACCTCACAGCGCCCGACCGCGCGGCCGAGGTGCAGCGCCTCATCGCCGCCGGCGCCACCCTCATCGCCGAACACGAGATGCCCGAGTTCTCGTGGACCACCCTCGCCGACCCCGACGGCAACCAGTTCTGCGTAGCCACCGCCGGCACCCACTGACCAAGCAACAGGCCCATGCCAACGACCTGTGTGGCGGCATAAGCACAACCCAATCACAACATGATGGTCGTGATCACCGCTGCCACGCAGCCGAGGAACACGACCGTCAGGATCACCGCGTCCAGGCGCCCCGGCCGCGACTCGTACGCGGTGAGCCGGCCGGTACCGCCGCGGGCGGTGATCGCCTCGGCCATCTCCGAGCTTCGCCGCAGCGCCGACGACATCGCGCTGACGATCATGTCGATGACGCCCATCTGCGCCGACGGATGATCGGCGTCCGGCGGCGCCTTCGGCCGCAGCCGGTGCACGGCGCGCAGGATCCGCATCTCCTCGATGAGCAGTGGCAGCCCACGCAGGCACAGCGCGATCGCGACGGCCCACTCGTCGACGGGCAGCCGCAGTTTGCGCAGCGGGCTCATCAGTTTCGCGAGGGCGGGCGCGATCTCGGCCATCGGCGTGGTCCAGATGACCAGCACCGAACTGGCGACGAGGATCAGGCCGAGGGCGGTCGCGCGCAGGAACACGATGAGGCCGGCCCATCCGGCGACCGTCGAGTTCATGGCCGCGCCGATCGCGATGAGCCCCCAGAACCACCACGGGGGCCGCGGGATCGCGCCCAGCGGGATGCCGGCGATCAGGGCGGTGATCACGACGATCGCCGCCACCAGCCCCAGCGCCGGCCAGCTCGGCAGCACCCAGGTGAGCACGCCGAGCGCCAGCACCACCACCAGCTTGGTGCCCGCCCACAGGCGGTGCACGATCGAGTCGCCGGGAACCCGGCGCAACGGCACTGTGCGCATGGTCATGATCGACGACCTCCGGTGTCGGGTCCGATGTGTTCGGGTTGCAGGGAACCGCCCGCGAGAACGACGCGGCGGTTGCAGACGCGCGCCAGGCCGTCGTAGTCGTGCGAGATGATCACGATCGTCTGCCCGCCCCGGCGCAGCCGCGCGAGCAGGGACACGATCTCCTCCCGCGCGTACGGGTCGAGACCGGCCAGCGGCTCGTCGAGGATCAGCACCTTGGGTTTACGGGCGATGAGCCCGGCCAGCACCACCCGGCGCATCTGCCCGCCGCTGAGCGAATCGGTGTGCCGGGCGGCGATCGACCGCGGCAGCCCGACGAGGTCGAGCACCCGCCCCACCTCCGTGGTGCCCACGTCGAGGCCGCCCGCGGCCATGATCTCGTCGCCGACATTGGCCCGCTGCAACTGCAGCCGCGCGTGCTGGAAACCCAGGCCGACGTCGCCGACATGCTTACCGATCGGTTCACCGTCGAGTGCGCAGGTACCCGATCCGGGTTCGAGCAGACCGGCCATCACCCAGGCGAGGGTCGTCTTGCCGGAGCCGTTGCCGCCGACGATCAGCAGCCCGTCACCCGCATTGACCTGCAACGATATGTCGTGCAGGGCATGCACCTGCCACGGTGATCCCGGCAGGTAGGTGTATCCGACGCGGTCGAGGGCCAGGATCGGGCGGGTCCACCCGTCGTACGGACCCGGGGCCGGGCGGTACTCCTCCAGCCGGTGTCCGGGGGCCGCAGCGTCCCGCGGTATCCACTCCGGCGGATGCGCGACGAGCCGGCCCTGATCGAGGTGGATCACCCGGTCGGCGGCGGCCGCCTCGACCCCGCGATGGGTGATGAGGACGACCGTCATGCCGTGCCGGGCGGGCAGCCCGGCGAGCAGTTCCAGGATGTCGTCGCGGCCGTCGGGGTCTACCATCGACGTCACCTCGTCGGCGATCAGCAGTTGCGGGCTGCGGGCCAGGGCCGCGGCCACCGCCAGCCGCTGCTGCTGCCCACCGGACAGATCCGACGTCTCGCGCTGACCGAAACCGGCCAGGCCCACCTCGGCGAGCAACGCCTCGACGTCGACGTCTGCGTCGTCGGGCAGGCCCCACACCAGGTCGTCGGCGACGCGGGAACCGAGCATCTGTGACTCGGGCCGCTGCAGCACCATAGCCGTCCCACCGTGCCTGCCCAGACCGGGCAGCCCCGGCCGCTCGACGGTGCCGCGGGTCGGCGGCCGGCCGGCGATGATCTTGACCAGGGTCGACTTCCCGGAACCGTTCGCGCCGACGATCGCGACGAACTCCCCCGGATCGATCCGCAGGTCGATCCCCGACAGCACGAGCGGACCGCCGTCGCGGTAGGCGAAGTCGACGCCCGAGGCCACCAGCGGCAGCGGCGCGATGTCGGTGGCCGCCCCGAGCGCCGCCCCCTGATCCAGGGTGTCCTCGGCGGGCACGTCCGCGAGCCGGTCGATGACAGCCCCCAGGATCCACCAGGCGACGACGATGGAGATCGCGGTGCCGATGGTCCCCGACACCCAGATCCATGCCCACCACCAGTCGACGGCGTTGCGGGTGAGTCCGTTGACGAAGTCCTCGGTGCCGTCGAGCCCCGGGATCCTGCCGATCCAGTTGCCGAGGCCGTTGAGGCTGTTCTTCATCGCCGTGAGCATCAGCTCGCGCAGCGGCTTCAGAATCCACAGCAGGACCACGGTCAGCCCGGCGATCACCGGCGCGGCGATCAGTGTGAGCAGCGCGATCGTCGGCAGCCCACGCCCACGACGTTTGGTGTCGCCGACGATGCCGCCGATGATCGCGGAGATGAACACCCCCGACGCCGCGCCCGTGCCGGCCATCGCGAAGGTGACACCGGTGGTGGCCACGGCGGCCGCGATCAGCGCCCGCGGGCGGGTACGGGCGGCGACCACCGCGAGCGGGACCGGGGCGAGCAGTCCGGCGGCCGTGGCCATCGGGATGACCGCCGCGATCACCACCGCGGCGACGGTGACGCCACCGAAGATCGCCACCGAGGCGAGCTCCATCGGACGGAGGGGCTGGCTGTTCTGCACCCGACCAGTGTGCCTGGACTGTCACAACAGAGCTGCTGGCAGGTCGGGCCCTATGCGTCGTCTTCCCTCGTCGCTCGGGGTCGCAGGCTCCCCGCTCGCTCCTCTGTCCAGACGACGCGGCCCGACCTGCCACCAGCTCTGTTGTGTTGGCGAGCGATCGTGACCCGACATCTTGATCCCTGAGGCCGATGCGAGGAACGAGCGAGGGTCTCGAAGGGTCCGGTGACAGTCGGCACCTGACGCCACCACCTCCCCACCGGACCGCTGTTGTGTAAACACTGCGTGTTCCTCTTGTCGGGGAGCCCGCGCAGGACGATTCTGTTCTCACGGTTCGTGCGGAAGGAGTTGTGCCATGTCTTCTATTCCCATTGGCCTCACGCCTTTTCATGAGGGTGGGCAGTTGAACGGAATCCTGATCTCGGGTCGCTGGCCCGCGTCGACGCTGGAGTGGACGCAGACGCTGGTGGCGTCGGTGCGCATCGCGTGCCGGCCGGGTTTTCTGAGCACGACCACAATCTTCGGCGTGGTCGAGGACCATCCCGCCGACGCCGAGCCGGACGCCGTCGGCATGATGCTGGCGGTCGGCAACGTCGTCGATGACACATTCCTGGAGGCGGGCCGCTTCCTGCACAATCCGCCGGCGCTGCTGATGCTGCATCCGCCGTCGCACACGCGCCCGTCGTTGCCGGAGTGTTCGGAGGTGGCCTCGGGCTGTGTGCTGCTGCCGGGTCTGCCCGAACTGGGGCTCGAGCATCGCGCCGGCTGGGCCGAGGCCGAGGCCGACGGCACGGTGGTGACGCTGCGCAACCAGGTGGGTATCGACCCGGGATCAGACCCGGACACCGCGGTGCTGGCGATGCTGCTGGCCGCCTGATCAGGCACAACGCGAGGTCATTACTGTAAGTACTACCGTAACTTGTGGGTCAGGGTACCCGAACTTCTGGTTTTGCACCTCCCACCTGCGGCGATTCGGCGATTCCAGCTGTTGCGGGGTCAAGTGAGGTCTGGCTAACCTGGATATCGTGATTTCTGCCTTGCTCCTGAGTTTCGGCGTGATCTTCGTTGCCGAGCTCGGTGACAAGTCGCAGCTGATGGCGATGACCTACGCCCTGCGGTACCGCTGGTGGGTGGTGGTGCTGGCCATCACGGTCGCCACCACCGCCGTCCACGCGGTATCGGTGTTCTTCGGACACTTCCTGGGCATGTCCATCCCCACCGACCTGCTGGCGATCCTCGCCGGCCTGGCGATGATCGTGTTCGGCCTCTGGACCATCCGCGGTGACAGCCTCGACGACGACGAGTCGCAGAAGGCCAACCGCGTGGGCGCCTCGGTGTTCCTGGCGGTGATGTCGTCGTTCTTCCTGGCCGAGCTGGGTGACAAGACGATGCTCGCGACCATCACCCTGGCCACCGACGACGACTGGCTGGGCGTCTGGATCGGTTCGACGCTGGGCATGGTGGCCGCCGACGTGCTCGCCATCGCGGTGGGCGTCCTGCTGGGCAAGCACCTGCCCGAGCGGATCATCTCGCTCGGCGCCGCGGCGCTGTTCTTCGCCTTCGGCGCGTGGCTGCTGGCCGACGGACTGGCCGGGTCCTCCACTGTGACGGTTGTCGCGACGGTGTCGGCGACGGTCGCGCTGGTGGGTATCGGCGCAGCCTTCATCTACCGGTCGCGGCGGCTGGACGTCGGCCGTGCCGAGGGCACCCACCCCGAGGCCGACCCCGCGGTGCCCACACCCGATCGGTCGTGAGCGCCGGTCGTCGGCCGGGTCAGCCCGCCGACTGCGCCATCGCCTGCTGATCGAGCGCGACGATCCGCGACATCCGCACCAGCGGCGCGGCGTCGGCGTCGATGCCCTCGCCCTCGGCGGGCAGCATGTCGCGCACATCGCCGGTGGTCTTGCCGTACGCGACGTAGGAGTCCACGGCGTCGTAGAGCATCGTGACGCGGGTGTCGTCGTCGGCGATCTCGAAGTCCTCCGACAGATACGGACTGAGCTGGGTGAGCGCGTCCCGGGTTTCGACGATGCGCCGGTGATAGCGCTCGGTGGCCGTCTGCTTACCGGCCCCCGGCAGCACCACCTCCGGCACCGCACCGGTCACCAGCTTCCACAGCGGGACCAGCTCGGCGTCGTCACGGGTGCGCCGGCGTTCGGACCGGAAGGCCTGCCACTTGCCGTACACCATCGGGTAGCAGATGCCCATCAGGAACAGCACCACGCCGACGACCGCCGCGACCTGGCTGAACCGCATCAGCCACGGCACCTGCGCCAGCGAGGTCATGCCGAACACGACGAACAGGATCTGGGTGATCGAGCTGATCGCCAGCAGCGCCAGACCGGCGGCCAGCAGGCTCAGCGACACCTTGAGGTAGCCGTCGGCGGTCCGCAGGAACTGCCGGATGCTGCGGATACACGAGATAAATCCGTACCCGAGATAAAAACTGGCGATGAGAAAGAAAAGCCCGAACGCAATATTCTGAGCGTTCCATTCGGTGAGGTCTTTGGTCCTCAGATTCAGCGGCGTGACGAGCGTGACGAGCATTGTCGCCTGCAGCCCGATCAGCGACACCACCAGCGGCACCGCCTCGAAACCGATCCGGCGTTTACGCGTGTCGCCCGGTGACGGGAAAAAGAACACCAGGATCAGGGCCGCGACACCCAGCGAGAGCATCGCGTAGAAGACGACGCGGGCGGCGCCGGTGAAGGTCAGCGTGTCGATCGCCTCGACGACGTCGCCGTTTGCCGAGACGAAGGCGATGACCAGGGCCGCGATCGACACGGTCAGGGCGATGGCCTGAAAACCACCGCCGTGCTTCCGGATCTGATCCAGCCGCCAACAGAACGCTACAGAGAACACCACCAGGGCGATGGTGTTGAAAATCCCGACAGAAACCACCGCACCAACCTACAGCCAGCCGCGGTGGCCGCCGAGAAGCCGCTGCATACCGCGCAGATCGTCATCGGATTCGGTGGCCCCGACGCGGTCACCCGCGTCCTCGGCCCAGGTCAGGATCATCGACGCGAGCATCTCGGCCTCCCATTCACGGTCGTCGGAATAGCACGTCCGCCGCAACGCCGAGTCGGTGTCGTCGGAATCGGGACCCGGGTCACCGCCCGCCAGCAAGGTGGCGGCCGACTGATCGCCGAGCATCTGATGCCCGGCGATCAGGTGACCGAACTCGTGGATGACGATCTGGTCCTGATGCATCTTCGACGTGTTCGCCTGGTAGAAGAAGTAGTCCGCGTCCTCCGCCGCCAGCCACACCCCGTTGGGCATGGCCGTGGGCAGCGGATACGCGATCAACTTGATATCGCGGCCTCTGCGCTTGCCGTAACGCTCGCACAGTTGCGCCGCGTCGAGGGGCAGGTCGAGATCCAGCCCCCGCAACGCCTGCCGGCACAGTGCGCGCAATGTACGCTCGCTACGCCGGCCCTCGCCCCGTGGTTCACGTCGAAAACGCATGACCTGAACCTACGACGCGGGCGAAATCGGCTGTGAAGCGATCGGATCGGTCCGGTGCGCGATCAGTCCTGGCCCTGCTGGCCACCGACGACGCGCAGGCGCTGCGCATCGGCGGACTGATCCTGGCTGCCGGCCGACATCAGGTCCGGCGGGTCCTTGGGCAGACCCTGCTGCTCGCGCAGCACCTTGATCAGTTCGTTGACCACAGTGACCGAGTCGCTGGACAGTCCGGCAAGCCGGAACGCGGCGAGCTGGACGTTGGTGTCGGCCTGCAGGCGCATGAGATCGATCTCGTCGCGGGTCCGCTGCGCGGCCCGGTCCTCGAGGAAGTAGTGCACGTCGACACCGAATGCCGCTGCGATACCCTCGACGGTCCGGAACGACGGCGACTTGGCCTTACCGGATCGAAGCTGACTCAGATATGACTCGCCCAGGCGGAACCCACGCTCGGTGGACCGTGCGGCGATGGCCTTGGCGCTGTAGGCCCGGCCGTTGGGACCGGGTACCGTGCGGAACAGCTCCTCGAGCCGTCGCGCGAACAATCCCGGATCTACTACCTCTTGGCGGGGCCGCGCCGGATCCGCGGAACCGTCATAGCGACGCGCGGCTGCACCCTGCGGCTTTTCCGTACCTTGTGAATTCATTCGTCTCCCCGGAAACAAAGCTTGCTGTCGTAAACATTAAAGCCCCCCACGCATCCCCGATGCAACGCTGCGTAACATTGGGTGACCCAAACAAGGTGTTTACACGAGTGTCCCCCAGTTGGATGACACAGTTCCCACAAAATGTGAGGCGTTTCACACTTGGGAATAGCCCATATACTTGGTGAACTCTTCACACATGTACTTGAGTGACCAAATGGTTTACTCGGCTAATCAGTCGATGCCCTGCCGACAGCATACCGACGGTCTGCGGGGTGCCACCGACCTGGCGGGGCCCGACCCGCCGCAACCTGGAGAAAGACCTTGACGCACCGCGTAAGTCAGCCGCCACGACCCCGCCGGCGGAGGATCGCAGCCGCTGTCCTCGGCGTCGCCTCCGTGCTCCTGCTTCTGCTCGGCGCGGGCCTGAGCCTCGCGGCCCCCGACGATCGCGGTGGCGACTCACCGAAATCCGGCAACGGACACAGCGGCGGCGGTGACCGGGGCGGCAACGGCCCCGCGGGCAGTGATGGCAATCACAGTGGTGGTACCGGTCACACCGGCGGCGACAACGGTCGTGGCAACGGCAACGGTGGCCCCGGCAACGGCGGCAACAGTGGCCCCGGCAACAACGGCAACGGGAACGGCAACAACGGCAACGGCAACGGTCCCGGCGGCAACAACGGCAACGGTCCCGGCGGCAACAACGGCAACGGCCCAGGCAACGGCGGCCCCGGTGGCAACAACGGACACGGCCCAGGCAACGGCGGCCCCGGTGGCAACAACGGACACGGCCCAGGGAACGGCGGCCCCGGTGGCAACAACGGACACGGCCCAGGGAACGGCGGCCCCGGCGGCAACAACGGACACGGCAACGGCGGACCGGGCAACGGCGGACCGGGCAACGGCCACGGTCACGACGATGACGACGACCACGGCTGGCCGGGTCACGGGGGTGGCCACTGCCACCAGCACAACCACTGCGGCGGCGGGGGCACCACGACTCCCCCGGTGACCACGACCCCCCCGACGACCACAACAGACCCGACGGAACCGTCCGAGACCACATCCGAGCCGACCACATCCGAGCCGACCACATCCGAGCCGACCTCGGAAACGTCCGAGACCACCTCGGAGACGACGGAGAGCACGACCTCGGAAACCACGGACAGGGCCGTCCCGCGCATGCCGGACATCGCCGTGGCCACGCCGCGTGAACAGATCCAGTCGCCGTCGAAGACACGCGTCAAGGACGGTCTCGACAACCCGTCCGAGTCCTCCGACGACCCCGACTCCCCGAGCAAACCGGAGAAGTCCGACGACAAGCCCGTGCCCTCGGCACCCCCGTCCCGCGACTCCGGCAATGACTCCACGCCCGGCGCGGGCGCCGGCGGTGGCGGTGGTTCCGGCGGCG
>NZ_BAED01000059.1 GCF_000241345.1 Gordonia amarae NBRC 15530
TGATGCTCACGGTGCGCGGTGAGGGCGGCGCGATGGTCACCGTGGCCCAGTGCCGCCCCAACACGGCCTCCACGGTCTTCCCCGGCGACGAGGTGGGCCGGGTCATCGGCCGTGGCGCCGACAATCGGGTGGCCCGGGCGTTCACCGACGGGCAGATCCACCGCGACGAGGATCCGACCTGGCACGGTGCGGTCGCCATCCGTCGCGAGGTGATCCCGGTGGCCCACCCGGCATCGCCGGCTGCAGGCCCGCGCGGGGACGCCGCGATCATCGGAGTGCTGATCAGGGCCACCGATCTGACCCATCCGCGGCTACCGTCGCCGCTGGAGATGGCGTATCAGGAGTCGGCGAACGACCTGTGCCAGATGGTCGCCGACGGCACCTTCCCCGAGAAAGAGGGGAACTCGCAGGGTCTGTCGACGCCACGCGCGGGTGACGGGTTCATCCGTCTCGACCTGTCGGGGGTGGTGTCGTACGCCAGCCCCAACGCGCTGTCGGCGTTCCACCGGATGGGCTGGACCTCCGAACTCGCCGGCCGCAGGCTCACCGAGGTGACCGCCGAACTGCTGACCGACCGGTTCGAATCCGAGGACGTGGCGGCGATGGTGGAGGCCGCCATCGGGCCCGTCGGCTCCGCGCGGGTGCCCTACCGCGACGACGTGGGTATGCGGATGGAGGTGGACGCCCGGCGGGCGACGGTGCTGCTGCGGGCGGTGGCCCTGCGTCCCCGTGGGGCGGCGAACGGTGCCGTCATCCTGATCCGCGATGTGACCGAGGTCAAACGCCGCGACCTCGCGCTCATCAGCAAGGACGCCACGATCCGCGAGATCCACCACCGCGTCAAGAACAACCTGCAGTCGGTGTCGGCGTTGCTGCGCCTGCAGTCCCGGCGCACCACCAACCCCGAGGCCAAGGGCGCCCTCAACGAGGCGGTGCGGCGGGTCGCGTCTATCGCACTGGTTCACGAACTGCTGTCCGGGAGCGTCGACGAGGAGGTGGACCTCGATGAGGTCACCGACCGTCTCGTGCCCATCCTCGTCGATGTCGCCGGCGAGTCACGGGTCCTCGTTCGCCGGGTCGACCGGCTCGGGGTGCTGCCCGCCGACCAGGCGATGCCGCTGGTGATGGTGCTCACCGAGCTCATCCAGAACGCCATCGAGCACGGCGTCGGGACCGGCGGGGGAGAAGCCGGGACCGCTGAAGCGCGGGCCACGCGGATCGAGATCCACGCCCGCCGCGACGTCCGCGAACTGGCGATCGAGGTGGTCGACAACGGCACCGGGCTTCCCGAGGGGTTCGATCTGAGCACCTCCGACAGACTGGGCCTGCAGATCGTGAAGACCATGGTGTCCATCGACCTCGGCGGCACGCTCGACATGCGGCGCGGCGACGCCGGCGGTACCCAGGCACGGGTGGTGGTCCCGCTGCGCTGAGGCGTGGCGTGCGGGCCGATCCCGGCGGTCACGGATCGGGGGAGCCGAACCATTGTGTGCCGGAACATATCTCGCCCATTCTGGGGTCGGTGTCAAGGCACGACGAAGGGCCCGGCCGTGAGGCCGGGCCCTTCGTTCGGTGGCTCTCCGGCAGACGACGTCCGGAGTGAGCCGATGTCGCTATACGGAGCTGCGGGTGCGGGTACGCGCGTTGCGGCGCTTGAGGGCGCGACGCTCGTCCTCGCTCATGCCGCCCCAGACGCCTGCGTCCTGGCCGGACTCCAGTGCCCACGACAGGCACTCGGCAGTGACCGGGCACCGGCCGCAGACAAGCTTCGCGTCAGCGATCTGCGCGATGGCCGGGCCGCTCGTTCCCACCGGGAAGAACAGTTCCGGATCCTCGTCACGACAGATCGCCTTGTGCCGCCAGTCCATTCCAACTACTCCTTCTGCGTGCTGCGCGCACGGTTCGATGATGCTCATAAAACTGTGGGTGGCTGTAACCGATTGTTCACGCGGAGGCACCGAATGTTTCCGCGCTGTTGCTTGTGAATACTTTCACGAATTCAGCCGAAGTCAATGGTGTTCCGTTAACACGTGTGCAATATCACCCTTTCGGCCTATAGCACTCGGGCTATGGAGCCGTGTCAGGGGGTGCATGCACCGGTTGAGTACCGATGCTCTATGCTACGCCGGGTTGGTTGCGATGTCATCGGAAATTTTGCGACTATGTGTCCGTTTGTGAGATTTTGCACTAGCCCTTGAAATCGTCCTGACCATGCGTTACCCGGCAGTAACTTTGTGGTCGGATCAGGCTCCGCTCACCCCCGGTCTTCGCTCCGACCACGCGGGGCTCGTCCCTCGCTCGCGTGTCGTCACTCCAGACCGGGGACGCTCCGCCCGATCCGACCACGCGGCCAAACATGTGGTCGTCCTGACATCGGCCTGTCGCCAAGTGGTGCTTGCATCCCAGAGTTCGGCGCTAGGGAACGTCCTAAGCCCGAGCGGGTGGTCCGCAAGAGGCCGATGTGTCGCAACGCAAAATCTTGGCCGCGTGATCAGATCGGGTGGAGCGTCCCGTGTCTGGACTGACGACGCGCGAGCGAGGAACGAGCCCCGCGTGGCGGAGGGAAGACGCGGGGTGAGCGGAGCCCGATCTGATCACAGGTGTTGAGGCGCGACCACGTTGATGGCGTCGGCGCGCTGCCCGAAGCTCAGTTCGGTGTGGGTGCCGATGTAGTCGCCGTCCATCTGCACGTCGAGGGGGGTTTCGGCTTCGAAGCGGATCCAGTCGAGGTCGTCGTTGCGGTAGAGGTGGCGGGCTTTGGGCGGGCGCTGGGCGAGGAGCCGGGTGGCGAGGGGGATGTTGCGCACCACGGAGGTGGAGGTGGCGGCGAACAGTCCGAGGCCGGTGTTGAAGCCGGTGTCGGGGTTGGTGCGGATTTCGCGGGTGCCCAGGTAGGTCCAGGGGCTGGTGTTGCTGACGAAGCCGAATTTGACGCCGGTGATGGGGTCGTGGCCGGGGACGTGCGCGGTGAAGCTCGCGGGGTTGGTGGCGTTGGCGAAGAACGAGGAGACGGTGGTCCACAGGTAGCGGCTGGGGGTGGCGGCTTTGCCGGCGTGCCGTTTGCGTTCCATTTCGCGGACGACGATGGCGTCCATACCCATTCCGGTGTTGAACAGGAACCACCGGTCGGCGGTGTGGGCGAGGCCGATGGAGCGGTGCTGTCCGCTTTCGAGGAGCCCGATGTGCTGGCGGGTGGCGACGAGGGGGTCGGCGTTGACGCCGAAGGTACGGGCGAAGACGTTGGCGCTGCCGCCGGGGATGACGCCGAGTTGGGGTCGTTCCTGGGCGGTGAAGGCGGCGGGGGCGCCGAGCATGCCGTTGACGGCTTCATTGACGGTGCCGTCGCCGCCGTGGACGAGGACGGCGTCGTGGCCTTCTTTGACGGCGCGGGCGCCGAGTTCGCTGGCGTGTCCGCGGTGTGTGGTGTGTTCCACATCGACGGTGAACCGCGATTCGAGGGTGTGGACGAGCGCATCGCGCCCTGCCGCTGTGGTGGCGGTGGCGAAGGGGTTGACGATCAGCATGACGCGCACGAGAACACAGGATATGGGGTCGCGGGCGTGGAGCCGAATTCACGGTGGCCGGGCGTGGGGGTTTCAGTGTTTCACGCGGTGGGGGAAGGTGTGGCAGGGGTGCGGGGCGCATAGGGTGGTTGCGTGAGTGAGAGTCGTCCCGGCAGTTACGGTGGTGCGGACGTGCCGTCCGCGGATGTCCCGGCGGCCGGTGGGGTGCCGCGGTATGTGCGGATCGCGGGTGCGATCACGATGGCTCAGGGTGCGGTGGCGATCATCGTGGCGGTGGTGCTGGTGATCCGTGAGGCGGCGGGCCATGAAGAGGCCGCTATCAGCGGGTATGGCACGGCGGCGTGGTTCGGGATCATTTTCGGTGGCGTGCTGGCCGGCGGGGCGGCGTTGTGGTTCGGCCGCCGGTGGGGCCGGGCGATATCGGTGGTGGCGCAGATCCTGTTGTTACCGGTGTCGTATTACCTGGTGACCAGTGGTCAGGCGGTGTTCGGGGTTCCGCTCGCGCTGATCGCGATCGCTGTGCTGGTGATGTTGTTCATGCCGTCGTCGGTGCAGTGGCTGGCGAGCGACTACGCGCCGGATGCGCACCTGGAGGCTCCGCGCGCGGCAGGTGGTGGCACGTCGCCGAAGGCCGGGAAGCCGTCCGCTTCGGGGAAGCCGGCCGGCGGCGGGACGTCGGGGAAGGGCGCGCAGCGGCGCAAGCGTCGCTAGGGCCTGGGCCGGTCCCGGAAAGCGTGCGAACCCTGCCTTGTGCTCCGTTCGGTGTAGCCGGGTTGGATGCGGGACGTCATTGTGATGCACGTCGGTGAATCGGACCTCGTATGGTTAGGGGCATGACACGGATTCTTGCCGTCGCGAATCAGAAGGGCGGCGTCGCCAAGACGACGACTGTCGCCTCGCTCGGGGCCGCTCTGGCCGATCTGGACGCGTCGGTACTGGTCGTCGATCTGGACCCGCAGGGTTGTCTGACGTTCTCGCTGGGCCATAACCCGGACGAGCTGGAAGCGTCGGTGCACGATGTGCTGCTGGGCGACGAGGAGATCGCGGACGTCCTGCTCGACACCGACGACAATGTCACGCTGTTGCCGGCGACGATCGATCTGGCGGGTGCGGAGGCGTTGCTGCTGATGCGGCCGGGTCGCGAGTACGCGCTGAAGCGGGCACTGGCCGAGGTCGCCGAGGATTTCGATGTCATCCTGATCGACTGTCCGCCGTCGCTGGGTGTGCTCACGCTGAACGGGTTGACGGCCGCCGAGCAGGTGATCGTGCCGTTGCAGTGCGAGACGCTGGCGCATCGGGGTGTCGGGCAGTTGATGCGCACGGTGACCGAGGTTCAGCAGATCACCAATCCGCAGCTGCAGTTGCTCGGCGCGGTGGCCACACTGTTCGACGCGCGGACCACGCACAGCCGGGACGTGCTCTCGGATGTGGCGGACCGGTACGGGTTGCCGGTGCTCGAACCGCCGATCCCGCGGACCGTCCGGTTCGCGGAGGCGTCGGCGTCGGGCACGTCGGTGATGCGGGGCCGAAAGAACAAGGGCGCCACCGCATATCGTGGTCTCGCCGAGAACCTGTGGAAGCACTGGGATGCGGGCGAGCCGGTACGCACGTCCGACCTTTCCTGACGGTCTTCTTCGCTGACGGCCGGGTCAGGTGGGCGGGCCGTACACGGCCACGGTCGAACCCCATTGCTCGACGACCCGGTTACCGAGCACCCGCAGCGCGATCATCCCGTCGCGCTCGGCGTTGTAGCCGTCGCGGGCGTAGCGGATGGTGCGGATCTCTTTCATCGTCGCCGGGTCGCGCACGCTGATCCCCGAGGCTATCGGAAGCAGCAGTTGTCCGGCCATCGTCTGTCCCGGCCCGAGCGTGCCCGGCACCTGGAACGCGGGCCGCATGCTGCTCGCGTCGAGCACGACCGTCGCGCGGCCGGTCCAGAACGTGGTCAGGCCGTCGCCGCTGATCGACGCGTTCGCCTCGGGCAGGGCGCGGGGGCCGTTGACGGTGTTGGTGCGTTGTTGCACACCGTCGGAGTTGAACTGCCGCACCGACGCCCGGCGCGGCGCGGCCGCATCCGACACCCCGGCGGCATCGGGTTCGGGCGGGTTGGCACCGCCGTCGTAGACGGCGATGGCGCTGCTGCTCATCGCCACCACCGCGGGCGGCGGTCCGTCGGCGGTGCCGCGGGTGATGACGGTCGAGCCGAACTGGCGGACCTTCTCGTCGTCGTCCTGGTTGACGCCGAGGACGGTGAGCCGGTATCCGTGGTCGTCGTCGCAGTGCTCGATGAGGGCGAGCCGGTCGCCTCCCAGTACCGCCGACGAGATGTCGCAGCCGGTGCGTTGCGGTTGTGCGTCGGGTTTGACCGGTGCCTCGATCCGGCCGTATTCGATGCCGCGCACGAGGTTGCTGCCCCAGGTCTCCAGCCGGGTGCGGCCCTGGGCCAGCACGTAGTTCGAACCGCCGGCGAGTTCGACGGACTTGTCGGCGTCGCTGGTGCGCGCCCCCGTCCGGGCTCCGGTCTCGCCCTGTAGGGCGGTCACCTCACTGCAGCCGCGTGAGTTGCCGTACACCGCCAGGACGGTGTCGTGGGAGTCGCGCCAGGCTGCCAGCACAGAACACACGCGCCGGTTGCGGTAGTACCGCCACACCTGCTTGCCGGTGGCGGGGTCACGGGCGACTACCGCACCGTCGTCGCCCGTGATCACCAGCGCACGGGAGAGCGCCGGTACGCGGGTGGCCGACGACGGCGCCTGCCACAGTGGCACCAGCGCCGCCGGCACCGTGCGTGCCGTTCCGGCCGCCGGGACGAGGCGGCCCGACTGGTCGAGAGTGGTGTGCCGCACGGGGCTGAACCACCAGATCACCACACCCGCCACCAGCACCACCACGACGATCAGTGCGCTGATCAGCAGATCGGTCCGGGTGCGCCGTTCGGGCACGGTTCGGGGCCGGCTAGGCGGCATGGCGCCCCAGGGCCGCCCGGATGGTCATTCGGCCGCCGGAACGGCGACGGGCTCACCCGCCGCGGCCGAACCGTCGGCACCCTCGCGGGAGGAGTTGCGGCCCGAACCGCCACGGCGGCGACGACGCTTGCGCGGCGCCTTCGGGGCCTCGTCGGTGCCGTCCGCCGCGGCCTTGTCGCCGTCCTGGGCGGCAGCCGCCTCGGTGGTGTCACCGTCTTGGGTGGCCGGGGCTTCCGCCCCGCCCTCCACGGGCTGTCCGCTACGGGTCCGGCGGCGGGTACGGGTGCGCGTGGACACCGGACGTTCCCGGCGCTGCCGCGGCTCGGCGGATTCGGTGCGCGGCGGCGGCGCGATACGGCCCGTCGCCGATTCCGGCACGTTCAGGTCGGTGCGCAGATGCTCCGACGTCGAGTACGTTTCCACCGGTTCGGGCACGCCGATGCCGAGCGCCGAGTTGATCAGCTCCCAGCGGTGCAGCTCGTCCCAGTCGACGAGGGTGATGGCGATGCCGGTGCGGCCCGCGCGGCCGGTGCGGCCGATGCGGTGCACGTAGGTCTTGTCGTCCTCCGGGCACTGGTAGTTGATGACGTGCGTCACGTCATCGATGTCGATGCCGCGGGCGGCGACGTCGGTGGCGACGAGCACGTCGATCTTGCCCTCGCGGAACTTCTTGAGCGCCTTCTCGCGGGCCACCTGACCCAGGTCGCCGTGCACGGCGCCCACTTTGAAGCCGCGTTCGGCCAGGTCGTCGGCCACCTTCTGCGCGGTCCGCTTGGTGCGGGTGAAGACCATCGTGGCGCCCCGGCCCTCGGCCTGCAGGATGCGGGCCACCAGCTCGGCCTTGTCGAGCGCGTGGGCGCGGTAGATGAACTGCGCGGTGCGGTCGTGCACCGCCGAGTCGTTGGCCTGCTCGGCGCGGATGTGCGTGGGCCGGTTCAGGAAGGTGCGGGCCAGGGTGACGATCGGGCCGGGCATCGTCGCTGAGAACAGCATCGTCTGCCGGTCGGCGGGCAGGCTCGCCATGATGCGCTCGATGTCCGGGAGGAAGCCCAGGTCGAGCATCTCGTCGGCCTCGTCGAGCACCAGGACCTGCACCTTGCCGAGGATCAGGTGGCCCTGCTGGGCGAGGTCGAGCAGGCGGCCCGGGGTGCCGATCACCACGTCGACACCGGACTGCAGTTCGGCTATCTGCGACTCGTACGGGCGTCCGCCGTAAATCGAGGTGACCTTGAGCGGCCGGATACCGTCGCCGGCGGGCACGGTGACCTTCTTCGCGGCCAGCTCGATGTCGCCGGTGACCTGGATACAGAGCTCGCGGGTCGGGACGATGATCAGGGCCCGGGGGGTGGTGTCGAGCGAGCGGATGCCCGCGGCGTCGGCGTTGGCGAGGCGGTGAAGCAGCGGGACACCGAAGCCGAAGGTCTTGCCCATGCCGGTGCGGGCCTGACCGATGAGGTCGTCGCCGGCCATCGCCAGCGGCAGGGTCAGTTCCTGGATGGCGAAGGTGTGGGCCTTGCCATCCTCGATGAGGGCCTCGACGATCTGCGGGTCGACGCCCAGTTCGGCGAACGTCGGCGGCACGTGGGAGTCGTCGACGATGGTCGTCCGGACCTCGTCGGTCGCCGGGGCGGCGCTGGTCGTCGGGGCACTGCCGGTTCCCGGTGCCGCGGCACCGGTGTTGTCAGGGTTGGACATATTCGATTGGAGCCTTTCGGTATTGCGTCAGCACGCACGCACCTACTCAGCTGCGGACGAATCGCCCCCGGCAGCCACACCGCGGTGGCGGAACGGCGTGCCGGGCGATCGCAGACCGGCTTCCCGGCGCCGGACGCAATGGGCGCGTCCGCGCGCGGGGCGACCTGGTGATCGCGATTGTGCTCAGGTTGTGCGCGCACAAGTCAGGTGCCGCGACCGTCTCGGGAAATCTGCGACAGACGAGAATCTGCGACAGACCCACCCGGCCATGCCCGCCGGGACGTCCGTGAATGCGGATCCACGGACCGGCGGACATCACGATCGCCATGACACCACCGGACAGTGTACTTGCAGTTGGTGCCCTCCGGCCGCAGTGCCTACGATCGGCCCATGACCTCAACAGCCGCGCCCTCGGGTGGCGCCACCGGTCGGCCTGCCCCCGACGCGGGTCAGGTGGCGATCACGGAAGCGTCCGCAACCACCAAATTGTTCGCGATTCTCCTGGCCGGGGAACACGCGGCGTTCACCCGGCTGATGATCGAATCGCAGCTCGCACCGGGTGTGGGCGGCCAGATCGCGCTCGGCAAGATGATCGCCGCCGAGGTGGATCACTACGCGACCCTGGAGAATCACCTGCGGGCCGACGGCATCGACCCGGTCGCCGCGATCGCCCGCTACCGCAGTGTGTTCGACCAGTATCACGGGGCCACCACCCCGTCGAACTGGAACGAGGTGCTGGTCAAGGCCTACATCGGCGACAACCTGGCGGCCGACTTCTACTCCGAGTTCATCGACGTGGTGCCCGCCGTCCCGATCGGCGACACGATCCGCGAGGTCATGTCGCAGACCGACAACTCGCAGTTCGCGTGCGCCGAGGTGCGTGCTGCCATCGCCCGCGACCCCGACATCGCCGCGCCCCTCAAGCTGTGGGCCCGCAGGCTTCTCGGGGAGGCCGTCACCCACGCCCAGTGGGTTCTGGCCGCCGAGGAGGACGTCACCGACCTGTTGTTCTCCGGTGGCACGTCGCTGCAGGGCGTCGCCAACTTCTTCGACACCGTCGAACAGCGCCACGCCCAGCGCATGGCGGATCTGGGTTTGGTGTGAACGTTCGCTGGTAGCGGAGCGGTGAGTGGGGCGGGTGGTTCCTGCACTAACGTGGGGGCGAAGCTCCAAGCTGATGTGAGGCCGGGGACACCGGCTGTGGATGGAAAAGGGTGGTCATGGCCGTAGAAGTGAAGATCGGGATCGTCGACAGCCCGCGTGAGCTGGCCGTGCAGTCCGCGCTGTCGAGCGACGAGGCGTACGCCGCCGTGCAGGCCGCGCTGGCCGGCGACGCGGCGCTGCTGGAACTGACCGACGACAAGGGCTCGCGGGTCCTGGTCCCGGCCGGGAAGATCGCCTACGTCGAGGTCGGTGCCGCCGAGGTCCGCAAGGTCGGCTTCGGTTCCTGACAGGACACAAAGCAAGAGGGCTCCGGTAGCACCGGGGCCCTCTTTCGTTGCCCACAGCCTGTTGGTGACGGGCCGATGTCAAGGTGACGACATGTTTGGCCGCGCGGTTGAATCGGGCGGAGCGACCCGTTCTGGAGCGACGACACGCGAGCGAGGAACGAGCCCCGCGTGGTCGGAGTGAAGAACGGGGCTAAGCGGAGTCCGATTCCACCGCAGAACCCTGAGAACCCTGCAGCGGCACGTGGGACAGGCCACCCCAGAGCAAGGCGACGGTGGTGTCGATGGCGGTCTGCTTGTCGACGGGCCGTTTTGCCTCGAGCCAGTAGCGGGCGTTGACCTGGCTGGCGCCGACGAGGCCGGCGGCGAGCATCCGCGATCGGTGCGGGTCGAATCCCGAATCGTGCATGACCAGGCCGTAGACGGCGTCGACGCAGCCCTCGGTGGCGTTCTCGATGCGCCGGATGACGGCGGGGTCCATGGCGTCGGAGGAGAAGATCAGCCGGTAGCCGGAGTTGTCCTCGTCGATGAAGTCGAAGAATGCCTTGACCGCCGCCCTGACACGCTGTTTGTTGTCGGTGGTGGTGAGCAGGGCGGCGTTGACGTCGCTGACCAGCTTCTCGGCGTGGGAGTCGACGACCGCGAGGTACAGATCGAGCTTGGAGGGGAAATGCTGGTACAGGACAGGTTTGCTGACTCCGGCATGGATCGCGATCTCGTCCATCCCCGCGGAGTGGTACCCGCGTTCGACGAAGATCTCGCTGGCCGCTTCCAGCAACTGCAACCTGCGCGCACTGCGCGGCAAGCGCGTGCTGCGTCCCGCACCGGCGGGCGAATTCGTGGCAGTCGACATGATCTGAGAGTACTCGTGCAGGACCGGCGTGTCGGTCGGGGCGGGACCGGATGGTCGGTGTGGCGGAAGGGACGCACGTGTTCACCTGCCCGGTAATCGGCGTGACCTGTGAGAAAGTTGACTCGTGAGTGGCCCAGAGGAAGGTGAACGCGCTTCGTGGCCGGATCCGGCGCAGAGGGATCCGGCGCAGAGGGATCCGGCGCAGGGGGGAACGGCGCAGGGTGATCCGGAGCGGGGGGATCCGGCGCACACGGGTCCCGGTGTTCCCGGACCGTCATCTGGACGGTGGAATCGCCCCAATCCGGACGAGCCGTTGCGGGCGCGGTGGGATCCCACCGACGGCGGCGGACGTCAGCGGGTGGATCGGGGGGCGCAGCCCGGGCGCAAGAAGCAGAGCGCGCTCGGCCGTTTCATGTCCGCGTACGGCTGGCGTGCCTACGCGATTCCGGTGCTGACGGTCCTGACGGTGCTGTTGCTGGTGCTGACCATCAAGGACGGCGGCGGCTCGAACGGCGGCTCGGGCCCGACCGATCTGGCCGCCCGGAATACGAACATCAACAAGACCACCACCGCGATCGGTGCGCCCAGTGAACAGGTCAACCCCGATGCGATGCCCGCGGGTGTGCTGCCGGCGGGCCCGCCGTTCACCGCGCAGGGCGAGAAGGTGTATCACCAGGTGCGGGGGCGCACCCCGCAGGTGGGTACCGGGCAGGTGTACACCTACACAGTCGAGGTGGAGGACGGCATCAACGCCCAGGACTTCGGCGGCGAGCAGGCATTCGCGAAGATGGTCGATTCGACGCTGGCCAACCAGCGAAGCTGGATCGGTGACGGCAAGGTCGCGTTCCGGCGCGTCACCTCCGACAACCCCGACCTGCGGGTGTCGTTGTCGTCGTCGGGTACTGCGCGGGAGCTGTGCGGCTACCAGATCAAGCTGGAGACCTCCTGCTATTACCCGCCGGACAAGCGGGTGGTGCTCAACGAGGCCCGCTGGGTGCGCGGCGCCCACTCCTATCAGGGCGACGACCTGTTGTACCGGCAGTATCTGATCAACCACGAGGTCGGTCACGGCATCGGCTACGAACACCATCTGCCGTGTCCGCGCAACGGTGCGCTGGCGCCGGTGATGATGCAGCAGTCGTTCGGTGTGTCCAACAAGGACATCCTGACGTTCGACCCGGACATCGACGCCAACCCGTCGTTCGTCTGTAAGCCCAACCCGTGGCCGTTCCCAGATAAGGGTTGACACAGATAAGGGTTGATCGGGATTACCCGGGCCGCCGGTGCGGTTGAGGACTGACAAGACCAGTCCAACACAGGAGTTTGCCGTGTCTTCTCTTCCTCCGCTGGTGCAGCCGGCGGCCGAGCTCAGCAACGACGAGGTCGCCCGGTACAGCCGGCACCTGATCATCCCCGACGTGGGCATGGACGGGCAGAAACGGCTGAAGAACGCGAAGGTGCTGGTGATCGGCGCCGGTGGGCTGGGCTCGCCGACGCTGCTATACCTGGCCGCGGCCGGTGTCGGCACCATCGGGATCGTCGAGTTCGACGTGGTCGACGAGTCGAATCTGCAGCGGCAGGTGATCCACGGACAGTCCGATGTGGGCCGGCCGAAGGGGGAGAGTGCCCGCGATTCGATCCGGGAGATCAATCCGTATGTGACGGTGAACCTGCATTCCCAGCGCCTGGAGGCCGAGGGGGCGGTGGAACTGTTCGGGCAGTACGACCTGATCCTGGACGGCACCGACAACTTCGCCACCCGCTACCTGGTGAACGATGCCGCCGTGCTGGCGCACAAGCCGTATGTGTGGGGTTCGATCTACCGCTTCGAGGGTCAGGCGTCGGTGTTCTGGGAGGATGCCCCCGACGGCCGGGGCATCAACTATCGAGACCTTTATCCGCAGGCTCCGCCGCCGGGGATGGTGCCCTCATGCGCCGAGGGTGGTGTGCTGGGCATCTTGTGCGCGTCGATCGGGTCGATCATGGGTACCGAGGCGATCAAGCTGATCTGCGGTATCGGTGAGCCGCTGCTGGGCAGGCTGATGGTGTACGACGCCCTCGACATGACCTACCGCACCATCAGGATCCGCAAGGATCCCGACGGTGCGAAGATCACCGAACTCATCGACTACGACGAGTTCTGCGGTGTGGTGTCGGCAGAGGCCGCCGATGCCGCGGCCGGTTCGACGCTGACCGCCACCGAGCTGAAGGCCAGGTTCGACGCCGGTGAGCGGTTCGCGCTGATCGACGTGCGGGAGCCGGTGGAGTGGGACATCGTGCACATCGAGGGTGCCGAACTGGTGCCCAAGGGCGACATCCTCTCGGGTGCGGGTCTGGCGAAGATCCCGCAGGACCGGCCGACGGTGCTGTACTGCAAGACCGGTATCCGGTCGGCGGAGGCGCTCGCCGCGCTGAAACGGGCCGGGTTTGCCGATGCCACCCATTTGCAGGGCGGCGTGACCGCGTGGGCTCATCAGGTGGAGCCGTCGCTCCCGGTCTATTGAGACCGCTGAAATCAGCCCGGACATGGCCCGATCAACGCGATCTTTGACGCCCGAACGGTCTACTACCAGCAGGTAGTAGACCGTTCGGTGGTGCCGCTCCGCCGGAAAAGCAGCTAATCTCGTTGTGGGAAATCGCGTCGTTAACTGGAATTGTAAGTTCGCGTCGGTAATCTTTAAGGCGTGACTCCGCTCGCCCCGCCCGACCATGTACTCAATACATTCGGTCTCACAGCGCACCCGCCGATAGAGATCGGCGACTCCTGGCACGGTGGCTGGCGCGTGGGCGAGGTGGTGCTGTCCCTCGTTCCCGATCACGCGAGGGCCGCCTGGTCGGCCAAGGTTCGCGAACATCTGTACGTCGACGGCCTGCGCATCGCACGGCCGTTCCGCGCCACCGACGGCCGCTACGTGGTGTCGGGGTGGCGGGCGGACACCTATATCGCCGGCAGCCCCGAACCGCGCCACGACGAGGTGCTGTCGGTGGCCGACCGTCTGCACGCCGCCCTGTCCGATGTCGAGCGGCCCCGTTTCCTGGTGCAGCCGCCCGCGCCGCCGCACACCGACGTCGACGTGTTCACCGCCGCCGACCGCGCGGCCTGGGAGGACACACCGCTGCGTTCGGCCCGGGCCGCGGGGATGGCCGAACCCACCTCCGTGGACGGGCAGGCCAGCCTCGAGGCGCTCAGAATGCTCGCCAAGTTGCGTAAGCCGGTGGAGATGCAGTCGCAGGTGGTGCACGGCGACCTGTTCGGCACGGTGCTGTTCGCCGGTTCCGCGGCCCCCGGAATCACCGATATCGTGCCGTACTGGCGGCCCGCGGTGTGGGCGTCGGCCGTGGCGGTAGTGGATTCGCTGGCCTGGGGCGGTGCCGACGAAGACCTGGTCAACCGCTGGGCGGACCAGGACGAGTGGCCGCAGATGTTGTTGCGCGCCACCATGTTCCGACTCGCGGTGCATGCCCTGCATCCGCGGTCGACGGGCGGTGCGCTGCCCGGCCTGCTGCGTGTCGTCGAACTGGTCAGACTGCTCGTCTAGCCCTGGGGCGTATCTCTCACCGGGTCCGGCGTGATGTGAGAACAACGTGATTGTTCGGACACCGACGGGCAAAACCGTGAAACACGCGGTTCCTACCTTGGATCACAACCGACATCGGGGTCGGTGACAAGCCGGCATGACTGCTGGTGCCACCCGATAGACGATCCGAGGGGAAACACATGTCGTCTCTGCTGACGAATCTGCGGCGCGACCGCACTATCACCGATTGGGATCCCGAAGACCGGGAGGCCTGGGACAACGGCAACGCCGACATCGCCAAGCGCAACCTGGTGTGGAGCGTGATCTGCGAGCACGTCGGATTCTCCATCTGGTCGCTGTTCTCGGTGATGGCCCTGTTCATGGGCCCCGAATACGGGATCAGCCTCGACCAGAAGTTCGTGATCGCCGCCACCGCGACGTTCGTCGGGTCCTGTCTGCGCATTCCTTATACCCAGGCGACAGCCCGCTTCGGCGGCCGCAACTGGGCCATCTTCAGTGCGATCGTGCTGGTGATCCCCACCGGCCTCACCCTGATGCTGATGATGAACCCGGGTGACTTCGGTTACGGCTGGTTCCTGGCCGTGGCGGCGATCACCGGTTTCGGCGGCGGCAACTTCGCCTCGTCGATGACCAACATCAACGCCTTCTACCCGCAGCGGCTCAAGGGCTGGGCGCTCGGCCTCAACGCCGGCGGCGGCAACATCGGAGTGCCGGCCGTGCAGCTGATCGGTCTGCTGGTGATCTGGCTCGCCTCCGACAACCCGGAGATCGTGTGCGCCTTCTATCTGGTGCTGCTGGCGATCGCCGGTGTGGGTGCGGCCATGTACATGGACAACCTCGACCACCAGACCTCCAGCGCCAAGGCGATGATCGACTGCCTGCGCTACCGCGACACCTGGATCATCGGCATCCTGTACGTCGGTACGTTCGGCTCGTTCATCGGTTTCGGTTTCGCGTTCAGCCAGGTCCTCAACATCAGCTTCACCTCCTCGGGTGCGGCCAAGCCCGCGCTGGCCGCGGCGCAGATCGCCTGGATCGGCCCGCTGCTCGGTTCGCTCGCCCGTCCCTACGGCGGCAAGCTCGCCGACAAGATCGGTGGCGGCAAGGTCACCATGTACACGTTCGTCGGGATGACCGCGGCCGCGGCGATCCTGGTGGCGGCCGGCACCATGTCCGACAACAACGGCAAGGTCATCGAGACCGGACACCTGGTGGGCCTGATCGTCGGCTTCATCCTGCTGTTCCTGCTCTCGGGAATCGCCAACGGTTCGGTGTACAAGATCATCCCGACCATCTGGGAGGAGAAGGCGCAGGCCCGTACCGACCTGAGCGCGATGGCGAAGGTCACTTGGTCGCGGTCGATGTCGGGTGCGCTGATCGGTCTGGCCGGTGCGCTGGGCGGTCTCGGCGGTGTCGGTATCAACCTGGTGCTGCGGGCCAGCTACAAGTCCAATCAGTCGGCGACGGTGGCGTTCTGGATCTTCATGGCCTTCTATGTGGTCGCCGCGGTGATCACCTGGGTCTTCTACGTCCGCCGCCAGACCGTGCTCAGCACCGAGACCACCGACATCGTGGTCGAGCCCACGGGGACCGAACCTGCGGTGGCCGAGAAGTCCTCCGCCACAACGATCGACGACGCAGCAGCAACGAATGACGCGGAGCCGCATACAGTTCCGACCACCGCCGGAAACGGGACGCTCGCCTGACGGCGCACGCCCGCACGCAGACAACGTTTCACGTTTCGAGGAGTACTTTCAGATGAGCAGGCAGACAGTGGTGGTCGCGGGCCACGGCATGGTCGGACACCGGTTCGTACAGTCACTACGCAACCATGATTCCGGCGGCGACTGGGATGTGGTGGTGATCGGCGAAGAAGCAGATCCCGCCTACGACCGGGTGGCCCTGTCCTCCTATGTCGGTTCCTGGCAACGTGATTCGCTGGCCCTGGACGGCAACACCTACGCCGGTGACGAGGCGGTGACCAGCCACCTCGGTGAGCTGGTCACCGCGATCGACCGGTCCGGCAAGCGGGTCACCACCGACTCCGGCCGGGTCGTCGACTACGACGCGCTGGTGCTGGCCACCGGGTCGTACGCGTTCGTCCCGCCGGTCGACGGGCACGATCACGAGCGGTGCTTCGTCTACCGCACCCTCGACGACCTCGACGGCATCCGCGCCACCGCGGAGGCCGCCGGGCCGGGAGCGGTGGGTGTGGTCGTCGGCGGCGGCCTGCTGGGGTTGGAGGCCGCCAACGCGCTCAAGCTGCTCGGGATGACCCCGCATGTGGTCGAGTTCGCTCCGCGGCTGATGCCGATGCAGGTCGACGAGGGCGGCGGCGCCGTACTCAAGGGCCTCATCACCGATCTCGGCCTGCACGTCCACACCGGTGTGGGCACCTCGAGCATCGCCGACCACCCGGAGCTGCCCGGAGCACTGCGGGTCACCCTCAGCGACGACTCCACCATCGATGCCGCCCTCGTGGTGTTCTCGGCCGGTGTGCGCCCGCGCGATCAGCTGGCCCGCGAGGCCGGTATCGAGGTCGCCGAGCGCGGTGGTGTGCTCACCGACACCTCGTGCCGCACATCGGATCCCGACGTGTACGCGATCGGTGAGGTGGCCGCGGTCGACGGCCGCTGCTACGGCCTGGTGGCCCCCGGCTACACCACCGCGGAGGTGGTCGCCGACCACCTGCTCGGCGGCGACAGCCGATTCCCGGGAGCGGACCTGTCCACCAAGCTCAAGCTGCTCGGCGTGGACGTCGCCAGCTTCGGCGACGCGATGGGCACCACCGAGAACGCACTCGAGATCGTCTACCACGACCCGGTGGCCGGCAGATACGCCAAGCTCGTGCTCTCCGACGACGCCAAGACCCTGCTCGGCGGCATCCTCGTCGGTGACGCGTCGGCGTACGCGATGCTCAAGCCGATGGTCGGCCGGGAGATCCCCGGCGACCCGTCGGCACTGATCGTGCCGAGCTCGTCGGGGCCGGCCCTCGGTGTGGACGCGCTGCCCGACGACGCCGAGATCTGCTCGTGCAACGGCGTGTCCAAGGGCACCATCTGCTCGGCGATCGCCGACGGCGCCTGCGACCTGGCGGCCATCAAGGGCTGCACCTCGGCCGGCACCACCTGCGGCGGCTGCCTGCCGTCGGTGAAGTCGCTGCTGGCGGCCTCCGGCGTCGAACTGAGCAAGGCGCTGTGCGAGCACTTCTCGCAGTCCCGTGCCGAACTGTTCGAGATCGTGTCGGTCACCGGTATCCGCACCTTCTCCGCGCTGATCACCCGTTTCGGCACCGGCCTGGGCTGCGACATCTGCAAGCCGACCGTCGCGTCCATCCTGGCGTCCACCTCGAGCGACCACATCCTCGACGGTGAGCAGGCTGCGCTGCAGGACACCAACGATCACTTCCTGGCCAACATGCAGAAGAACGGCTCGTACTCGGTCGTTCCGCGGATGCCCGGCGGCGAGGTGACCCCGGAGCAGCTCATCGTCATCGGCGAGATCGCCCGCGACTACGGTCTGTACACCAAGATCACCGGCGGTCAGCGCATCGACCTGTTCGGTGCCCGCGTCGACCAGCTCCCCGAGATCTGGCGGCGCCTCGTCGACGCCGGTATGGAGTCGGGCCAGGCGTACGGCAAGAGCCTGCGCACGGTGAAGAGCTGTGTCGGATCCACCTGGTGCCGCTACGGCGTGCAGGATTCGGTGGGAATGGCGGTGTTCCTGGAGAAGCGGTACCGCGGCCTGCGGTCCCCGCACAAGATCAAGTTCGGTGTCTCCGGATGTGCCCGCGAGTGCGCCGAGGCCCGCGGCAAGGACGTCGGCGTCATCGCCACCGAACACGGCTGGAACCTGTACGTGGCCGGCAACGGCGGGCAGAGTCCCAAGCACGCGGTGCTGCTGGCCGGCGGGGTGGATGACCAGACCCTGGTCGCCTACATTGATCGGTACCTGATGTTCTATATCCGCACCGCGGACAGGCTGCAGCGCACCGCGCCGTGGCTGGAGTCCCTGGAAGGCGGGCTGGAGCATCTCAAAGCGGTCGTCTGCGATGACAGTCTCGGACTGGCCGCCGAATTGGAGGAAGCGATGGAACGCCATGTCGCGGGGTACCGCGACGAATGGGCCGCGGTGCTCGACGACGAGGAAAAGCTGAGCCGCTTCGTCTCGTTCGTCAACGCCCCGGAGGTCGCCGACCCGACGATCCGTTTCGCGGACTACGAACGCCGCGTGCCGGTGCTGCTCGACATGCCCCCGATGCCGCCGGCGCCTGCCGAACAGGATTCACCGGCATCGGTGTAGCCCGGCCCCATCCGACCTGACCCGATCGGCTCTTCCCAGCCCGAAGGAGCACCGCAATGACAACACAACAGACCACAGCACAGACCGCCGGCGACGACGTGATCGTGCCCGCCGGCACCGCCCTCCGTGAGGTGACGGCACAGCATCCCGACGCCGTGGACGGCACCTGGGTCCGCGCCTGCCGGCTGTCCGACCTGTCGATCGGCCGGGGCGTGGGCGTGCTCGGCCCCGGCTTCGAGCAGGTCGCGCTGTTCCGCGTGCCCGCCGCCGAATCCGACCGTGAGGCCGCGGCCGGACGCAGCAAGCTGTACGCCGTCGGCAACATCGACCCGTTCGCGCGGGCCGCGGTGATGTCGCGCGGACTCACCGGCGACCGCGACGGCGAGCCGATGGTGACCAGCCCGCTCGGCAAGCAGGCGTTCTCGCTGCGCACCGGCGTGTGCCTCGACGACGACTCGCGGTCGTTGACGAGCTACGCGGTGATCGTGCGTGACGGCGCCGTCGAGGTGTTCTTCCCGAAACGATGAGTACCGATTTCCCAGAGTCCGCACCGGCCACCGCCCGTGCCCGCACCACCCCGGCCACCCGCCCGGCGCCCGACTGCGCCGACGACGGCCCCGAGGACGGCGCGGCGCTGCCCCTGACCGGTTTCACGATCGGGATCACCGCGGCACGCCGGTCCGAGGAGTTCGGCGCGCTGCTCACCCGGCGCGGCGCCGAGGTGATGTCGGCGCCGACGATCATGATCGTGCCGCTCGCCGACGACTCGGCGCTGGCCGAGGTCACCGAGGAGATCATCGCCGACCCGCCCGAGTTGATGGTGGCCACCACCGGCATCGGCTTCCGCGGCTGGGTCGAGGCCGCCGAGGGCTGGGGCAACGCCGAGGGCCTGTTGGCGGCGCTCGGGCGCAGCCGGCTGATTGCCCGTGGTCCCAAGGCCAAAGGCGCCATCCGGGCGGCCGGCCTGACCGAGGAGTGGTCGCCGGACAGCGAATCGTCGTCGGAGGTGCTCGACAAGCTGCTCGACGAGGGCGTCGACGGCAGGCGGGTGGCGGTGCAGTTGCACGGGGCGACCACCGAATGGGAGCCGCTGCCGGACTTCTGCGACGTGCTGCGCGCGGCCGGAGCCGAGGTGCTGCCGGTGCCGGTGTACCGCTGGCAGGTACATCCGGACGTGGCCCGCATCGACAAGCTGATCGCGGCGGTGATCCGGTCCGACCTGGATGCGATCACCTTCACCAGCGCGCCCGCCGTGGCGGCGCTGTTCACCCGCGCCAAGGAACTGGGCAAGATGGCCGCGCTCACGCACGCCATGCGCACCTCCGTGCCTGCCTTCTGTGTAGGCTCGGTGACGGCGGGTCCGCTTGAAGCGCAGCAGGTTCCGACGATCTATCCGCACCGCTACCGATTGGGTGCGCTGGCCCGGCTGATCACCGAGGAACTGCCGCGGCGCAGTCACCGGCTCCGGGTGCACGGCCACGACACCGCCATCCGCGGCCAGTCGGTGATGGTCGACGGCAACCTGCTCGAACTGTCCGCCACCAGCATGACCCTGCTCAAAACCCTCGCGGTCACCCCGGGGCGGGTGGTCTCGCGCACCGATCTGCTCGCCGGTCTGCCCGGCGACAGCAGCGACACCCATGCCGTCGAGGTGGCAGTGGCGAGACTGCGTGCCGCACTGGGGGATCCGAAGATGATCCAGACGGTGGTCAAACGAGGCTACCGGCTGGCCGTCGATCTCGAATACGACGGGGAGGACGAATGAACACACCTTTGCCACTCGGCGACCGGATGCGGGACGTCAGTCCCGTCATCGTCGCCCACGGAACACGAAACCCGCACGGCGTCACCATGATCGCCGAGATCGCCGCCGCCGTGAGTGAGCGGATCGGGACCACCCGCACGGCGTTCGTCGACGTCCTCGGCCCGACACCCGCCGAGGTGCTCTCCGATCTCGCCGACGATCGTCCGGCCGTCGTCGTACCCGCCTTTCTGGCCTCGGGATACCATGTGCGCCAGGATCTTCCGGGGCACATCGAGGAGTCGGGCCGGCCCGGGACGATCGTCACCCGGGCACTGGGCCCGGATCCGGTGATCGCCGCCGTGCTGCGGCTTCGGCTGATCGAGGCCGGCTGGGAGCCGGGCGACGTGGTGGTGCTGGCCGCGGCCGGCTCCTCTGATGCCTCCGCGCGCGGCCAGGTGCATCTGGCCGCCCGCCAGCTCGAATCGCTGATCGGTGGGCGGGTGGAGGTCGGTTTCATTGCCACCGCTGAACCCACTGTGCCGCAGGCGATCACCCGGGCACGACGGCGTCTGCGCCGCGGCGGCAAGCTGGTGGTGGCCAGCTACCTGCTGGCGCCCGGCCTCTTTCACTCCCGGCTTTTCGGGATGGACGTCGACGCCGTCGCCGAACCCCTCGGTGCCGACCCCCGCATCTGCGACCTCATCGTCACCCGCATGCGCGCCGCCGTCAGTCCTTACCGCCGCCCCGCCGCCGTCACCTGGCGCTAGGTCATGCTTGCTGGTCCGGGGGGAGTTCCGGGTGCCAACGGCACTCGCGCAGGTGGATGCGGCCGTCGGTGATGGGGACGCCCTCCTGCCGGAGGCGTTCGAGCTGACGGCTCTCCAGGTGTGGTGCGGGGCGGCCGCTTGCGGGTACCACCCGGTGCCAGGGGAGGTCGGCCGAATCGGTGCGCATGATCGCGCCGACGATCCGCGGCGACGACAGGCCGACGGCCGCGGCCAGGTCGCCGTACGTGGTGACCTGGCCCTCGGGGATGGCGGCGACCAGGGCCCGGACCGCCTCGATATCGTCGTCGGAAATTGTGGCCATCGGATTACCAGATCGCCTCGCGGATCAGCCGGGCCACCAGCACCGGTTCCAGGAACGGCACCATGTGCTCACAATCGGCATGCAGCACAGTCACATCCGGTCCGCAGTCGGCGATGAACCGCTCGCTGATGAACGGCGGATCGACACGGTCGGCGACCACGATCGTCGTCGGGATCCCGGCGGGTGGCTGCACCGCGGGACGGGACATCTCGCTCCACGCCGTCGCGGCGGCGGGGGCGCCGACCCGCCACTGCACCCGGCCCGCCGCATTCGGCACCAGGTGTGTCTCGATCTCGTGGTCGAGGATGTGGCCGGGAACCAGCGCCCAGCCCTCGGCGCATTTGGCCGACCGGGCGGCCTCGGCGTCGGCGTAATCCCAGTTCTCCAGGCTCGCGGTGGACACCTCGAGCGCCCGCTGCGGGTCGAGACCCTGTGCCGGGTCGAGTGCGATGATCGCACGCACCCGGACCGGGGAGGTGGCCAGCCGGTGCGCCAGACGCATCGCCAGCGCGCCGCCGAATGAATGCCCCACGATGACCAGGTCGGACGGGTCCTCTTTCACCACAACCTCTTCGAGGCCGTCGAGGTTGGCCTCGAACGACCACGGCGGCGTGAACGGCGACTGCCCGTGCCCGCGCAGATCCGGGGCGACGATGCGGACCTCCGGCAGATCGGCGGCCAGGAACCGCCAGCGATCGCCGTGCCCGGTGAGGCCGTGGATCGCCAGAACCGTGGGTGTACCGGCCAACAGGTCGTCGCGGGCCGGGCCGAAGGTGTGGGTGAACAGGGTCATACCGGCCATTATCCCGGACCGGGCGGCGGGTGAGCTGGGCGGTGCCGGGCGTGTGGGGACCGTGTCGGTGGCCCGTGATTGCATAGGGATCATGTCCCGCAGACCCGAGCCCCGCAATCAGCCCGTGCGGGGTACCGCCCTGCGCGCGCGGCTGGTCGCCGCGCACGGGTCGGCGGGTACCGAGCGTGAGTGGCCGTCGCAGGTGCGCACGGTCATCGGCGATGTGCAGCGGCCACCGGACGCGCGCGCCTGGCGTCCGTACCGGGTGCACGGGGGACCGGGTACGGGGAAGACGGCGCTGGTCGTCGACGCCGCCGTAGCCCGGCTGTCCACGCCCGGTGTGGACCCGGAGTCTGTGCTGGTGGTCGCGCCCAGCCGCCGGGCGTCGATCGCGTTGCGCGAGGAGATCACCCGTCGGGTGCTCGCAAGAACCGACGGTTTCGGGGGCGCGCTGCGCGAGCCGTTGGTGCGGACAGTGCACTCGTATGCCTTCGCGATCCTGCGCCTTCAGGCAGCCGCGCACGGCAATCCGCCGCCCCGGCTCATCACCGGTTCCGAACAAGACGTGGTGCTACGCGAACTGCTCGCCGGTGACATCGAGGACGGCGCGGAGTACTGGCCCGCCCACCTGCGGCCGGCGCTGGGCACCGACGGCTTCGCCCAGGCGTTGCGTGATCTGCTGATGCGTGCGGCCGAACGCGGCGCCGGTCCCGAGGAACTCATCGCGCTCGGCCGTGAACACACACGCCCCGAATGGGTTGCGGCCGGACACGCCTACGCCCAGTACGAGCAGACGATGCTGTTGCGCGGCAGCGTCGGCCTGTCCACACCTGGTGCCTCCGCGCCGGCCGTCGACGCCGCCGAACTCGTCGGCTCGGCGCTGTCGGCGTTCGCCACCGACCCGGACCTGCTGACCGCGCAGCGCCGCCGTATCCGGCATCTGATCGTCGACGACGCCCAGCACCTCGACCCGCAGGCCGCCTATCTGCTCAGACTGGTCGGCACCGGTACCGCGTCGACGATCATCACCGCCGACACCGATCAGTCGGTGTTCGGATTCCGGGGCGCCAGCCCGGTGTTCGCCGACGGCCTCGCCGAATCGGGCAGCGACCACGACATCGTCCTCACCGAGAACCTGCGCTCGGCACCCGAGGTCAACCGGGTCGGCGCGCTCCTGGCCCGCCGCCTCCCCGGCGCCCGCCCCCACCCGTACCCGGAACCGTCGGGAGCCGGGGCTCCCCGGCGAGATGAGACACCTGACGACACCACCTCCCTACCAGGCTCCGCAACCGTCCGCGTATTCAGTTCCACCGCAAAGGAAGCCACCGCGGTGGCCGACCTTCTCCGTCGGGCGCACCTGTTCGAAGGGGTGCCGTGGTCGCGGATGGCGGTGATCGTGCGGTCGGTGTCGCTGTCGCTGCCGGCGCTGCGCCGGGCCTTCCGGTCGGCGGGGGTGCCGATGGTCACGCAGACCTCCGATCTGCCGCTGCACCGGCAGCGCGCGGTGCTCGGACTGATGCTGGCGCTACGGGCGATCGCCGCACGTGAGGACCATCAGGCGCAGACCCGACCATCGAATCCAGAGATTTTCGGGATCGACCACACCGTCGACCTGGTGACCGGGGTGATCGGCGGCGCCGATCCGGGGGCGATGCGCAGGCTGCGCCGTGGTATCCGCCGCTACGACGAGGCGCATCTGGCGGAGGTGGCGCCAGAGGGCGACGTGCCCGATTCCCTGGTGTCGCTGCGGGCGGCGATCCTCGACGACGAGGTCGCCGAACGCTACGCCAAAGTACTGTCCGACACCGAACTCGCACCCTTGAACCGCGTCCGCAAGGCGATCGGAGCGGGTTATAAGGCGCATACCGCGGGACTCGGCCTCGAACACAGCCTGTGGGCGGCGTGGCAGGCAACCGGACACGACAGGCGCTGGGCGGCAACGGCATTGCGCGGCGGGCCGATCGGGGAGCAGGCCGACCGGGATCTGGACGCGGTGATCGCCATGTTCGAGGCGGCCGGCACCTTCACCGACAACCTGCCGGCCGCCGGACCGGCCGCCTTCGTGCACTACCTGACGCAGTTGCAGATTCCCCGCGACAGCCGCACCCCGCATGTCGCCGCGGAGTCGGTGGCGGTGATCTCGGCGCACGCGGCGGTGGGTCGCGAATGGGACGTGGTGGCCGTGGCCGGGGTGGCGGACGGGCTGTGGCCGTCGCTGCGCAGCCGGGGCAGTGTGCTGGCCACCGGCCCGCTCATCGACCTGCTCGACGGTGTGCACCCCGACGCCGTCGACACCGTCGCCCGTGGCTCGGTGGCGCTGGCCGACGAGCGCAGGCTGCTGCTGGTGGCGTGTACCAGGGCGCGGCGCACCCTGATGCTCTCGGCCGTCGACGACGGCGACACCTCGTCGCCGTCGCGGTTCCTGCTGGAGATCGCCGACGCCCTCGGGGCGAGCACGGTGGCGGGGGAAGTCCCGGTCCCGACGGATGGTGACCTCGCGGAGGACCACGTGCCGTCGGCGGACCTGCCCCTCGACCCGGGCGTCGATCGGGTCCTGTCGCTGCCGTCGCTGGTGGCCGCGTTGCGCAGCGCGCTCGTCGCGGGAACAGCAGGCGGGGGACCAGAAGGCGGGGGACCAGAAGGCAGGAGAACCGAAGGCGCGGAACCGGATGCGGTGCGCCGGGCCGATGCCGCTGCCACGCTGCTGGCCGAACTCGCGGACGCCGACGTGCCGGGTGCGCATCCGCGGGATTGGTATGGGCTGGCCGGCCCGAGCACCGACGTCGCGCTGTGGTCTCCCGACGGCGGTCCGGTGGTGCTGTCGCCGTCCACCACCGAAACCTTGTCGCTGTGTTCGCTGCGCTGGCTGCTCGAACGGCACGGCGGGCGCGACGGCGATCAGGCGCCCGCGGTCACCGGCACCCTGGTGCACACGCTGGTGCAGGCGACGGCGGGCAAGATCGACCCGGCCGAGGTGACCGCCGCGCTGCGCGAGGTGTGGGACCGTGTCGACACCGGTGCGGCATGGTTCTCGCGCCGCGAACTCGAACGCGCCGAGGCGATGCTCGTCAATTTCCGTGAATGGCTGCGGGTGTCGAGGTCCGACCTCACCGAGTTCGGGGTGGAGGCCGATATCAACGCGGTCCTTCCTCCGGAGCGGAGCGCGGAGGAAGCGGGTGACCGGGACGATCCGGCGGTGCGCCTACGCGGCCGGATCGACAGGCTCGAACTCGACCATCAGGGCCGTCCGGTGGTGATCGATGTGAAGACCGGCAAGACCCCGATCTCCAAGGCCGACGCCCAGGACCACGCCCAGCTCGCCACCTACCAGGTGGCGCTGAGACTCGGCGGCATACCGGGTGCCGCCGGCACTGTCGGCGGTGACAAGAGCGCCGGGAGTGAGACCGGCGGTGGCCGGCTCGTGTACGTGTCCAAGGACAATCGCACCACCGGAGCGGCGGAGAGGGTGCAGGACGCCCCCGATGCCGAGGTGATGGACGAGTGGATCACATTGATACGCAAGGCCGCCCGTGCGTCGGTGGGGCCGAGGTACGCCGCCACCCCGAACCCGGGCTGCCCGCACTGCCCGGTCGCCACCAGTTGTCCGGCACATCTCGAAGGCAGGACGGTGCTCGATGATTAGTGCTAAGTCCTTGGCTGCAGCTCTCGAGGACGGGACGGCCCCACATGATCAGTGCTAAGTCCTTGGCTGCGGCTCTGGGTTTGCCGTCGCCGACGGAGGAGCAGGTCGCCGTCATCGAGGCGCCGATGGAACCGGTGCTGGTGGTGGCCGGTGCCGGTGCGGGCAAGACCGAGACGATGGCCTCGCGGGTGGTGTGGCTGGTGGCCAACCAGCTCGCCGGGCCGGAGGAGGTCCTCGGCCTGACGTTCACCCGCAAGGCGGCCAGCGAACTGGGCGCCCGGATCCGGCGCAGGCTGTCGATGCTGGCCGGGTCGCCGGCACTGCGCACCTGGGATCCGGCCGGCACGCTCGCGGCCCGGCTGCGGAGTACCGATCCCGAAGTCAGCACCTATCACGCCTACGCCGGCCGGCTCATCGCCGACTACGGGCTGCTGCTGCCGGTGGAACCCTCATCGACGCTGCTGTCGGAGACCGAGCTGTGGCAGTTGGCGTTTTCGGTGGTGTCGAACTGGACGGGTGAGCTCGACACCGACAAGACCCCGGCATCGGTCACTGAGGCGGTGCTGTCGCTGTATTCGGAACTGGCCGAACATCTCGTGGACGTGTCGGCCCTGGAGACCGCGGGCGACACCCTGTACGGGCTGATCGACACGTTGCCGAAGGGGCCGCGACAGCGCGCCGAACCGAGCCAGGCGCTGCGCAAGATCCAGACGGTGATCGACGAACGCAGGCAGATGGTGCCGCTGGTGGTGGCGCTCGGCGACGAGATGCGCAGGCAGTCCGCGCTGGACTTCGGATCGCAGATGTCGATGGCGGCGCGGCTGGTCCGCGACAACCCGGAGGTCGCCGCATCCGAGCGGGCGGCGGTGCGGGCGGTGCTGCTCGACGAATACCAGGACACCGGCCATTCGCAGCGAATCCTGTTGTCCTCCTTGTTCGGTCGCCGTACGGAGGGCGTGCCGTCGGTGGCGGTGACCGCGGTGGGTGATCCGATCCAGTCGATCTACGGCTGGCGCGGTGCGTCGGCGGCCAACCTGCCCCGGTTCACCAGGGATTTCCGGTGGTCCGACGGCTCGGAGGCCCGGCGGCTGGAGTTGCTGACGAGCTGGCGCAACAGCCGGACCGCGCTCAAGCTGGCCAACGAGACATCGGAGGAGTTGCGCCGCAAGGGTATTCCGGTGAGTGTGCTGCGTCCCCGGGAGGGGGCGCCGCCGGGCGTGGCGCGAGTGACTTTGTGCGACACCGTCGTCGACGAGCGGGAGTGGGTCGCCGACCGCATCGAGGACCGGTACCGGGCGGCCGAGGAGGCCGGTCAGGCGCCGCCCACCGCGGCGATCCTGGTGCGCCGCAACGAGGATTCGGCGCCGCTCGCCGCGGCCCTGGCTGCCCGCGGTATCCCGGCCGAGGTGGTGGGTATCGGTGGGCTGCTGCATGTTCCGGAGGTCGCCGACATCGTCGCCATGCTCAGACTGGTGGCCGACCCGCTGGCCGGGTCGGCGGCGATGCGCCTGCTCACCGGTCCGCGCTGGCAGCTGGGCGCCAAGGACATCGACGCGTTGTGGCGGCGGGCCCGGGAGCTCGCGGTGGCCACCAATTACGGGGCGTCGGGGGTGGTGGACAACCGGGAGGAACTCGACAAGGCCCTCGACGCCGTGCTGCCCACCGACCTGATCGATCAGGCCGGTCTCGGTGACGCGCTGGTGGATCCGGGCGACCCGGACCGCTACAGTCCCGACGGGTTCGCCCGCATCCGGGTGTTCGGCGGGCAGCTGGAATCGTTGCGCCGCAGGATCGGTCAGCCGCTGCCGGAACTGGTCGCCGACGTCGAACACACCATGGGGGTGTCGGTGGAGGCGCAGATCCAGGCGCGGCGGATGCGCGGAACCGTCACCGGCCGTGAACAGCTCGACGCCTTCGCCGAGTACGTGTCGCGGTTCGCCGACCGGCCGGGCGCCAACCTGCCGGGCCTGCTGTCGTTCCTGGACGCGGCACAGTCCATCGAAAAGGGCTTGGAGCCCGGGCATGTGGAGGTGTCCGAACATCGGGTGCAGATCCTGACGGTGCACGCCGCCAAGGGCCTCGAATGGGACGTGGTGGCCGTGGTACATCTGTGCGACCGGATCTTCCCGGGCGGCAAGGCCGATTCGACGTGGCTGGGCAGCGCCCGGGAACTGCCCGCCGAGCTGCGTGGCGATCTCGCCGATACCGCCGCGAAAGGTGGTGAAACCGGCACCCGACCATCAGAATCGGAGGGGTTTCCGCGGTGTGATGTGTCGGGTGCTTCCGACCGCAAAGAGCTGGAGACGATCCTCGATGAGCACAAGGAGGCGATCAAGGAACGCCGGCTGGAGGAGGACCGCAGGCTGCTGTACGTGGCGCTCACCCGCGCCAAGGAGGAACTGCTGGTGTCGGCGCACCACTGGTCCGAGGGTGACGAGAAGCCGCGCGGGCCGTCGCTGTTCTTTGCCGAACTGCTGGAGATCACCCAGACCGCACTGACCGACCCGGCCGCCGATTCCGAAGGGCTACAGGTAGATTGGATCGTCGACCCGCCCGCCGACGGCGAGACCAACCCGCTCGCCGAACGCGATACCTCGCGACCGTGGCCGCACGACCCGCTCGCCGGCCGCCGTGACGTGATGCGAGCCGCCGCAGACCGGGTGCTCGATGCGTTGGCGCACCGGGAGGTGTCCGGGCTGTTTGAGGTGCCGGCCGCTGCGCCGCCGCGAACCACCAAGCGCGGCAGCAGAAAACGCAAACCCGCAGAACCCGCGCCGGTGATACCCGTGGCGCAGGATCCGGTGATCACGGCGTGGCGTGCCGAGGCCGACGCGCTGCTCGCCGAACTGCGCGGCGTCAACCAGGCGCTCATCGAGGTCGAACTGCCCGCCCACCTGTCGGTGAGTCAGCTCGTCGAACTCGACACCGACGAACAGACCTTCGCCCAGCGACTGCGCCGGCCCACCCCGTTCCCGCCCAATCCGACGGCCCGGCGCGGCACCGCCTTTCACGCCTGGGTGGAACGCTGGTTCGGCGCTACCCGGCTCCTCGACATCGACGAGCTGCCCGGCGCCGCCGACGCCACCGCCAGTCCTGACTCCGACCTCGATGCGCTGCGCGAGCGGTTCCTCGCCTCGCGGTGGGCCCAGCGCACCCCGAGCGAGGTGGAGGTGCCGTTCGAGACGGCGATCGGGTCGACGGTGATCCGTGGCCGCATCGACGCCGTGTTCGCCGAGGGGGAGGGGCGCTGGCTGGTCGTCGACTGGAAAACCGGTGCGGTGCCCGAACCCGCGAAACGCACATCGCTGATCGTGCAGCTCGCCGCCTACCGGATCGCGTGGGCGCAACTGCAGGACGTGCCGGTGGAGAAGGTGCGGGCGGCGTTCCACTACGTGCGATCCGGGGAAACGCTCGAACCGGACGATCTGCCGGACCGGGAGGCACTGGCGGCGCTGCTGGCCAAATAGGCTGCTCGCCAAACAGGCCCGGACGATCGCCGTCGGCCTGTCGTGTCGGCCCTGCTTGCGAAACCGCCGGAGGGTACTAGATTCAAGGTCTTGTGAGGCATAGACCGCGGGCGACGCACCATCGGGGGGCGGACACCGCGCCCGGCGAGCAGTCGTTCATGACCGTCAGGCGCCGGTGTGGCCGTTCGTAACCGAATCCGCAACCGGCTGCGGTCGGACCAGCTGTCGGAGGGTCCCGACTACGCGCTCGTCGGCGTCATCAGCATCCCCGAGCTGCAGGCCAGCCCGTGGCGGGCCATCGGCAAGCGTGTCGTATTCGCGGTCGTCGCGCTGTTCTTCACAGCGGTCATCGTCTACATCGACCGGGCCGGCTACCGCGACGCGCAGAACAACCCGCTGTCGTTCCTCGACTCGCTCTACTATTCGGCGGTCACCCTCTCGACCACGGGGTACGGCGACATCACACCGCTGTCGCCGTCGGCGCGGCTGGTGAACATCCTGATCATCACGCCGATGCGCGTGCTGTTCCTGATCGTGCTGATCGGTACGACCCTCGAGGTGCTCACCGAACGGTCCCGGCAGGCCCTGAAGATTCAGCGTTGGAGGAACTCTGTGCGTAATCACACGGTGGTGATCGGTTACGGCACCAAGGGCCGTACCGCCGTCGAGGCGATGATCGGCGACGGTATCAAGCCGGCGGAGATCGTGGTTGTCGACGGCGACGCCGCGGCGCTGGAGGCGGCCGCGCAGGACGGCCTGGTGACGGTGCGCGGCGACGCCACCAAATCGGACGTGCTGCGGCTGGCGGGGGTGGCGCACGCCGCGGCGATCGTCGTGGCCACCAACCGCGACGACACCGCCGTGCTGGCGACGCTGACCGCGCGCGAGATCAACCCGCGCGCCAAGATCGTCGCCTCCATCCGCGAGGCGGAGAATCAGCACCTGATGCGGCAGTCGGGCGCCAACTCGGTGGTCGTGTCGTCGGAGACCGCCGGCCGGCTGCTGGGCATCGCCACCAAGACACCGACGGTGGTGGAGGTGATCGAGGACCTGCTCACCCCGGACGAGGGGTATTCGATCGCCGAACGCGAGGTGGACCCGACCGAGACAGGGGGCTCGCCCAAACACACCAAGGACATCGTGCTGGGCGTCGTCCGCGAGGGTGTGCTGTACCGGGTCGACAACAGCAAGGTGGAACAGATCGAGGCGGGCGACCGCCTGCTGTACGTGAGACAGGGTGGTCCCTCCGATGACTGAGAATCTCTCGCCCGGGCCGGGCGGGCCGCGGTTCACGCTGCCGCAGCCGCCACTGCTGTCGCGGGCCACGTACCACCGGGCCGACGAACTCCGCGACGACCCCGACGCCCTGCGGGCGGGCTGGCCGGCCGCGCAGGTGCTGCTGGTCGATTCCACCGGCCGCTATCCGGTGGCGGACGACGGCTCGCTGCACTGGGTCGACGCCCAGGCCCTCGGCGCGCAGCCGGGCCCGGATGCCGTGTTCCTCGGTGTGCTGGGCGAGGGCGAGGGCGCACACGGAGGGCACAGGTGGGCGCGGCGCGTCGACCACATCGACGGCCCGACCGCCGACCCGCGACGCGGTGCCGAACTGCTCGGCGCCGACGAGGCCGGTTTGCTGGCCACCGCACTCGGCATCCTCAATTGGCATGCCACCGCCCGGTTCTCCCCTTCCGACGGGGTCCCGATCGTCGCCGCGCGGGGCGGCTGGGTACGCCGGCCCGCCGCCGGTCCCGACGAGGTGGGACAGCCCAAGGCGACAGCCGGCGACGAGTTCCCGCGCACCGACCCGGCGATCATCACGGTCGTGCACGACGGTGCCGACAGGGTGCTGCTCGGCAGGCAGGCGGTGTGGCCCGACGGCTGGTACTCGACGCTCGCCGGCTTCGTCGAACCGGGCGAATCACTCGAGCAGTGTGTGATCCGGGAGGTCCACGAGGAGGTCGGCATCACCGTGCACGACCCGCGCTACCTGGGCAGCCAGCCGTGGCCGTTCCCGCGGTCGCTGATGCTCGGCTTCGAGGCGATCGGAAACCCAGACGAACCGCTGAACTTCCTCGACGGTGAGATCGGCGACGCCATCTGGTTCCACCGTGACGAGGTCCGGGAGGCGCTCGCCGCGGGTGGCAGCTGGTCCGGTTCGGACGCCGGCGCCGCGGCCGGCGCGGACGCTCCGAGGCTACGTCTGCCCGGCTCGATCTCGATCGCTCGGGCCATGATCGAGGCCTGGGCCGCGCAGTAGGCGAGCCGTCCGGAACACCACGCCGACCTGTGGTGTTATGGGTTTCATGAGCAATGTGATCGACGACGACACACGTACCTCCGACGACGGCGAACTGACGATGTACACCACCTCCTGGTGTGGCTACTGCCGTCGCCTCAAAACCGCGCTCAAGGCCAGCGGCATCAGCTGGCAGGAGATCGACATCGAGGTCAACCCCGATGCGGCCGAGTTCGTCGGCAGCGTCAACGGCGGCAACCACGTGGTGCCCACCGTCCGGTACGCCGACGGCACCACCGCCACCAACCCGTCGATCGCCGACGTCAAGGCCAAGCTCGGGGTATGACCGGCGCGGCCGTCGGACGGGTGTGCGAAGCGCCTGTCCTGTGTCCCTGAGCCGCTGTCGTACCCGGCTGCGATAGTGGGGGACGTGTCCGACATCCTCGATGGTCTCGATCCCGAGCAGCGTGCCGCCGTCCTCGCCCCCCGCGGACCGGTGTGCGTGCTGGCCGGCGCGGGCACCGGCAAGACCCGGACCATCACCCGGCGCATCGCGCACCTCACCTCGTCCGGTCAGGTCAACCCGGGACAGGTTCTCGCGGTCACGTTCACCGCGCGGGCGGCGGGTGAGATGCGTGGGCGGCTGCGGTCGCTCGGCGTCGGCGGGGCGGGTTCGGTGCAGGCACAGACCTTCCATGCCGCCGCGCTGCGGCAACTGCGCTACTTCTGGCCGCAGGTGTTCGGTGAGCTGCGCTGGGAACTGCTCGACAACAAGTTCCAGGTGGTCTCGCGCGCGGCCAACCGGGTGGGCCTGTCCACGTCCAAGGAGTCGGTGCGCGACCTCGCCGGTGAGATCGAATGGGCCAAGGCGTCGCTGATCGGTCCGTCCGGTTACGCCGAGCACGTTGCCGAGATCGGCCGTGAGACACCGCAACCCGCCGACAACGTGGCCCAGGTCTTTGCCCTGTACGAACGTCTGAAGGTCGGCGAGAACGGCGACCGGCTGTTCGATTTCGACGATCTGCTGATCTACACCACCGAGATCCTGCGCACTGAACGCGCGGTGGCCGAGGAGTTCCGCGAACGCTACCGCTGTTTCGTCGTTGACGAGTATCAGGACGTCACCCCGGTGCAGCAGGGGCTGCTCGACGAATGGCTCGGCGCCCGCGACGACCTGACGGTGGTGGGCGACGCCAACCAGACCATCTACTCGTTCACCGGCGCCACCCCGTCATATCTGCTCGACTTCACCCGCCGGTTCCCCGACGCCACGCTGGTGCGCCTCGAACGTGACTACCGCTCGACGCCGCAGGTTGTCGGCCTCGCCAACCGGGTGATCGGGCAGGCCCGCGGCCGCATCGCCGGAACCCGGCTGCGGCTGCTCGGTCAGCGGCCCGCCGGACCGGAACCGGTGTTCGCCGAATATCCCGACGGTCCGGCGGAGGCGGCTGCCGTGGCCACCCGGGTCGCCGCGCTGATCGAGCAGGGCGTGGCGGCGTCGGAGATCGCGATCCTGTACCGGATCAACGCGCAGTCGGAGAACCACGAGCAGGCCCTCACCGAGGCCGGTATCCCGTACCAGGTGCGCGGGGGCGAATCGTTCTACACCCGCACCGAGGTGCGGCAGGCGATGCGCGGACTCACCGAGGCGGCCCGCCGCGACGATCTGCCCGCCGACGCCGACGTCGTGACCCTCACCCGGGCCGTGCTGGTGCCGCTCGGGCTGTCGGACGAGGAGCCCGCGGGTGCGCAGGCGCGGGCACGCTGGGAGTCGCTGCGGGCGCTCGCCGCACTCGTTGACGACATGGCCTCGGCCAACCCGGAGCTGACCCTGCGCAATGTGGTGGCCGAACTGAACTCACGCGCCGAGTCCCGGCACCCGCCGACGGTGCAGGGCGTCACCCTGTCGTCGCTGCACGCCGCGAAGGGCCTGGAATGGGATGCGGTGTTCCTCGTCGGGCTCACCGACGGGTCCCTGCCGATCTCGCAGGCCATTGACGCCGGCTTCGACGCCATCGAGGAGGAACGGCGCCTGTTCTACGTCGGCGTGACCCGGGCCCGGGAACATCTGCAGGTGTCATGGGGTCTGGCCCGCAACGAGGGCGGCCGCCCCCGGCGCCGCTCGCGCTTCCTCACCGACGACGTGGTGCCTGACGGTTCGCCCGCCTCCCGGATCGCCGAACCCGGTCCGGTGCGCCGCGGCCCGTCGTGCCGGATCTGCGGCACCCGCCTGGTCGGATCGGCGGCGGCGCTGCTCGGCCGGTGCGAACGCTGCCCGGCCGACCTCGACGAGGACCTGCTCGCCGAACTCAAACAGTGGCGCGCCGAGGTGGCCGACGCCAAGAAGGTGCCGGGCTTCACCGTCCTCAGCGACAAGACGCTGACCGCGATCGCCGAGCAACTCCCGGTCACCGACCGTGACCTGCTCCGTATCCGCGGCATCGGCCAGAAGAAGCTCACCGACTACGGCGAGGACATCGTCGCGATGGTCACGAGTGCGGGCCTCAGCAAAACCGCAGGTCAAAAATAGGTTGTGCGGTTTCTGATCGCCCTCTACTCTGGTCAGCACGACACGGGGAGAGTGTCTTGCGTTCCACACCGGGTGGCTCGCCGATAACCTCAGCAGTCTCCCGATCTAGCACGGAAAGGAGTGTCGGAGCGATGAATGGCTACACGATCGACGATGAGTTCGTGACCGGCGCTGCACCGTGCGCGGCCGATACCCATATGGCGGTCTCATCGCTGTGTGCGTATCAGATCGCTGATCGGGTTTCGAGCACCGATCATGCGGCTCCGGTGGCCGACGCCCATCTGGCGTTGTTCACCGGTGACGATGCGACCCCAGTGCAGGCACGACTCGTCGACGGACCCCATCGTCCGTGGCGTAGCTGTGAACCCGTCGGCAAGGAGAAGCCCGCCCCCGAGGCGATCGCTCCCGTCGGTGCACTGCGCATCGCGAAAGCCGGTATCGCAGCGATGGTGCGAGCCAAGCAACGATTCCCCGTGTTCTCACCGGAATCCCCGAGGTAGGGGACACCGGACAGCACAGGCCACGGGCGGATCGCGACGACGAACCCCGTGGCCTTTTTGATTGTGAATCCCCGAAACCGTTTCTCTCCCACGAGGACCGGACACCCGGAGACCACATCGCAGGCAGCGGGTCAGTCACCACAAGACCGACAGCAAACCTAGATGTGGAGAAATTATGACCGTCGAGTACGTACTCGAGTCCTGTATGGAGGCGGACCGCCGGCCCGTCCTCGACCTGCCCTGCCAGGTGACCGACGCCGACCTGTGGTTCGCCGAGGATCCCCGTGATCTCGAGCAGGCCAAGGCGCTGTGCGCGCAGTGCCCGCTCCAGGCCGAGTGCCTGCGGGCGGCGCTCGATCGGGCCGAGCCCTGGGGCGTGTGGGGCGGCGAGATCTTCGAGCGCGGCACCGTCGTGGCGCGCAAGCGGCCGCGTGGCCGGCCGCGGAAGAACGCCGTCGCCTGATGTCCGGCCCGAACCCGGGGACACCGGAAGCGCAGGTCGAAATAAGGTAGGCCGCCCTCATCGCGAGGGCGGCCTACCGGTCGTCGCGAGACCGATCCGATATGTGCGTTCTGAGGTATCTGGGCAGGTCAGCACTCATCGTGGAGGGCGACATCTGCCGGAAGGGAGCTTAGGGTAACCTAAACGGCCGACGGTGTAAGTGCCCTGACGCCGGTTCGGGGCCGTCAGGGGATAGCGATGACCATTCTGGAAGTGAATCGGACGGCTCTGGCCAAGCGTGTCCTCGGTGAGGACGGCTACCAGCGGGCGATCCGCAAGTGGGGGATCTGGAAGCAGCGCCCCCGCGTGGGCCATGTGCGGTTCGGGCAGCTGCGGCGCACCGAACCCATCTGCCGCGAATACGGCTTCGCGCGTGGCCTCCCCATCGACCGGTATTACATCGAGAAGTTCCTCGACACCGAACGCGCCCTGGTCACAGGCCGGGTACTGGAGATCGGGGAACGCACCTACACCGAACGCTTCGGCCACGACGTCGCGCGGTCGGACATGTCCCACTTCAACGAGGTGCCCGGCGCCACCTACGCCGCCGACCTCACCGACGCCCCGCACATCCCGAGCCACACCTACGACTGCATCATCATCACGCAGACCCTGCAGTTCATCTTCGACATGAAGGCCGCGGTCGCCACCCTGCACCGCATCCTCGCGCCCGGCGGGGTGGTGCTCTGCACCGTGCCGGGGATCAGCCAGATCGCCGACCCCGAATGGCAGGCGAGCTGGTCGCTGAACGAGGCCACCGCACAGTGGCTGTTCGCCACCGCCTTCGACGCCGACGAACTACGGATCACCACCAATGGCAACGTGCTGTCGGCGACGTCGTTCCTGCACGGGCTGGCCACCAGCGAACTCACCACCGACGAACTCGACGTCGTCGACTCCGAGTACCCGGTGACCGTGACCATCGTCGCCCGCAAGAAGCCCCCGGGCGAAGCCCGCAAGAAAGCCGCCGGCGAACCGGATACCGATGCGAGTTCCTGACGCCGGACTGGTCCGGTCGGTGATCCGCGGCGGGGTCCGCAGACGGATCCGCGGGTATCGCCGCCGCGGCGGAATCCTCATGTACCACCGCGTGATCGACGCCGCGTTCGACCCGTGGGGCATCTGCGTGTCGCCGCGGATGTTCGACGAGCAGATGCAGGTCCTCGCCGAACACCGCAGCACCGTCGACGCCGTGAGCTTCTCCGCCGACGGCGACGCCTACAGCCGGTCCGGCGAACGGCTCGCGGTCACCTTCGACGACGGCTACCTCGACAATGTGGTCGCCGCGCTCCCGATCCTCGAACGCCACGAGATCCCGGCGACGATCTTCGTGATCGGCAACGCCGTCGGCCGCACCCGCGAATTCTGGTGGGACGCACTCGAACGCGCGGTCCTCGCACCCACTGTCCTGCCCGTGGAACTGGAGATCACCCTCGGGGACGAGCGTCACCGGTACACCCTTGCCGACGGCTCCGCCGAGCAGGCCACCGATGGCTCCGCCGAGCAGGTCACCGACGGCCGCTGGCGCGCCGATGTCGATGCGGCCGTCACCGACCGGCAGCGGCTGTTCGCCACCCTGTGGGCCGCGATCGTCGTGCTCGACCCCGACGAGCAGGACCGGGCCGCCGACGACCTGCTCACCTGGTCCGGTCAGCGGGTGTCGGTGCCCCGGATCATGGTGGACGACAACGAGTTCGCCGAGCTCGCCGCGCATCCGCTGATCACCGTCGGCAGTCACACCCTCGACCATCTGTCGCTGACCGACCTGTCGCCGCGGCGCCAGCGCGACCAGATCCACGGCGGGCACCGGCGGATCGAGGAACTCGCCGGCCGCCGCATCACCTGCTTCTCGTTCCCGTTCGGCCGCTACGACGACTCGGCCGTGGCCGCCGCACGCGAACTCGGCGTCGACATCGCCTGTACCAGCGTGCCCGAGCCGGCGACCGTCACCGACGACCGGCACACGTTGCCCCGGTTGCAGGCACTCGACCTCGACGGCGATGCCTTCGCCCGCTGGCTCCGGGACGATCACCGGCTCCTGCGGGCCTGACCCGGCTCAGTCGAGAGAGTTCAGTCCGCGACGCCGGGAACCCACTTCTCCAAGATCGACCGGTACGGGGCCTCGGCGTCCATCTGCGCGGCGATGCCCACGCAGCCGGCGAGCACCCGGAACACCATCACGTACTGCTTGGGCACATTCAGGTGCCGCGATGTCTTGTACACGTCGCCGCGGATGTCGGTGGCCTTGCCCGCGGCCCGCTGCAACCATTTGCGGGTGAAATGGAACGACTCCGAATACAGCGGATCGACGTACGGCATCAGGTAGGTCTCGATGTCGGCGGCGCTCACCTTGTTGACGTGGTTGGGCAGGATGAAGTCGGCCTTCACCATCAGTGCCTTGAGCTCGTCGTACTGCTTGTCGCGGGCCAGCCGCAGGATGGGGCCGACGTCGGGCGGCAGGCCGTCGGGGAAGTGCCCGACCGCGCCGAAATCGAGGACGCCGAACCGGCCGTCATCGGTGAGGAAGAAGTTGCCGGGGTGCGGATCGCCGTGCAGCAACCCCACCCGCACCGGTGACGAGAACTCGAAGGTGGCGAGTTTGGCGGCGGCATCGTTGCGGGTGGCCTGGTCGCCGGTGCTGATGATGCGCGAGAGCGGGGTGCCGTCGAGCCATTCGGACACGATCACCTTGGGTGCGCTGGCGATCACCTTGGGAATCACGAAGTCGGGGTCGCCGGCGAAGGCCTTGGCGAAGGCGCGCTGATTGTCGGCCTCGCCGAGATAGTCGAGTTCGGCCTCGGTGCGGTCGATGAGCTCGTCCATCATCGACTTGACGTCGGTGCCCGGCGACATGCGCTGCATCAGGCCCGACATCCGCGACAGGGTTTTCAGGTCGGCCTTCAGCGCGTGGTCGGCGCCCGGGTACTGGATTTTGACGGCCACCTCGCGGCCGTCGGACCAGATGGCCTTGTGGACCTGGCCGATGCTGGCCGCGGCGGCGGGCGTGTCGGAGAATTCCCTGAACCGGCCACGCCACTTGGTGCCGAGCTGACGGTCGAGCACCTGGTGGACCTTGGCCGCGGGCAGCGGCGGCGCCTCGGCCTGCAGCTTGGTGAGCGCCTCACGGAACGGTTCACCGAACTCCTCGGGGATCGCGGCCTCCATGATGGACAGCGCCTGCCCTACCTTCATGGCTCCGCCCTTGAGCTCACCGAGAACGGCGAAGAGCTGCTCGGCGGCCTTCTCCATCAGTTCCTGGTTGACGGTGTCCTTGTCCTTGCCCGCGATGCGCTTGCCCAGACCCGCTGCCGCCCGCCCCGCCATACCGATGGGCAGGGCCGCCAGCTTGGCGTTCCGGCGCCCGGACCCTCGGGTGATCTCACTCATGCGCTTCCTTTCCCCACAGCGAGAGTAGCCGACCCCGAACGCCGGTGATCTCAGGAATCGCGCGTTGCCGTGCGGCACCCGCACAGCGGATGTGGTGTCCACTGGCGCAGTTCGATTCGGGTCGGCCGCGGGTGCAGTTCGAGGACGTGGTCGATCAGTTGCGGGTGGGCGTGGGCCGCCCCGTGGGCGGCCGCCGTCAGCGCGGCCGCCAGCTCCTCGATCTGCCACTGGGCGAGGGCGGCGGTGGCCCGGATCTGGGCGGGTGCCGCATCCGAGGTCCGGCCGACGAGCGCGGTCGAGATCTGCGGCCAGTGCGGCTCCAGGGTGGTGCGGTGATGGTCGGCGCAGCGCAGGCAACTGGTGTGTCCGGGCAGCACGAGTGGACCGATCAGGCCGACGCCGTCACGCATCCGCACCTGCAGGTGCGCCCGGCCCCGGCGCATCAGGGTGTCGACGACGTACGGGTCGGGGACGAGGTGGTCGGCGAGGATCGTCAGGTTCGCGTCCTCGAACGCCGTCACCGCGACACCGACGTGCGGTAGGTGGGTGCGCAACCGCGTCGTCAACGGGCCGCGGCCCTCGATGCTGACCCGCACCGTCCGGGGCGCGGGGCGGGCGTCACCGACGGTCCCGGTGGACACCCGTGGCACCGCGTCCTCGGTGGGCACGGCAAGCCCGGCCGTGACGAGCGAGCGCACGATGAGGGTGACATCGCGCCGCGTCAGACCCGCTCGCCGCGCTCGTCGGACGAGGTCGTCGCGGCGGCGCGGCACCCGCATCCAGGCCAGGAGCGCGCCCACCTTCTCCACGTCGATGCCGTCGCGCACGATCAGATCCAGACTGCCCGCCGGGCCGGAGCCGATACGGATCTTGTTGTGCGTCAACGTGATGACGTGGACGTGCGGACCCAGCGCCGGATAGGGCGCGGGTGGTGACTGTTCGGCGTCGGCGATGATCCCCCTGCTCACATGGCAAGTGTGCCAGCAGAATCAGCCGTCGACGGGGGTGAATGTGTGGGCTGTGGATAACCCGGACGAACTCCTCAGGCGTCGCCGTCGGTGTCTGAGCTGCCGCCCTTCTCGCGTTGCTCCTTGCCGCCCTTCTCGCGTTGCTCATTGGCACGCTCCTCCGCGAGGGTGCGCTCGAGTTCGGCGATGGGATCGTCGAAAGCGCTTGTGCCACCGCCGATCACCCGGTCGACGAAAGCGGCGGGATGGTCCAGATCGGTGGCGTCGGGGATCAGATCGGGATGCGCCCACACCCCGTCGCGGACCGTGATGTCGGAGGCGTCGAGCAGTTGCCGCCACAGCGCCGACGCCTCCCGCACCTTGCGGGGCCGCAATTCCAGCCCGATCAGCGTCGCGAAGGTCTGCTCGGCCGGGCCACCGGAGGCGCGTCGCCTGCGCATGGTCTCGGTGAGCGCACCGGTGCCGGGGATCCGGTCGCCGAGCGCCTTGGCCACCACCTGCTCCACCCAGCCCTCGATCAGCGCGAGCAGTGTCTCCATCCGGTTGAGCGCGGCCTGCTGCTCGGGAGTGGTCTTCGGCTCGAACGACGCCGACGAACTGATCAGCTCCTCCAGCTTGGACGGATCGGAGAGCAACTGGGTGGGATCGAGATCGGTGGTGAGCTGCTCGATGCCGCTGAAGTCGATACTGATGCCGCGGGCGTACTCCTCGACCGTCGACAGCAGCCGCTGCCGCAGCCACGGTACGTGTGCGAACAGCCGCACCGCCGCCGCCTCGCGGGCGGCGAGGAACACCATCACCTCCTGCGCGGGCTGTTCGAGGCCCTCGGTGAAGGTGCCGACGGCCTCGGGCAGCAGCACGGCGACACCGTCGGAGGCCAGCGGCAGCCCGATGTCGGTGCCGGTCAGTACCTCCTTGGCGAGCTGCCCGAGGCCCTGCCCGAGCTGCGTGCCGAACGCCATCCCGCTCATCTGCGTGAGCATGCCCATCATCGGGCCGGCGAACTGGGCGGCCTCGGCAGGCAGGTTGCCCTCCCAGGTCTTGGACAGTTGCACGGCGACCGGATCACAGAGGCGCTGCCACGTGGGCATCGTCTCCTCAAGCCATTGCACCGGAGTCCACGCCACCGACTTGGCGATGCCGCTGGGGAAGACGGTCGCGTCATCGAGCCACACCTCGGCGAGCCGGACCGCGTCCTCGACGGCCTTGTTCTCCCCGCCGCTGACGGGGGTGAAGTCACCGATCTGCTGCCGGGCCAGATTGGCGGCGAGCTGATAGTTCACCGGTCCCGACGATCCGCTGCCCGACAGTCCCGAACCCATACCGCTGAACAGGCTCCCGAGCTGCGAGAACATCTGTCCCAGCATCGCCGGGTTGAATGCCGACGGGTCGAAGTTCGAGGGATCGAAACCCTGTGCGCCGCCGAAGCCGAAACCGAACGGATCCTGGCCGCCGGAACCCTTCCCGGTGTTGCCGCCGTCCTTGTCGCCGCTCTTGTCGCCGGAATCGCGGCGATCGTCGTCGTCGCCGGAGGAGGAGAAACCGAAGGGCAGGTCAGTCATACCTTCAACGGTACAGTTCGGGCACCGGCGCTACCGGCCGGAGGCACCGCATACACTCGATGAAATGAGTTTGCCGCCCGGTATTCGGCGTCTGGTCACTGTCGCGGTCACCGTGCTGACCTTCGTGGTCCTGCTGGTGGTCGGTACGTCCGTCAAGGTTCCCTATGTGGCGCTGGGGCCGGGGCCGACGGTCAACACCCTGGGCATGAACGGGGACAAGCCGGTCGTGCAGATCGAGGGCGCCCAGCTCGACAAGACGTCGGGGAACCTGAACCTCACCACGGTGTCGGTGGTCGACGGGATGAGCCTGTTCGATTCGATCGGCAAGTGGATCTCCGGTGACTACACGTTGTCGCCGCGGGACCGGGTGTTTCCGCCCGACCAGTCCCCGGAGCAGGTCCGCGAGGGCAATCTGCGCGATATGACCGACTCCGAGGACAACGCGACCCTGGCGGCGCTGGTTCATCTGAACCGGCCCACGGAACTGATCGTCGAGGAGGTCGCGCACGACGGGCCGGCCGCCGGGGTCCTGCGCAAGGACGACGTGCTGCTGAGCGTCGCCGGAACCCCGGTGAAGACGACCTCGCAGGTGCAGCAGGTGATCCGCGGATCGGCACCCGGCACCGCGGTGGCGATGGACGTGCGCCGGGGAACCGCGACCGAACACGTCAAGGTCACCCTCGGTAAGCGCCCCGACGACCCGAAACTCGGCTACCTCGGGGTCACCCCGGAGCTGCGCAACGGCGACCCGAACCTGAAGATCACCTTCAACGTCGGCGACATCGGCGGCCCGTCCGCCGGCCTGATGATGACCCTGGCCGTCATCGACAAGCTGACCCCCGGCCCGCTCAACAGCGGTAAGTTCATCGCCGGCACCGGCACCATCGATCCGGAGGGCAAGGTCGGCGAGATCGGCGGCATCACCCACAAGACGCGCGCCGCCCGCGACAAGGGCGCCACGGTGTTCCTGGTTCCCGCGGGCAACTGCGCCGAGGCCAAGGGTGACAAACCCGACGGCCTCGAACTGGTCAAGGTGAGTACCCTCGACAATGCCCTGGACTCCCTGAAGAAGCTGGGCGAAGGACAACCCCTCCCGCAGTGCTGATGCCAGGTGAGAGGCCCATGCCAGGTGGGCACGAATCGTGGTCGCGCGGTTGAATCAGGCGTAGCGCCCCCGTTCTGGAGCGACGACACGCGAGCGAGGAACGAGCCCCGCGTGTCGGAGTGAAGAACGGGGTCAAGCGGAGCCTGATTCAACCGCAAATGTTGCCGCGAGGGCGGCCACCAGATTAGGGGCCAGGTCCGGGTGCGTGAGGAGCTCGTCCTGGGTTTCGGGGTCGTCGTCCTCGGTTTCGGGTTTGAGCTGCATGAGGGCGAGGTGCTGCCCGCCGCGCAGGGCGCCGATGATGAGCCGGGCGACGCGGCTGCCGGGGTGGGCTCTGGCGGCCTCGCGGGCGGCGGCCTCGGCGGCCTCGGGGTCACCGAGGAGCGGTTCGAAGGCGGAGTCGAGGTCGGCCTCGGCCTCGGGAGGGATGACCACCACCTCGAGTGCGAGGGCGCAGCCGGCGACGGCGTCCGGCCAGGATGTGGTGCCCAGGACCTGCTCGAGCTCGGCGTAGTGGTCGTCGGAGCCGAGGGGGAGCCGATCCTGGGCGACGGGGCTGAGTTCGGAGTCATCGTCGGCGTCGATGAGGCCGGGGTTGGCCGCGGCGAGCACATGGGTGGGCACGAGCGCGAAGAGGGCGGGCGGCCGGCTCCAGCCGTCGGCGCCGACATAGGTCGCAACGTCGCGCAGTGCGCTGCCCAGGGCGTCGGGTGTCAATGCGGTACTCACCGTTACATCTTGCCCGTCCGGACCGAGTGTTGGGGGGAACGGACCAGGTCGGCTGTTGTGGGGCGTCTCACCAGTAGAGTTGGGGGCACCATGTCCAGCCCTGGGGGAGGTCGGGACGGGTGGTGGCACGCTGGTGGTCGCCGCCTGTGACTACAGTCGTGGTGAATGTCCGGATTGGGAACTTTGGAGAGTAGGTCAGGTGAGCGTTCGCGGGCCGGCGGGATTGCCGACACTGTCACGCAGGAGCAAGGTGGTGATCTGGATCGGCGTAGCCGTCCTGATTCTGCTGCTGGTGGGTCCACGCGCCGTCAGTCTGACCACTGATTGGCTCTGGTTCTCCGATATCGGGTACACGGAGGTGTTCTCGACGATCATCTGGACTCGGATCATCGTGTTCCTGGTGGCCGCGGTGCTCACGGCCGCGATCGTCTTCGCGGCGGTGGCCGTCGCCTACCGGTCGCGTTCGGTGTTCGTGCCCTCGGGGATCGGCCCGGATCCGCTGGCGCGGTACCGCACGACGGTGATGGCCCGGATCCGCTGGTTCGCGGTGCTGCCGCCGCTGTTGATCGGTGTGCTCGCCGGTCTGGTGGCGCAGGGCTCGTGGTCGACGGTCCAGGTGTTTCTCAAGGGCACCTCGTTCGGCGTGAAGGATCCCCAGTTCGGTTTGGACGTGGGCTTTTACGCGTTCGATCTGCCGTTCTGGCGGTTCCTGCTCAACCTGCTGTTCGTCATCGTGGTGGTGGCGTTCGTGGTGAACCTGGTGACGCACTATGTGTTCGGGTCGATCCGGCTCGGCGGTGGTGGTGTGGCCCCGTCGATCTCGATGGCGGCGCGGGTGCAGTTGTCGGTGCTGGCGGGGACTTTCTTGTTGCTCAAGGCCGTCGCGTATTGGCTCGACCGCTATTCGCTGCTGTCGAGTGAGCGCAAGCAGGAGACGTTCACCGGCATGAGCTACACCGACGCGAACGCGGTGCTCTCGTCCAAGCTGATCCTGATGGCGATCGCGATCATCTGTGCCGTCGCGTTTTTCGCGGGCATCGTGCTGCGTGATCTGCGGGTGCCGGCGCTGGCCACCGTGTTGATGCTGGTGTCGGCGTTGCTGATCGGGGTGGGCTGGCCGCTGGCCGTCGAGCAGTTCTCGGTGAAGCCGAACGCGGCGCAGAAGGAAGCCAAATACATCGGGCGCAATATCGCCGCCACCGAACAGGCCTATGGCATAGGCAAGGACAAGGTGACGACCAAGGACAATTGGGCGGCGAAGGATCCCGATCCCGCGGCCGTCAACAGCGACAAGGCGACGCTGTCCAATATCCGCATTCTCGACCCGAATATCGTCTCGGGCACCTACACCCAGTTGCAGCAGCGGCAGAACTTCTACGGATTCCCCTCGCAGCTGGCGATCGACCGCTACAAGGTCGACGGTGAGATGCGCGATTACGTGGTGGCGGTCCGCGAGATCGACCCGGCGCGACTGGCCGGCGATCAGGGGAACTGGCTCAACAAACACCTGACCTACACGCACGGAAACGGTTTCGTCGCGGCTCCGGCCAATACGGTCCGCAAGGCCGCGTCCGCCGACAACGCCGCGGAAGGGTCGGGTGAACCGGACTTCGTGGTCGGCGACCTGAGCAATTTCAAGACCGACGACTACAAAAAGAACTCGCCGATCAAGGTGACCGAACCGCGGATCTATTTCGGTGAGCTGATCTCGAAGGGCACGCCCGACTACGCGATCGTCGGTTCCGACGGGGCTCCCGCGCGTGAATACGACACCGACAACCTCAAGTACACCTACCAGGGTGATTCGGGTGTGTCCCTGGGCAACTGGTTCAACCGGTTCATGTATTCGGTGAAGTTCGGTGAGCGCAACTTCCTGCTGTCGAGCGAGATCAACAAGAACTCGAAGATCCTGTACAACCGCGATCCGCGGGACCGGGTCAAGAAGGCCGCGCCCTGGCTGACCGTCGACTCCAAGACCTATCCGGCGGTGATGGCGGACGGTTCGATCAAGTGGATCGTCGACGGCTACACCACGCTGGAGAACTATCCGTACGCGCAGAAAACCTCGCTGCAGGCGCTTACGACGGACGCGCAGGAACTCAACCGTGGCCAGACCGGACGCACCCAGGTCAACCGCCAGGTGTCGTATGTGCGCAACTCGGTGAAGGCCACCGTCGACGCGTACACCGGCGAGGTGAAGCTGTACCAGTTCGACGACAAGGACCCGGTGCTCAAGACCTGGATGAAGGTCTTCCCGGGCACGGTCGAGCCGCGTTCGCAGTTCGACAAGGAGGGCGATCTGCGTGATCATGTGCGGTATCCGGAGGATCTGTTCAAGATCCAGCGGACGCTGCTGGCGAAGTATCACGTGAAGGATCCGCAGGCGTTCTTCCAGGGCAGCCAGTTCTGGTCGGTGCCGGCGGACCCCACCAACGATCAGGCCGACAGGCAGGGGCTTGACCAGCCGCCGTACTACTTCGTCGCCGCAGACCCCGATGACAAGCGGGCCTCGTTCCAGCTGACGTCGGTGATGACGCGGCTGAACCGGCCGATCCTCGGTGCGTACATGACCGCATCGTCGGACCCCGACGACTACGGCAGGATCACGTTGCGCACGCTGCCGCTCAGTTCGCAGCGCGTCGGCCCGAAGCAGGCGTTCAACCCGATGAAGGCCGACGACCGGGTCAGCGAGAACCTGAAGAACCTGGAGAACACAGCGACCACCCAGTTCGGCAATCTGCTGACACTGCCGGTGGGCGACAACGGCATCCTCTACGTGATGCCGCTGTACGTGCAGGCCAAGGGCGAGGGATCGTATCCGCGGTTGTTCCGCATCGTGACGCAGTATCAGGACAAGCTCGGCAACACGGCCAGGATCGGGTACGCGGCCACCACGGCAGGTGCGCTGGCACAGGTGGGTATCGACCCGGAGAACGCGGTCAGCGTGCCGGGGGAGACCACCACGCCGACGCAGCCGACGCAACCGACGCAGGGCGGCACCACGCCGCCGGCGACGTCCGGCGGTCAGTCGGGAAGCCAGCGCGACAACGCGGTCAAGGCGATGGGCGCCGCGCTCGACGACCTGAAGTCCGCACAGCAGAACGGTGACTTCAAGGCCTACGGTGAGGCCCTGGAGAAGCTGAAGAAGGCTGTCGATCAGTACGAGAACTCGGGCGGCTGATCGTCGGGGTCACCGACACGCCGGAGTCCCCTGGTCCTTGTGGCCGGGGGACTCCGTCTTTTCCGGACCTATCTGTCCGGACCGATCTTTTCTGGCCGGGGTGCGGGTCTGATCGTGCGGTCAGTCCCGGTACTCGTGCAGGTAACGGTCCGTCTCGGTGTCGGTGTTGTCGGGAAGAAGTGGACTGTGGTGGGTCCGTCGGGTCAGCCTGACGAAGATCGTCACCGCGCTGCCGAAGGCGACCGCCGCCGCGATGCCGTACGCGGCTGCCTGGCCGCCGCTGCCGCCGGCCATGTGGACCAGCCAGAGGGCCGCGGTCACGAATCCGGCGAGGACGAGGACGAATCCGACGAAGCTCATCGGGTGGTTGCCGTGGCTTTCATGCCGGTGCGGGTAGTGCGTGGATGAAAAATGGGTGGTCGGGAAATTTGTGGTCATTGTGGCCTCCTGTCTGGGTTTCCTCCTGCTGGCCGGTCCGGTGGTGCGCATTCCAGTCTACCCCGGTGTGTCGCAGGTCACATATGCCCTAGGTCCTGGGGTCGAGGCCGGTCTCCGCCCTGGCGTGCGCGGGTATCGGGCCTGAAAAGCTCAGAAAGCGCAGGTCGTCGGTGTTGCGGAGATCACAGGATCAGCGATTTGCGCATGCGCGCGGCGTGCCTGTAACGTGGTGTTCACCAACGCGGGGTGGAGCAGCTCGGTAGCTCGCTGGGCTCATAACCCAGAGGTCGCAGGTTCAAATCCTGTCCCCGCTACCAATGAAGACCCCCACCAGGAATCACGCCGGGTGGGGGTCTTCAACTTTTCTCGGTCCCTGTTCGGGTGTGTTCTGAATGGTCAGGGTTTGCGCTGTGCGCGCAGAATCACGTCGAGCATGTGCCGCTGTCCGGAGGCCGGGGAACCGGCGGGCCGCGCTCGCGGCCGGGTCTCGTGGGTGACGATCGACCACGAATCATCGAGCAGCGCCGCGTAGTCGGCGGGCTGGACGTAGTCGCCGGGATCGATACCGTGTGCGCGGATGCCGCTCTCGTCGTGGGCCACCACCAGCAGCGTCCCGCCGGGAGTGACAGCCGCCACCAGCTTCTCGGCGACCGCGCGATGGGCCTGCGGGATGGGAAAGTAGTGGGCGCTGATGAGTGCGAAGCTCCCGGGAACCTCGTCGACGGTGAGATCGGTGTGCAGCCACCGGATTTCGTGGCGCTCATCGGGATCTGACGGCGAATCGAGCTGTGCGGCACGGTCGATGGCGACACGGGAAATGTCCACCGCCGTCACCTGCCAACCCTGGTCGGCGAGCCAGCGGGCATCGGCGCCCTCGCCGGAGCCGACATCGAGCGCAGTGCCCGGCCGCAGCGTGCCCGCCTCGTCGACGAGGGACGGATTGACCAGCGCGGTCCACAATCGGTCGGCGCTGCCGTATCGCTCGTCCCATTCCCGCGCGCTGTGCGGCGCGGCCCCGTGTTCGTGTGCCCCGTGTTCGTCTGCGCCGTGGTCATGAGCGCCGTGGTCATGAGCGCCGGGTGAATGCGGGTGGGATTGATCGTGTGACATATATCGACCTTCCCACGAGTGTGCGCCGGTGACAAAGATGCGCCGGCGACAGACCGGCGGTCGGGGACCGGAAACGACGACGGCTGCGGTCGATACCAGGAATTCCGGTACGGACCGCAGCCGTGCATGACAGGGGGCTGAAAAGGAAAGGTCAGTGAGCTGCTTCGTAGGCCTCGATCACCTCACGGGCGATCCGGCCACGCGGGGAGACACTGAAACCGTTCTCGGTGGCCCACTCGCGGATATCTGAGGTGTTGGAGCTTCCGCCGCGTGCCGGGGCGCTCGGCGCGGCCACCGCGCCGCGACCGACGGTCGAACGCTTACGGCCACCGACACGGGTGGACGAGTCCAGAAGCTTTGCCACCGTAACCTTGCCATTCTCGATTTTGTCGAGGTTGGCACCGGAAACGTCCAGCTGGTATTCGACACCCAGCCACGTCCACGAAATGGTGTGCTGATCGTCGGGATCGAGTTCCTTGCCGTCGAGGTCGTCAACAAAGGTGACGGTCTGAATCTTTGCCATGCCCTACACGGTAACCGAACAACCACAGATTATGCGAGAACCGTCTCCAAATGTTAATGAAATAGCCCCGGCGCACCGATAGTGGCGGCCGGGGCCATCGGGGTCATCCGGGATGACTCAGTGGAACTTGCGTCCCGTCACCTTCTCCGAAATCCCTTCTCGGTCAAGCAGTTGCGTGATTCCACCATTCCAGAACTGGAAACCCGCACCGGTGATCATCGCCAGGTCGATATCCTCCGGTGCCGACGCGACACCCTCGTCGAGCATGCGCCGGATTTCGTCGGCGAGGCCGTCGAGGGTGATGTTGCGCACCTCTTGTGGTGTCAACTGCTTGTCGCCGACGGTGAGGAGAGCCTCCACCTCGGGGTCGAGCTTTCCGTCCGGGCCGTAGAAAGAACGTTTGCCCGCTTCGACCACCTTGTGCAGATTCTCCGACAGGTAGAACCGCTCGGGGAACGCCTTGGTCAGCGTTTCGTTGTTGTGGTAGGCGATCGCCGGACCCACGAGGGCGATCAGAACGTACGGCGGCATCGGCGCAACACCGGCAAATGCCGAATCCACGACAGAAACAGGTGTTCCCTCGTCAGCGATACGTCCGACCTCGCCCATGAACCGGCCGAGCAGCCTGTTGACGATGAAGGACGGTGAATCCTTGACCAGGATGGTGGTTTTACCCAGCTTCTTTCCGGTCGCGAAAGCCGTCGCCAGCGCCGCGTCGGAGGTGTGCTCGCCCTTGATGACCTCCAGCAGTGGCATCACCGCCACCGGATTGAAGAAGTGGAATCCCACCACCCGGTCGGGGTTCTTCAGCTTGGAGGCCATTTCAGTGATCGACAACGACGAGGTGTTGGTTGCGAAGATCGCGGTCTCCGGCGCCACCAGTTCGGCATTGTGGAAAACGGTCTGCTTGACGCCCATTTCCTCGAAGACCGCTTCGATGATGAAGTCGGCGTCGCCGAATGCCTTCTGGTAGTCGACCTCGCCGCTCACCAGCGCCTTGAGCCGGTTCGTGGCGTCCTGGCCGGCCCGGCCGGCGGCCAGTTTCTTGTCGAGTTCGGCGTGCACATAGGCCACACCCTTGTCGGCGCGTTCCTGGTCGAGATCCACCAGCACCACAGGAACTTTGAGCTTCTGCACGAACAGCAGGGCGAACTGCGAGGCCATCAGGCCGGCGCCGATGATGCCGACCTTGGTGACCTTCTGCGCCAGATTCTTGTCGGGTGCCCCGGCGGGACGCTTGGCGCGCTTTTGCACCAGGTCGAACGAATACAGTGACGCGACCAGCTCCGGCGTCTGAGACAGCGCGACCAGCGCGTCGTCCTCGGCGGCGAAAGCCTCGTCCGGAGTGGCGGTTTTGGCCAGCGTCAGCAGTTCGATCGCCTTGGCCGCGGAGGGGGAGGCGCCGCTGGTCTTGCCGGCGACAAAGGCCGCGGACTTGGCGACGGCATCGTCCCAGGCCTGGCCGCGGTCGATCTCGGGGCGGGCCACGGTGATCTCACCGGTGAGCACCTTGTCGGCCCACACCAGCGACTGCTCCAGGTAGTCGGCGCCGTTGAACGCGACGTCGGCGATACCCAGATCCCGCACCTGCAGGCCCTTGATGACCTTGCCGTTGTTGAGCGGATTCTCGATGAACGCCTTGGCGGCGTTCGCAGGCCCGATCAGGTTGGGCAGCAGGTAACTTCCGCCCCAGCCGGGGATCAGGCCCAGCATCACCTCGGGCAGACCGACCGCCGGCACCGAGTCGATGACCGTGCGGTAGTCGGCGTGCAGCGCCACCTCCAGGCCACCGCCGAGCGCCAGGCCGTTGATGAAGCCGAAAGAAGGCTTGGCTCCACGGATCTTGCGGAACACCGCATGACCGAGTTCGGCGATCGTGCGGATGCCTTCCGCACCGCCCGAACGCAGCGAGGTCAGGTCGGCGCCCGCGGCCAGGATGAACTGCTTACCGGTGACCGCGATCGCCTCGATCTCGTCGTCGGCGAGGGCGGCGTCGTAGGCGGTGTTCAGCGCCACCAGCGACTTGGGCCCGAACGTGTTGGGGCGGGTGTGGTCCAGGCCGTTGTCGAGGGTGACCAGGCCCAGCACCTTGCCCGAGGCCAGGGTGACCTTGCGCAGGTAGGCGGCGGTGACCACCTCGTCGTCGCTGAAGTACTGCTCGACATCGGCGAGCAGGGTTTCGATGGGGGTGCTCATGATCAGGCCGCGCCCTTCTTCTCGCCGTTCCAGTTGGGGTTCTCCCAGATGACAGTGCCGCCCATGCCCAGACCCACGCACATCGTGGTGATGCCGTAGCGGATCGACGGATCCTCCTCGAACTGCCGGGCCAGCTGAATCATCAGCCGCACACCCGACGACGCGAGCGGATGACCGAACGCGATGGCGCCGCCGTACGGGTTTACGCGGTCGTCGTTCTGGTCGATGCCGTAGTGATCGAGGAAGGCGAGCACCTGCACGGCGAACGCCTCGTTGATCTCGAAGGCGTCGATGTCGTCGATGGTCAGCCCGGCCTTGGCCAGGGCCTTCTCCGTCGACGGGATCGGGCCGACGGCCATCACCTCGGGTGCCACACCCGCGAACGCGTAGGTGACCAGCTTCATCTTGATGGGCAGGCCCAGTTCGTTGGCGGCGTCCTCGGAGGCCAGCAGGGCGGCGGTGGCGCCGTCGTTGATGCCCGCGGCGTTGCCCGCGGTGACCCGGCCGTGCGGACGGAACGGGGTTTTGAGCCCCGCCAGATCATCGACGGTGGTGCCCGGGCGCATCGGCTCGTCGGTGGTGGCCAGACCGAAGCCCAGTTCGGCCGAACGGGTGGCGACGGGCACCAGGGCGGGCTGGATCTTGCCGTCGGCGTAGGCCTTGGCGGCCAGATCCTGCGAGCGCACCGCGTAGGCGTCGGTCCGTTCCTTGGTGATGGCCGGGTAGCGGTCGTGCACATTCTCGGCGGTGTTGCCCATGACCAGCGCCGACGGATCGACGAGGCGCTCGGACACGATCCGCGGGTTGGGGTCGACGCCCTCGCCCATCGGGTGCCGGCCCATGTGCTCGACGCCGCCTGCGATGGCGACGTCGTAGGCGCCGAAGGCGATGGAGCCGGCGGTGGTGGTGACGGCGGTCATCGCGCCCGCGCACATGCGGTCGATGGCGTAGCCGGGGACGGACTCGGGCAGCCCGGCCAGGATGGCGGCGGTGCGGCCGATGGTCAGGCCCTGGTCGCCGGTCTGGGTGGTGGCGGCGATGGCCACCTCGTCGATCCGCTCCGGCGGGAGTTCGGGGTGGCGGCGGACGAGTTCACGGATCAGTTTGACGACCAGGTCGTCGGCGCGGGTTTCGGCGTACTGGCCCTTGGCCTTACCGAATGGTGTGCGAACGCCGTCGACAAAGACGACCTCGCGCAATGGGCGTGTCAACAGACTCTCCTCTGCGTCGAGTGAAGGTGGAGATATGGGTTGCGCGGCGGGATTTCCCGCTCGGCGCAGGCAATGTTACTCGCTGGTAGCTTGTTGGGTTGTCCGGATCGGTTTATCCGATGGGACCGTTTGTCGCCCCATAGACTTCGCTGTGTGGAAACAACCGGCGAGACGGCCGATGCCCACGTACGGGCACGGCAAGCGACACCCGCCTATCAGCTCGATATCGACGCCGTCCTCTCGGCGTGTGACACATCTGCCGGTGGGCTGACTTCCGCGGAGGCCGACCGCAGGCTGGCCGAATGTGGTCCCAACGGCATTGTCGCCCAACATAAACGCTCACCGGTGCGGGAGTACCTGGGGCAGTTCGCCGACCCGATGATCATCCTGCTGCTGGTCAGTGGGGCCGTGTCGGCCTATCTCGGTGAGCCGGGAACGGCGATCGTCCTGGTGCTGCTGGTCCTGTTCAATACCGCGATCGGATTCGCCCAGGAGTTCCGTGCCGAGAAATCACTGGAGGCGCTGGAGAACCTTCTCGAACCGACCTGTGAGGTGATCCGGGATGGGAGTCAATTGTCGGTTGATTCATCCCGGGTGGTGCCCGGTGATGTGGTCGTTCTCGACGAGGGTGGAGCGGTTCCGGCCGATGTGCGGCTGATCTGGGCGGAGGCGTTCAGCACCAACGACTTCGCGCTGACCGGCGAGAGCGTTCCGGCGACGAAGTTCCTGCATCCGATCTCCGGGACGGTGCCCGTCGCGAAACGGCACAACCTAGCCTACGCGGGTACCACGGTGGCCACCGGGCAGGCCCGCGGCGTGGTGATCGCGACCGCCGGCGACACCGAAATCGGCCGGATCGCCGCGCTGAGCCAGTCCGTGCCGGATACCCGCAGCCCGCTGCAACGCGAGATCGGTCATCTGGCCCGCACCCTGACCTCGGCGATTCTCGTGATCGCCGTCATCCTGCTGATCGTCGCGATGGCCGCCGACATGGCGTTCAAGGAGGCGATGCTGTTCGCGGTCGGGGTGGCCGGGGCGCTGATCCCGCAGGGGCTTCCCGCCGAGGTCAACACCGCGCTCGCGCAGGCGGCGTCGACGCTGGCGAAGGCGAAGGCACTGGTCAAGCGGTTGTCGGCGGTGGAGACGCTCGGTGCCACCGCGGTGATCTGCACCGACAAGACGGGCACGCTGACCAAGAACGAGATGACCGTCATCGAGTACCGGGCGCTGGGGGAGCCGGGAACCGTGTCGGGCACGGGATATGCCCCCGAAGGCGAGTTGCTCATCGACGGCAGCGCCGTGACCGCGGACCGGTCGCGGGCGTGGCGGGACTGGTTTCTGGCGATGGCGCTGCCCAATTCGGCAGGGCTGCACCGCCCCGATTCCCAGCACCCCGACTGGTATGTGACCGGCGATCCCACCGAGGGCGCCCTGCTCACGCTCGTGGCCAAGGCCGGACTCGACCGCGACCGGATGCTGTCGGAGTACCGGTACATCCGGGAACTGCCGTTTGATTCGGCACGCAAGCTGATGACCGCGATCCGGGAGCACGACGGGCGCACCGTCGCCTACACCAAAGGGGCACCCGAGAGCGTGCTGGCCGCCTGCACCCACATCCGGGACGCCGACGGGGTGCGCCCGCTCACCGACGACGACCGGGCCGAATTCTCCTCGCACATCGCCGGACTCGCCGGCCGGGCGCTGCGCAACCTGGCGCTGGCGGTCCGCGAACTCGACGACGACACGCGCGTGCGTGTGCATTCGGACGGTCCGGCGGCCGATCACGCGGTGATGGCCGCGGTCGAACGGCACATGACACTGCTGGGCACGGTGTCGATGATCGACCCCGTCCGCGACCAGGTTCCGGACGCGATGGCCGCCGCGCGCGGCGCCCACATCAACGTCAACATCCTCACCGGCGACGCAGCCACCACCGCCTCGGCCATCGCCACCCGCGCCGGCCTGGGCGAACCCGCTGAACTGACCACGATCTCGGCCGACGATTTCGACGCCATGAGCGACGACGAGATCGTGCGGCACGCGCTGTCGGGGAGCACCGTGTTCGCCCGGGTCGCTCCCGAGGACAAGATGCGGATCGTCGACCTGGTCAAGAAGTCGGGCAACGTGGTGGCTGTCACCGGCGACGGCGTCAATGACGCACCCGCCCTCAAACACGCCGACATCGGTGTGGCGATGGGTCGTTCGGGCACCGATGTGGCCAAACAGTCGGCGGAGATGATCCTGCTCGACGACAGTTTCGCCACACTGGTGCGGGCGGTCAGCCTGGGCCGCACCGTGTACGCGAACATCACCAAGGGCGTGCTGTCGTGCCTGACCTCGAACGCCGCCGAACTCGTCGTCAACCTCGTGTCGCTGGTGCTCTCGATCGTGGCCGGGGTTCCGTTGGCGATCAACGTGTTACAGATCCTCGCCATAGACATCCTCGGTGAGCTGTTCCCGATCGCGGCGATCGGCACCGACCGGCAGGAGGGTGAGCTGATGCGCCGCGCGCCGCGCGATCCGCGCAGCCACATACTCAATGCGCGGGCGGTCGCTGACCTCGCCTGGTGCGGGCTGGTCGTCGGTGCCATCACCATGGGCAACTATCTGCTGTTCTACGGCCGGCACGGCGTCAACCCCTTCGCCGGCGACGTGCCCGACGATGTGGTGTGGCAGGCCACCACGGTGACCTATGTGTCGATCCTGTTGTGCCAGTTGGTCAATATCATTCAGCGCCGCAGCATTCACGGATTCTTCACCCGCTACCAATTCCACAACGCGCAATTCTGGTGGGCGATGGGCGCCGGCATCGCGATCATGCTCGTCATCGTCTACGTGCCCGTGGTGGCCGACTTCTTCCAGTGCGGCCCGCTCGACGCCGTCGACTGGTTGTTCGTCCTCGGCGGTGCGGTGATCTTCCTGGCCGTGCGTGAAGCCCAGCGGATCGTCTTCCCCGCCGTCCGGTCACAGCCTGTGGACAGGTCACCCATCCGGAGATCCCGCCACGAATCCGCGAATTGGGGGAGTTACGAACGATTCTCGGTGGGCTTGACGTATTCGCCGCAGGCCCCGGATTTGTGTTGGCCGAGAGAAGGCACCTGACGGCGTCCGACGGAATCACACTCGCGGAGCGTTGGCGGTTCGAGCCGCCGGACGACGAATGGTTCAGGTTCTACTTCCGGCCCAGACTTGTGGTGGCGAAAAAGTCGGGCGTTCTCGGCTCGTTCGTGTGGGCGGCATGGGGTGATCGTCAGGTGTGGCTCGACGTGTGGACCGGAAAGGTTGTCGAGTCCGGTCGCTTCGAGAGCGATTTCTCGCTCGACTGCAGCTCGGATTGGGACGTTATCACGGTCGAATCGGTGGAAGTAGCTGCGGGATCTTGATTCCGGTCGCGACGACCGTAGGACCGTGCGCATCCGTGACGTTCGTACCGGGGAGGTCACCGACCATGTTTCGGCGTGGAGTGCGGCGAGTCAGCCGGTACCCGTCGGTAAAGGCCGGTTCGCATTTTCCGGTATCAACGGTGATCGTCACGCCATTGTGGTCATGCGGACTGATGGCACCGAGGAAGCCATCCGGCCGATCTCGACCGAAGGCCGTACGTGGTACCGGTGGCAACCGGCAACTCTTACCGAGTTCGGAAACGGGATTGTCTCGGTGCTCTCGATCGGTGACAGCTTTCGTCAATTGCGTATCGAATACCACAACCTGGCCGATGGATCCGCTGTTCGTACCCAGCTCGATACCGGGGGCTTTATCAGGCCGACATACGCGATCCAGGTTGGGGACAAGGTCGCGGTGGGTGGGCTCGACACGTTGCTCGTCATTGATCCCGTTGCCGGACGCGTGGTGCGCGCCACACCTGACATCTGTTTGCATGTGGACAGATTCGTCTCAGTTCCGGGTGCGCTGCTGATGAAGTGCCAAGGGGCATGGCTGGTCTACGGCGCCAAGGAGCGGTGACCGGAAAACATCGCGCGAGCCCGGTCCTTTGGTCGGTGTCGCATCTGTCCACCGCGCTGCTCCTCGTGAGTCGTGTTGATCGTTTCACAACGGTTGCTCGTCAGACGAAGCAAATGTCAACTGCTCGATTGACGACCGCCCTGGCCGTGGTGTGGCCGCCGAGATTCCCTGACCGATCCACGCCGGCAACTCACGGCGCACCACCGGATCGGCGCGGATCGTCAATCGATCGGTGTGAAGTGCTGTGGCCCAGTCGATGTCGCCGCGCCACACCTCGATGAGGGTGCGCAGGTCGGTGTCGACACGGGCGGTCAGGTCGTAGCCCGGGTCGAAATCGCACACCTCGACGGTGCCCGAGTTGACCACCAGCCACCAGCGGGCGGCCTTGCCCGTGATGTCGCCGAAACCGAACTCCACCATGGTGCGTGTGCGGGGCCAGCTCTCGACGCTGATGGTGCGGCGCATATCCCACATGAGCAGGTGGGGGTCGAGATCGACGTCGCCGAGTTCACCGACCCAGCGCGTGCCCCACCGGCTCAGCGCCTCCACCACCTCGAACAGTTCCAGCCCCATCTCGGTGAGGATGTAGCGGGAGCGGCCGTCGACCTCGTCGCGGGTGAGCACCCCCGCCCGTTCGAGGCCACGCAACCGTTTGGTGAGCAGCGCGGGCGACATGCGCGGCACGCCGCGGCGGATCTCGTTGAAATGGCGGCTGCCGAGCAGGAGTTCGCGGACAATGAGGATCGTCCAGCGCTCGTCGAGTACCTCCATCGCCTTGGCGACGGGGCAGAATTGGCCGTATCCAGCCATCGTGTGAAGCACCCTTCGTTCTTCTTGTTCGCCGCTGAGATCAAGTAGACGCTGCCCGGTCGGCAAGCGCCAGTACATTTTGTGAACCGCGGCCGCTACAGATCGTGGTCTGGCCCGGCCGGCGGCCGCCGGGCGACCCTGGGATGTGTGGAAATCCGTTCCACCCCTAGGAAAGTGACGTACCCATGACTGTCTCCACCGACACCGCCGACCGCGAGATCAAGGCCCGCCACCGGGCACTGTGGGCATCGGGCGACTACCCGTCCGTCGCCGACGTCATCGCGCCCCTCGGCAGCAGGCTCGTCGACGCCGCCGGTATCCGTGCGGGCGAAGCCGTCCTCGACGTGGCCGCCGGCGCGGGCAATGTCGCGATCCCGGCCGCACGCACCGGCGCGAACGTCATCGCGACCGACCTGACGCCCGAACTGCTCGACGTGGGCCGCCATCTCGCCGCTCCCGAACACCTCGACATCACCTGGCAGACCGCCGACGTCGAGGCACTCCCGATGCCCAACGCGGCTTTCGACGTGGTGACCTCGTGCGTCGGGGTGATGTTCGCGCCATTCCACCAGCGTGGTGCCGACGAGATCGCGCGGGTCTGCCGATCCGGCGGCCGCATCGGGCTGATCAACTGGACACCAACAGGTTTCATCGGCGAACTGTTCACCGTGATGAAGCCGTACGCGCCCGCCCCGCCGCCCGGGGCGTCGGCACCCGTCCTCTGGGGCGATCCCGATCATGTGCGCACGCTGTTCGGCACCACGATCACCGATGCCGAGTTCGCCACCGAGAAGCTCGTCGTCGACAGGTTCGAGACCGGCGCCGAGTTCCGGGACTTCTTCAAGGACACCTACGGCCCGACCATCGCCGCCTTCCGCAACATCGCCGCAAACCGCGGCCGCGTCGCCGAACTCGACGCCGCGATGGCCGGTCTCGCCGACCGCTACCTGGCCGGCGGCGTCATGGAATGGGAGTACTCGCTGATGACCGCGCACGTCCGGTAGCGCTGGTGAGGCCCGCCGCTCGTCGCTCCCAGGCGACCGATCGGCGCATCGTCACCGATGCAGCCCTACCGCAATGTGGCTGGCTATAGAGTTTGGGAGAAAGTGTGACGTAGGTCGCGACACGGTGGTCGCGGGTGAGAAGGAGGCCCCCCAATGGGTAAGTACGCCGACGCATTCGATCGCAGTATCTCGGACCGGGAGGCCTTCTGGCTCGAAGCCGCACAGGGCGTCGACTGGGTCACGCCGCCGACCAGGGCACTCGATGACTCGAACGCGCCGCTGTACCGCTGGTTCCCCGGCGGCGAGCTCAACACCTCGGTAAACGCCCTCGACCGGCACGTCGCTGCGGGGCGTGGCGACCAGGCCGCGCTCATCTGGGATTCGGCGATGGTCGGCACGGTGCGCACCTACACCTACTCGCAGTTGCTCGATGAGGTGTCGCGGTTCGCCGGGGTGCTGTCCGCGCAGGGCGTCACCAAGGGCGACCGGGTCATCGTCTACATGCCGATGATCCCGGAGGCCGCGATCGCGATGCTGGCGTGCGCGCGCATCGGTGCCGTCCACTCCGTCGTGTTCGGTGGATTCGCCGCTCCCGAACTCGCCACCCGCATTGACGACGCGCAGCCCGTCGCCCTCGTCACCGCGTCGGGCGGTATCGAGCCGGGCCGCAATATCGAATACCTGCCGATGGCGGCCAAGGCCATCGAGCTCTCGGAGTTCCCGCCCACGACCGTCATCGTCAAAGACCGCGAGCAGGTGGCCGGTTCGGCCGCCGACTTCGACGGCTGGCTCGACTGGGACGCCGAGATGGCCGTCGCCGCACCGGCCGACGCGGTCACCGTCGCCGCCACCGACCCGCTGTACGTGCTGTATACCTCCGGAACCACCGGCAAGCCGAAGGGCGTGGTCCGCGACAACGGCGGCCACGCGGTGGCGATGACCTGGTCGATGGGCAACGTCTATGACATCAAGGCCGGAGACGTGTTCTGGGCGGCCTCCGACGTCGGCTGGGTCGTCGGGCACAGCTACATCGTGTACGCGCCGCTGCTGTCGGGTGCCACCACGGTGATGTACGAGGGCAAGCCCGTCGGCACCCCCGATGCGGGTGCGTTCTGGCGGGTCGTCGCCGACCACAAGGTGAGCGCCCTGTTCACCGCACCCACCGCCATCCGGGCCATCCGCAAGGCCGACCCGGAGGCGGCTGAACTCGCCAAGTACGACGTGTCGACGATGCACACGCTCTTCGCGGCCGGCGAGCGCCTCGACCCCGACACCTACGAGTGGGCCACCGAGGTCCTCGGGGTGCCCGTCGTCGACCACTGGTGGCAGACTGAGACCGGCTGGGCCATCGCCGCCAACCTGCGCGGCCTCGAGCCGATGCCGCTCAAGGCCGGCTCGCCCACTGTCCGCGTGCCCGGCTATCAGGTGGAGATACTCGACGCGGGCGGCGCCCAGGTCACCGACGGCAGCGAGGGCAACATCGTCATCAAGCTGCCACTCCCGCCGGGCACCCTGGCCGGTCTGTGGCGTGACGACGACCGGTACCGCACCTCGTACCTGTCGGCGTTCGACGGCTACTACCTGACCGGCGACTCCGGCTACATCGACGCCGACGGCTACGTCTTTGTGCTCGGCCGCTCCGACGACGTCATCAACGTGGCGGGTCACCGGCTGTCCACGGGCGGTATCGAGGCCGTCGTCGCCTCGCATCCGGCGGTCGCCGAATGTGCCGTCATCGGTATCCACGACGACCTCAAGGGCCAGCGCCCGAGCGGCTACGTGGTGCTCAAATCGGGTGTTGAGATCGAACCCGACACCCTGCGGTCGGAGCTGGTGAAGATGGTGCGCGACGAGATCGGCGCCGTCGCCACGTTCCGCGACGTGACCGTCGTGGCCGCGCTGCCCAAGACGCGGTCGGGCAAGATCCTGCGCAAGACGATGCGGCAGATCGCCGACAACGAGGAGTACACGGTGCCCTCGACCATCGAGGACCGTTCGGTGCTCGACGCGCTCGCCGAACAGCTCGGCGGCAAGTAGCCCACTTTCTTGCTGGTTGAGGCGTGAGGAGCGCAAGCGACGAGCCTCGAAACCCGGTGAGACGACATTGTCATCTCACGAGGTTTCGAGGCTCATCGCCTAGCGGCTCTTCGCACCTCAACCAGCAGTGAAGGTGATCACTTCAGTTCGGCGCTGCTCTTGCCGAGTACGCGGCGGGCGATGATCAGATTCTGGATCTGCTGGGTGCCCTCGAAGATGTCGAGGATCTTCGAGTCGCGGGCCCATTTCTCGATCAGCAGCCGCTCGGAGTAGCCCAGCGTGCCGGTCAATTCCACCGTCTTGTTGGTGATGTCGGTGACGGTGCGTCCGGCCTTCGCCTTCGACATCGACGCCTCGGTGGAGTTGGGGATCTTGTTGTCGGCCATCCAGGTGGCGCGCATCGTCATCAGGTAGGCGGCCTCGAAATCGGCTTCCATCCGGATGAATTCGGCCGCGGCGGCATGCTGGTCGGCTGCCGGACGGTCGTAGTCGATCTCGACGCCGGCCTCTTCGAGGATGCGGCGCAGCTCTTCCAGGGCCGCCCGCGCCAGACCGACGGCCATACCGGCCACCAGCGGACGGGTGTTGTCGAAGGTCTGCATGACCCCGCCGAAGCCCTTCTTGACATCCACCTCGGGGGAGCCGAGCAGGTTGTCCTTGGAGATACGGCAGTTGTCGAAACGGATGACCGCGGTGTCCGAGGCCTTGATGCCGAGCTTGTGCTCGAGGCGCACGATCTCCACGCCCGGATGCTCACGCGGCACCACGAACGACTTGATCGCCGCGCGGCCCAGGCTCTTGTCGACGGTCGCCCACACCACGATGTGGGTGGCGCGCGAACCGGAGGTGACGAAGATCTTCTCGCCGTTGATGACGTAGTCGTCGCCGTCGCGGGTGGCGGTGGTGGTCACCGCCGCCGAGTCCGAGCCGAAGCTCGGTTCGGTGATGGCCATCGCGGCCCACACCTTGCCGAACTTCTTGAGCTGCTCGTCGGTGGCCACTGCGGCGATCGCCGAGTTGCCCAGACCCTGGTACGGCATCGACAGCATCAGGCCGACGTCGCCCCACGAGGTCTCCATGACGTTGAGCACCGACTGCATGTTGCCGCCGTTGACCACTTCGCCTTCGGCCTTCGGCTTCTTCTTGGCGGCCTGGCTGCGGCCACCGTCGGCGCCGGCACCGGCCTGGCCGGTCTCAGCGAGGCCGTCGTACAGGCTGGCCAGGGTGTCGAGCTCGACCGGGTAGGCGTGCTCGGCCAGGTCGTACTTGCGCGAGACGGGACGGAAGATCTCCGCGGCCGCCTGATGCGCCTGGTCGATGGTGGTGTGCAGCTTCTTGGGAAGCTCAAGGTTGATAGCCATGAGTGTTCTCTCCTAGACCTTGCGCCGTGTCGTCAGAGGACGACGATGCCCTCGCCGATGCCCGCACCGCGCAGGTCGCGGTACCAGCGCTCCACCGGATGCTCCTTGGTGAAGCCGTGGCCGCCGAGCAGCTGCACGCCGTCGAGGCCGATCTGCAGGCCCTTGTCGATGGTCAGCTTGCGCGAGAGCGCGGCCTCGCGCGCGAACGACAGACCCTGCTCGGCGCGCGAGGCACCACGCAGGGTGACCAGGCGGATCGCGTCGAGTTCGGTGGCGATGCCGGCCACCATGAAGGCGACGGCCTGACGGTTGGAGATCGGCTCGCCGAACGCCTCACGCTCGTTGACGTACGGGATCACGTAGTCGAGGACGGCCTTGCCGGTGCCGGCGGCCAGCGCCGACCAGCCCAGGCGCGAGAGCCGCACCACGTCGCGGTAGGCGGCGAACGCCTCCTCGCCGGGGGCCTCACCGAGCAGCGCCGACTCGGGGACGGCCACGTCCTGCAGTAGCAGGCGGCCCATGCCGGCGGCACGCACGCCCATGCCGGGATCGGCCTCGATGATCAGGCCCTTGGAGTCGGATTCGACGATGAACAGCGCGGGCTTGCCGTCGAGCTGGGCACCGACGATGAACAGCTCCGACGATCCGGCGGCCGGCACGAACGACTTCACACCGTTGAGGCGGTAGCCGCTGGGCACCCGGGTGGCCTTGGTCTGCAGCGCGAACGCGTCGAACAGGGGACGCGGTTCGGCGATGACGACAGCCGACTGCGGCACGTCCTCGCCGGCGAAGTCGGGCAGGTAGGTCTTCTGCTGGCCCTCGGAACCGAAGTTGGTGAGGGTGGTGGCCACGCCGCTCGGGGCGAGCAGCGGCAGCGCCAGTCCCATGTCGCCGTACGCCATCGCCTCGGCGACCAGCGCGTTGGTGACCACACCACGCTCGGAGGCCGCGCCGTCGAACTCCTCGGGCACGTTGATCATGGTGATGCCGAGTTCGGCGGAGCGCTTGAGGATCTCCTCGGGGGCGCTGGCGTCGTGATCGGCGTCGTAGGCTGCCGGACGCAGGATCTCGGTCGCGAAGTCCATGACGGTCTCGGCGATCATCTGCTGCTCGTCGTCGGGCGTCAGGTTGAAGTAGTTCTTGGTGGACTTCGCCGGGCGTGCTGCCTCACCCGAACCGCCCTGTACCTTCTTGAAGGCGCGGCCTGCGGCACCGAGCGACTGGAAGCCGGTCTTGGTGGCCTGGTAGGCGACACGGTTGATGGGTTCGCGGAGCTGGTACTTCTCGGCGAACTCGGAGCCGGTGACCGTGGACAGCACGCGCATCGCGGTGCCGATGAAGTTGCGGGGATGCGGGTTCTTTCCGACTGCGGAGGTATCGCGCGGTTCGGCGTGAGTGGTCATGTCCTCAGCTCTTCTTCCTGGGGTATCCCCGGGATGTGGATGGAAACGTTCGCACCGATCTTACTCGGTAGTAAGAACAAACCTTACTACTCGGTAGGTAGGTTGTCACGCATCCGGGTGAACTTGTTCCAGCAACGCGTGCGCGGCAGTGGTGGAACAGTGGAAACATGCAGATCACGCACTTCGGTCATTCCTGCCTGCTGGTGGAACTCGACGGCACCCGGATCCTGTTCGACCCCGGCAACTTCTCCCACGGATTCGACGGCCTGACCGGCCTCGACGCGATCCTGGTGACCCATCAGCACCCCGACCACTGCGACGTCGCGCGCCTGCCCGATCTCGTGGCCGCCAACCCCGGCGCGGTGCTGTACGCCGACCCGCAGACCACCGCCCAGCTCACCCGCGACAACGTCGCCGGAACCTGGACCGCCGCGAGCGCGGGCGACCAGGTTTCGGTGGGTGCGGTGTCGGTCCGCGTGACCGGCGGCCGGCACGCCGTCATCCACCCCGAACTCCCCGTCATCGACAACGTCGCCTACGTCCTCGACACCGCCGATTCGCGAGGCCGCTTCATGCACCCCGGCGACTCGTTCTACATCCCGTTCGAGAAGATCGACGTCCTCGCCCTCCCGTCCGCCGCCCCGTGGATGAAACTCAGCGAATCCGTCGACTACCTGCGCGCCATGGCCCCCCGCGTGGCCGTCCCCATCCACCAGGCGATCCTCTCGGACGCCGGCACCGGCATCCACTACGGCCGCCTCGCGGAGATGAAGGCCGACGCCACCGAGTTCCGCGTCCTCGACAAGGAATCAGGAACAGACCTGTAAACCTTGCTGTCAGGTCCGGAATTCCGGAACTGACAGCTAGCTTTACGGGTTACGGGGCGAGGGCGGACAGGACGGCGTCGTGGAGGTGACCGTTGGTGGCGACCGCATTGCCGCCGCCGGGGCCGGAGGTGCCGTCGAGGGCGGTGAACCGGCCACCGGCCTCGCGGACGATGATGTCGAGCGGGGCGAGATCCCACAGCGAGACCTCGGGTTCGCAGGCGATGTCGACGGCACCCTCGGCGACGAGGCAGTAACTGAAGAAGTCGCCGTAGGCGCGCACCCGCCACACCTCGTCGGTGAGGTCGAAGAACTTCTCGCGCAGGCCGCGTTCGGCCCAGCCTGAGATACTGGAGAACGACAGCGACGACGACTCCAGATGTGCGACGCCCGACGCCGAGATGGCGTGCGCGGGCTGGTCGTCGAAGGCGACGAACGCGCCCTGGCCGGACCCGGCCCACCAGCGCCGGCGCAGCGCGGGCGCCGACACCACGCCGACGACGGGCACACCGTCGACGAGCAGCGCGATGAGGGTGGCCCACACCGGGACGCCGCGCACGAAATTCTTGGTGCCGTCGATCGGGTCGATCACCCACTGCCGTCCCGACAGCACCGCGTCGCCCCCGAACTCCTCGCCGAGGATCTCATCGCCCGGCCGCATCGCCGCCAGCCGTTCCCGCACCAGCGCCTCGCACGCCAGGTCGGCGTCGGAGACGGGGGTGAGATCCGGTTTGTCGTCGACGCGCAGGTCGACGGCACCAAACCGGCGCATCGTCAGCGCGTCGGCCGATTCGGCCAGCGACAGGGCGAGTTCGAGATCGTCGGCAATCGTGAAGGGATTCTCTGCAGGCACGGGGGCCAGCGTAGCGCCGGTAGGCTGGCGACCATGCTTGAGTTCGTCTTCATCATCGTGCTCGTGGCCGTGCTCGTGATGTTGGTGATGCAGTGGCGGGGTGGACGCGGCGGAAAGGGACTGTCGCAGGCCGCGGCCGCGCAGTACGTGCAGGGCACGTTCACAGTGACCGGTGTGTCCGAGCGGCCGGCTGAGACAGACAAGAACGGCGACAGCTACTGCACCATCTCGGGCACCATCACCGGTCCGCAGACCAACCCGACGGAGGTGTACGGGACGCTGGTCATCGGGGCGCTCGGGTCGTGGCCCCATCACGGTTCCGACATGCCGGTGATCTACAAACCGGGCAAGGCCGAGACGACGTGGCGGTTCGGGACCCTGGAGGAGCCGTCGGCGTAGCCGGGCTGTGACCGCGGGGTCGTGACCGCGAGGCGGTACTCTGAAGAATTGTGCATCCCGATGTGACCGTTGATCTCGAATCGCTTGACGCGACCCTCACCACCGTCGAGAAAGTCGTCGACCTGGAGGAACTGCGCCGTCGCATCGACGAACTGGAGATGCAGGCGTCCGATCCCGAGTTGTGGAACAACCAGGACCACGCCCAGAAGGTGACGAGCGAACTGTCGCACGCCCAGGCCGAGTTCCGGAAGGTCAGCGAACTCCGCCAGCGGCTCGAGGACATGCCCGTCCTGTACGAGCTCGCCGAGTCCGAGGAGGGCGAGGACCGCACCGCCGCCCTGGCCGACGCCGACGAGGAGCGGGCCGCGCTGCGCACCGACATCGAGGCGATGGAGGTGAAGACGATGCTGGCCGGCGAGTACGACGCGCGCGACGCCCTGGTCAACATCCGCTCCGGCGCGGGTGGCGTCGACGCCGCGGACTGGGCGCAGATGCTGATGCGTATGTATATCCGGTGGGCGGAGAAACATCACTACGGAGTTGAGGTCTACGACACATCCTATGCGGAGGAGGCCGGCATCAAGTCGGCGACGTTCGCGGTCAAGGCGCCCTACATGTACGGCACGCTGTCGGTGGAGCAGGGCACGCACAGGCTCGTCCGGATCAGCCCGTTCGACAACCAAAGCCGCAGGCAGACGTCCTTTGCGGAGGTCGAGGTGCTGCCCGTGGTGGAGACCACCGACCACATCGACATCGCCGAGACCGACCTGCGCGTGGACGTGTACCGCTCGTCCGGGCCGGGCGGTCAGTCCGTCAATACCACAGATTCCGCGGTCCGCCTCACCCACATACCGACCGGTATTGTGGTGACCTGTCAGAACGAGAAGAGCCAGCTGCAGAACAAGGCCGCCGCGATGCGCGTGCTTCAGGCCAAGCTGCTCGAACGCAAACGACAGGAGGAGCGTGCCGAACTTGACGCACTCAAGGGGGACGGCGGATCCAGCTGGGGCAACCAGATGCGCTCGTACGTCCTGCACCCGTACCAGATGGTCAAGGACCTGCGCACCAACGTCGAGAACAACAACCCGTCGGCTGTGCTCGACGGTGAGATCGACCCGTTCATCGAGGCCGGCATCCGCTGGCGGATGGCCTCTGCCGACGCCTGAGCAGCATGTTCGCTGACCTGGGGGCGGCGCCGTCGACGACGGTCGCCGCGGCGACGGTGCCCTACCAGTCGCTGGTCGGGGACTGGTACCGGTGGCTGGCCACCGACGGTCTGTCGATCCTGCTGTGGATTCTGGGCGCGGCGATCGTCATCCGGTTCATCCGCTGGCTCGGCGAGCGGTACAGCGAGCGTTTCGAAGCGGAATTCGCCGGCAGCGACATGCTGGTGCGTTCGGAACGGTCCAAGCACATGCGCACGGTGATCCAGGTGATCAGCTGGACGTTGATCGTGCTCGTCGCGCTCATCGGTGGCCTGAAGATCCTGGGCATCATCAACGTGCCCATCACCAGCCTCGTCGGTCCCTCCGCGGTGATCGGCGCGGCGCTCGGTTTCGGCGCCCAGCGCGTGGTGCAGGACCTCCTCGCCGGATTCTTCGTGGTCACCGAGAAGCAATACGGATACGGCGACGTGGTCAACCTCGCGGTGACGGGCGGCGCCACCAAACAGGGCACCGTCGAGGACGTCACCCTGCGCGTGACCAAGCTGCGTACCAGCGACGGCGAGGTGGTGACCGTGCCCAACGGGCAGATCATCACCGCCACCAACCTGTCCAAGGACTGGGCGCGGGCCGTCGTCGACGTACCGGTCCCCGGTGAGGCCGACATCGCGCGCGTCACCGAGATCCTCGAGCAGGTGGGCGAACGGTTCTTCGACGACGAGCGCTGGCACAAGTATCTGCTCGACGCGCCGGCCCCGCTCGGGATCACCGACCTCGAACTCGACTCGCTCACCATCCGGATGGTGGCTCGCACCCTGCCCGGTCAGCAGTTCGCGGTCAGCCGCGCCCTGCGCAGCCGGATCGTGCGCGCGCTCGCGGCCGAAGGCATCAGCGTGCGCGAGGTACCCACGCACACCGCCCCTGCCGCGATCGGAGCTGCCGGCGAAGGAGGTGTGTAACCGATGGGAGAAGACGGACCCAAGGTCATCTACCGCACCCGCATCCGGGTGCGCACCGCGATACTCGTGGCGGCGTTTCTGGTGCTGCTGGCGGTGTACGGCTACACATCGGAGCGGTACCCACCTGAGGAGAAGGCAGGTAGGCCGGTCAGCACCGTTCAGGAGCAGGCGAAGTCGACTCGCACGCCGTCGTCGACGTCATCGACAAAGAGGACGTCGTCGACCACCGAGAGCAGCAGCGCCGGCGAAACCGAGGAGACCACCACCGACGAGGAGTCCTCGACCGACACCACCGACACCTCGGACGAGACGCTGACGAGCACGGCCCGGCGGCCGAAGCTCACCACCACGTCGGTGCCCGGTATCCCGGTGCCGATCCCGCGGATCACCACCGAGGACGGGGACGAGACGACGACGGCCGAGGAATCATCAGCGCGGTAGTACGCGAGCCTGAGCGTTGTTCTCAGGGGCCGTGGCTACACTGACTTGCTGTGATCAAGCTGGAGAACGTCTCGATGAAATACAAGGCGTCGAGTCGGCCTGCGTTGTCGGGGCTCAATTTAGAGGTGGACAAAGGCGAATTCGCTTTCCTCATCGGGCCGTCCGGTTCGGGCAAGTCGACGTTTTTCCGTTTGCTCCTCAAGGAGGACAAGCCGACCACCGGCGAGGTGTTTGTCGGGGAGTATCACGTCAACCGGCTCAAGGCCCGGATGGTCCCCAGGCTGCGGCAGTCGGTGGGCTGTGTGTTCCAGGATTTCCGGCTGCTGCAGCAGAAGTCGGTGGCCGACAATGTGGCGTTCGCGCTCGAGGTGATCGGTAAGCAGCCACAGGTCATCCGCAAGGTGGTCCCCGAGGTGCTCGACTACGTGGGCCTGTCCGGCAAGGCCGACCGCATGCCCAACGAGCTCTCCGGTGGTGAGATGCAGCGCGTGGCCATCGCCCGCGCGATTGTCAACCGGCCGCTGGTGCTGCTCGCCGACGAGCCCACCGGAAACCTCGACCCGGAGACCAGCGAGGAGATCGTCGACGTCCTCGACCGGGTCAACCGGCGCGGCACCACGGTCCTGATGGCCACCCACGACCGGCACATCGTCGACGCGATGCGGCGGCGGGTCCTCGAATTCGACAGCGGGCATCTGGTCCGCAACGACGAACGCGGCGTGTACGGCATCGGCTGACCGCCTACCGGACCGCGTCAGCCCCGCACGCCGAGACTCCCTCGCGCGGTGCACGCGGCACCCGGCGACCACCTTCCGCCCAGCGGCACCCGACCCGGGGCCACCACGACAACGGAGCACGATGCGCGCGAACTTCATCTTCAGCGAGGTCCTCAACGGGCTGCGCCGCAACGTCACGATGACCATCGCCATGATCTTGACCACCGCCATCACCCTGGCGATGTTCGGCGGCGGTCTGCTGGTCATCCAGATGGCGGACAAGAGCCAGAAGATCTTCCTCGACCGCGTCGAGATGCAGTTCTTCATGAACCTCGACGTGAGCAAGTCCGACCCCGACTGCCAGAAGGCCCCCTGCTCGACGCTGCGCACCGAACTGGAGAACGCGCAGGGCGTCGCGACCGTCACCTACATCTCGCAGAAAGAGGCCTACGAGGCGTCGAAGGAGGCCTTCGCCGACAGCCCGGAGATCGCGGAGATGATCGACCCGTCGAGCACCCAGGCGGCGCTGCGGGTGCGGATGAAGGACGCGGACCGGTTCGGCGCGGTGCTCGACGAGTTCGCCGACCGTAAGGACCTCGGCGTCGACAGCGTGCTCGACCAGCGCGACCTGGTCAAACGTATCTTCAGCGTGCTCGACGGCGCGCGCAACGCGGCGTTCGCGGTGGCGGTGGTCCTGGCGATCGCGGCGATGCTGTTGATCGTCAACATGATTCAGATCGCGGCATTCACGCGGCGCACCGAGGTATCCATCATGCGCCTGGTGGGCGCCACCCGCTGGTACACCCAATTGCCCTTCCTGCTGGAGGCGGTGGTGGCCGCCCTGGCCGGCTCATTCCTGGCGATCGGCGGGCTGTTCGGGGCCAAGGCGCTGTTCTTCGACCGCGCCCTCGAAGACCTGTACGGCGTCAATATCCTTGCCCGCATCACCAATTCGGATGTGCTCGTGGTGTCGCCATGGCTCATCGCCGGCGGAATTCTGTTGGCCGGAATCACGTCGTATGTCACGCTTCGTGTGTACGTCCGTGAGTGAGGAGGTGAAATAACCATGCCCAAGGAGAAGGGTCGCAGCGTGATCGCGACCAACCGCAAGGCGCGGCACAACTATGCCATCCTCGACACCTACGAGGCCGGTATCGCGCTCGTCGGCACCGAGGTGAAGGCGTTGCGCGACGGAAAGGCGTCGCTGGTCGACGCGTTCGCCACCGTCGACGATGGCGAGGTGTGGCTGCGCGGCCTCAACATCGCCGAATACGGTCACGGCTCGTGGACCAACCACGCACCCCGCCGTAACCGCAAACTGCTGCTGCACAGGCGCGAGATCGACAATCTGATCGGCAAGATCCGCGACGGCAACCTGACATTGGTCCCGCTGTCGCTGTACTTCAACGACGGTCGGGTCAAGGTCGAGCTGGCTTTGGCCCGCGGTAAGCAGGCCCACGACAAACGTCACGACCTCGCCAAACGAACCGCCCGGCGGGAAGTGGAGCGAGAGGTCGGCAGGCGCGTCAAGGGTATGTGAGTTGAGACCGGACCACCGTCGTCGCCGTGGGTTGTGCGCCGCCGTCGCCGCGCTGGCGGTGGCGGCCCTCGCCGTCGGATGCACCGATAGCCCCGAGGACCGGCTCGGCGGCGAACGACCCGCGATCGAGGGGGTGGCGCAGACCCCTCCGATGGGGTGGGACAGCGGTCCGTCGCTCGGGTGCAAGGTGTCCGAGGAGACTATCCGGCAGCAGGCCGACGCACTGGCGTCGTCCGGTCTGCGCGCCGCCGGCTACCGCTACGTGATCGTCGGCGACTGCTGGTCGGCCCGGGAGCGGGCCGCGGACGGCACTCTGCTTCCAGATCCGGTCCGCTTTCCGTCCGGGATGGCCGCGCTCGGCGAGTACCTGCACGCCAGGGGGCTGCTCTTCGGGTTGTCGTCGGCGGCCGGAACCCGCACCTGCGCGCAGCATTCGGGCCGCAGCGCGGGCAGCACCGGGAGCCTGGGCCATGAGTCCCGCGACGCCGCGACGTTCGCGGAGTGGGGTGTCGACTACCTTTCGTACGACTGGTGTTCGGGCCAGTCGGACCGTGGCGAGCAGATCGCCGCGTTCACCGCCATGCGCGATGCGCTGCGCGGGTTGCACACACCGATCGTGTACGCCATCAACCCCAATCGCGGGCTCGATGCCATCCGCCCCGGCAGTGACGCCTACTGGGGCGGGGTCGCCACGGTCACCAGGGTCACCGGGCCGACCGGTCCCGCGTGGTCCACCGCGGGTCGGGACAAGAAGGTGCAGGGCGTCGTCGAGGTGACCGATTCGCTCGCGCCGCTTGCCGGCCGGGTGCGGCCGGGCACCTACAACGATCCGGGCCTGCTCATGGTGGGACTTTCCGACGGGGCGGGCGATCTGACCGAATCCGAGCAGCGTACCCAGCTGTCGATGTGGGCGATGATGGCCGCACCGTTGATCCTCGGGGTCGATCTGACCTCGATGCCCGCGTCGGCGGCGCGGACGCTCACCAATACCGCGATCGTGAGGATCGATCAGGATGAGCGGGTCAGTGCGGGTGCCCGCGTCGCGAACAATCCGGAGGTATGGTCGCGGGCCGTCGGGGACAAGGGCCTGGTGGTGTCGTTGACCAATCGCGGCAAGGCGCCCCGCAAGCTGTCGGTGGCGCTGAGCGACCTCGGGCTCAACGGTGACGCGACGGTCGCGGGCGTCGACGCCTGGACCGGTGAGCGGCATCAGGCGGTCAACGGCAGACTCACCGTCACCGTCGCCGCGCACGACACCGCCGTGCTCACCATCGTCTGACCTGAACAGACGCTTAACTGATGTGCCACACCGGTTCGTGGCCGTGGGCCGATCATTTGCTTCGCCGACACCGCGGATAGGCCCGGCCCGGACCTGCTACCTTTCTCACACTCGGCCCGCGGGGGGCCGCCCGCTTTTCGTGATCGGAGAAAAAGTGCGAGTGGTCCATTCCCCAAGAGCGCGTGGGGTGCGCGCGATGATCGTGGTCGCGGTGGCTGTGCTCGGTACGGTCACCGGATGCTCGGATGTGCTCTCATCCCAGGATGATTCGGCTTCACCACCGGGGGTCTCGGCGCCGGCCGACGGCGGCGGCCAGAATACGGACGGAGACCGCGGCCAGGACGATTCGGGATCGTCGAATGGAAATCCCGGTACCTGCCAAGGTGATTCGTGCCCGAAGCTGCCCACGCCGTCGAGCACGTTCGAGGGCAGCGGCGTCACCGCCGACAACACCGACAAGACGGTGTCCCCGTACCTGGCCTCCCTGCTCGACGACCTGGATTCGGCGTGGGGTGCCTGGTTCACCGAACTCAACTGGGGCGATCCGTCTACGGGACGCAAACTCATCGAACCGGGCACCACCTACACCACCGACTGCACCAGCGACGACAAGAAGATCGGCGAGATCTCCTCGGACCTGAAGAACGCGTTCTTCTGCGCCGTCGATACCCAGCCGAACGGCAAGGGCAAGCCCACCGAGGGCACGATCATCCTGCCCGTCGAGACTTTCGCCGGGATCTGGAAGGGTGACGTGTTCGGGGCGTCGGTGCCGTCGGTGATCGTCGGTGACTTCACCGCCGCCACCGTGGTGGCGCACGAGTACGGCCACAACATCGTGTTCCGGATCGCGGACGCGCTCAAGATCCCGGAGAGTTCGTTCCCGCAGGGCAACAATCTGGAGCTGATCGCCGACTGCTTCGCCGGCAACTGGGCGGCAACGGTTTTCGACCGCGACGATTTGTCGCTGCGCAACATCCTGCAGGCCGCGACCCTGCTGCCGATCATCGGTGACACCGGCCCCGATCAGGGTCACGGCACCACACGCGAACGTGCGGCGGCGATCACCACGGGTCTGACGGGTAAGTCGCTGCCGACGTTCGAGCGCCGGGGCCAGCCGTCAGATTGCCTCGCCAAGTACTGGCCCGAACGGTTCTCCTCCTAGAGCGAAAAGCAGGAGGGGGCGAAAGGCAGGAGGGGGTGGGCGAGCCGGGTCATGGCCGATCGCTCACCCGCCGGCGGCGACGGGGAGCGATCGGTGCCTGGTTCACAACCCGAGGTCGCGTCCCACGATGTCCTTCATGATCTCGGTGGTGCCGCCGAAGATCGTCTGGATCCGGATGTCGGTGTACGCGCGGGCCACCCGGTACTCGTTCATGTACCCGTAGCCGCCGTGCAGCTGCAGGCAGGAGTCGATGACCTTCTTGCTCAGTTCGGTGCACCACCACTTGGCCTTGGATGCGTCCACGGCGGTGGCCTCACCGTCGAGCACGCCCTGCAGGCAGCGGTCGATGTAGGCCTGGGCGATGTCGAGTTCGGTGGCCATCTCGGCGATGGTGAACCGGTTGGCCTGGAACGTGCCGATCGGCTTGCCGAAGGCCTTGCGGTCCTTCACATACTGCACCGTCTCGTTGAAGATCGACCGGGCGATCGCGGTAGCGGTGATGGCGATCGACAGCCGCTCGGACGGCAGGTTGTGCATCAGGTGGTAGAAGCCGCGGTTCTCCTGGCCGAGCAGGTTGGCGACGGGCACCCGGACGTTGTCGAAGTGCAGTTCGGAGGTGTCCTGCGACTTGAGGCCCATCTTGTCGAGCTTGCGGCCCCGTTCGAAGCCCTCCATGCCGCGTTCGACGACGATCAGGGAAAACGCCTTATGCCCGGCGGCCGGGTCGGGATCGGTGCGGCACACCACGATCACCAGGTCGGAGTTGATGCCCGAGGAGATGAAGGTCTTGCTGCCGTTGACGACGTAGTGGTCGCCGTCGCGGACGGCACTGGTCTTGATGCCCGCCAGATCGCTGCCGGCGCCCGGCTCGGTCATCGCGATGGCGCCGATGGTCTCGCCGGAGGCGAAGCCGGGCAGCCAGCGCTGCTTCTGCTCGTCGTTCGACAGGGAGATGAAGTACGGGGTGACGACGTCGTTCTGCAGTGTGAAGGCAGGTGCGGTGGCGGCATCGGCCAGTTCCTCGGCCACGACGGCGTTGAAGCGGAAATCGTCGACGCCCGCGCCACCGAACTCCTCGGGCACGTTGAAACCGATGAGCCCGGCCTCGCCGGCTTTGCGATAGATCTCGCGGTCGACCTGCCCGGCGGCGATCCACTCACCGGCGTGCGGATTGATCTCCCTCTCGATGAACGCCCGCGCGGTCTGCCGGAACTGCTCATGCTCGGACTCGAAGATCGATCGCTTCATCGTTCGTATACCTTCCGGTCATAGGTGTGTTGGCCGTAACACTACATCTCTACATGTCCCGCGGACCGAGCGATCGCTCGGGGTCGCGTTTCGCGTATTTTCGCAGGTCATCAGCCGAACATGGCAACAAGGCGGCAGGTGCGGGGAGTGTGGAGAAAACAGGGATGAAAAGTTGCCGAGGTGTTGTTAGTATCGAGTGCCCGCCGGGAAACCGGAGGGACCTGACTCGGGGCTGATCGGATTCGACTACGTGCGCCGAGGCAGGGGAAGCGTGCCGGTGCAGGCCAGAGACCACCGTATAAGCGTCGCGGCAACCAATTAAGCGCCGATAAGAATCAGCGCGACTACGCCCTCGCTGCCTAAGCAGCCAGGCTAGTCTGTCGGCCCGAGGGTGCTCTCACCTCGGCCCCCGGCATCATCTTCGGGAGCTCACCGTCTCCGCCGGTCGCGGGTGGGGACGGGACAACTCACAGCGACTGGGATCGTCATCTCGGCTTGTTCGCGTGACTGAGAGATCCGAGTAGAGACACAGCGGACTGCGCACGGAGAAGCCCTGCCGACTCGACGGAGGACCCGGGTTCAATTCCCGGCAGCTCCACGAGAGCCCCTCACCTGTTACCGCAGGTGAGGGGCTTTTCTCATGCGCGATGCGGGTTAGCGGCCGCAATGTGGGGCCGCGGTGCCCACAAGCGTGCCCACGCTGCGGTCGTCAGGAGTAGTCGTAGAACCCGGTGCCGGACTTGCGGCCCAGCTTGCCCGCGTCGACATACTCGTGCAGCAGCCGCCGCGGACCTTCCGGCAGATGCGGATTCTCGGCCGCGTAGTGGTCCTCGATGTCGAGAACCACGTCGAGGCCGACGCTGTCCATCATCTGGAACGGCCCGACGGGCATGTGCCAGTTCAGCCGGAACATGGCGTCGATGTCCTCGGGGCGGGCCACCCCCTCGGCGACCACCTGCAGGCTCTCGCGTTTGATGGCCGCCCACACCCGGTTGAAGATGAAGCCGGTGCTCTCCCGCATCGCCACGAACGGGTGGATGTCGTACTCCGGCAGAATCGCCTGCAGGCTCGACAGCAGTTCGGGGTCGGTCTGGCCGTCCGACATCAGGTCGACGGCGTTGGAGCGCGGCGGCATGTAGAAGTGCATGTTGCACAGCCGCGACTTGTCGCGCACCTTCTCGCTCATCAGCCGCGACGCGTACGACGACGAGTTGGTCGCGAAGATGGTGCCGGCGTCGGCGAGCTCGTCGATCTGACCCCACACGTCGATCTTCAGGTCCAGGCGTTCGGGCACCGCCTCGACGACGAGCCACGCTCCGGCGAGGGCCTCTGCCAAGCTCGATACCGGCTCGGCCCGGCCGACGGCCCCGGAGCCACGGTCGGCGACCATCTGCGGCAGGGTGGTCGCGACGAACTCGGCGCCGGCCTGAGCCTGCGCCGGATCCGGGTCGTAGATCCTGCTCAGACCGCCGCGGCTCGCGAACATCAGCGCGATGCGCCTGCCGAGGGTGCCCGCCCCGAGGACGGCGACCGGCCGGTCCTGAACGTCGGCGAATGTGACCGCGTAACTCACCGGGATGCCTCCAATCCGTAGATGCCCGTGACCGGGCCGCCGAGGTGTGTCAGTAGCGTGTCGGAACCGTCGCGCCCGATCCGCCGGATTCGTCCGGACAGGTCCGAGACGTAGATGGCCACGCTGTCCACGGCCAGCCCGATGGCCTCGCGGAAACCGTCGGCCAGGACCTCGGGCGTCGCGCCGGGCTGCCCGGCTGCGGGCAGTGCCGCCCGGTTGAGCGTGTTGCCCAGCGGTGGCGCGCCCCGGTCGGTCCAGTACAGGTCGCCGTCGTAGATCTCGAGGTCGATCGGCTCGGGCAGGTCCTCCCACAGCACCTCGATGTCTGTGCGGCGGTTGGCCGACTCGCCCTCCGGTACCGACAGCCCGGCCCGGAAGATCCGGCCGCGCCCACCCTTGGCCGGTCCCTTCTGAGTCCAGTAGAGATGCCCTGCCGCGGCGTCAATGGCGACCCCGACGCATTCGGCCATCTTGTCGGGGGCCGGCGGGTTGATCACCTCGTCGCGGCGGTCGGTGCCGTCGAGACGAATGCTGCTGACCCGCAGGCCCTCCCGGTCACCCCAGTACAGTCGGTCGACGCCGTCGAAGGCGATCTGCTTGCCGGTGACCACGCTGCCCCGGCCGGTGAGGTCGCGGCGATTGCCTCCGTCCCGGTCGATGGCGTGCACACCGCCGTTGGCCGCGCCGTAGTCCCGGCCGGCCTCGCCCGGGATGTCCGGATCCTTCACCGAGGCACCCATCGTTGTCCAGTAGACGGTGTCGCCGATCATGAGGATGCCGTCGGGTGCTCGTCCGGTGCCGTCGTAGAGCTGCTCCACCTGCCCGTCGGGGATGCGGACACGCTGAATGTCGTGGGTGGCGATCCCGAGGACGAGCAGCCGGTCGAACACCGCGCCCGTCGCGCTCATGCGACCGCGCCGGACGACCGAAGCGTCGCCACTCTGTCTGTGTCGTAACCCAATTCGGTCAGGATCTCGTCGGTGTGCTGCCCCGGCGAGGGAGGCATTCGCGGCGGGACCGGTTGCTGGCCGGCCAGCCGGAACGGGGTGGCCACGGCTTTCAGACGCTCGTCGTCGGGGAAGGTCTGCACCATCTCGTTGACATAGATCTGCGGGTCGTCGGGAATGTCCTCGGAGGTGGCGACAATGTCGAACACGATCCCCGCCTCGCTCAGCGTTGACGCCCAGTGGGCCCGCTCCCGGCTCGCGAATGCGGCATCCATGATATCTACCAGTGCGCGGGCGTTCTTGAGGCGCAACGGTTTCGACGCGAAATCCGGGTGGTCGATCAGATCGGGCCGGCCGAGGCAAGTCGCCAGCGACGGCCAGTGCCTGTCCTCGTTGAGGATGGTCAGGATGAGCCACTTGCCGTCGGCGCACTGATAGTACGCGCCGAGTGCGTTGAGACTCGCCTCGCGCGGTGGGCGTGGGATGAAGGTGGCACCGCAGAGTGCGGCTGTGGCCATATAACTGTTGGCCCACAACCCGTTCGCCAGCAGCGACGACGACACGTAGGTGCCCTTGCCGGTGCGTTCGCGTTGATAGAGCGCGGTGACGACGGCGGCGAACATGGTCATCGCCGACGGATGGTCACCCTGCCCGACGACGGACCGGGCGGGGACCGCGCCGGCGTCGCTGCGGACGGTGTCCATCATTCCCGAGCGGGCCCAGTACGAGGTGGTGTCGAAGCCCGGTTTGGTTGATTCCGGTCCGGTCTCCCCATATCCGGTGAACGAGCCGTAGATGATCTTCTCATTTCGGGCAGCAAGGGTCTCGTAGTCCAAATGGAGTTTTTGCCGGACTTTCAGCGGATAGTTGGTGACGAAGACGTCGGCACTGGCCACCAGGTCGTGCAGCACCGACTGCCCATCCGGGTCCGCGAGATTGAGGGCGATCCCGCGTTTGCTGTGCGCGTCCATCAGCCACGCGAAATCGTGCTCGCAGACGGGATTTCCGGGGAGTTTGGGAAGCTGACGGTACGGGTCGCCCATGCCGGGCGGTTCGATCTTGATGACGTCGGCACCGAGGTCGGCCAGAATTGTCGTCGATGCCGGCGCAGCGATATAGCTGCCGCAGTCGATCACCCGAAGTCCGTCGAAAACATGCGAATTCATGCCGCCTCCTCAATCGCGCTCCCATCGGAGTTGTTATCGAACATAACCAATTCCCGAACGGTGCGAGGCTGATCCGGTAGACCGGTGACAGTGGGTGTGCGAGTGGCGCCTCATGCGAGGAAGGGAGTACTCATGCCGATTGTGACCATCGTCGGAGCCGGGGTGATCGGTATCTCGTGGGCAAGGCTGTTCGCCGGTGCCGGGTGGGAGGTTCGTGTCAGCGACCCCCGGCCCGACCTCGAACAGGCACTGCAGGGTATCGACGCCGCGGCGGTGGCGGACCTGGCCGAGGCGTTGCGCGACGCGGACTTCGTCCAGGAGAACGGCCCGGAGCGGATGGAGCTGAAGCGAACGCTGCTCAACGCGGCCGCCGAACACGCGAAGGGTGATGCGATCCTGGCGTCGTCCACATCGTCGCTGCTGCCGTCGGCGCTGTCCGAGGGCAACCCGGCCGCCGACCGCATCCTGGTCGGGCACCCGTTCAACCCGCCGGAACTGATGCCGCTGGTGGAGATCGTGCCCTCACCCGCGACGTCGCCCGAGGTGGTCGAGCGTGCCTACGCCGTGTACGAGAGCCTCGGCAGGCAACCGGTGCGGCTCAAGCAGGAGATCCGCGGCTTCGTCGGCAACCGATTGCAGAAGGTGTTCGCCGAGCAGGCCAGTTACCTTGTGCAGCAGGGGATCATCGAACCCGGTGAACTCGACACCCTGGTGCGCAATTCGCTAGGCCTGCGGTGGGCGACGATCGGCCCGTTCGAATCCCGTCACCTCGGTGGCGGGCCCGGTGGTATCCGGCACCTCGCGGCCAATGTGGGATCGCAGATGAACTTCGAGAACGGCATGCCCGATCCCGCGCTGAACGAGAAGGTGTTCGAGTCGGTGGAGGCCGCCTACGGGACGGGAGTCGACAGCTACCGCGAGCTCGCGGAGCGTCGCGACCGACGCACCCGGGCCATTCTCGCCGCACTCAAGGAGGCCGACGAACAGGAGGACTGAACCGGCCAGGGGTGCGCAATGTCGGTTCTCCTGACTGCGCACTTTCTCCGGTGACCGAGCTGTTTCGGCTATATGGTGATCGAAACCGTTCGCCGGACATCGAGGAGAACTCATGACCTGGGCTTCCGTTTCCACCGAGCGGTCGAAGGCGATGGTGGCCGGGGCGTCGCCGGAACCCTACTGGCTCGACCGCCCCGAACGTCCGGCGCCCCGCGCGCGACTCGCCGCCGACACCGAGGCCGACCTGCTGGTCGTCGGTGGCGGATTCACCGGACTGTGGACCGCGGTGCAGGCCGCCGAACGGCACCCGGGGCTGCGCATCGTGCTGGTGGAGCGGGACCGGATCGCCGAGCATGCCACCGGGCGCAATGGCGGATTCTGCGCGGCCAGCATCACCCACGGTCTCGGCAACGGATTGACGCGCTGGCCCGACGAGATGCCCACCCTGGTGCGGCTCGGCAAGCAGACGCTCGACGAGATCGAGGCGGCGATGGAGCGTCTCGGTATCGACGCCGATGCCGAGCGCGCCGGCGAGGTCGACATCGCCAACTTCGATTGGCAGGCCGCCGAATTGGCCGAGGTCGTGCAGGACGCGGCGGCCGTCGGGCTGACTGTGGACCTGCTGTCCGCGGAGGCGGCCCGGGCGCGGGTCAAGTCACCCATGGTCGCCGGTGCCACCTTCGACCCGGACGTGATCGTCCTCGATCCGGCGAAACTCGCGTGGGGCCTGGCCGCCGCGGCCGAACGCCTGGGTGTGACGATCCACGAGCACACCGAGGTCGGGAATCTGAAGTCGGTGGGGGACAGGGTGGTCGCAACCACCGGCTACGGTTCGGTCACCGCGGCCAAGGCGGTGCTGGCGACGTCGGCAAGTCCGTCGCTGGTGCGGCGCCTGCGGCTGTACACGGTGCCGGTGTGGGATTACGCGATCATGACCGAGCCGCTGTCCGACGGACAACTCGCCTCGCTCGGCTGGGCCGGTCGCGAGGGCCTGGCCGACGCCGGACCGCGCTTCCACTACTTCCGGCTCACCGCCGACAACCGGATCCTGTTCGGTGGCTGGGACGTGCTGTACCACTTCGGATCCGACTCCGACCGCCGGCACGAGTTCGAGCCGGCCGAGTTCGCGTTGCTCGCCGAACACCTGCTCCAGTTCTTCCCACAGCTCGAGGGCATCAAGGCCACGCACACGTGGGGCGGACCGATCGACACCTGTTCGCGGTTCAGTGCCTTCTGGGACACCTCCCACTCCGGACGCGTCGTCACCGTGGTCGGATTCACCGGACTCGGGGTGGGTGCCAGTCACTTCGGGGCGACGGTGGCGCTCGACCTGCTCGACGGGGTGCGTAACGAACGCACCGAACTGGAGATGGTCAAGACCAAGCCGATCCCGTTCCCGCCCGAGCCCGCCCGTTGGCTGGGTGTGAACATCACCCGCCACCAGATCGCCAGAAGTGAACGGCGGCAAGGAAAACGTGGCCTGTGGCTGACGATCATGGACAAGACCGGTCTGGGCTTCGACAGCTGACGGCTGCCCGGACGGTCAGTTGCGGCGGGATCGTCAGTAGACGTCGGGCACCATCACCTCGGTGTCGGCTGTCAGTGTCTTTCCCTGGAAGAAATCCTTCCGGTGGGCGAAGCAGGCCAGCATCAGCGGGATACCCAGCACGAGCATGCCCACCCCGAGGATGAAGACACCGCCGACACCCCCGATGGACGTGGCGCCGTAGTCCTCGGCGAACATGTCGACGGCGGACTGGACGAACGCCCACGTCATCGAGATGCCACCGAGCAGCGGCAGCAATCCGCGCATGAGGAAATTGCGGACCGAATCGAACAGGGTGGCGCGGAAATACCAGACGCAGGAGAAGGCGGTGATGCCGTAATAGAAGGCCACCGCGAGCCCGAGCGAGGCGATGGAGTCGGCGAGGGTGTCCTCGCTCAGCAACGACAGCACGAGGTAGAACATCAGCGCCGACGCACCCATCACGGCGGTGCCGAAATCCGGTGTCATATAACGCGGATGGATGCGGGCAAACTTGTCGGGCAGTGCCTTGTAGACGGCCATCGACAGGCTGCCGCGCGCGGTGGGCAGGATGGTCGACTGGGTCGACGCCAGCGCCGACACACTGACGGTCAGCAGCAGCGCCGAGGCCATCAGCCCGCCCGCCACCGGATCGCCGAGAATGGTGAGCACGTCGTCGGCGTTCTCGGGATTGTTCAGGCCGATACCTGTGTCCCCGAATCCCGCGAACGCCTGTACCGCGTAGGCGACCAGGACATAGGTGGCGACGAGGATCAGGCAGGTGATGATCGCGGCCTGGCCGGGGGTCTTCGCCGGATTCTTCGTCTCCTCGCTCACCGCCAGGCAGGCGTCCCATCCCCAATAGATGAAGATGCACAGGATGACCGCCGCCGCGATCTGCGACTGGCTCAGATCGCTCGGCCATAACCAGCTCAGCTCCGGTGTGATCGCCTGGTCGCCGGCCTTGTCGAAACCGACTTTCACCAATGCGATGACGCTGGCGAGGATCAGCACCGCGAACTGGATCACCATCAGCACGGCCTGCAGCCGCTCACTGATCACGATTCCGCGGATACTCACCCAGGTCATGCCGGCGATGAGAATGCACCCGAATGCGACCTTCACCCACAGATTGTCGGCCCAGGAATCCAGATGCAGGAAGCGCAGCATGTAGATGCCCGCGATCTCGGCGACATTGGCCAGCACGATGATCGCCGACACCGCCAGGCCCCAGCCACCGATCCAGCCGATCCACGGTCCGAATGCCCTTGTACCCCAGGTGAAGGTGGTGCCGCAGTCGGGGGTGTCGGCCGCGAGTTCCTTATAGGCGAAGGCCACCAGCAACATCGGCAGAAAGGCGATGAGGAACATCGCCGGCGCCTTCTCGTGCACCTCGTAGACGACATAGCCGAGCGTCGCGGCGAGACTGTAGGTGGGCGCGGTGGCCGACAGACCGATGGTGACGTTGCCCAGCAGGCCGATCGAGCCTGTGCGCAGGCCCTTGTCCATCGGGTCGGATTGAACTACGGGGTTCTCTGTCATCTTCGCGTTCTCCCGATCGCCACGACATGTGCGCTCAGACTACGGTCGTGGTGGTCGTCGCGCCCGGCACTGGGCGAAATTCATAGCCGGGCAGAAATCACGAATCTGCGCAATAAACAAAACGGAGTCCAGGTGCTACATTTTGGCACCCGGACTCCGAATTGATGGCCAGGATCAACGGGTCACGTCGACCTTGGCGGGTTCGGCCACCGCAATATCGGTGGTGTGGGGGGTGAGGCTCGCGGGCAGCCGCGGCTCACGGGTCTTGGCGTGCGTCCAGTACATCGTCAGACCGACGAACGACAGGCCGCCGACGACGTTGCCGAGCACGGTGGGGATCTCGTTCCACACCAGGTAGTCACCGATGGTGAAGTCGGCGCCGAGCAGCAGGCCCGACGGGAACAGGAACATGTTGACGATGGAATGCTCGAAGCCCATGTAGAAGAACAGCATGATGGGCATCCACATGGCGGCGATCTTGCCGATGACGGTGTCGGACATCATCGCGCCGGCCACCCCTGTGCACACCATCCAGTTGCACATCATGCCGCGCACGAACAAGGTGAGCATCCCGGCCGCGCCGTGTTCGGCGTAGCCGACGGTCCGGCCGTGCCCGATCTCACCGATCGCCTGCCCGACCGCGTTGGGGTCGGTGTCGAATCCGTAGGTGACGATGATCGCCATCAGCACGGCGACGAGGAATGCGCCCAGGAAGTTGCCGAGAAACACCAGGCCCCAGTTGCGCAGCAGGGCCTTCATCCCGATGCCGGGCCTGCGATCGATCCACGCGAGCGGCACCAGCATGAACACGCCGGTCAGCAGGTCGAAGCCCATCAGGTACAGCATGATGAAGCCCACCGGGAACAGCAGCGCCCCGAGCAGCGGCTGTCCCGTGTTGACGGTGACGGTCACCGCGAACGCCGCGCCCAGGGCGAGGATTGCGCCGCCCATGAAGGCACGGATGATGGTGTCTCGCGTCGACAGCAGCGCCTTGTACTCGCCCGCGGCGACCAGCCTCTTCACCAGGTCTGCGGGTTTCACATATGAAACGTCGGACATCGGTTCCAGCTCCTTGTACGCCGCGTCGGCGCGGCATGTTCGGCGTTCCGGCCCGCGTCGTCGGGGGCAGGAGGACTGCCGAACAGAGTCGCCGTCGGGGATTGCCGAGGGTTCACCGCTCTATTGCCGCAATGACGCGAAGAACGCACGCGCACCGGATCCCCGGGTGAGGTCCGACCATCTCAATGTGAGATTCCGTGCAGTTCACGGTGACCGGCGGCGGAGACTGAACCCATGATCTTCATCGTCGCCAAGTTTCTGATCAAACCCGAACATGCCGACAAATGGCCCGACCTGTCGCGGGAGTTCACCGAGGCCACCCGCGCCGAACCGGGCAATCTGTGGTTCGACTGGGCACGCAGCGTCGACAATCCGGACGAGTACGTGCTCACCGAGGCGTTCAAGGACGACGCGGCCGTGGCGCACGTGACCGGCGATCACTTCCGCAAGGCGCAGCAGGACCTTCCGCAGTACCTGCAGGAGACGCCGCGGATCCGCAACACCCAGCTCGATCGTGACGAATGGGACCAGCTGGGCGAGTTCACCGTCGAGTAGCGGTCAGGCCGATTCGAGCGCGAGAGCCCCGGCGAAGCCGAGCATCACGGCGCCGACCGTTCCGTCGATGCCACGCCGGAACGCCGACCGGGAGATGAGCTCCCGGAACATTGCCGCCCCGAACACCACGACGAGAAGGAACAGCGAACCGACGACGGCCAGCGTGAGCGCGTACAGCGCGAGTTCGGCGACGGTGGCGTTCTCGGAGACAAACTGCGGCAGGATCGCCAGATTGAAGGCGAGCACCTTCGGGTTGGTGATGTTGCACAGGAATCCTTGCCGCGCGGCCTTGAACGGGCTCACGGGTGAACGGCGCAGGTTCTGCCACCCGGCGTCGGAGTAGCGCAGGGCGGCGACGATCGCAGTGATGCCCAGGTAGATCAGGTACGCGACGCCGATCCACTTGATGGTGAGGAACACCGGTTGGCTGTGCGCGATGATCGCGCCGAGCCCGGTGACCACGGCCCCGGCCTGCACCACGTTCGCGGTGAGGATCCCGGCGGTGGTCCACAGGCCCCGGCTCCGGCCGCCTGCGACGCTGGCCCGGAGGGTGAAGAAGGTGTCCGGTCCCGGCGCCACGGCCAGCAGGATCGCGACACCCAGAAACGACAGGTACGTGCTCACCGGACAACGGTAGCCGCAGGTCAGCGGCGGTTCAATTCGGTCACGCGTCGACCCCTTGACCCTGACACCGTGTCAGCCCGCACACTGGTCGCCATGACCGACACCCTGAACCTGATGTCGATCGGCGAGTTCTCCTCCATCACCCGGATCAGCGTGCGCATGCTGCGGTATTACGACACCCACGGCGTGCTCAGCCCCGTCGATGTCGACGGCGCGACCGGGTATCGCAGGTACTCGTCCGATCAGATCACCGTCGCCGGCCACATCCGGCGCCTGCGCGACGTCGGGTTCGGCGTGTCCGCCATCGGTGCGTTGCTCGCCGTCCGGGACACCCCGGACTACGCCCGCGCTCTCCGCGCCCAGCGGACGGTGCTGGTGGACGAGGCGGAAGCCGCGGCTGCGCGGCTCGGCGCACTCGAGCGCATGCTCACCGAATCCGAGAAGGAGTACCCGATGTCCCAAACCCCCGTCGCCCTGACCACACTCGAACCGACAACCATCGCCTACCTGCGTGACACCATCCCGAACTATCAGTCCGAGGGGATGCTGTGGGAGCGTTTCATGCCCGCGCTCGCCGCGCAGGGCGTCCAACCGCTGCCCGGCGGCGGCTGTATCGAGCACGACGCCGAGTTCCGGGAATCCGACGTCACCGAGTCTGTATTCGTTCCGGTCGCCGCGGGAACGACGGTGTCGGCGCCGCTGGCGACCACCGATCTGCCCGAGCGCCGGGCGGTGATCGCCACCGCCACGGGTCCGTACCACGAGTCGATTCCGCGTGCACACGAAGCGATCTCGCGGTTCATGGCCGATCACGGTCTGAGTGCTGTCCGCTCGGCAGACATCGCGACCCATCACTTCAACGTGTACGTGACCGATCCGTCGCAGGTGCCGGCCGACGAACTCGTCGTCGAGGTGGTCATGCCCGTCGGCCAGAACGAGACCTGATCACATTGCGGTCGCCGGCGATCCGCGCGACGACGGCGACCGTCAGCATCCCGACGCCGATACCGGCGAGGTACCGGGTCCAGTCGGTGCCGCCGAAGCCCGGCAGCGCCAGCGCCCACTCCATCCAGCCGATACCGGCCACCGAGGTCACCGCGCCGACGACGGCGGCACGATGACGGCCGGTGAGCACCGCGATCGTCGTCAGTGCCACGCTCGTCGCGAGCAGATAGTGCCCCCAGTCCAGGAAGGCCCGCTGTAGTGCGGACCCGGCATCCGGAGCCCGGAGGGACGTGACCTGCTGCGCCGAATCGAGAAAGCCGCGTCCCCGGCTGTCGGGTTCGGGCCACCAGTCGGCCGCGTACAGGCAGATCAGCGTGGCGATGGCACCGCACACCGCCAGCAGACCGGATGCGCCGATCTTGTGGTCGGCGGTCGATCCGAAACTGACCACGGCTGGTACACGCGCCGGGCCTCGGCTTGTGGGCGCTTCTGTCCACGAGCCGAACCCGGCGCTTCTGCGTCGAGTCACTGTGCGGGCTGGTGCCGGTCGTCGGTCAGGGACTTGGCGTACACGCTGCCCAGCGTCAGGATCATCAGGCCGGTGACGATGAACACGATCACCCGGAACACACCGTCGAGCGCGGCCAGGTCGAACAGGAACAGTTTGGCCACGGCCGCGGCCACCAGCACCAGGCCCACGGTGAGGGGCAGTGCCCGCGACGGTCCGTGACCGCGGCGCGCGTACCAGAGCAACGTGGCGGCGGTGCCCATCCACACGATGGTGGCCGCCACATGTCCGCCGCGGAATCCGGCGTCGGGGTCGATGAGAACCCCGAGGCTCACACACAGGTCGGTGACCGCGGCGACCGACACGACACCGCAGAAGAACCACATGGTGCGCGCCGAATCCTGGTCGGTGAGCTGCTGATAGCCATAACCGATCGCGATCGCGGCCGCACACAGGGCGATGGCGAACACCGGCTCCCACGCCTGACGATCGCCGGTGAGCGGCTCGTTGACGATGAGCGCGCCCAGACGGTCACCGCGCAGGAATCCCAGCGCTCCGATCGCGGCGAACGCGGTGCCGAGGAACAACACGGCCTTCCCGGTGCTGTCGAGGTTCGGTGCGGCGACGGCACACACGATGGCGATGGCCAGCACGGTGACCGACTGGGCGTGGCCTCCGGTGATCGCCCCGACCGCGGCGTAGGCGGCGACGGCGGCCGTGGTGAGCCAGATCTGCCGGACACCGAGCGTGACCCCGGGCAGGGTGTCACCGGCGTACACCAGGATGACCAGGACGGCGGCGCAGGTGAGGGTGCCGACAGCCGCCGGGACCGACTGCGCCGCGAGCGAGGCCATGGCGAACGGGACGAGCGACAGCATCCCGGCCAGGGCGTACTCGGCGCCCCGGTCGGTGCGGCGCAATGCGAGGAGGGTGCCGCCGACGGCGACGGCGAAGCCGAGGAGCCCGACCGCGAGATAGAGCCATGCGGTCGCGTTGTCGGAGCGCAGGTCGTCCTTGGCGGACACGAGGGCGATGGTGAGGGCGAACGATGCCGCGATCATCCGGGCGCAGAACAGGCCGAGCCAGTCGCGGTCGATCTGCACCAGCAGGCCGACCGCCGACAAAGCCAGCATGAAACATGCGGTGACCAGGGTGAATCCGCCGGTGATGACGGGTGCCAGCACTATCAGCGGCACCACCACCAGCAACCCGAGGGTTTCACTCGACCAGCGGTACGCCAGCGCCACCCCGGCTCCGCCGATCAGCCCGCACAGCACCAGGCCGGCGGCGTCGGGCAGCCAGTGATAGATGACCGCCGCGGCGAGGACATCGAGGTAGGCGGCACCGATACCGGTGGCGCACAGGGCAACGGCTCCGGCCCGCGACTCGGGTGTGCGGGACAACCACAGGCCGGTGCCGACGAGAGTCGCGGCGAGCACACCACCGCCGGCGACCCGTAGGCCCGGACTCAGCAAGCCGGCCTGTGCTGCCAGGACGAGCAGCAGGACGACACCGATCAGGGTGACACCGACGCCGAGCCCGGCGAGGATCCTGCCGACCAGGCCCTTCTCGAACGCTGTGGACAAACGCTCGGACAACGGGACTTTCGGGGCCGGCGGATGCTGGGGCGCCAGGTAGCGGGGCATCGGGCCCGGGGTCATCGGGACGTGGCCCGCTGCGGGGTGGCCGGCCGGGCCGATCGGCTGTTGGCCGGCGAACGGTGCCGCGTTGCCCGGTGCCCATGGGCCCGCCGGGAAACCGGTGGTGGCGTTCGGCCGGAACGCTCCGGTCGGTGAGCCGTGGAAGGCTGTACCGGGAATCGGCACACCGCCGGATCCCGGCTGGAAGCCGGCCGGACTCGGGGCCTGGAAGCCTGCTGGATCCGGGGCCTGGAAGGCGGCTGGACCCGGGGCCTGGAAGGCGGCTGGACCCGGGGCCTGGAAGCCTGGTGCGAACGGCGACTGCGCGGGCGCGATGAGCGGCGGCGTCGCGAGGTTCGTCGCGGTGGGCGAGGCGTCGGTGCGGAGCAGGGCGGTGAGCGCATCGACGTCCGTGCCGATGCGGGTCAGGCGTGCGGACAGGTCACTGACATCGTCGGACAGCCTGGTCAGGCCGGTCAGGACGGCAGATCTGGAGTCACTTGGCGTGGTCATGACGTCGAGTATTGCGGCGCCGCGGACCCGGAACATCCGCACAATTACCTATCGGGCACCGAGTCTTGTTCCCCGCGCGGGCCGGGGTCAGCGCAGCCGGGCGTCGTCGAGCGACCGGCCGATGAAACGCAGCGCCTCGCCCTGCCAGGTGAGCATGTGGTCGAGCATCGCGTGCCCGCCGCCAGGGACAGGGAGGTAGGTGGCGTCGACGCCGCGGGCGACGAGTTCACCGATGCCCTTCTCGGTGCGCCGCGCATACGTGCGGGTGTCGGCGGTGCCGTGCATCGCGACCACGCGGACGTCGTCGTGGATGTTGCGCCAGTCGGCGTACTGCCACCACGGTGCCAGCGCCAGCAGCGAACCGACGCCGCGGTGGGCGGCGAGTTGTGCCGCCACCCGGCCGCCCATCGAATGTCCGATCAACGCCACCGGGATCCCGGGGTGGCGGGCGGTGATGTCGTCGAGGGCCTTTTTCGCGTAGAGCATCGGGCTGTTCTGCTCGCCGTTCCAGCCGTACACCCGGTAGCGGACGTCGCGGACCGCGACCGCGGAGCCGTAGCGGGCGCGGATCGAGGCGCTGAACGGGTACATGCGCAGCGCCGACCCCTGCAGCGGGCTGAAAGGCTTGTAGCTGGAGTCGGTGCCGCCGGGCAGCACGAGAACGGCGAGGACCGGTGACGACGGGGCGCGCAGAAGCATGCCGCCGTTCTACACGATCACCGGCCCGCAGTATCCGTGTGGCCGGGCTGTGTGGTGCCGGTGAACGTGGTGTGATCGGGCGCGCGCCGGGGTGTCCGGTGGCAGAATCGGCCTATGGCTCACCCGCGCGCAGGAACCCCGGCCTTACCCGAAGATCTGATCGACGTCGACGCCGTCGAGCGGGCGTACTACCAGAACAAACCTGATGCGTCGGATCCGTTGCAGCAGGTGGTGTTCGGCACCTCCGGGCACCGCGGGTCGAGCCTGGGCAACGCGTTCAACGAGGACCACATCCTGGCGACGACGCAGGCGATCGTTGAATACCGTGTGGGGGCGGGGATCACCGGGCCGCTGTTCATCGGCTTCGACACGCACCTGCTGTCGATTCCGGCGTGGCGCAGCGCGCTCGAGGTACTCGTCGCCAACGGCGTCACCGTATTCACGGCCGCGGGCGACGCGTTCACGCCCACCCCGGCGGTCAGTCACGCGATCCTCACCTTCAACCGCGACCATCCGGGCGTACTGTCCGACGGCATCGTCGTCACGCCGTCGCACAATCCGCCCCGGGACGGCGGCTTCAAGTACAACCCGCCCAGTGGTGGCCCGGCCGACACCAACATCACCTCGGTGGTCGCGGCCCGCGCCAATCAGCTTCTCGCCGAAGGTCTTTCCGGAGTCAAACGGGTGCCCTTCGAGACGGCCCGGGGCAGTGATCTGGTCACCGACTATTCGTTCATCGACGGCTACTTCGCCGACCTGGCCGGCGTCGTCGACCTCGACGCCATCCGGTCGGCGGGGGTGCGCATCGGCGCCGACCCGATGGGCGGTGCGTCCGTGGGGTACTGGGCAGAGCTGGGGGAGAGGTTCGATCTGCCGAATTTTACCGTCGTCAACTCCACCGTCGATCCGACCTTCGGGTTCATGACCCTCGACACCGACGGCAAGATCCGGATGGACTGCTCCTCGCCCAACGCGATGGCGTCGCTGATCTCCGCGCGCGACAAGTACGACATCGCCACCGGTAACGACGCCGACTCCGACCGGCACGGCATCGTCACCCCCGACGCCGGGCTGATGAACCCGAATCACTACCTGGCCGTCGCCATCGAGTATTTGTTCACCCACCGGCCGGGCTGGGATCCGGCCGCGGCCGTGGGCAAGACGCTCGTGTCGTCCTCGCTCATCGACAGGGTTGTCGCCGGGATCGGGCGTAACCTCCTGGAAGTGCCGGTCGGTTTCAAATGGTTTGTCGACGGCCTGCTCGACGGCTCGATCGCGTTCGGTGGCGAGGAGAGCGCGGGAGCGTCGTTCCTGACGTTCGACGGCAGCCCGTGGTCCACCGACAAGGACGGCATCATCCTGGCCCTGCTGGCCGCCGAGATCCAGGCCGTGACCGGGCAGTCGCCGTCCCAGCACTACCGCAGGCTCGCCGACACCTACGGCGAATCGGTGTACGCCCGCGTCGACGCACCCGCGAGCCGGGAACAGAAGGCGACACTGGCCAAACTGTCGGCAGACCAGATCACCGCCACCGAGCTGGCCGGCGAACCCATCACCGCGATCCTCACCGAGGCGCCCGGCAACGGTGCGGCCATCGGCGGACTCAAGGTGACCACGGAGAACGCCTGGTTCGCGGCGCGCCCGTCGGGCACCGAGGACGTATACAAGATCTACGGCGAATCATTCAAGGGCGCCGACCACCTCGCCCAGGTGCAGGCGCAGGCACAGGAGGTCGTCGACGCCGCGCTCGGTGGCTGAGCAGGGCGTGTTCAGGAACCTCTCATGACGCGGTCGCTAGAGTTGTGCAGGAAATACACAGCTCAGTCGTGTCGTGACGGCTGGGCGCGAACAGCAGAAGGACAGGTCCGTGAGCAAAGACCGCAAGCAACAGGTGCCCAAGGTAGGTAAATCCGGGTACAAGCCGCAATCGAACTCGAGCACGATGACCTACATCCTGTTCGGTGTGGCCATTGTGGTGATCGCGGCGGTCGTCATCGGCGGCATCGTCTGGAGCAAAGACGACGGCGGCGAGAAGGTCGACGAATCGCAGCTCAAGACCACGGCGCTGGTCATCGGTGACGAGAAGGCACCCGTCACCATCGACCTGTTCGAGGACTTCCTGTGCCCGGCCTGCGGCCAGTTCGAAGCGACCCAGGGCAAGCAGATCCTCGACGCCGTCAACGCCAAGAAACTGCGCGTGCGCTACCACATGCTCAACTTCCTGAACAAGAGTTCGGCATCCGGTGACTACTCGACGCGCGCCGCTGCCGGGTTCCAGTGCATCGCCGACGGTGGCGAGAAGCAGGACGTGCTCGAGAAGTTCCACACCCTCCTGTTCTCCAACCAGCCGCAGGAAATGGGTTCGAGCGACCACGACAACAAGGCCCTGGCCAAGTTCGCGGCCGATGCCGGCGCGAGCAGCAACACGCAGGCCTGCGTCTCGTCGGGTGCGCGCGTCAAGCAGGCGGAGGCGAACGCCAAGGACGCGCAGAACACCCTGGCCAAGGCCAGCGGCGGCCAGGTCAGCACCCCGTCCGTGCTGCACGACGGCAAGCTGGTCACCCTCAACGAGACCTGGCTCACCGACCTGCTGAAGTGACCCCGTCACCCCGGTCACCGCGTTTGCGCAGGTGACCGGGGCGATTTGGTCCGCGCGTCGATGGTGGTGTAACTTTTCAAAGGCGTTCAGGGAAACCTGAGAGCAACAACCGAATACGGGGCTATGGCGCAGCTGGTAGCGCACCACACTGGCAGTGTGGGGGTCAGGGGTTCGAGTCCCCTTAGCTCCACAAAACGAACCGCGAGGTCAGGACATGTTTTCCTGCCTCGCGGTTTGTCGTTTCGCCAGTGAGCGGCGGTCGAATCAGTTCAATGCCGGCGGATCGTAATTCGGTTCGAAGAGGGTGATCGGTCCCGCGCCGGGAACCTTGAGGCTAACGGTGAGGCCCCACGCCTGCTGGACGGGTTCGCCGTCGAACTCGGCACCCTTGGCGGACAGTTCTTCCATAGTGGCGGTGAGGTTGTCGCACATGAGTGAGACGTCGAAGCGCTGGTCGGTGCCGCCGGCCTGGCCGTTGTACTCCCAGGCGTTGGGGTGAACGCCGAGTTCGCTGGGGCCGGTGGTGAAGATCAGCCAGCCGCCGCCGGTGTCGACGGCCGGGAACCCGAGGACGTCGCGGAAGAACGCGCGGGCGGCCGGTGGGTCGTCGCAATAGATCAGGGTGTGCACTGCGGTGATCATCGGCTCAGTGTAGGTGCGTAAACCCCACCGATACGGCCGACCAGCGCAATAATCTCCTCGTCGGGGCGTATCGGTGGGGTTTTGGTCAGGCACTCCGCGATACGCGCCGCCTGCGGCCGAGGTACCTGCCGATCGAGGTGACCGCCTGGTCGAGGATCGCGTCGTCGGGGAGGCAGACGATGCGGAAGTGGTCGGGGTCGGGCCAGTTGAAGCCGGTGCCGTGGGTGACCAGGATGTGTTCGGTGCGCAGCAGGTCCAGGACGAACTCCTCGTCGCTGTCGATACCGAACAACTCGGTGTCGACGCGGGGAAAGCAGTACAGGGCGCCGCGCGGGGCGACGCAACTCACTCCGGGGATGCTGTTGAGGGCGTCGGCGGTGAGGGCGAGCCGCCGTTCGAGCACACCGCCGGGGTCGATGATGTCGGCGGGCAGGGGAGAGTCCGGGGTGCCCGCACCGAGGGCCAGCGAAATCGCGTGCTGGCCAGTCGCATTCGGGCACACCCGCATGTTGGACAGCAACGTGATCCCTTCGAGCAGGTCGCCGGCCAGATGCAGGGGGCCGGTGGCGACGGCCCAGCCGGCCCGGTAACCGCACACCCGGTACGCCTTCGACAGGCCACCGAACGTCAGGCACAGCACGTCGTCGCCGGCGGCGCGGGCCGCGTGGTGGTGCCGGGCGTCGCCGAACACCAGTTCCTCGTAGATCTCGTCGCTGAGCAGGACCAGCTTGTGGCGGCGCGCGATGTCGGCGATGCCGCGGACGGTGTCCTCGCTGTAGACGGCGCCGGTCGGGTTGTTCGGGTTGATCAGCACCAGCGCGGTGGTCCTCGGGGTCACCTTGGATTCGATGTCCTCCAGCGACGGGTTCCAGCAGTTCGACTCGTCGGCCAGGTAGTGCACCGGGACGCCACCGGTGAGGTTCACGGCGCCGGTCCATGTCGGGTAGTCGGGTGCGGGTACGAGGATCTCGTCACCCGGGTTGACCAGCGCCTGAAGGGTGAGCGTGATCAGCTCACTGACCCCGTTGCCGAGGAACACATTGTCGGGTCGGACGCCATCGATGCCCTGCCTCTGATAGTGGTTCGCGACGGCCTCACGGGCGACGGGGATCCCGCGCGAATCCGAATATGCCTGGGCGGCATCGAGACCCGCGGCGACGGCGTCGACGATCTCGGGCCGGGCCGTCAGCCCGAATGGGCGCATGTTCCCGAGGTTGAGGCGCAGCACGTCGTGCCCTTCGCTCTCCAGGCGCATCGCCTCGGTGAGTATTGGGCCGCGAACGTCATAGCGCACGTTCTTGAGGCGGTGGGACTGCCGGAACATCGTCATGGATGCCATTCCAGCGCCTAAGTGGCCGTGATTGAAGGTCCACTTCCGCGATATTCATAGGACCACTTTGCCGCCAAGGTGCGTACAGTTGATGCATGGCACGCACCGCTCGCCCTGGGTCGCTGGTCCTCAGTGGCGTCGCGGGGGCCGCAGATCTGGTGGGTGCGATCATCGACCGCATCGCCGACGGAGTTCTCGCGGACGGCGACAGGTTGCCTTCGAGCCGCGTACTCGCTGAGCAAACCGGGCTGTCGCGTGGGACGGTCGTGCGTGCGTTCGACGAGTTGTCGGCCGCGGGTTTCGTCGTCTCCGAACATGGTTCGGGGACCCGGGTGAGTGTGGGTGCGGCGCAGGCGGCGCGGGCCGGAGCACGGACGCGCGGAAAGCGGGACGCCCTGCCGGGCAGGGCGTTCGAACCGCGTCGCGGACGGTCGCGGCGAGATCTGCGCCCCGGTATCCCCGACGCCGATCTGGTCGACGGCCGGGCGTGGCGCAGCGCAGTCCGCGCGGCGGTGTCCGACGGCATGGCCGGACTGAACCCGTGGGAGGAGCCGAGCCCGCGGCTGCGCAGCGAACTGTCCGGGCATCTGCGCCGGCACCGGGGTATCGCCGACGCCGATCCGTTGCTGTTCGACAGTTCGCGTTCGGCGATCGCCGCGCTGTGCGCCGCGTTCGCGGCCGAACGGCCAGGTGACGTGGTCCCCTTCCACATCGAGGATCCCGGTTATCGTGGTGCCCTCCTCATGGCCCGCGAACAGGGCCTCGACGTGCGGTTCCATCGGGTTGAACCCGACGGTCTGGACGCCGCTGCCCTCGGCACCGAACCCGGGATCGTGTTCACCACCCCGGCGCATCAGTACCCGCTCGGATACCGGGTGAACGTGGACCGCCGGGTGGCCCTCGTCGAATGGGCCAGGTGGACAGGTTCTCTGGTGATCGAGGACGACTACGACGGCGAGTTCCGTTATGGCGTAGCGCCGTTGCCCGCGCTCGTCACCCTGCCCGGCGCCGCCGGCCACGTCGCGTACGTGGGCACGTCGTCGAAGTCGCTGTCGCCGGATCTGCGTGTCGCCTGGTGTGTTCCGCCGGCCGCATTGCGCAGGCCCGTCAAGCGGTGGCTGGCCGTGCATCGTCGGGGCCCGTCGTCGCTGCCCGCCGACGCACTCGGTGAGTTCATCGGTTCCGGGGCGATGGACCGGCACCTGGCGCGGGCCGCCCGCGTCTACAGCGACCGGCGTTCCCGGCTGGTCACGGCGCTGGGCCGCGAATGTCCGGAACTCGCCGTGACCGGGGTGGAGGCGGGGCTGCACCTGTGCGTCCTGCTGCCGGGTTCCGATGACGAGGAGGTGGTCGCGGCGCTCGATCGATCTGGTTGGCGGACGAGGTCGTTGAGCAGCCAGTCCACGGTGCATGCGGTGCCGGGGCTGGTGCTCAACTACGCCCGGCTCGGTGCCCGCGATGCGGGGGAGTTCGCGGTGGCCTTGCGCGAGGTTCTCGCACTCGTCACACCGGATTGATTGATTCCTCGCCCGCATTCAAATGACAGGTGCCTGGTTTCGTCCAGGATCGTGACTACACTCGCGAGTATGGACGATTACATAGAAGAAAGGGTTGGAGCGTCCTACCGGCGTGGGCTGCAGTACGTCGGTGGATATCTGTACTTCGACGACAGCGGAATAACATTCGACTCGGCGATATCGAACACGATCGACATCGGAGTCATCAGAATCGAATACCGCGACATCGTCGGACTGGATACCTACCGGATGCTGGGTCTCAGGAACACCGGACTCATCGTCCACACGGCTGACGGCGGGCTGCACAGAATAGTGGTCAATAAGCGGTCGAGAATTATCGAGTTCGTGAACAGCAAAATATCGCCTCACCCAGGATGAGTAGGCCCTCCGGCGCCCGCAGAGTACGCGGTGGTGCCGTGGCACAATCGGCAGGTGACCAGTAGTGACGAAGCCACGCGTGTCGCGGCCCTGATCGACGCCGAAACCCGGGCCGAGGCACTGTTCGACGAGGTGGTGGCGCGTGGGCTGATCGCACCCGGCATCACCGAACGGGAATTGAGCGACGCCATCAAAGTGCTGGCGGCAGAATCATTCGGGATCACGCGCTACTGGCACAAACGGGTCGTGCGGGCCGGAGCCAACACCCTGCATCCGTACCGCGACAACCCACCGAACCGCATCATCGGCGCCGACGACATCGTCTTTCTCGACTTCGGTCCGCTCCTGACCGACTGGGAGGCCGACTTCGGCCGCACCTACGTCCTCGGCGACGACCCGGCCAAACTCGCCGTCCGGGACGCACTCGCGCCGGTGTGGCGGGCCGCTCGTGCGGCCTTCGACGCAGACCCCGACGTCACCGGCGAGCAGTTGTACGACGCGGTGGTGACGATAGCCGAGAACGCCGGCTTCGTCTTCGGCGGCGACATCGCCGGACACCTCGTCGGTGACTTCCCGCACGCGACCATCCCCGGCGACAAGATCGCCTCGTATGTCGCACCCGGGTCAACGACCCGGCTACGAGACCCGCTTCCCGGCGGCACCCCGTCGCATTGGATCCTCGAAATCCACCTGCTCGACCCCGATCGCCGTTTCGGTGGCTTCTTCGAACAACTCCTCGACATCCGGAGGGACTGACTCACACGCCACCGGCAGGGGGCAGTGGCATTGCCGTGGTCGAATTCACGATGGAGTGGACACGGGTACGTAGCGCAGGGCGACAGTGCCGGAACGGAAGTCCCGGCGATCGACGAGTTCGAGCCGGATCCGTTCACGCAGGCCGGAGAGGAGCGTCGGGCCGTAGCCTGCGATCACCGGGTGTACGACGAACTCGTACTCGTCGATCAGCCCCAGGTCGGCCAGTGCGCGGGGAAGCCGTACGCCGCCCACCGACAGGCCGTTGCCCGGCTGTTCCTTGAGCTCGCGGACCGCATCACCCAGGTCTCCTTGCAGCAGTTCGGCGTTCCAGTCGACCTCGGTCAAGGTGCTTGATACGACATACTTCTTGGTGCGGTCGATGGCCTCGGCGAACGGGACCTCCCACTCGTCCATCCAGTCCGGCCAGATCCCCGATTCCGGTTTGCGCCAGGCGGATTCCATCATCTGGTAGGTGACCCGGCCGTACAGCTCGGCGTCGGCGCCGGCCATCTTGTCGAACCAGTACTGCATCGACTCGTCGTCGGGCGGCAGGCCCGCGTCGTGATGACAGCAGCCGTCGAGGGTGAGGTTGATCGAGTAGCGGAGTGGTCTCATGGCGTTCGCTCCTGACACATATGTGAGCCAACCTACCCGCGCAGTTGCCGGAAATCCGACTTTTCGCGCTCACCGAACCGGCAGACGCTCAGGTTATCGGGCGAGCGTCTGCCGAACCGGTGAGCGGTGCAGGCACGTGGCTATTCGGTTCGGACGGTCATTCCGCGGGCGCTCACGATCACATTGCTGACGACGATGAGTCCCATGCCCACCCATTCGTTGACGGCCAGACTCTGCGACAGCGCGAGCCATCCGGCGAGTGCGGCCAGCACCGGGTTGATGCTGGTGAACGTGCTGAACACCGGTGCGGGGATGTAGCGTAGGGCGGCGAGGTCGACGGCATACGGCACCACCGACGACAACAGTCCGCAGGCTACCGCCAGCAAGAGTGCGGCGGTCGTCGGAGGGTGGGTGCTGAACCAGAGTGCCGCGACGGGAAGCCACACCGCGGCATTGACGGCACTGGCCGTCGCGGTTCCCTGTATCCCTGGAAGTCGTTGCCCTACAGCTCGGTTCAGGAGAATGTAGCAACCCCACGAGGTACCGGCGACCAGTCCGAACGCGATACCCAGAAAGTCGGTGGCCGGGCCGGGATCGGTCAGCACGAGAACCCCGACTCCGGCGAGGACGGCGCACAGCCTGTCGATGATGCGGCGTGAGCCGAGGATGGCGACGGTGAGCGGTCCCAGGAACTCCAGGGTGACCGCCAGACCCAGACCGATCCGCTCGACGGCGAGATACAGGGTGAGGTTCATGCTGCTGAACACCACCGCCAGCCCCAGCGTCGGCAGCCACTGGGCACGGGTCAGGCCACGGAACCGGGGACGGACCAGCGGCACCAGCACCGCGGCGGTGATGAGCTGGCGCACCGCCACCACCCCGACCGGCCCGATCGCTGGGAACGCCTTCGCGCCGAGCGCCGCGCCGACCTGATTGGAGGCCGCGCTGCCCAGCATCATGGCAATTCCCGACGCACGCCGGGGGGCCGGAATCTCGGCGGTTGCCGCCATGTGCTGCGGGGCGCTGGACTGCTGCGTGGTCACCGGTCAACCGTAGGCGCGCATCCGCGATTCACCTAGTGCATGTTTCGACTGTGCCATACGATTTGGTTATGACTGTCTCGTTGCGGGAGCTACGGGTGTACGTGACCGTCGCCGACTCCGGATCGTTCACCGATGCGGCTGCGGTGCTACATGTTTCGCAGGCGTCGGTCTCCAGGACGGTGGCATCGCTGGAAACCGCGGTGGGGGACCGGCTGCTGCGGCGGGTGCCGCGCGGTTGTGAACTGACCAGCGCGGGACTCGCAGTCCTCCCGCACGCCAGACGACTGCTCGCCGAGGCTGACCGATTCGACCAGTTCCTGCGCACTCGGCACGGCACGCTGCGCCTCGGCTACGCGTGGGCGGCTCTCGGCAAACACACCGCCCCGCTGCGCCGACGGTGGGCCGCAGAGCACGAGGCGATCGAACTGGAACTGGTCCGCCACAACTCCCCGACGGCCGGCCTCGCCGAGGGACTGTGCGATGTGGCGATCGTCCGCAAACCCGTCGACGATCGCCGCTTCGAGTCCGTCATCGTCGGCCTCGAACGCCGGTTCGTGGCCTTCGCCGCCGACGATCCGCAGTGGGCGCGCCGCCGGATGCTGACGATGGCCGAGATCGCCGAACGCACCGTCGTCATCGACACCCGCCTCGGTACCACCTCGGCCGACCTGTGGCAGGGATTCGAACGGCAACCACGGTTCATCGAATCCACCGACGTCGACGGCTGGCTCGACACCATCGCCGTCGGCCACGCCGTCGGGACGACGGCGTCGGCGACCGTCGACCATCATCAGCGGCCCGGCGTCGTCTACCGGCCGGTCAAGGACGGGCCACGGATCCCGGTCCTCCTGGCCTGGTGGCGCGACACCCGTCCGGCCGGCCTGACCGACCTCATCGATGCCGTCACCACCCTGTACGCCGGGTCCTGAGGGCGCCGGTCAGGACCGCAGGATCTTTTCGATCGCCTTGCCCTTGGCCAACTCGTCGACGAGTTTGTCGAGGTACCGGACCTGTTGCATCACCGGGTCGTCGATGTCCTCCACCCGAACGCCGCAGATCACGCCCTTGATCAAGGGGGCGTTCTCGTTCAGGTGTGCGTCGGCGAAGAACTCCTCGAACGTGGTCTCCTGCTCGACATGACGGGCGATGTGGGCGTCGTCGAAACCGGTGAGCCACGTGATGACCTGGTGGAGTTCGGCTTTCGTTCGTCCCTTCTTCTCCGCCTTGGCGACGTAGAGGGGGTACACCGACGCGAACGACATCGTATGGATGCGGCGCAGCGTCTTCTCGTCGGTCTTCATGACTGAAAGCCTACGTCCGGACCGCAACCGACGTAGCGTGGCCACATGAGCGAATCGACCAACCTACAGAAGGTGACCGTGCTGGGAACCGGTGTCCTCGGATCCCAGATCGTCATGCAGGCCGCGTACGCGGGTAAGGATGTCGTCGCCTACGACATCAAACAGGAATTCCTCGACAAGCTGACCGAACGCTGGGAATGGATGCGCGGCTACTACGTCGCCGAGGTGCCCGAGTACACGCCGGAGAAGTTCGACGCCGCCATCGCCCGCATCACCACCTCCACTGTTCTCGCCGAGGCCGTCGGCGCGGCCGACGTGGTGATCGAGGCGGTGCCCGAGGACCTGGAGCTGAAGAAGTCGGTGTGGGCGCAGGTGGGTGCGGCCGCCCCCGATCACACGATCCTGCTCACCAACTCGTCGTCGTTGCTGCCGTCGGACTTCGCCGACGCCACCGGTCACCCCGACCGATTCCTCGCCCTGCACTTTGCCAACATGGTGTGGCGGTGCAACACCGGTGAGGTGATGGCCACCCCGAAAACCGATCCGGCGGTGTTCGAGCGGACCGTCGGGTTCGCCGAGGAGATCAACCTGGTGCCGATCCGGATCCTGAAGGAAACCCCCGGCTACGTACTCAACGGCCTGCTCATCCCGTGGCTGGAGGCGGCGGCACTGCTGTACGTCAACGGGGTGGCCAATCCCGCCGACATCGACCGGGACTGGACGATCTCCACCGGCGCGCCGGGCGGTCCGTTCCAGGTGTACGACGTGGTCGGTTTCAACGTGGTGGTCGCGATCAACGCCAGTAAGGCCGAGCGGACACCCGAGGGTGACAAGTTCTCGGAAATGCTTGTCGAGCGCGGGATTTCGCAGGGTAAGGCCGGTCTCGGCGACGGAGTCGGCTTCTATGAGTACGAGAACGGAGTGCCCGTCCGGCCGAACCCCGACTGGGAACTCTGACAGATCAATCCGGAATCCCGGCGGCAGTCGTGTGGCACCGGGATTCCGGATCGGTGTCTCAGGACGTCCACTTCCAGAGTTTGGGGGGTCTGCCTCCGGACGCCGGGGCGGTACCCGCTTCGGTGAGGTCCGGATTCTTGGCGAGGTCGCGGTTGAGGTTGGCCCGGTGCGGGGGCCGGCCGTCGAGTTGTTCGGTGATGGCGACGGCGTCGGTGGCCGAGAACACCGGACCGGTCAGCGCCCGCGTGAACGCGGTATCCCGCCACAGCGCGCCCGCCAGCAGCTCGCGGGCGGTGCCGACGATGCCGTTGTGGTCGAACGCGAGCTCGGGCACCTCACCGAGGGCAAACCATTCGGCGTGTTCGGCGGCCCGGGCGGTGGTGTCATCGAATACCGCCCACATGGCGATCGACAGCGACGGACCGCGCGGGTCACGGGCGGGTTCGTCGAAGGTGCGCAACTGTCCCAGCGCGGCCGGCGTACCCAGTCCCAACTTGCCCAGTGCCCGTCCGGCGGCATCACGCAACCGTTCACCGCTGGTCACCACCACACCCGGCAGCACGAGCCTGCCGGTGAACGGCTCGCTAGTGCGCCGGTGCACACCGACGACGACGCGACGGTCGTCGCGCCGGAAGCTCAGCGCGACGACGTCGACACACACGATGCTCAGCAGGTGAGGTTCGGGCACAACATCCTTCGGTCGGTTCGCTGTGGTCCTGCCGCGGCGAGTACCACCGGGCATCCGGTTGCCGAAGTTATCAGGTCGAGCACGCCGTCGGGAGTGCCGGGCAGGTCCCGGTAGTCCGGCTCGGCCGCCGACGCCCGCGCCGTCAGCGCCGCCAATTCGCCGACGCCGGTACCCGACGGCAGCGGCAGGGGATCGGGGATTCCCGACCAGCTGTCGGCCACCAGCAGCTCCCGGGTGCCGACCGCGTCGAGGTGCGAAACCCCGATGCCGTCGACCCCACCGGCCGCGGCGATCGCGTACCGCAGCGCGGGCAGATCGAGATGCCCTGTCCGCCAGGCACCCTGGTAGCGGCCCTCCCGATTGTGCACGTCGGGCAGGTCGAGAGAGCGATCCTCGGTGGGCATCGGCCCCGCACCGTGCCGGGTGGCGTAGCTGCGGGTCAGCCCAAGCACATACGGGTTGTGGCCCGCCGCACGGAGATCGGCCACCAGCTGCCGTGGGGTGATCGTCGACCAGGTGGTGTACGGGTGAAAGCCGTACCACTCGTCGAGCAGCACGCCCTGGCTGCCCTCGAAGATGACCGTCCCCGACGCCATGGCCGCATCCACATGGGCATCCATATCATCGACGACGCGCAGCAGCGAAGCGATCTCGCACAGCGCCTCGGCGATGGTCTCGACCGGTTCGAGCGCTACGTCGGGGTGGTTCACCGAATCCAGCAGTGGCCGTGCGTAACCGGCCAGCGCATCCAGCGCGCCGACGGTGGCCGCACGGCTGCGCAGCATGCCCATCGTGAGGGCGGGGGAGCCGGGGACATCGGCGTGGACCGGGAAGTTGCCCACGGCCTCGCCCCGGCGCGCCGCGGCCTCGACCGCCAGTGCGTACGCCCGGGTTTCGCCGATCCCCTCACCGCACGAGCCGTGCCGGCCGGCACCGCGGGCGATCTCGCGAGCCCGGTTCATCGCCACATGAATTGGGGTGGTGACCAACGCATTCGCGTCGACGGTGAGCAGCCCGAGCGGGTCGCCGACCCCGAGAGTCGCCAGTTCGGCGGCCTCGGCGGCCAGCGAGACCGGGTTGACCAGCATCGGTGCCCGCAGGATGGTGCGGACCCCGCGCAGCGTGCCCGACCCGAACTGCCGGAAGGTGTGGTGACGCGGGCCATGACACACATTGTGGGCGGCCTGCGCACCACCGGACCAGCGCACCACGGCTGCGGTGTCCCCGATCGTGGAGGCGAGGTAATCGACTGTGGCGCCTTTGGATTCGTCGCCATAGCCGAGCCCCACCACAATTATCGGGGCGCCCTTCGGGCGGGGGGTGGGCGATCCAACCGCCCGGATGGTCATAGGTCCTCCGGCAACCGGCCACCGCCGGTGGTCACCGCCCGGCCCGCGAACGGCTTGAGCGCCTTGCCGACGGCCCGGTGCGTCTTGGATCCGGTCGCCTTCAGATCCGCCAGGCCCTCCTTGAGGTCGATGGCGTCCTCGGTCATCCCGATCGTCAGTGCGATCAGGTCGGCCACCCCGTCGGGGTCATCGAGCTTGAGGAGACGCTCACCGACCAGCGGACGCCAGTGGTTCTCGATCTCCGGATCGTTGTAGTAGCTGGTCAGATTGGGCAGCACGTAGAAGGTGTGCCATTTCCGCGCCAGCTCCCGGTATACCTGCTCGACCCGCAGGTCCTCGGTGAGGTCGTCGCCGATGATCCGGCGCACCGACCGCGCGTACACGGCCTCCTTGTTCATCTCGTCACCGATGAAGAACACATATCCCTTGCGGCCGCGCCTGTCCCACGCATCGGTCTGGGCACGGGTGTTGAGGAAGTACGCGGCCAGCGCGTAGCCCTCGCACTTGTCACCGCCGCCGCCGCCTTCGAGATAAACCTCGCGCAGCTGGTCGTCGATCCGGTTGTCGGATTCGAACTGGCCGATCTGCAGCGGCACGTCGTCGAACTGGTCGTCGCCGATGGCCCCGATCATGATCTGCGGGTCGGTGACATACCCGCCGCGGGTGAGCAGGCCGAGCAGGTCGCCGAGCCGTTTCTGCACGGTCACCGGCACCATACCCATCGAGCCGGTGACGTCGAACAGCACGACGATCGGCGTCGACGCGGGGTGTTCGGCGCTGTCGCGGGCCTCTCGCGCCTGTGCCCCGAACACGTCGAGAGCCGGTGCGGCGGTGCGCTGATCGCGCGGCAGGTTCCGCATGCGGTCGCTGTATCCGAAGTCGGGATCGCCCGCCGCCCTGCGTGCCGCCGACGCGGCGCGGAAAGCGTTTGTGTCCCAATATCCTCCACCCATGATGGGCCTCCTATCAATTGTTGGTTCCGGTAGATACGGTGAAAGGCCGGAAACGTCTGCGGCCGTACAGGTGTTGCAGCAGCAGGTCGTATTCGGTGAGCTGCTTGCCGGGGGAAAGCTCTTGTGCCGCATGCATGAACCGTGACTGGCGTGGTTCCCTCGACCGGAGCATGGTGTCGGTGAGTCCGGCGAGGACCGGGCCGTCACCGCCTATCGCGGCCGTCCAGCCGGTCAGCACCACCCCGTGCTGTTCGGGACGAATGAGAACGGTGTCGACGGACAGTGCGCCGTGCGGCCGGCCGGCGGCGGCGAGCGTCATCAGGATGCGGCGCAGCATCCACGCCCAGTCCCTGCCGTCGAGCCCGTCGGGGTAGGCCTCGTGCACCTCGCGCAGTGACACCATGCCGTCGGGGATCTGGTACTGGACCCAGCTGCGTCCGTCGGTCACCCCGCAATCGGAGCTCCCGGGGAGGAATGCCGACATACCGTGGACCGCCGCTTCGAGCCACAGCTCGCGGAGCGCGGACGAGCATCGTCCGCCGTCCGTCCGGTCGATGTCCACCCGTTCCCCTGGCTTTCCGGTCTCGTAGCAGGCCACACGCTCGTTGGCCCACAACCGGTTTCGCAGCGGATAGGTGCCGTGGTGGCCGACCACGTGCGCCTCGGCGGCGGGGGCGGCGCCGCGTTGCCAGTCCGCGTACAGCTCGGAGAGCCGGGCCGCCGCCGCCGTTGTGGCGCTGCTGTCGACTCCGTCCGCCGCGCTGCGATCGGGATGGACCGCCATCAGCAGCGACCGGAAGGTGCGCCGTGCGGAGCGGCGGTCACTGTCGCGGCGGGGGGCGCCGTCGAACAGGTCGTGAGCGGTGCCGGCGCGGCAGATCATGCTGATCGCCTGCCCGGGGTCTGTCTTCCTCATGGCTTTTACTCTAACAGAGTAAAAGAATCTGTCAACGGGTGCCCGGGACGCGGGGACGTGGCGACTGTGGACCAAAAGCCGCATCCGTCGCGGGCCGGCGGGGCTACGGTGGATATATGAGTACCGAGATTCCGGTTCCCCCGCCGACCCTCGCCCTCGATCCGGAGCCCGCGCTGCGCGACAATCCCGGCAGCGAACGGTTCGAGCTGTGGTCGGGTGACGAGCTCATCGGTCTGGAGGGGTACCAACGCCGCGACGACGGCACCATCGTGCTGCTGCACACGATCGCCACCGACGCCTACGAGAAGAAGGGTTTCGCCCGGTTGCTGGTGCATTCAGTGCTCGACGAGGTTGCCGCGCAGGGCCTCAAGATCGTCCCGGTGTGCACCTACGTCCAGTCGTTCCTGACACGTTTCCCGCAGTATCAGAGGCTCGTCGCCGACGACGCGGAATAGGGGGCGTTGCTAGCGCCGGGGTGCCAGGGCGCGTACCTGCGCGTAGCCGTCGGGCCTGACTGCCGACGGGGTGTCGAAGATCTGGATCGGGTTGCCGGGCTCGTCGTAACGGGACCATCCCGGCTTGCCCGCGGTGATGAAATCAACAGCTACACAATGTAGTTCGTCGGCAATGGATTGCGGCGGATTGCCCCCGGTGAGTGGTTCCAGCGCCGGGCCGTCGAGGCAGTCGAAGAAGAACGGCACATCGATGCAGTGCCCGGCCAGGCCGTCCTTCCGGGATGGCCACGAGAACCGGTACGCCCACGTGGGACCGGGGCCGCGGGCATCGAGCATTCGCAGCACATTCGCCCGGAACACCGCATCGGTCAGCACCCGGCCCGCCAGGAGAATCTTGCCGCGCTCGGCCACGTCCGCGTTGTCGGACAGGTATGCGGCCCGCCTGTCACCGGTCAGTCCGGCCAGCCGCAGCAACGCATTACGCGGAATCCATCGCAGCACCTTGCCCGCCTTGACCGCGGCCATTGAGAACTCGTCGTCGACGGAGCCCACCACGAACGGTTTATCGCCACCGATACCGTGGCGCAACGACTTCAGCGGCGATCGCGGGATCAGGTCGCCGTCGACGGTCGGCCCCAGCGGCAATCCGCCGGTCCGCATCGACGTGAGTGTGCGCAGACCGATTGCCGTCTCGTTCTTCTGGAGTTCGAGGATCCGTTCCTCCGTCAGCGTTGACCATCCGGCCCGGGTCGGGGCCACCCCGGCCCGTTCGGCGAGCGCTGTACCGAACTCCCGTGCCCGGGCCGTCGGCAGCGCGTTCACCGCCCCCGACATGCAGTACGCACCGTGGAACAGGTGCTGCGCGGACTCCATGCCGAGCAGCGTGGTCACCGCGCCGCCACCGGCCGACTGGCCTGCGACAGTCACCCGACCGGGATCACCGCCGAACGCGGAGATGTTGCGCCGCACCCACTCCAGCGCCAGCAACCAGTCTCGCACACCACGGTTCGATGGCGCGTCCTCGATCCAGCCGAAACCGTCGAAACCCAGCCGATACGAGAGGGTCACGGTGACCACACCGTCGCGGTTGAAGTTGCGGCCGTCGTACCAGGGGCTGGCCGGTGACCCCGCGTAGTAGCCGCCGCCGTGAATCCACACCATCACCGGCAGCCCCGGAACCCCTTGTCGCGGTGCGGGTGTGAAGACGTTGACGTTGAGGGTGCTCTCGCCCGGCATGCTCGGTTCCGGGATGAGCGTGACGCCCGGGTCGCCGCGCTGCGGGGTGGCGCCGAACTCGGCCGCATCGAGCACGCCCTCCCACGGCGCCTTCGGAACGGGAGCCGCGAACCGGAGTTCGCCGACCGGTGGTTCGGCGAACGGGATCCCCAGGAACGCCGCCGACCACAGTGATCCGGTGCCTCCGGTCGTAGGCCGCCATCGACCGCGCACGCGGCCCGCCGCCGTGACAACCTCCGGATGCTGTTCCGGTGAGCCCGTATCCATCCCACGAACTTACCTGGGGAGCGAACGTGCCCGGGCACGAGAGGTTTCCCGGCCCCGGGCACGCTCGTACCGTCTCGTCTCAGCAGTTCAACTCGCACGCCGGCCACTCCTGTCGGGCCTTCGGGTTATCCAGTCGCACACCGGCATCGACGATCCTGTCGAACGTCTCGGCCGCGGGCGCCGTGGCGAGCTCAGGCGGGATGGTGACCGGCCGGGCCGACCAACGAGGTCCGGTGACCGCGATTCCGACGACCATCAGCGCCGCCGCGCCCGCGATTGCCTGCACGACCCCGGAATCGCTGACCCCACCGGAAGCCGAAGCGGTCCAGCCCAATACCGCGACCCCGGCGGCTCCGCCGACCTGCAGGGCGGTGTTCACCGCACCGGCCGCGGCGCCCTGTGCGGGGCGGGGGACATCACGGGTCGCCCAGACGAACGCCGACGCGAGCGATGCGCCCACCCCGAGGCCCCACAGCGCACCGGCCACACCGTATCCGGGCATCCCGGCATCGGCATGGGTGGCAACGGCCCAGCAACCGAGTCCGATCGCCTGCACGGTCAGGGCCCCGCGCAGCACCCGTTGCGGTGGCATGTGGGCGAGAAGCCGGACGGCAGTGAGGGATCCGGCGAACATCGCACCGCTGATCGGCAGCATCCACGCTGCCGCGGGCAGCGGGTCGAGGCCGTGGAGCACCTGCAGGAACAGCGTGACGATCAGGAAGCCGCCGAACAGGCCGAATCCGAGCACCGCGTTGAGCCCGATGCCGCGCACCGTCGACGCCGAGCGTGTGAGGGCCTGCGGCAGGAGCGGATCGCGCGCGGTCCGCTGCCGGTGCCAGGCCGCCGCGAGTGCCGCGACGCCGCCTGTCGCGGTGAGCGCGGTGACGGCCGCGGGCCGGATCCCGATGCCGGTGATGGTGAGCAGGATCAAGCTCACTCCGCCTGTGAACGCGGTGGCGGCGAGCATATCGGGCAGTGCGCAATCGCCGCGCCGGTCGGGTAGGTGCCGGCGGACCAGCGCCGCCAGCAGGGCGGCGGTTGGCACGCAGAACCAGAATGTCGCGCGCCAGCCGAGTTCGGTGAGCCCGGCACCGGCGAGCGCGCCCACCGATCCCGCGATCCCGCTGACGCCGCCGAGAAGTCCGGTGGCCTTGGCCCGTTCGGAGGTGTCGCGGAAGATGTCGGCGATCGCCGACATCGCGGCCGGGGCGACGAGCGCACCCGCGATGCCCTGGGCTGCTCGTGCGCCGATCAGGACCGGGCCGGTCCAGGCGAGGGCGGCGAGCGCCGAGGCGAGTGACATCCCGATCAGCCCGGCGATCAGTACGCGCCTGCGGCCGAATCTGTCGGCGAGCCGCCCTCCGACCAGGAGGAATCCACCCAGGGAGAGGAGGTAGGCGTTCATCACCCAGCCCAGGTCGGCGGGTGCCAGTCCGAGCATCCGGCCGATCGAGGGCAGTGCCACGAACACCACGGTGTCGTTCATGACCACCAGGCAGTGCACCGCCGCGACTATCGCGAACGTACGCCAGGCGGCCCGGGGAGTGGCGGTGTTCATCATCAGCTCCTTCGTCAAAGGATATTTCGATAGCGAACTAAGTCTCAGTGTACGATTACTGGCGAAATGTTCGCAAGCGAAATAAATCGGAGGGTGTCCGGATGCGCGACGACGACGTCATCTCCCTGTCGGGGCTCGTCCTGGAGGTCGCCCGTGGCCTGGAACGCAGCGTGGCGTGTGTGCACCGAGGGCACGGACTGCAGGGTAACGAGTTCAGTGCGCTGATCCGGCTCTCGCGGAACCCGGGCCGGCAGATGCGGATGTCGGCGCTGGCCAGTCAGCTCGGGGTGTCCAACAGCGGCACCACCAGCATCGTCGACAGGCTCGCCGCCCGTGGCCTGGTCACCCGCGACGTCGATCCCGCCGACCGGCGCAGCTGGGTCGTTCAGCTCACCGATGACGGCGACGACCTGCTGCGGGCCGATGTCGCGGACCTGCTACCGGTACTGCGCGAGGTGCTCGTCGCGCCTCTCGGAGATGACGCGGCCGCCTTCGTCGGTGTGCTGGAGCGCGTCCGCGCCGAGGTGGCCCCGGGGGCCACCGCCAGATAGTGCGGTCAGCCTCTTTTCGGGAGTGAGTGCATTCGGTGCCGCCCTAGCTTGTGCTGTAGCCGCCGTTGATGGGGATGGTCTGGCCGGTGGTCCAGCCACCGTCGTCGGAGACCAGCCACGCGACGGCCGACGCGACGTTGTCGTAGGTTCCCAGGCGGCGCAGCGGATATCGCTTGGCGTGGGCCAGCATTCGTTCGGTGCCCGCCAGTTCGGCCGGCACGATCGTTCCCAATGACAAGGTGTTGCAGGTGATTCCGTCGCGCCCGAGTTCCTTGGAAAGCGAACGCATCAGCGATGCGCCGGCGGCCTTCGACGCCGCGTACACCGCCATCCGCGCTTCGCCGGTACGGGCGGAGTCGGAGGTGACGGTGATGATGCGTCCCCAGCCGAGTTCGGTCATCTGCCCGATCACGGCGTGCGTGCAGTGCAGGACGCCGTAGATGTTGAGTCCGATCATCGCTTCCCAGTCGGCGGGAGAGGTGTCGGCGAACGGCGCGAGGGTGACGCCGCCCGCCGGGATGCCCGCGTTGTTGATCAGGATTGCGATGGGGCCGAGCCTGTCGCGGACGTCATCGACGATGCGGGTCACGGTCGCCGGGTCGGTGATGTCGCCGGGTACGGCGACGGCCCGGCCACCGGCGGCGACCACCGCCGCGGCCGATTTCTCGGCGCGTTCGGGGACCAGGTCGTTGACTGCGATGGCCACTCCTTCGCCGGCCAGCCGCAGTGCGACCGTGGCGCCCAGGCCCTGGCCCGCGCCCGTGATCAGCGCGACGCGTGGTGCAACGGTCATGACGGGTCTCCGGTCTCTCGGCCAATTGTGGGCTATGAGATCGAAAGTACTACCGTTGTATTTACTGTTGCTAGGTGGGTCTCATGTTCCTGTGCCGGCCGGGGCCGGCCGGTTCAGCCGCGCAGCAGCGGCAGCAGTTGCGAGCCCTGGCGTTCGATCTCGCGCAGGTACGGGGTGTCCGACAGCACGAAATGGGTGATGCCCAGATCGGCGTACCTCTGCAGCGACTTCGCGACGTCCTCGGCCGATCCGACCAGCCAGGTGGTGCCGGCACCGCCACCACCGAACTTGCCGGGGGTGGTGTACAGGTTGTCGTCGAGCACCTCGCCGCGGGAGGCGAGGTCGAACAGGCGGCGCTGGCCGACGGCCTCGCGGCGGCGCACGAAATCGGTGGTCGTGGGCTCGGATTCGGCCATCTGCGCCACGCGTGCCTGGGCCTCCTCCCATGCCTGGTCGGTGGTGTCGCGGATGAATGTGGTGATGCGCAAACCGAATTCGAGCGGCGCGTGCTGCCTGTCGACGGTCTCCGAGAGCTTCTTGAGGCGGTCGATGCGTTCGGCGACACCGTCGAGCGGCTCACCCCAGAACAATTGGACATCGGCCTCGGCGGCGGCCACCCGCTCGGCCGCCTCGGACGCGCCGCCGAAATAGATCTTCGGGTGCGGGCGACCCTCGCGGGCCTCGATACGCGGTACGGCCGTGGAGTTCTCGACGGAGAAGTGTTCGCCCCGGAATGTGACGTTCTCCTCGGTCCAGAGTCTGCGGATGATCTGGATGAACTCGCGGGTGCGGTCGTAGCGGTCGGCCTGCTCCGCCTCGGCGTCGCCGTATGCGCCCAGATTGTCCTTGCCGGAGACGATATTGATCCGCACTCGGCCACCGGACAGGTGATCGAGGGTCGCGATGGACGACGCGAAGTTGGCCGGCCGCCAATACCCGGGGCGCACCGCGATGAGCGGTTCGAACGTGGTGGTGCGTGCCGCGAGCGCCGTCGCCACGGTGAAGGTGTCCGGGCGTCCCCACGAGGTGCCGATGAGCGCGCCCTTCCAGCCGCTGCGTTCGAGTGCGAGCGCGTGCTCGGTCAGCGTCTCCAGGCTGTTGTGGCCCTCGACGGCGGTGTCGCCGCGATGGCCCGGCTCGTTCTGATTCGGGATGTACCAGAGGAATTCGGTGTTCGGGATGCTCATGACAGCTTTCTCGTCGGTCGTCGGGGAGGTGTGTGGCTGCCGGCCCCAACGAAAGCTAGTGCCGCACAGCTGTTGCCCGTCGAGTTGCGATCAGCGCGGGCGCAACGGGTGACCGCACGTCACGCCGGATGGTTATCTGTCGGCCGGACTGCCGCCCGCATCACACCGGAAGATCACCACCGGAACCGAGCCCCGACCGGAAGGAAAACCGTGTCCCACGGACCCACCGAACTCACCTACACCGCCGACCCGGCCCGTTATGAGAACGCGACGTTCCGCCGGACCGGGCGCTCGGGCCTGGACCTGCCGGCGTTCTCGTTCGGTCTGTGGCAGAAGTTCGGCACCGACTATCCGTTCGAGACGCAGCGCGAGATCATCCGGCACGCCTTCGATCTGGGCATCACCCACTTCGACAACGCCGACCGCTACGGCCCGCCGCACCGTGCCGCGCAGCAGAACTTCGGTCGGGTGCTGGCGAAAGACCTCGCCCCGCACCGGGACGAGTTGATCCTGTCGACCAAGGCCGGCAATCCGATCGGGCCGAGCCCGTATCTGAAGGGCGGATCGCGTAAGTCGCTGCTGGGATCGCTCGACCACAGCCTGCGCGACCTGGGAGTCGACTACGTCGACATCTTCTATCACCACAGCCCCGACGAGTCGACGCCGCTGGAGGAGACCGTGTCGGGACTGGTGTCGGCGGTGCGCAGCGGAAAAGCGCTGTACGTGGGCATCTCCAACTACCTGCCCGACCGTGCGCACGCGATCGCCGAAGAGCTGGCCGCCGAGGGGGTGCCGCTGCTCATCCACCAGCCCCGCTACTCCATCTTCGACCGGCGCATCGAACAGAACGGACTGCTGGAGACGGCCGACCGCGACGGCTTCGGGCTTATCGTGTATTCGCCTCTGGCCCAAGGTCTTCTCACGGACAAGTACTTGGAGGAGATCCCCGACGGCGCCCGCGCGGTCAACTCGACGTTCCTGCGGCCCGACGTCATCGACGACACCTACCGGCAGCGGGCCCGCGAACTGAACAAACTCGCCGAGTCCCGCGGACAGTCGCTGGCGCAGCTTGCGCTCCAATGGGTGCTGCGGCGACCACAGGTCACGTCGGCGTTGATCGGGGCCAGCTCCACCTGGCAACTCGATCACAATGTGGCCGCCCTCGACTTCCCGGAACTCACCGACGACGAACTCGCACTGGTCGACGAACATGGTGTCCACGGCACCGGACTGGGTCTCTGACGAGTCCGACGCACTCGTCGGCAGATCGTCAAAGGGGTCATTGGGCGACCGCAAAGGGACTTTTGTCACGCGAAGCTGAGCCTTGCCTGAGCGTAATTTCGTTACCTGAGGTGAGACATGTCCGAATCGGCCCAGCCTGACCTTGCTTACGGCAAGGCATCCAGCACTGTGACAGGTGCCCGGTACACCACGCTCGACCGCGTTCAACCGGGCCATACCGCGACCGTCATCGGAATCTCCGGTGACGCGGATCCTCATGTGATCCACCGTCTTTCGGCGATGGGTCTGGTGCGGGGCACCGAGGTCACCGTGCTGCGCGCCGCGCCGCTGCGGGATCCACGACAGTACCGGTTCCGCGACACCTCGATCTGCCTGCGCGGTGCCCAGACCTCGTTGATCGACGTCGAACTCCGCGGCGAGGCGGGCACCGATCATGAGTGATCCGGCTTTGGACAGCCACTGCGAACACGGGACGAGCACCGAAGCGGCGTGCCCGCATTGCGATTCCGGCTCCACGACATCGACCAGGACGCTCGCCGCGTCGTCGGCGAAGGTCGCGCTCATCGGTGCGCCCAACACCGGAAAGTCGACGGTGTTCAACGCCGTCACCGGCCTCAAGGCCAAGACCGGCAACTATCCGGGTGTCACCGTCAGCCGCACCGTCGGCGTCGTCAGGACCGGCGACAGGCAGATCACCCTCGAAGACCTGCCCGGCACCTACGACCTCACCCCCGTCAGCATCGACGAACAGGTGGTCGCCGACGTCCTCGCCGGCGAGATCGAGGGCGTCGAGAAACCCGATGCGATCCTGGTGGTGGCCGACGCCGGCACCCTGCGCCGGTCGTTCGGGCTCATCGCCGATGTCATCTCCCTGGACCTGCCGACGGTGCTGTGCCTGACCATGCTCGACGAACTGTCCCGGCGCGGCGGCTCGATCGACACCGACAAGCTCAGTGCGGCACTGGGTATCCCGGTCGCCGCCATCGACGGCCGGCGCAAGGGCTCCGGCGCACAGGTCCGTTCGCTGCTCGGCGACATCGCCGCGTGGCCGCATCCGGTGATCGACCCGCCGCCCTCGGGCACCGAGGAATGGGCGGCGTGGAGCGAATCGGTGCTGGCCGAGGCCGACTATCGCTCGCCCGAACCCGACCCGATCACCGAACGGATCGACAAGGTGCTGCTGCACCCGGTGATCGGAACCCTGATCTTCTTCGCGGTGATGTTCGGCTTCTTCCAGACCATCTTCGCGCTCGCCGCGCCGCTGCAGGATTACGTCGAAACCGGTTTCGCGAAGCTCAGCGAATGGGTGTACGACGTCGGCGGCGACAATTGGTTCACCAGCTTTGTCGCCGACGCCCTCATCGGCGGTGTGGGCGGCGTGCTGGTTTTCGTGCCGCAGATCGCGCTGCTGTTCGTGCTCATCACCTTCCTCGAGCAACTCGGTTACCTCTCGCGCGCGGCGTTCCTGATGGACCGGATGATGGGGACCGTCGGGCTCGAAGGCCGGGCGTTCGTGGCGATGCTCTCGTCGGTGGCCTGCGCGATCCCCGGAATCATGGCCACCCGCACCATGCCGTCGGCGCGGCAACGATTCGCCACCGTGATGTCGCTGCCGCTGATGACCTGTTCGGCGCGCATGCCGGTGTACACCCTGCTGATCGGGATGCTCATCTCGTCGGAGTCGAAGGTGTGGATCTTCAACGCCCAGGGCACCGTCCTGTTCGGGCTGTACCTGCTCGGCGCGATCTCGACGATGACCGTCGCCAAGATCATCTCGGTGTTCTCTCAGCGCCGCGGGCCGGTGATGCCGTTCACGATGGAGATGCCGCCCTACCGGGTCCCGTCGTGGAAGTTGATGCTCGTCGAGATCTGGTCGCCGGTCAAAGGTTTCATCCGTAAGGCCGGCACCATCATCCTGTTCGCCACCGTCGTGCTGTGGGCGCTGCTGAACCTGCCGATGCGCTCGGACGCCGACCTCGAATCGGCGGGTATCGACCCCTCCGACTCGGCGGCGGTGTCCACCTACACGATGAACCACAGTGTCGCCGCGAGACTCGGCCACAGCGTCGAGCCCGTCTTCGATCCGCTCGGCTTCGACTGGAAGACCAATGTGGCCGTGCTGTCGTCGCTCGCCGCCCGCGAAACGTTCGTCGCCACACTGGGGCAGATGTCGGCGGCCGAGGACCCGGAAGACCCCGCGACCCGGCTGGAAGAAGCCCGCTACGAGGACGGCTCACACAAGGGCGACAAAGTGTTCACCCCGCCGACCATCGTTGCGCTGCTCATCTTCTTCGTCTACGCGCTGCAATGCACGTCGACGCTGGCGGTGCTGCGCCGCGAGACCGCGTCGTGGCGCTGGCCGGTCATCATCTTCTGTGCGTATTCGGTGCTGGCCTGGGTGATGGCGTACATCGCCCACACCATCACCGTCTGGGTGTGGTGACACGGGCCGTGCTGCGCCGAAGGCGGCTACCCCGCCCGGCAAACCGCCGGGCGGTCACCTCGCGCGGTGCGCCTGTGTCGCTTGGCCTTCCGGAAGTGCCGGTCCCGATGCACCCGGAACCGGGCGATCTGCCGGGCCAGATCCGCTGGATCATCCCGCCCGGCATCCTGACCGTCAGGGGAACGGTGCGGGCGCCGGGTGAGCTCGGACGGATGCAGGCCGACGGCACGCTCACCGCGATCACCGTCGGCGCGCGGTCGGTGGTGCTCACCGCCGAGCCGGCGGCATGGCCGCGGATCGGGAAGACGGTGCGCACCGCGCTGACCGCCGCACTGCGCACCCCCGCTGACTGGCACGCCGGGACACCGGCCGGGGACGGATCCGGGGGCCATGGCAACGACACGATCGCGGAGGTCGCGCGCGAGGTGATCGATGGCCGGCTCGGGGATTACGCACGCTCCCACGGCGGCCGGATCGCACTGATCGGGGTCGACGACGGCGTCGTCACCGTCGACCTTGCGGGTGCATGCCGGGGATGCCCGGCGTCGGCGGACACACTGCGCTCCGGATTCGAGGCCGAGCTGCGCCGCAGGTGCCGAGACGTCGTCGAAGTCCGCGCGCTACAGCACTGAGTTCTCAGGCCAGCCCGGCATCGTGCATGACGATGGCCACTTGCACCCGGTTGGTGGCGCCGAGCTTGCCGAAGATGTGTGAGATGTGTGCCTTGACGGTGGCCACGCTCATGAACAGCTCCGCGGCGATCTCCGCGTTCGAACTGCCCCTGGCCAGGCACACCGCCACCTCGCATTCGCGGTCGGTGAGCAGTTCGGCCGCCCGGCGCGCAGCGGCCGACCGGTCGCCGCCCGAACCGTCGACGACCTGCTTGATCAGCGCCGCCGTCACCGACGGACTGAGCGCCGGCCGCCCGGCCAGCACCCCGCGGATCGCGGCCACGATCTCCGGCGGATCGGTGTCCTTGAGCAGAAAGCCGTCGGCCCCCACTGCCAGCGCGCGCACCACGTAGTCGTCGGCGTCGAAGGTGGTGAGCACCAGGATCGCGGGCGGCTCCGGCAGTGCCTTGAGCATACGGGTGGCGGCGATGCCGTCGAGCACGGGCATCCGCAGATCCATCAGCAGCAGGTCCACCGGATCGGCGGTGTGCAGGTCGACGGCCTCCTGACCGCTGGCGGCCTCGGCGACAATCGTCAGATCGGCCTGCCCGCCGAGCAGCAGCCGCAACCCCGACCGGACCAGGGGATCGTCATCAACGAGCATGATGCGCGCGGCCGCGTTGTCTCCGGTCATGCCGTCCACGGTAGCCACACGTGCAACACGAAACGTTTGTCGTCGCCCAGCGTCGCCGAATACCGCCCGCCGGCCAGGGCGACGCGCTCGGACAACCCGACCAGACCCAGACCGGACGCGGGAACCCCGGCCGGGGCCGTCAACGGCAACGGATTGTCCACCAGCAGATCCACACCCGAACCCCGCGCACCCTTGATCAGCACCGACACCAGCACCCCCGGCGCGTGTTTGCGGGCGTTGGTCAGTGCCTCCTGCAGGCTGCGATAGAGCGTTCGCAGCAGCGGTTCCGGGACCTCGGCCAGTGGAAGTGAGCACGTGTAGACGATGCGCATACCGTCGCGGACACCGTCGGCGACCAGCGCGTCGATGTCGAAGGCGCCCGATTGCGGTCGCTCGGGATCGGCGTCGCCGGGATCGTCGCGCAGCACACCGAGCACCTCGCGCAGTTCGGTGAGCGCCCGGTTCGCGGTGTCCCGGATGGTCTGCGCCGTCTCCCGCATATCGTCGGCCGACAGGTCGGTGCGATACGCGAGCGCACCCGCGTGCATGCTGATCGCCGAGATGCGGTGGGCGACGATGTCGTGCATCTCGCGGGCGATGCGGGTGCGTTCCACGGTGCGGGCCCGGGCAACTTCGGAATCGCGTTCGGACTCGGCGAGCACGGTCCGGGCCCGCAACTGGGCCAGCAGCTCCCGCCGCGAGCCGATGTACATACCCCACGCCACCATCGCGGCCGTGGCGATCACCGCGGTGATGTACTGCAACGCCTGGGGCTCGGGCCGGGGCGAGGCGAAGAACTGCTGCGTCACCACCGTCATCGCCAATCCCAGCAGGAGCTGCGGAATGATCTCCACCCACCGGCGCCGCGTCGACAGCGACACCAGCGCGAGCGCGGCCGGACCCAGGCTGAGCGTCGACACCGACGATGCGAGATTGACGAAGGTGTTGACCGCCACCGGATGTGAACGGCGCCACCACACCACCACCAACGACACCGCGCCTAGCACGATGTCGGCGACGAACTGCCACCGCGCATGCGACCACAGATACTGTGCGTGGTTCTGATCGCCGAAGGCGATCGCGCTGAGCACCAGCATCAGCGCCAGCCGCCACACATGACTGCGCCAGGTCAGGGCGGGCTGATAGTCGTCGGGACGCACCATCTCACGCTATCGGGGATTCCCACCGGAAAACCTCAGCCGCCCGGTCAGGGTGATGTCCGACTTTCGGCTGATCCCGATTCGTCCCGTCGCCCGATGCGCCCGGCGACGTGCCGGTTCACGATGGACACCATGATCACCGTCGAAAACCTCACCAAGAGATACGGCGACTACGTCGCGCTCGACGACGTGTCGTTCACGTCCAAACCGGGGCGGGTCACCGGATTCCTCGGTCCCAACGGAGCCGGGAAATCCACCACGATGCGCATCATCGCCGGTCTGACACCCGCCACCTCCGGAACGGCCACCGTGTGTGGCAGTTCCTACCGCGATATCCACAACCCGGCCACCGAGGTCGGGGTGCTCCTCGACGCGTCGGCGCAGCACGCCGGACGCACCGGTGCCGAGATCCTGCGGCTGAGCGCGATGACCCTCGGCGTCGGCCGGACCCGCGTCGACGAGATGCTGGAGATGGTCAGCCTCACCGCCGAGGAATCCCGGCGCCGGGTGCGCAACTACTCGCTCGGCATGCGCCAGCGCCTCGGAATAGCCAACGCGCTCCTCGGCGACCCGCAGATCCTGATCCTCGACGAACCGGCCAACGGCCTCGACCCGGCGGGTATCCACTGGATGCGGACGCTGCTGCGCGACTACGCCGACCGGGGCGGAACGGTGTTGCTGTCCTCTCATCTGCTGCACGAGATCGAGATCATCGCCGATGACCTCGTCGTGATCGGGCAAGGCCGGATCGTGGCGCAGGGCACCAAGGAGGAACTGCTCGCCGGCAACGGCACCCGGGTCCGGTCACTCGACGACGACGCGTTGCTGCAGGCGATGACCGCGGCCGGTATCGTCGCCCGGCCCGTGATCGAGGGCGGTTTCCTCGCCGACGTCGCACCCGAGGACATCGGCAGACTCGCCGCGCGCATTCAGATCCCGCTCGTCGAACTGCGTCCCGGCGACGGGGCCAATCTCGAACAGATGTTTCTCGATCTCACCGCGGCGACCGCGCGTGAGGGTTCAGCCACTCAGGGGGCACCGCAATGACCACCACAGCCACACCGCCCGCCGTCCTCGACACCGGCCGGCCGGGAATCCCGATGAGCAGACTCATCCGCGTCGAAATGCGCAAACTTGTCGACACCCGCGCCGGGTTCTGGTTGATGGCGTCCATCGGCCTCATCGCGCTGGCCGTGATGATCGGCATGCTGGCGGGCAACCGGAACAAGCCGGAGAACCTGACCTTCGGCGACTTCTTCGGCCTGATGAACATCCCCACTGCGATCATCCTGCCGGTGATGGCGATCCTGCTGGTCACCGGCGAATGGAGTCAGCGGACCGCGCTCACCACCTTCGCGATGGAACCTCGCCGGGAGCGGGTGGTGATCGCCAAGTTGGCGACGTCCTTCATCGCCGCAGTCAGTGCGGTCGCGCTCAGCCTGGTGCTCGGAGCGGTCGGCGCCGTCATCGCGGGAATGCTCTATTCCGATCCCGCCGGCAGCTGGTCGATGACGCTTGCCGGTATCGTCAATTCATTCACGATTCAGATCTTCAATCTTCTGCTCGGATTCGCGTTCGCGGCGTTGATCCTGAACACCCCGGGCGCGATTGTCGGCTACTTCGCGCTGCCGACGGCGCTCAGCATCGTGAACGAACTGTTGCCCGCGTTCAAGGACAGCGTCGGCGAGTGGATTGATTCCTCGCTCACCCAGGCACCGTTCCAGTCGGGTGACTGGGTGAGCGGTGGGGAATGGATGCGTCTGATCGTCTCGGGGATTGTGTGGATCGGTATTCCGCTGACCTTCGGCATTCTGCGGATTCTGCGGACCGAGATCAAATAACCGCTGGGATCAAGTAAACGCGGGGATCACAGGCCAGGTCAGGCGCGGTCCGCCGGTGGACACCGAGTCCACCGGCGCACCGCGTCAGTCGGGCAGAATGCTCAGTGAGCGGACTGGTAGGCCTCGATGATGAAGTGCGAGATACGGCCCCGGTCGCTGACCTCATAGCCGTTGTCCTGAGCCCACTCGCGGATCGCCTGGGTCTCTTCCTTGGTCCGGCCGCCACCGTTGGACGCGGCAGCACGCCGGCCACCACGGACGGGGGAGATGACACGAGAGGCACCGATATAGGTGGCGAGGGTGTTCCGGAACTCCTCGGCGTGTTCCGCCGAAGTGTCGAACTCATACGTCTTACCGTCGACGCTCCACTCGATCGTTTCGTATTCATCGAGGGCAGCACCATCCAGATCGTCAATGACCTGGATCACTTCCTTCTTTGCCATCCTGCGCTCCGTTCGTGATTGCCAAAGTCGTGACACGCCTATATCGGCCGCACCTGTCGGCCGAAGGGGTGAAACCAAGCATACAACAACCGGTGCTGCATCAATGGCCGGCTGGTCCGGTGCTTACGACTATAAGATCCGAATTGTGAGTTCCGGTGCGATTCAACCGATTGTGCGCCGCCGCATCGTTTCGTTGTGACTCTGAATGAATAGCGGTTAATTCACAGGGAAATATAAGGTTTCTGCCGAGGCGTCGCGGCGTGCGTCACATCGCCGGCCGAGGTGCCCGAATCCTGGTCGGCCGAAGGTGGTCCGGGACTTAAGGTCCGTCGCTTCCCGGTTCCGGTGCGGGATCGGTCACATCGGTGGTGTCGTCGGTGCTGTCGCCGCTGTTGATCATCGATTTCGGTGCGGGATCGGTGGCGTCGAGGTACGCGAACTGCGAGCCGGTGATCATGAACCCGCCCTTGGAACGAGATTCGAGGCAATACAGCCCCGATACGTCCGTCAGGCACGAGATCCGGGACATCGTGATGGTGGTGCCATAGGGCAACACGGTGCTCCGGTAGAGGAGATTGACGTCTTTGCCGTCGTCACACAGACCGAGCCGGGCGCCGTCCGAGGTCAAAGTGACCAGATTCTTGGACTTGTCGCACGAGGGCGCGTCACGGTCGGTGCCGGGTGAGTCCGCGGACGGTTCGTCGGTGAGGGTGCCACCGTTGACCCGGCACACCAGCGTCCGGCTGTCGAGCGAGGTGGAACAGTTGATCGTGCGGTCGGGCGTCGAGAAATGAAACCCCGAGGCATTGCCCCGGGGACCGGTTCGGGTGGCGGCGCCCTTCTCGTAGTCTGCCGTGTCGGCCCGCGGCGCCAGGGACATCACCCGGCCGATGGTGCCCTCACGCAGCCGGTTCGGGGTATCGCGCGACTCGATCGTGGAACTGGTGGTGGTCGAGGTGGACGGCGCGGTGAACGTCGACAACTCGTCGGTCGGCGGCAGCACGATCTGGTCGGGTGCCGAATCGTCGAGCAGGGAACACCCGGCGGCCAGCAGTGGCACCAGCACACCGATGCCGGCGCCGGCGATCCAGCGGCGTGCGCCGGGCCGGTGGTCCCTGAGTCCGTGCCCCCCGAGTCCGTACCATTGCACCGTGGCAACCCCTAAGATCGTGCTGTTCTACGTGTTCACCCCCCTGCCCGACCCTGAGGCGATCAGGCTCTGGCAGCAGGCGGCGGGCGAGTCGACCGGGGTCACCGGCAGAGTAATCGTGTCGCCGCACGGGATCAACGCCACGGTCGGTGGCGATATCTCCGCCGTCAAACAGTACGTGAGGGCCACCAAAAGGTACGCGCCATTCGCCGGTGCGGACATCAAATGGTCCGAAGGGACAGGTTCGGATTTCCCGCGGCTCAGCGTCAAGACGCGCCCCGAGATCGTCACCTTCGGGGTGCCCGGCGAACTCGAGGTCGACGAGAACGGGGTCGTCGGCGGCGGTACCCGACTCACGCCCGAGCAACTGCACGAGCTCGTCGCCGACAAGGGCGACGACGTGGTCTTCTTCGACGGCCGCAACGCCATCGAGGCGCAGGTCGGCCGGTTCAAGAACGCCGTCGTCCCGCCCGCGGACACCACCCGCGACTTCGTGCCGCTGCTCGACAGCGGTGCCTTCGACGACCTCAAGGACCGCACGGTGGTCACCTACTGCACAGGCGGGGTGCGCTGCGAGGTGCTCACCCGGCTGATGAAGGCCCGCGGTTTCGGCGACGTCTACCAGCTCGACGGTGGCATCGCCCGATACGGCGAGACCTTCGGCGACGACGGTCTGTGGGAGGGATCGATGTTCGTCTTCGACGACCGGATGACCGTCGACTTCTCCGATCACACCGAGGTGATCGGGCGGTGCTCCGAATGCGGCGCGCCCACCAGCCACATCGAGAACTATCCCGACCGCCTCGGCCGGGAACTGCGCGTCGTGTGCCCCGAGTGTGTGCCCCCAGAGCGTGCGTCCACAGCCGACGCGGTGCCCGCGTCTTCGTGAGCCGGCGACGGGACCGTCCCGCGATCCCGGTCATCGTCGTCGCGGGTTTTCTGGGGGCGGGCAAGACGACGCTGCTCAACGCGCTGCTCGGCAACACCGTCGGTGCGCGGCTCGGGGTGATCGTCAACGACTTCGGTGCCATCAACGTCGACGCGCTGCTGGTGGCCGGGCAGAGTGCGGGCACGATCAGCTTCGGTAACGGCTGCCTGTGCTGCAGCGTCGACGCCGACGGCCTGGGCGACGCGCTCAGCGGGCTCGCCGACCCGGCCGCGGGACTGGACGCGATCGTCGTCGAGGCCAGCGGCATCGCGGAACCGAGGGCGCTGATCAAGATGGTGGTGGCCGTCGCCGATCCTGCGATCCGCTACGGCGGACTCGTGTACGTCCTCGATGCGGCCGCGGCCACCCTCACGCGGCAACTGCACCCGGAGATCGGCGGGCACCTGGCGATCGCCGACCTCGTGGTGATCAACAAGGCGGACCTCGTCGACGGTGACGTGCTGTCCGGCGTGCTCGACATGGCCCGCGAACTCAATCCGACGGCACCGGCCGTGGTCACCACGGAGGGCCACATCGACGCCCGAGCCCTGTTCGATCCGGGGTCGCGGCCGCAACCTTCCGACGACCTGCCGCGGCAACTCACCCTCGACGAACTGCTGCGCGCAGAAGAATCTGGCGCAGAAGAATCTGACGCAGAAGAATCTGACGCAGAAGAAGAATCTGACGCAGACGAGCACGCGGCGGGGGAGTGCGGCACCGGGCATGCACGGCATTTACATGATGCGTTCACCTCGGTGTCGGTTCAGGTCGAAGGTGTTCTTGATCCGCGGCGGCTCGCCGAACTGCTCGAACGGCCACCCGTCGGGTGCTACCGGATCAAGGGCGTCGTGTGGCTCGCGGGTGCGGGCGAACAGTTCGCGGTGCATGCCGTCGGCGGATTTGTGCGCACTGAACGCACCGGTGTGCGGCGGATGCCCCGGCCGCCGGTCAGCAGCCTCGTCGTCATCGGCACCGGTGTCGACGAAGTCCAGGTCAGAGCAGATCTTGGCGGCCTGGTCGCGGCTCCGGACCTCGACGACGAGTTCGGGATCCTGCGCATCACCCGGCACCTGCCGGTGCCGTCACAGCTCCCTAACGATTGACCGTCTCGGCTCCCGCCGAATTCTCATCCTGGCGCTCGTCTGGTTCACTTGTTACAAATGAGACTGCTGTGACCAGAGTTGCGCAATTGAAGGGAGGCGGCACCGACCCGCGCGCAGATGTGCGCCGTGGTGCCGAAGACACATGTTCAACACCCGATTCACGCGAACGCGCATGACCATCGCCGCGGTGTCCGTCGCCGCGGCATCGACGGTGGCAGCGACCACCCTCGTCGCGCCCGACGCCCAGGCCGCCCCACGCGCGGCATCGCTTGCCGGCAAGACGGTGTTCCTCGACCCCGGCCACCAGGGCAGCGCCGCCGGTCACAACCTGGGCGCCCAGGTGCCCGACGGCCGCGGCGGCAAGAAGGACTGCCAGACCACCGGCGCCACAGCCATCAACGGCGTACCCGAACACACCGTCAACTGGCAGATCACCCAGCTCGTCAAGGCGGGGCTGGAGAGCCAGGGCGCCAAGGTCGTGCTCAGCCGTCCCGACGACAAGGGCTGGGGAGGCTGCGTCGATCAGCGCGCCGCCGCCGCGAGCCGGTCGGGTGCGTCGGTGGCGGTGAGCCTGCACGCCGACTCCACCTCCGCGGGTGCGGATAACGGCCACAAGGGCTTCCACATGATCGTGCCCAAGCTGCCGCTCCCCGACAAGACGGTCAACCGGGTCCAGTCCGGAGCCGGCCGTACCGCATCGTCGGCGATGCGGGACGCCTTCGTCGGCGCGGGTCTGTCGCCGGCCAACTACGCAGGCGTGCAGAACGGGCTGCAGACCCGCTCGGACATCGCGGCGGTCAACCTCACCAAGGTGCCCGCGGTGTTCATCGAGATGGGCAACCTGTCCAACCCGGCCGAGGCGTCGGCGCTGACCTCCAAGGAAGGGCAGCTCAAGTACGCGCTGGCCATCACCGACGGCATCACCCGGTACGTCACCAAATCGGGCACCAAGGTCATCCCCACCGCGGCATCGAAGGACACGGCCCCGGTGAGCACCGGCAACCCGCCGGAGCCGGCCACGCCCGTTGCCGACGACAATGCCTTCGCGGGTCTGCAGACGGTGCTGCCGTTCGTGCAGAAGCTCATGGCGGCGGGGGATGCCTCCGAGGTCATGAAGGTTTTCGCCACCGATGGATCAGATGTTTTCTCCGAGGTCCTCAAAGCGATGCTCGAGGTCGTGTACGGTCTCGCGGGAGGCAAACTGCCGATCTGACCCGCCCACAATCGGGTTCGCGCGGCCCCTCACAGGGAGGATGGGGTGGCGTGAGCACCGACCGATCGCTGATTAAGGTCGAACTATGGCTGTGAAGGATCTCGTCGTCATGAAGCCGCCGGTGCCCACGCTCCGCGGTCGCACCGTCCTCATCACCGGTGCCGCCAGCGGCATCGGTCGCTCGACGGCCCTCGCCGCTGCCCGTGACGGGGCACGGCTGGTGCTCACCGACCTGCGGACCGCCGACCTCGACACGGTGGTGGCCGAGATCGAAGGCGCGGGCGGCACCGTCGCGCTGTCCCGGGCCGGCGATGTGTCCGACTACGAATGGGTGAAGTCGTTCGGCGCAGAGGTCGACGAGCAGGTCGGCACGATGGACGTCGTCATGAACGTTGCCGGCATCTCGGCCTGGGGCACCGTCGAGAACCTCGAGCACCGGCACTGGCGTGCCATGGTCGACGTCAACCTCATGGGACCCATCCACATCATCGAATGCTTTGTGCCGCAAATGGTCCGGCGTGGCGAGGGTGGACATCTGGTGAACGTGTCGTCGGCGGCGGGGTTGCTCGCGCTGCCCTGGCACGCCGCCTACAGCGCCAGCAAGTTCGGCATCCGCGGGGTGTCCGAGGTGCTACGCATGGACCTGCGCCAGCACAACATCGGAGTCTCCGTGGTGTGTCCGGGCGGGGTGGCCACCCCGCTGGTGGGAACCGTCGACATCGTGGGAGTAGACAAGGACGATCCCAAGGTGCGCAAGCAGATCGACAACTTCCACAAGATCGCCGTCACCCCGGAGAAAGCGGCCGCGGCGATCATCGCCGGTGTCGAGAAGAACAAATTCGTCGTCTACACGTCCTTCGACACCCGCTTCGGATACTGGTGGAAGCGCAAGTTCGCGCTGCCGTACGAGGTCGTGATGCGGATCGCCAACAACAGGTTCAGCAAGCTGGCCCGCACGAGTGCGTAAACCGCCCCGACGGCCGCACGCGGGTCAGGTGTTCCGCAAGCACCGGCCCGGCGTCGACCCCGACTTCTTCGCGGCTGAGGCAGCGGGGCTGCGGTGGCTCGCCGACGCCGGAGCGCCGGTCGTCGACGTGCTGTCGGTGGGTACGGACTTCATAGAACTGGCCCACCTGGATTCGGCACGGCCCGGCCGGCAGGCCGCGATCGACTTCGGGCGCGCTCTCGCGGCGATGCATTCGGCGGGCGCGGACACGTTCGGCGCTCCACCCGCCGGGTACACGGGCAAGCAGTTCATCGGCGAACGTCCCCTCAGCTCCCGCACCCATCCGACGTGGGGCGCGTTCTACGCCGCCGAGCGCGTCGAACCGTACCTCGGGCCGGCGATCGCCGCCGGCAACCTCAACCACACCGACGCCGACGATGTGCGCCGCGCCTGCGAACTCATCGCCGCCGGCACCTTCGATGACGCCGCGCCGCCCGCACGTATCCACGGCGACCTCTGGGCGGGAAACGCGCTGTGGACACCCGACGGGGTGACGATGATCGATCCGGCCGCGCACGGTGGCCACCGCGAAACCGACCTGGCGATGCTCGCGCTGTTCGGTGTCCGGCTCTTCGACGACATTCTCGACGGTTACCTGGCCGAGTTCCCGCTGCGGACCGGTTGGCGGGACCGGGTGCCGCTGCACCAGCTGCATCCGCTGGCGGTGCACGCCGCCGGCCACGGACCCGGCTACGGCACCGCGCTCGGCCGTGCTGCGCGGGCCACGGTCGCGATGGCAGCATAAGCGGTGTGACCACACTCGATCCCGGTGTCCTGCTCGTGTCCGCGACCCGATCGGAGGCCCGCTACGTTCCCGACGGCGCGCGCCTGCTGATCACCGGCATCGGCAAGGTCGCCGCGGCCGTGGCACTCACCCGCGAGCTGGCGGCCGGGGCACCGGCGCATCGCATCGTCAATATCGGCACCGCGGGCGCGCTGCACGATCATCACGCCGGGCTGTTCGTGCCGTCGAAGGTGATCGAACACGACATCAGCAGCGACGCCCTGCAGGCCATGGGCTATCCGGTGGTGGACACCTGGGATGTGGCCGGTGGCGACGGCACCGTGCTCGCCACCGGCGACACCTTCGTCGCCGACCCGGTGCACCGCGAGACGCTGGCCGCCCGCGCCGACCTCGTCGACATGGAAGGATGCGCGATCGCGCACGTGGCGGCCGCGTTCGAGATCCCGGTGACGCTGGTGAAGGTCGTCAGCGACAGCGCCGACGAGAAGGCCCTGGACTGGCCGCAACTGGTCGACAAGGCCGCCCGGGAACTGGGGGACTGGGTGCGCGGCGAACTCGCGTGACTGTACCGGCCCCGATCAGGGCCGATCTTTAGGCGTCTCAAATGCCTCGGTGCGCTCGTCGGCCGGCGATCCGGGGATGAACGACTTGGCCGCCGCCCGCGAGACCTGGCCGGCCGTGGCGCGGCGCTGACCACCTGCGGCCGGGGTGCGCGCGGGGGAGGAGCGTGTCTTGGCAGAGCCGGAGCGGGCGGGTGACTCGGTACGGGCGGAACGGGTCGGTGCGGCGTCGCCGCCGGGGCGTGGGCGGGACCGCCGGCTGCGGCCACGGCCGGACATGACAATGGTCTGTTCACCGGACGCGGCTTCCTGGACATCGGACTTGGTCGACCGCTTGTCGGTGGCCTTCCGGGCCGACCGGGTGTGTTCCCGGGTGTCCGACGAGCTTCGCTTGGACGCCTTCGTGCGGGGAGTCGAGGACTCCGCCGGCGACTGCTTCTTTGTGACGTACCAGCGGGCCACCACCAGCGCCAGCGTCACCAGGAAGGTGATCGCCAGCCACGGGAACACATCCGCGATCGGCAGCAGCACCTGCAGGATCAGACTCTTGAGGCTTGCCGACGCGCGGTCGGCGTTGACCGTGTACAGGGTGATGATGCCCACACCGAATGCCACCAGTGGTGGCTGGGCGGCAGCGGTGAACAGCGCCCGCCGCCGGACCAGCAGAGCCGCGGCGACGCACCCGACGAGGAAGCAGAACTTGAACGTCGCGCCGAGTTCGTCGGTGCTGCGGGCGTCGATACCCGCGCCGACCGCGGTGATCACGACTGCGACCAGGACCGCGCCCCACCAGGGAACGCCGCGCACGGTGGGCAGCACCGACTGTTGGTCGGCCGGCACCGCCGATGCGGTTCGTTGCGCAGAAAACACATCTAGACGGTACCGGTAATGCGGCCCGATCCGCCGGACCGCAACCGAGGTGTTTCCGGTCAGTGTTGCTGGGCGCGACTTCCGGGAATCATGGGACGGACGGTGTCGTCGTCTGTGACGCGGTCGCGGGCGGCCTGCCGAGGCACCGCGTCCACCTCCGCCGGTACGGTGGGTTCGGCCAGGTCACCGAGGGCTTCGAGGTCGGCGAGTTTGCGCGCGGTGACCGCGACCCGCGTGTCGATCACCCCGACCGCCGAGTTGTACGACTCGACCGCACGCCGCAGCCCCACCCCGACACGGTCGATGTGGGTAAGGACACTGTCGATGCGTTGATGCAGCTCGACGCCGAGCCGGTGAATGGATGCCGCGTCCTGGGCCATCGCGTCGGTCCGCCACGACAGGGCGACAGTGCGCAGCAGCGTCATCAGGGTGGCCGGGGTGGCCGGCACCACATTGAGCCCGAAGGCGTACTCGATCAGGTCCGGGTCGGCGCGGGCGGCGGCGTCGAGCACCGGGTCGCTGGGCAGGAACAGCACGACGAGGTCGGGTGTGTTGTCAAACGACGACCAGTACGCCTTGGACGAGAGCTGCTTGATGTGACCACGCAGGGCGCGGGCGTGCGCCGTGAGCGCGTCGGCGATCGCATCGGGGTCGGTCTCGGCGGTGGCCTCCAGGTAGGCGTGCAGGGGCACCTTCGAGTCGATGACGATGTCGCGGCCCTGCGGCAGATGCACCACCATGTCCGGGCGGATACCCGACGGATCGTCGCCGCGGCTGCCCGACCGCGACACCTGTGTGGAGAAGTCACAGTGCCTGCTCATGCCGGACAGTTCGACGATCCGCTCGAGCTGTACCTCACCCCAGCGTCCCCGGACGTGCGGGGTGTGCAACGCGTTGGCCAGGGCCTGGGTCTGGTCCTGCAGCCGGTGCGAGGTCTGGTGCATGCCCCGGACCTGCTCGGACAACCCCGCGTAGGCGTTGATGCGCCCGTGCTCGACGCGGCGCAGCTCCTCGCCGAGCTGGTTGAGGGTATTGCGCAGCGGGTCGACCAGATGCCCGACCGCCGATCCGATGGCCGCCGACTGCCTGCGGGCGGCGTCCTCGGAGGCGGCGGCCAACGCGCCCGCCGCCATCTCGTGCGAGGAGCGCAGGGTGGCGGCCTCGGCGCGGGCGGCGGCCAGCTCCGAGCCGCCCCGGGCGGCATGGACGGCCCAGCCCAGCGCGAAGCCCATGAGCAGTGCGACCACGGCGAGCAGAACTGCGGCGAGACTCATGGGACACATGATGCACGTCGGGTACGACAAAGCCTGTTGACGTTGCAACTACGTTGGTGATGTACGACACACTTGGTGTATTAATAAGGGCATGAGCACACCGTTTCGCCTGGGGGGCACCGATCCGGGAGCCGGAGACGTACCGCTGTCGGAGTACCCCGAATGGGCACTCCGCGTTCTGACCGGCCTCTACGGCGCGGACGCCGTCGACGCCGAGACGCGTCGCCAAGAACGGCGGACGATGGTGCCTGCGCGGACCGACGACGTGTCCGCGTCGGCCACCTGTCTCGAACTCGAGGCCATCACCCAGCTCGCACGCGCCGTCGAAGGATGGTTCGGCCGCCGCCGTCGGCAGTAGTCAGGTGCCGGGCCTCGATCGGTGGGCCCTCGTGTCCTCGATCTCCCCCACTCCGCCGGTTGAGGTGCGAGGAGCGTTGGCCACAAGCCTCGAAACCTCGTGAGACGACAGTGTCATCGCGTCCGATTTCGCCGGAATGTGTGAGGATGCGAGGGTGACCGACAACGCCCAGGACGGCGGGGCCGACGGACCCCGGCAGTATCCGACCCGCACCGCCATCATGCTGAGCGGATTGCGGTCGACGGCCTTCGTGAGCCTGCAGGTGGTGGCCTGTGCGCTCGGCCTGTGGGTGCTCTTCTGGGTGCTCGGCAAGACGTGGGTGGTGCTGCTGCCGGTGCTGTTCGCCATCGTGCTGTGCACGGTGCTGTGGCCGCCGGTCCGCTGGCTGCGCGACCATCGGGTTCCCCCCGCCGCCGCGGCCGTGGTGATGATGCTCGTCGGTCTCGGCGTGATCGCCGGAATTCTCGCCGTGATCGTCCCGTCGATCATCGATCAGGTTCCCGACCTGGCGAGCAAGGCCACCGACGGCATCAACAAGGTGTACGACTGGCTGCAGGGTCCACCGCTCAATATCGAGGATGAGCAGGTCGACAAGGTCGTCGACACCATCATCGGCAAGGTGCAGTCGAGCGCCACCACCATTGCCGCCGGTGTGTTCTCCGGGGTGGGCACCGCGACGTCGATCATCGTGACCTTGTTCACCACGCTCGTGCTGGTGTTCTTCTTCCTCAAGGACGGGCCGAAGTTCGTGCCGTGGCTCGACCGCACCGTGGGACGTCCCGCCGGCTACCACCTCGGCGAGGTGCTGCTGCGGATGTGGAACACCCTCGGCGGATTCATCCGAACTCAGGCGCTGGTCAGTTTCATCGACGCCTTCTTCATCGGCATCGGTCTGCTGATCCTCGATGTGCCGTTGGCGTGGGTGCTGATGGTGATCACCTTCCTCGGTGGCTTCATCCCGATCGTCGGCGCGTTCGTCGCCGGTGCGCTGGCCGTGCTGATCGCGCTGGTCACCAACGGCCTGACCACGGCGCTGATCGTGCTGGCCATCATCATCGCCGTACAGCAACTCGAGGGGAACGTGCTGCAGCCGTGGCTGCAGGCCAAGTCGATGGATCTGCACGCGGTGATCGTGCTGCTCGCGGTCACGCTCGGCAGCACCATGTTCGGCATCACGGGCGCGTTCCTGGCGGTGCCGGCGGCGGCGTGTATCGCAGTGGTGTTCCGCTATCTCAACGAGCAGATCGCCGAGCGGGCGGGTGAGACGTTGCCGCCGGTGGGGGCCCCGATCACCGAGGAGGTGGGGGAGGACTACGAACTGTCACCCGACGAAGACGATGCCGACGTGCCCGCCGGTTCCGGAGGTCCGGCCGACAAGCCGGAGCCGGAGGAGGACGGCGGCAAACCCGACGCACCCGGCCCGATAGACTGACCCCCCGTGAGCCTCACCCTCGGGATCGTCGGTCTGCCCAACGTCGGCAAGTCGACCCTTTTCAACGCCCTGACCCGTAACGACGTCCTCGCCGCGAACTACCCGTTCGCGACGATCGAACCGAACATCGGTGTCGTCGAACTGCCCGACGCCCGGCTGACCCGGCTCGCCGAGATCTTCGGCTCTGAGCGGATCCTCCCGGCCACGGTGTCGTTCGTCGACATTGCCGGCATCGTCAAGGGCGCGTCGGAGGGTGAGGGCATGGGTAACCAGTTCCTCGCCAACATCCGCGAGGCCGACGCGATCTGCCAGGTGGTGCGCGTGTTCGCCGACGACGACGTGGTGCACGTCGACGGGCGTGTCGACCCGCTCGCCGACATCGAGGTCATCGAAACCGAACTGATCCTCGCCGACCTGCAGACCCTGGAGAAGGCGATCCCGCGGCTGGAAAAGGAGGCGAAGAAGAACAAGGACCTCGCCGCCGAACTGGCCGCCGCCAAGCAGGCCCAGGAACTCCTGAACTCGGGCAAAACCCTTTTCTCCCAGCATGATTCGTTCGATCTCTCATCGGTGCGCAGCCTGCACCTGATGACTGCCAAACCGTTCCTCTACGTCTTCAACGCCGACGAAGCCGTCCTCACTGACGACGCCAAGAAGGCTGAACTCCTGGCCGCGATCGCCCCTGCCGACGGCGTCTTCCTCGACGCCAAGGTGGAATCCGAACTCCTCGAACTCGACGAAGAAGACGCCCAGGAACTCCTGGACTCGATCGGCCAGACCGAACCGGGCCTGCGTTCCCTGGCCCGCGCCGGTTTCCACACCCTCGGCCTGCAGACCTACCTCACCGCCGGCCCGAAAGAGTCCCGCGCCTGGACCATCCACCAGGGTGACACCGCCCCCAAGGCCGCGGGCGTCATCCACACCGACTTCGAAAAAGGCTTCATCAAGGCCGAAATCGTCTCCTTCGACGACCTCGATTCCAATGGCTCCATGGCCGCCGCCAAGGCCGCCGGCAAGGTCCGGATGGAAGGCAAGGACTACATCATGAAAGACGGCGACGTCGTCGAGTTCCGCTTCAACGTGTAGGCGACTTCCTGTCTAGCGTTTGATTGGAGACGGCTGTTCGGCGAAGTGCGGGCTATTTTTCCCAGCCGTCGATGTCTGGGTCGACCGTCGAGTCGGCGTTCTTGACCGCGTCGATGTAGTCGTTGCCGCCTTCGTCGATCATCAGCGCGGTCAACCGCATGTCGAGTGACCGCAGGTGCTCCAGGTACGCCGCGTGGCCGAGCGATTGAGACTTTCGGCCGGTCTGCGCGTCGTGCCACTCGCACGGTTCGGCAGGCACGGAGAGCAGGAGCCTGCCACCGGGGCGGATCGCTGCGGCAAGCCGTCGCAGTGACGTGAACTGATCGTCGGGTTCGAGGAGAAACAGCAGGCCGATACATACCGCTCCGTCGAAACGCCGGTCGAAGTAGTCGCCGTCCTGTGCGGCCTCGCACCGGACCGGCATGCCGGGCAGGTTCCGCTCGAACTCCTCGACCATCCGGGGGGATGCGTCGACGCCGAAGACAGTCAGCCCTTCGGCGGCCAGAGCCGCAGCGATCGGAATGCCCGTTCCGCAACCGACGTCGATGACTTCGGCCCCGTCCGGCAGTGCGTCGACTGCCCAGGTGGCAACCATCCTTGCGCCGACGGCGGAGCGGGCCTGTTTGTACTCGCTGACCACGTCGTTCCAGCCTTCAGAATGATCGGACTGGTCGGCCATCCCAGAAGACTACCTGCGACTTGTCGGCAGGCCCGGCGCTGTCTGTCGATGGCAAGTCCTCCGCCTGATTTCCGTATTCGTGCGATCGAGCACAAAGATGGGGCTTGCAGTTCGAGCACGTCGCGCCGGCCACATGAGGTTGTTCGGATCAGGCCTCACGCGACCGGCATCACCGTGCGGTGATCGACGCGGGTCAGTCGGGGTTCTGTGCCCACAGGTCGGGTCCGAACACCTCGTACTGGATGCGCTCGGAGGGCACACCACGCGCGATGAGCTGGTGCCTGATCTTCTGCATGAAGGGCAGCGGGCCGCACATGAACACCTGGGCGTTGTCGGGCAGTTCGACGTCGCTCAGATCCATGAAGCCGCTGCGCGCGGGGTGCAGCGTCGGAGCCTCGTCGGCGCCCTGCTCGTACCAGTTCTGTGCCTTGGCATCGCTCATCGCGAGCACCTGGCGGCGCAGCCCCTGGTAGAGGGCGTGATGCTCGAATGAGGTGTCGGCGTGGAAGAGTCGCACGGTGCGGTCGGGCTGGCGGCGTGACAGGTCCTCGAGGATCGCGGCGGCAGGGGTGATGCCGATACCTGCCGACACCAGCACGATCGGTCCGTCGGACTCGTCGAGCACCACGTCGCCGGCGGGCGGGGAGACCTTCAGTACCGTGCCGGGCGTGGCGTTCTCGTAGAGCCAGCCCGACACCTGGCCGTCGGGGGCGCCGTCGATACCGCGCACCCGCTTGATCGTCACTCGCAGGGTGTCGCCGCGAGGTCCCGACGAGATCGTGTACTGGCGGGGCTGGAGCCTTCCGTCGGGAAGTTCGACCTGGATCGCGATGTACTGGCCGGTGCGGTGAGACGGAATGTCGCCGCTGACGGGAGCGAGCAGCAGCGAGAAGACCTCGTCGGCTTCCTCGAAACGCTCGACCACGCGGTAGTCGCGCCAGGTGTGAGCCGGGTCGGTGCCGCCGAGCGCGTACAGCCGCGCCTCGTCGGCGATCAGCGTGGTGGCGAACAGCCAGTAGACCTCGTCCCACGCGGCCGCGACCTCGGGGGTGATGGCATCGCCGAGCACGGTTTTGACGGCCTTCAACAGGTAGTGCCCGACGATTATGTATTCGGTGGCCTGGATGCCGAGCGAAACGTGTTTGTGCGCGATGCGCTGCATCACGGGGGTGAAGTCAGGGGCGTCGGGGTCGATGAGTTGCACCGCGAACGCGACGACCGAGGCGGCGAGGGCTTTGGGTTGCTCGCCGATCGCCTGGTTGGCCGTGTTGAAGGTGTTGAGCAGTTCGGGATGGGCTTCGAACATGTCGGGGTAGAAGGTGGCGGTGATCTGGTCGGCGTGCTCGGCCACGACCGCCGCGGTGGCGGCGACGACGGCTTCGGACTCGGGGGACAGTTGCATGACCGTGACTCCTGTGGGCTGGTTCGGACGAGGTCGCGCGATGGCCTGCGTCGATCATGCAACGCGGGGGGAACCCTACTGTCGGGTTTCCGCTACTTTTATTCACTTTTATTGGCCCCCACACACGGATGAGGGGAATCTCCGATGGCGGCTTTCCGAGTCGATTCGGTCTGGCAGTTGATGCCCGGATGTGACCGAACGCTGTTGCCAATGGGGTGGAAGTGGCCAATGATACTAAAGTGGTTAATTCGTCGCGACGGTCCCGTGCTATGGCGTGTGCGGTCATCGCCGGTGTACTGGGGTGGCTCATACACTCGGGTGTCGCCGTCGCCGAACCGGTTCCGCAGTGGCGGTACACGATGGTGGGATTCAGCGGTTCCAGCGCCCGCGACCTGGACGTGTACGAATCGGTCGACGGCACCGACTACCAGGTGGTCCGGCAGGCCGCCTACCGGCCGCCGTCGGGATACGTGCGGGACCCGAGCATCATCCGGCACGCCGACGGCTGGTACTACCTCACGTACACGACCGCCGACGGCGCCAACATCGGTTTTGCGCGCAGCCGCGACCGTGTCGCCTGGGAGCATCTGCGCAACCATCCGCTGCCGCTGTGCTGCGCGTTCCTCTGGGGCACCGGAGACGGCAAGGGACCGTCGAATCCGATCTTCACCGGGTCGGCCGGATTCAAGGACGGTCCGTCATTGTCGCCGTTCACCACCAAAGTGTGGGCACCTGAATGGTTCGTCGACGGCGACCGTGTCCACGTCATTGTGTCCATGTCCACCGGCGGCGGGTTTGTGCCCTATCTGCTGACCGCCCGGGATTCGTCCTTGCGTAGCTGGAGTTGGCCGATTCCGCTCGCCGGGATCGGCGCCGACCACATCGATACCACCGTGGTCAAAGTGGGATCGGCGTACCACGCATTCACCAAGAACGAGACGAAGAAGGTCATCGAGCACGCCGTCGCACCCGCAGTGAAAGGGCCGTACACGTTTGTCTCACCAGGGAAGTGGGGAACGCTGGTGGAAGGGCCGGCGGTGGTGCAGTTGCCCGATGGGAACTGGCGGCTCTACCTCGACTCCTACACCCGCAAGAGGTACCTCTATTCCGACAGCACTGATGGCCTGAGCACCTGGTCGCCGCCGAAGGAACTTCCCCGCCTGTCGGATACCGTCCGGCATGTCGGTGTCCTGCGCGAACCGGCGTAGTCGCATCGCCGCAGAAGATCCCGAAACCTGAACCAGATTCCCGCGATCGTCACCTCATCGAACGGAAGCCGCCGAACCGCTGCGACACTCCTGCGATATCCATGACTCCTGAGAGTCGGCGCGACCACCGTCTACGTCAGGGGCGCTGTGGGGCGGGCGATGCTTCGTTGGCCACCTGGCGCGAGATCATCGACCGCGATCTGGTCCCGACCTCATTGCTGTCTGCGGGATTCACCGACCATTCCGCCTCCTGTCCGGAGATCTCGGCATGGCAGCATTCGTGCGGTGAATGATCGGAGCACGACATCATCGCATGGGGAGGTGTCGCTGAGCGGCAGACTCATCTGCGCCGACGATCAGCAGGTTGCCGTCGTCGCGAGATACCTGCCGCGACACATCGAGCTGACCCGTGCGGAACCGGGGTGTATCAGCTTCTCAGTGGTGCAGAGCCAGGATCCCCGGATCTGGCGGGTTGAGGAACTGTTCGCGAACGCTGCCGCGTTCGAATCGCATCAGCAACGTGTCGCGGACAGCGAATGGGGCAGGGTGACCTCGGGTATCGAACGCGACTACACGGTCCGGACGGCGGACTGATTCATCGGGTACGGCGACAACTCGTCATTGACATGACCTTCAGCTGAGTTTGGTCAGGTCGACCGTCTCGGCCATCTTCCGGTAGCCGGCCGGGCTCGGGTGCAGCCGGTCGGGGCCGGAGTACTTGGGGGCCAGGATGTTCGGGTTGCGCGGGTCGCGCACGGCCTTGTCGAAGTCGAAGACGCTGTAGGTCAGCTTCTGGGTGCGGATCCAGCGGTTGATCACCTGGCGCGTGGGATTGGCCAGCGGTGCGGTGTAGCCGTCGAACAGGGCGTCGGCGGCGGGCAGGATGGTCGCGATGTGGACGCGGATGCCGCGGGCCTTGAGCCGGGTGATGATGAACTTGTAGCCGGCGATCACCTGGTCGGCGTTGGCGCCGATCGGAACGCCCAGGTCGTTGATGCCTTCCAGGATGATGACGTCCTTCACGCCGGGTACCTCGAGGACGTCGCGTCGCAGGCGGCGGGTGGCTGCGTCGCCGAACATCGGCACGAATCCGTCGGCGATGACCCGGTTGCCGCTGATCCCGGCGTTGACCACCGAACGATTCGCCCCGGCCGCGTCCAGGCGGCGCTGCAGGAAGTCGGGGTAGCGGGCGTTGCGGTCGACGACACCCCGTGCCTGGGGCACCACGATGTAGTTGCTGGAGACGTACCCGTCGGTGATCGAATCGCCGAGGGTGACCACGGCCGGGGTCGGCGCGGCGGTGCGGACGTCGACCCGATTGACGATGGGAACGACGGTGGTGCTCAGCGGGAAGTCACCGGTGTTGCGGCTGGCGGTGCGGTCGCCGCTGCCGGGCACCGAGTAGTAGCTGGTGGCGTTGCCGTTCATGTGCTGGGTGACGAAGGCCGCCAGGCCCCGGACGTTCACCGACACCGCGAGGCGTTGCCACGCCTTCACCTCGAGGGCCACCGGGTCGCTGAGCACATCGCCGCCTGCCGGGATTGTGACCGATCGCTTGCCGCGGAACGTCAGTGGCACGGTGGCCGACTTCAGCGAAGCGCCCGAACCCGCGATCGCCGCGGTGGCGGCGCCGACGTCGAGCGGTATCGGGCGAGCGGCGTTGGTCAGCCGCACCTTGACCTGGTCACCACCCTTGTGTGGGGTGACGATGACGCGGAAGGTCTGATCGGCGATGTTGAGGATCGGCATCAGGTTCGCGTCGGCGCCGTTCAGGGCGTCGGTGGGGGCAGCCATCCAGCTGCCGACCCAGTGCCGACCGTCGGCCGCCGGTTCGGCGTTCGCGGCGGCCGGCATGACGGCCAGGCAGGTCAGGACCGCAACAACAGCGGTCAACAATCGCGTCCGGGCGGCCATGAGCTCCCCCTTTGTGGCACGGCACACAGTTTCGTCCAGATATTCCTACCATCACTCGGCAGCAACACGTTACTGATTGGTAAGGAGTGGGCGATTCGCGTCATTTCCGTCGACGTTCACCGATGGTGAAAACGAGATAGAAGACGGCCCAGAGGCCCGCACCCCAGAGGACGAAGACGGTGATCGCGACCCACCAGCCGGTCATCGACGACAGGTTGAACCAACCACTGAGCAGGAGGGCCGGCAGCACCGTGACCAGCATGATCGCGAAGTGTGCGACTGATTGTTTCCGCAGGCTCCACCCGTCGATCCGGTAGATGAACGAACTTCCGCCCAGGGCCGCCACGATGACCCCGGTGACCAGTGTTCCCCGGCCACCCGTCTCGTCGCCCTGTGCGAGCAGCGCGAGGCCGATCGCCGTCATCACCAGCAGCGGTAGCGCGGTGGCCAGCAACACCTTCCAGATCGTTCGCACGAACCCCAACCTATCGCTATGGCCGGGGCCGGCTCTCTGGCCGCTCAGTCGGCGCGCGACACCTTCACCCAGGTGTCGTTGACGGCGGCGGTGCCGGTGAACGGGTCGACCTGCGCCGGGTCGTGCAGGTCGTTGACATTCTCGCCCGGCAGAGTGCTGGCATGCTGCCAGCCGGTGGCCTGATGGCCCCACCCGTGCGGGATCACCACCGAGCCCGGGCGGATCCCGTCGTCGATCCGCAGCGGCACCTGGATTTTGCCGACCTTGGAGGTGACGAGGAGGAGATCGCCGTCGGCCAGTCCGCGCTGGGCCGCGTCGTCGGAGTTGAGCAGGGCATTGCACCGATTCTGCCCGGACGTCATGCGCGGGAGGTTGTGGAGCCAGGAGTTGTTGCTGCGCAGCTGGCGACGACCGAGCAACCGTAGGTCGAACTCGGCGTCGGGACCGGAAATCGGCTTGGCCAGCTGGTCGAGGGTCGCCTCGACGAATTCGGCGGGTGCGAGGGCGACCCGCCTGTCCTTGGTGGCGATGACCTCTTTCAGACGAGGCACCAGTGGTCCGAGATCGATTCCGCCCCGGGCCTCGTGCAGCTTCTTGACGGTGATCGCGTTGCGCCCCTTACGGAGTCGTCCGTACGGTCCGAGGGCCATGCCGACCGCGAGAATGCGGTTGGGGTCACCGAGGCGCATCAGCAGATTCCTTACCGGGGCGGGAAACAGCGCCCGTAATGGGTTGGGTAACAACTCCAGTACCAGCTGCACGAGGATCTGCCAGTCCTCCATCGCATCGGCCGGCGGCTGAAAGGCACGGCGCTGCATCCGCAGGCTGTTGCGCACGGTGAACAGGGTGGTGAAGAACGCGACCTCCTCTCGTTCCAGCGGGGAGACCGGCGGCAGGATGAAGTCGGCGTGTCGGGTGGTCTCGGTGACGTACATATCCACTGCCACATACAGATCGAGCGTCTTCATGGCGTCATCGAGCCGGCCGGCGTGCGGAATCGACGACACCGGGTTACCGGCGACGGTGATCATCGCGCGGATCTGGCCCGGGCCGGGGGTGAGGATCTCGTCGGCCATCACCACCGCGGGCAGCTCGGAGCGGAAGGCCTTGTACCTGCCGGAACGGTCGGTCCACGCGCCGTGCGCGGCCGGGATGAACTTGGTGAACCGTGGGATGTCGATGACCGGTGTCGGGAACATGATGCCGCCGGGCCGGTCGAGGTTGCCGGTGACCGCGTTGACCACCGCCACCAGCCAGCTCACCAGGGTGCCGGTCTGCTGCTGACAGATCCCGATCCGCGCGTACATCGCGGCCGACTCGGCGGCGGCGTGTTCACGCGCCAGCGATCGGATGAGATCGGGGTCGACGCCGGCGCGTTCGCCCATCACCTCAGGTGTCGCCCGGGACACCAGAGCTCTGAGTTCCATCGTTCCGGATGCGTTGTCGTTCAGCCATTTCCGGTCGACAAGGTCTTCGGTGAAGAGCACGTTGAGCATCGCCAGCAGCAGGAAGATGTCGCCGCCGGGACGGACCGCCACGTGCTGGTCGGCCAGCTGTGCGGTCTCGGTGTGGCGGGGATCGATCACCACCACCTTGCCGCCGCGGGCCCGGACGTCTTTGATGCGACGTGTGGCGCCCGGCATGATCGAGAGCGAACTGTTCGACACCGCGGGATTGGCGCCGAGGATCACGAGGCGGTCGGTGCGGTCGATGTCGGTGACCGGCAGCAGGAAGTTCGAGCCGTAGGTCCGCCACGAGGAATACTCGTGCGGCATCTGATCAATAGTGGACGCCGAGAAGAAATTCGGGGTCAGCATCATCGCACGCAGCATTCCGAAATACATCACCGCAGAGCTATGGGCTGCCGGGTTGCCGACGTAGAGCCCCAGCGCACGGTTGCCGTGGTCGGCCCGGACCTTACGCAGACGCCGTCCGATCTCGGTATAGGCCTGCTCCCAGGAGACCGGTTCGAAGCTGTCACCCACGCGTTTCATCGGCTGCCGCAGCCGGTCCGGATCCTCATGAACGCCGCCCATCGCGGTCGCCTTGGGGCAGATGTATCCCTTGGACAGCACGTCGTCGGGGTTGCCGGCGATCCTGGCGACGGCGCCGTCTGTGACGGTCACCAGGATTCCGCAGTGGGATTCGCACAGGGTGCACTGGGTGCTGTGCGTGATGGGCTGGGCGGTCATCGGGCGCCTTCCATGGAGCAGAATAATGTAGGATATATGTTAGCGGGCTGATTGGTCCTGCGGGCAACATCGGCTTTCGGGTGGGCCGGGCGCACCGAAACACCGCCTCGTCCTGCGGCCGTCGGGTCGCCTCGATTGTCGCCACAACGACCTCCTGTCGGAGGGAAAATAAGAGGCGCTACTTCTTGTCTTCTTGTAGGTTTCTGAGATTGTCGCGGACACCGGAAAGGGGCTGACATCGATGACCACTACTGCGATTGAGCCACTTCGACTGCCGCTGACCGCTCTGATCTTCGCGTCGGAAACCCCGGACTGGTCCGGTGCGCTCTGTGCGGACCCTGGCCTGAATCCCGAACTGTGGCATCCGTTTCCGACCGAGGATGCCGGTGTGGCCGTCGAGGTGTGCCACCGTTGCCCGCTGCGGGCCGAATGCCTGGAGTTCGGGAAGGCCAACAGGCTGCCCGGGGTGTGGGGCGGCGAGCGGCTCGGTTGATTCCGAATCGTCTTGTCGCACTGGGAATTATACTTGACAGCCGGCGACCACGATTCTGGGCCGACGATCGTCATGCGACACGGTTACTCGTCGTCGACCAGCACCGGTTCGTCGGGGAACGGGATGTTGGTCCACGGCGAGTTGATCGAGTCCAAGAACGGACGCATCATCTCGATGCCGCATGTGACGTGCCGCCCCCAGCTCTCCGGGTAGGTGACGATCCGGCCGGCGAGCACCCCGAGGGCGTACTCGCGCCAGTTGCCGTACAACTGCGAGGCCGAGTCGCGGCAGGCGATGGCGACATTCGCGGCGATATCCGATGACCCGAAGCCCAGGTGCACACCCCAGCGGGCGATGTTCCCGGCGCGCAGGTAGTCGTATCCGTCCAGCGCGACGACCTCTTCGTCGGCGCCGAGCAGGTGTGCTTGGCGCAGTGTCTGTTCCGCGGCATGGATGGCCGGGATCGTCTCGCACAATGCGTCGGCGTACCCGGCCGGAGCCTCCACCCGGGCCGCCTCGTCGCGCAGGGCGGCGGCCCAGTCGGCGTCGCTGACCCTCGGCTGGTCGCGGACGGTGCGCACCCGCGTCCGGACGATCGCCGCGTGATAGGCGACGGAATCGCCGTACTGGCCGTTGACCAGCGCGTTGAGCCGTTCCATCCAGTCCCCGCGGTCGGTGATGCCCCAGACCTGCGACATGAAGTACTTCACGTCGGCGTCGCCGACATCGGTGAGCGAGTTCCAGGTCGCGTCGTTGGCGACGACCATCGGCGCCGACAGTGCCAGCCCCTGCGCGAGCGGCCCGTAGAAGTAGCCGTGCGGATCGGTGGGGATCGGTTCCTGCCGGTAGTCCCGGGCGATGGCCGCCGCGATGCCCTCCGGCGATTCCGCGACGCGCATGTGTTCGGCGTCCTCGTCGTCCACAAACCTGTCGCGCAGTGAGCTCAGTAGTCCCATGAGTCCTCCTGGAAATCGGTGATGGTCAGTTCGGGCAGCGGGTAGCGCAGGGTTCGCCACGGACTGTCCCGGGCGGTGAGGCAGGTGGCCACGGCGGGCAGCAGTGCGGCGAACCGGGCCCGTCGTTCGTCCGGCTCCGCGGTCAGCGCCGCCCCGGCCAGCACCGTCGCGGCGTACTCGCGCCACGACGCCGCCCGGCCGGTGATCAGGTCGACGACGGCCAGCAGACCCTGCGTCACCGCCGCGTGATCGGCGTACCCCGACTGCGCGCCATACCGGATGGCGGTCACGGCATAGCTTGCCTGATGTCCGACGATGCCGGGCAGCAGCACGCCCGGCGGCAGGACGTGGGTCTCGCGCAGCCAGCCGTCCACCTCGTCGATCGCCGGGGCCAGCCGGTCGAGCGCGGCATAGGCGGCGTCGGGCTGGTTGGTGGCGTGCAGCCAGTCGCGCACCGCGCCGGTCCACTCGTCGGCGGCGAGGTCGGTTCCGGCCGACCGGGCGGCCTCAGCACGCACGCGCAGCACCGTGTCGATATCTCCGATACCGCCGTGATCGAGGGTCGTCCCGAGGTACGACACCCAGTCGGCGGGACTGTTGATCTGAAGGTGACGGGACAGCCCGACACGGACCTCGTACGCCGACATCCCCGGAATGCGAATCACGTTCCAGGGCACGCCGTCGGCGACGGCGGTGGCCGCGTCGGTGGCCAGGGCTTGGGCCACCGCGCTGTAGAGCGGGCCGCGCGGATCGACGGTGAGCGTGCCGGCGGCGGCCGCGGCCAGCGCCGGGTCGGGCGGCGCACCTGCGAGCAGGTCGTCGTCGATCAGATAGTCCGACCCGGTCACGGCCGGGTCAGGCAGCACGGGGGAGCGGGATGTTGGTCCACGGGCTTTGCGGGCTCGACAGCAGTGATCGGACCGCCTCGGCGGCCCGGCGGTACACGTCGTCGGTCGGGTAGCCGCCCTCGATCACCGAACAGCCCAACACGTACGACGCACCGAACGACGCCCACGAATCGAACACAGAACCGGCGTTGTGGGCGAGCGCGCCGAGCATCTGCTGCGCGGTCTGCGGATCGGAGTAGCCCACCCGCATGCCCGCCTGGGTCAGATAGGTGGCGTGGGCGAGGTCGTAGGCGAACATGGTGACGACGCGCTGTCCCGGCGGCAGCAGCCCGCCCTCGGCGAGCGCCTGCTCGGCGTGGTAGACCTTCACCGCCGAACGCAGCAGCAGATCGGTGTGCTCGTCGGTGTGCCCGTTCCGTTCGCTGTGCGCGCTGACCGCCGGCAGCCACTCCTCCAGCCCGAGGTAGGCGGCGCCGGAGTTCTCGAGGACCTCGTCGCGCACATCCAGGGCCATCTCACCCGGCTCGCCCTTGACGCGGAGCCCGCGGATCGCGGCATCGGTCACCTGCACCCAGCTGTCGCGGCTGGTGACCTTCCACCGGTCGATCAACGCGCGCTGTTCCTCGCCGGTCGCGTCCAGCGTCCCGGGCGGAACCCCTGGACGTTCGGGCCAGTTCCAGAACAGGCCGAGTCGCACCGCTTCGGGAGCTCCCAGTGCCAGGGCCTCCGCGTGGGGACCGTGTACGGGTCCGCCTGGGTGCGACAGCGGGTGGGTTTCGAGGCCGGAATTCACAGGCGGATACCTCTCGGTGGTTCGGCGGTCTTCTCACTCGTGCTTGGCCGTTCCGAGGCTACCGAAGTCGCGGCTTGTCGATCTGCGGAGGTGGTGGGCACTCCGGTTCTCGTGTCCCACGGACGTCGCCGGCGGCGACCCCGGGCTGTCAGAAGGCTGTACACCATCCCACTGATTCGTGGCACGTATCATCACTTCTGATGAAGTGTTGCGAAAGGGAACGATGAGCGGCAAGCCTGCGCAGGTCAGTCGGGGTGACCGGCGTAAGGCGAAGACCCGGGCCGCGTTGATCGGTGCGGCCGTCGGATTCCTGTCGGAGGGGCGCACCAGCGTCAGCATCCAGGAGATAACGGACGCCGCCGACGTAGGTTTCGGCACCTTCTACAACCATTTCGACACGAAAGAAGACCTGTTCGCCGCCGCCGTGACCGCGACCCTCGATGGGTGGGCTGCGCTGCGGGCGCGGGCAACCGCCGGCCTCGTGGATCCGGCGGAGATATTCGCACGCAGTTTCCGGGTGGCCGGCCGGTTGCAGCCGGTGCACCCGACGATGGTGCGGCTGGTGCTCAATTCCGGTGCGCAGGTCCTGAGTTCCGAACATGGACTGCGCCCCGGGGCGGTCGAGGACATCGGTCGGGGTATCGAATCGGGTCGATTCGCCGTGCGCGATGTCGATGCCGCGGTGATGATGGCTGGTGGCCTACTGCTGGCTCTGTTGCAGATGCTGGAGTCCACCGATGCTCCCGCAGGGTCGACGGCGGATCTTTTCGCCGAGCGAGCGCTGGTGATGCTTGGCGTCGCGTCGGACGAAGCGCACGACATCTGCCACCGTGAGCTTCCCGATATCTCGGTTGAACTCTGATCGCGGCGCTCGTCTGACCTCTTCTTACATCTCGGTCGCGCTCAAGCCGGCCGGGCACTTCGTCGTGCCCACCTGTCGTCGACTGGTGCCCGACCACTTGACTGATAGAACCATCGTAAGTGATGATAGTATCAGTTAACGATGAGGAGGCAGCCCATGTCGGTCCGATCCGCACCACACGACCCGCACCGAGACATCCATAGCGACGCCGGAGCCGTGGCCGGGGAGCACCCCGGACGCAGCAGCAACCCGGTCATCAAGGTCCGTGGTCTCGCGTGGCTCGAATTCTCCAAACCCGACCTCGTCCGAGCGGAAGCCTTCGCGCGGGCCTTCGGGTTCGAGACCGCCTACCGCACAACGGATCACCTGCATCTGCGAGGGGCCGAGCCGGGATCGCCGTGTGTCGTCATCCACCGAGGCAGACGAACGAGGTTCCTCGGCCCCGCTTTTCAGGCGGCCGACAGCGCAGACGTGGTCAAGCTCGCCGATCGGCTCGGGACCAAGGCTGCGCCGGTCGGAGAACCGTTCGGCGGAGTGGGCGTGGACCTGCTCGACCCCAGCGGTATGCCGCTGCGAATCGTCGCGGATGTCGATCAGTTGCCCGCGATCGGCGCCACCCCGGAAGCGGTGTTCAACTTCGGTGGCCACGCTTGTCGTATCAATACGCCGGTACGGCCCGCCCGCACTCCGGCGCGGGTCCGGAGACTCGGGCACGTCGTGGTGATGACCAACCGTTTCCGCGAATCCCTCCAGTGGTACCTCGACAACCTCGGGCTGATCGTGAGCGACTTCCTCTACTACGAGGACCAGCGCGAACGCGGCCCGGTCATGGGGTTCATCCGCTGCGACCGCGGCAGCGAACCCTCCGACCACCACACCCTCGCCATGACGCTCGGTCCGTCCAACAGATATGTCCATTCGGCGTACGAGGTCGCCGATCTGGACACCATCGCAGCGGGAGGCGAGTACCTCACGGATCTGGGTTACCGCCGATCGTGGGGAATCGGCCGGCACATCCAGGGCAGTCAGATCTTCGACTATTGGCGCGACCCGGACGGTTTTCTCGTCGAGCATTACGCGGACGGTGACCTCTTCGACTCGACTATCGAACCCGGTTGGGCGCCGATGACCGCTTCGGGTCTCGCCCAGTGGGGGCCGCCGGCCTCGGCGGACTTTCTCGGCACCGCGATGGGCCGGGAATCGGCGATCACCGCACGCGATGCCATCACCTCGCTGCACAACAACGACAACGAATTCGACCTCCGCCGACTGCGCGGACTACTGAAAGTACCGACATCATGAGCATTCCCGTCCTCCGCACCCCCGACGCCTGGTGGGTGGCCCTCGGCGACGACCGCGTCCGCCGTATCGACACCGATGCGCAGACCACCGCACTGCTTCTCGCTGATCGGGAAGCGATCATCGCGGCCCGCGACGGCGACGGACCGACCACCGACGTGGCGGCACTGTCTCTCATTTCACCGGTGACCACACCGTGCCGGGTCGTCGCGCAGATGACCAACTACGCCACCCATGTCCGAGATTCCGGAATGGATCCGGCGACGGTGCCGCTGACCTTCTTCCGTAAGGCATCGGGCTCGGTCACCGGTCCCCACTCGGATATCGTCAAACCCGCCCATGTGAGCCTCCTTGATTACGAGGTCGAGATCGGGCTGGTGATCGGCGAACCCATCCCGGTGGGCACATCGATCGCCGCCGGACCGGGCCTACCGCCCCAGGTCGCGGCTCTCGTCATTACCAACGACGTTTCGGCCCGCGATATCCAGCTCCCCAAAACCCAGTTCTACGAAGCGAAGTCGTATCCCACCTTTACTCCGGCCGGGCCCGTCCTGCTCCTTCTGGAGGAGGGTGACGGCAGCCGATTCACCGATCTTCGGTTGCGGCTCGAGGTGAACGGAGAAATCCGGCAGGACAGCACCGTCGCCGACATGATCTACCGCCCGCACGAGGCGCTGTCGGCGCTTGCCCGCTTCCAGTATCTCGACACCGGAGACCTGGTCCTGACCGGCACCCCGGGCGGTACCGCGCTGAAAGCGCCACCCAAGCCGATCGAAATCATCGGCAGTCTGCTGCCGCCGGCGGTCAAATGGAAAACCTTCTTCAAGCGGCAGGCGAACAACCCTCGCTACCTGCACGACGGCGACGTCATCGAAACCTCGATCGCCACGGCAGACCTCGCTCTGGATCTCGGCGTCCAGCGCAACACGGTGAGGTTCACCGCCGACACACCGTCATGACCGGCCCGGCATCCCCGTCGGTGGTGATCGTCGGGGCCGGCCCCACCGGCGTCACCGCTGCGGCGCTGCTCGCGTTGTACGGTGTCGACAGCCTCATCCTGGAGCGCTGGGACGACATCTATCCGCAGCCACGGGCCGTTCACCTCGACGACGAGATCTACCGCATCCTCGGCAAACTCGGCATCGCCGACGACTTCGCCGCCATCTCCCGTCCGGCGCTCGGTCTTCAGGTCATCGAGGGGGACGGACGAATACTTGCCCGATTCGAGCGGAGCCCAGACACCGCGGTGAACGGCTACCCGCAGGCGAACCTTTTCGATCAACCCGCGCTGGAACGCCTGCTGCGCAACCGGGTCGCCGAACTTCCCCTGGCGACGCTGCGTTCGGGCGCCGAGGTCGTGGGCCTGACATGCTCAGGCACAGTGGGGGATCCGATCACGATCGACGTCCGCGACGTGGCCAGCGGTATCATCGAACAGATCTCCACCCGCTTCGTACTCGGGTGCGATGGAGCGAACAGCCTGGTGCGCAAGGCTATCGGAGCAACGATGCGCGACCTCCGCTTCGAACAGCACTGGCTGGTCGTCGACGTCGACACCACAGCGGACCTCCGGCAGTGGGACGGCGTGCACCAGTTGTCCGACCGGGGCAGGGCAGGCACCTATATGCGGATCGGACCTACCCGGTACCGGTGGGAGTTCCGCCTTCTCCCCGGCGAGACTGCGGACGACTTCTCCGGCATCGAGTCACTCCTGCCGCTCCTCAAGCCTTGGACCGGCAGCACCCCGGCCGCCGATCTGCACCTGATCCGTTGCGCCGGATACACTTTCCGCGCGCAGATCGCCGACCACTGGCAACATGGCGGCGCCTTCCTGCTCGGCGACGCAGCGCACCTGACACCGCCGTTCATCGGACAGGGCATGGGCGCAGGTCTGCGCGATGCCTACAACTTGTGTTGGAAGCTTGCCGCAGTCCTGCACGGGCAGCGACGCCCGGACACGTTCCTGGCCACCTATCAACAGGAACGACGTCCCCACGCGCTCGCTATGATCCGCAGCGCCATGCTGATCGGATTCGCGATGACGGGCGGCGGTATGGCCGGATCCGCGTTTCGTACCGCCGCACTGCCCCGCGCGTCGAAGATCCCGGGTATCGGCCGTGCCGCGACCACCAGCGAAACACCTCGACTCCGCCCGTCGGCACTCATCGCACGGTCCCGCCGGCCGCGTGCCCTCGAAGGCACGCTCTGTCCGAATCTGCGTGTCGATGACCGGCGCCGACTGGACGACGTCACCCTCGGATACACCGTGATCACCCTCGACCCGCCCGAACCGGGCGACCGTCGGTACTGGTCCGCGTTCCCGGCAACGATCGTCCAGGTGGACGGCAACTCCGATCTCGGTCGCCGACTGGCACGTGGCCGCAACAGGGCGGCGCTGGTTCGGCCTGACGGAACGGTTCGTGCAGGCGCAACCAGCCTTGCCCGCCTCGCGATGATCGTTTAGGACCGGTTCGGCGGCTTCACACTCGTGCTTGGCAGTTTCCGAGGTTACCTAAGCACCCGCTTGCCCGTCGGTCCGCCGGCGTGTGCCTGGCGCAGGTAGCGCACGAGTCCTGACACGGGCGCGAGGTGAGCTCGCGAGGGGCGACCCCATGAATCCGGAGTGCTAGCATCAGTGCTATCAGTTGAGGAGCTGTGCTATGTCGTGGGCCGCTCGAGTGGGCTGCCCGAACATCGCGGGCCTGTAGCGATGGGAAGCCGCGTGGCTGTGACGAGCCGGTGACATCTGTGGACGAGCATGAGATCTACCTCGCGGGCGGCTGCCTGTGGGGCGTACAGGCTTTCGTCGCGACACTGCCCGGGGTGACGTTCACCGAGGCGGGACGGGCGAACGGCACGAGTTCCTCTCTCGACGGTGCCTACGACGGGTATGCCGAGTGCGTCCGGACTCGATTCGACCCGCATGTGGTGAGCGTCGAACAGTTGATGTCGTACCTGCTCGAGATCATCGATCCCTACAGCGTTGATCGGCAAGGCCCCGATGTCGGGCGTAAATATCGCACCGGCGTGTACTCGGCGAACCCGAATCACCTCGCACAAGCGAAAGCATTCATCGCCGCGCGGGAGGACGCCGACCGCATCGTCGTCGAAATCCTGCCGCTGACAAGCTATCTCCGCAGCGCCGATGAACACCAGCATCGGCTCGCGCGTTGCCCCGGCGACTCCTGCCACATCCCCGACGAGCTACTGCGGAAGTACGCATGACGGGGTCCCCATGCGAGACCTGTTGGCCGGGCAGATGAATCGGCGGAGCCGCGGGTTTTGCGACTATGGGCCGGCGATGGCCGTGGTTTCCAGCTCGACACGCACGTCGGGTTCGAACAGGTAGTCCACGCCGATGAGCGAGGCCGGAGGAAGTGGCTGGGGGATGCCGAGTTCGTCGGCGACACGCTCGATTCCCGCCATGAATGCTCCGATCTGGTCGGGACTCCACCGGGTGACATAGAAGGTCATGCGTACGACGTCGGCGAACGATGCGTCGGCACCTTCCAGCGCTCGGGCGGTGTTGCGCAGTACCTGTACCACCTGGGCGTCGAGCTCGTCGCCGCCCACCGGCAGACCTTCGGCGTCGCGGGCTATCTGGCCGCTGATGTGGATGTGGCGGGTGCCCGTGGCGATCGCGACATGGTGGTAGGGGGTGTGCGGCTGCAAGCCTGAAGGGCTGATGCGCTGGACGGACATGGGTGTCTCCATTTCGTTCGATCACAAGTGGTTTATTGTTGATACCTGGTTGCTTCAGGACACTTCAAGGAGACCTGGTTTCATGCGGGATACCTCGCCCCACGCACACACCCCGGCGCATGCGGCCGAGGACGCGCTTCGCATCGACACGCCACATCGGGAACTGCTCGATCAGGTACTGGACAAGTGGTCGCTCAGCGTCCTGAACGAACTGTGTGAGCGCCCTTGCCGTTTCAACGAGCTGCGCCGTGCGATACCGCAGGTTACCCAGAAGTCGCTGACGGCCACGCTGCGCAGGCTCGAGCGGAACGGCGTCGTCGAACGGTGCGTCACCGGTACGCGTCCCGTGGCGGTCGAGTATCGGATCACCCCGCTGGGCAAGACGCTCCGCGCGCCCGTCGACGCTCTGCTCGAGTGGGCCGATGAGTATCTGCCGGCCATCGAGTGGGCGAGAGAGCAGTTCGACGACGCGCAGGCCGCCGGCGGCTGAGCGCGACCGGACGTCGACCATGGGGGAGGCGCGTAGCGCCCCACTCCGTCGGTCGGCATCATGCCCGCCGGGCCGCCGGCACCTGCCCGCACCCGGAAGGTGTCACGACTTCGCCTTCTGGATGAGGAAGAGTCCCTCGGGGTCCGCGGGCGACCGTGTCGCGAGTTCGATCATCAAGCGCGCGACGGAGATCCGTGAAGCGCCGTAGGGAAAGAGCCGCTTGCGTACCGCGGCGAGCGGGGCCAGGGTGAGGCGTGCGTCGTCGGCCTTGTCGCTGAGCGGACCCGAGTGCACGACGGTTCCCCCGGCGGCCAGCACTGCGGTGTCGGCGGTGACCTTGTCGTCGTACTCGGGGCCGAACATCCTGCGCAGCAACCAGGCGGTGACACCGCCGACCTTGGTGGCGGACGGGCCCGTGCCCGACGCCCCCAGCCACACGATGCGTGCCGGGTGGGCGGCGACGACCGCTCTCGCCCCGGCGGTGAGCGTGCCGGTCTCGGCGCGTCCGCGTACACCCAGACCCGAGACCACGACGTCGTCCGGGCCGATCGCGGCGGCGACACTCGCGGCGTCGTTCACGTCCGCGCGCACCACCTCCAGCTGGGGATGCGGGGCAAAGCCGGCGGAATCGGGATTGCGCACGAGGGCCCGCACCTGGTGACCGCCGGCGAGGGCGTGAACGACGAGTTCGCGACCGGTACCTCCGGACGCTCCCAGAACAACAATCCTCATCGGAGGCTCCCGTCGGTCGTCGCGAGCGCTGCACGGACGCCGGGATGCACGCCGGGGGCGCCGACGAGGATCGTGTCGCTGCCCGGGACCCAGGGCTTTCCGTCGATGGTGGTGACCACCCCGCCGGCCTCCGCGACGAACAGCGATCCCGCGGCCACACCCGGCAGCACCGGCCGGTACTGCCAGAACGCGTCCATGTTTCCCCCGGCCACCTGCAGCATCGGGAAGGTGGACGGCACGCTGGCGCGCACCAGGAGGGCCGCGTCGAGCAGTGTTGTGATGGAGGAGCCGATCGGGCCGTAGGTGTCTGGCTGATCGGCCTCGGCCTGGCCGGTTCCGACGATCGCGACGTCGAGCCCCTGTTTCCCCGACACCGCCAGTCGGCGTTCGCCCACGAGTGCACCCTCGCCCACGACGGCGGTGTAGGTCAGGTCCGGTACCGGTTGGCGGAACACGGCGAGCACCGGGGTGCCGGCGCGGACGAGCGCGATGCTCACGCCCCAGTCGGGCAGGCCGTGGATGTGGTTCACGCTGCCTTCGGTGTCGTCGATGACCCACCAGTCGCCGTCATCGGGGAGTGGTGCGGCCTCCTCGGCCTCGCCGACGAAGCGGGCCTCGGGCAGCAGCGCGGTGAGCGCCGCGCGGGTTCCGTCGGCGGAGACCCGCTCGTTGCGATCCAGAGCGTCGCGCAGAGCGGCGGCATCGGCCGGACGGGCGTCGGTGTCGTACACGTTCAGCAGCCGGTCACCGGCCTGCTCTGCGATCACTGTGACAGCTTTCAGAAGTTCGCTGTAGTCGGTCTTCATGGCGTCCTCTCTTGTTGACGAGTACGACGTTACGAAGAACCGATCCATGATTCCAGTGCAGGTTAGGAAGCCTGTACATTACTGTGAGTCATGTGGACTTCAATCTCCTCGCCGGCCTGGACGCCCTGCTGGAACACCGGAGCGTGCAGGATGCCGCCGCGCAGCTTCATCTGACCCCACCTGCGGTCAGCCGCATCCTTTCGCGACTTCGCGCCGCGACGGGCGACGAGATCCTGGTGCGTAACGGGCGGCACATGATCCCCACGGCCAGGGCACTGGAGATGCGCAGCGAGGTGCGTGACCTCGTGGCCCGGGCCGAGCAGATCCTCTCGCCCCGCCGTTCGCTCGATCTCGCGCAGTTGCAGCGCAGTTTCGTCGTGCGCTGCCACGAGTCGCTCGCCCCCACGGTGGCCTCAGGCGTGGTCCGGGTCATCGCGAACACTGCTCCGCAGGTTCAGCTGCGCGTGCTCGGGGAGGGCTCGGGCGACGATCGCGATCTCGCCCAAGGACTCGTCGACCTCGACGTCGGTGCGGAACCTCCCGCCACCGCCGGGCTACGGGCGCGCGTCATCACCTCCGACCGGATGATGCTCGTCGCGTCCCGCGACGCCGGTCTCGACGTCGAGAATCCCGCCCTTGAGGCCGTGGTCGCCGTGCCGCACATCGCGATCTCGCGGAGGGGCCGCGCTCGGGGGCACCTCGACGACGTGCTCGCCGAAGCCGGCCTCAGCCGGAAGATCATCGCCACAGTGCCCACCGTCGCCGCGGGATTGGCGATCCTGGAGACGACCACGAGCGCCACCGTGATCCCCGAACGACTCACCCGCTCACTACCCGAGGGTCTCGTCGTGCGGCCGTTGCCGTTCACCCTTCAGGCGGCTCCCATCGCGCTGAGCTGGCACCGTCGATACGACAGCGACCTTGCGCACGCGTGGCTCCGGGACATTGTCGCCGCGACACTCGGTACCGCGACCATCGGCTGACGCACTCCGACCCCCATACTCTCGACAGCCGTCGGTGCGCGAGAAAAGATGTGCGTCGGGACTCCCCAAACGCCGCACCGGTGTGGTCATACTGGGCATGTCGCCACATGATCACCAGAGAGAGAGGCTTTCGCGATGACGCACAATCTTGCCACGTATCTGGCTCTGCCGGGGAACACCAAAGAGGCCATGACCCATTGGCAGGAGGTATTCGGGGGAGAATTGCAACTTCTCACCTATGCCCAGACGGGGTTCGACATGCCCGCCATCTCGCAGGACGCCATCGCTCACTCGACGTTGACGACTCCGGGTGGCACCATCGCCGCCGGAGACGCCATCCCCGAGGAGCATTCCAATCCGATCCGCGACACGGTGTACTCGTTGCTGTACACCACGGACACGCCCGACGAGGCGCGGGATCTCATCGCCAAGCTCGTCGCCGGCGGCGGTGACGAAGGTATGCCGTTCGCCCAGGCGCCGTGGGGAGGCTACTACGGGCAGGTGTTCGACCGCTTCGGCGTGATGTGGGCTTTCAGCTGCGAATGAATTCGCTGCGCAGTTGACGTCGGCAGCCACACACCGATTCTCGCCCAGATCCCCGGTAGCCGGAGGCAGTTGGTCTTGCTCAGTACGTGACAACCACCGCGCCGCGCCGGCCACCATCGGACAGGTGCGCGACGGAATCCGGCGCGTCGTCGAGGCCGACCTTCTCCGAGACGCGGAGGATGAGCTTGTTGGCGGCGGCCAACGCCAGCAGTTCGGCAAGTTCGGCGCCGTCGGGTCGCACCAGAACCGCCTGGACGTCGATCCGCGTTTCGGCGGCGGTCTCCCGTGCCGGTACCACCCCGATGTACCGACCGTCGTCGCGGACCGCCCGAAGCCCTTCGTCGGCGAGGTCGGCGGCATCGAACACGGCGTCGTAGGTGCGGTCTACCCGATCCGTGAACCGGGCTCCGGTCGATTCGACGAATGAGCGATCGGCAGGTCGCGCCAGCCCGGTGACGGTGAACCCGAGATCGACGGCCAACTGGATCGCGTAGCCACCGACCGATCCCGCAGCACCGGTGATCAACAATGATCCGCGCTCGGTACCGAGAAGTGCCAGCCCCTGACGTGCGGTCTGCGCGTTGAGCCCGACTGTCGCCGCGGCCACCGGGTCGAGTCCTGCGGGCACCGCCGCGATCGAGTCGGCCGGCACCACCACCTGCTCTGCGACAGCACCGACCTCCTTGTCGACGCCGCCGTACAGTGCGGCCACGATGTCGCCCGGTGAAACCGAATCTACGCCGTCGCCGACCGCGATGACCTCACCGACGACATCCCAGCCCAATCCGACGGTCGGTCGCGCAATCCAGCCCAGTTGATGGAAGAAGCCTTCGGACACAGCCACATCCACCGGATTCAGTGTTGCGGCGACGGCCTGGAGGAGAACTGTTCCCGGTGTGGGTGCCGGTGGCTCGACCTCGGTGATCTCGGGTACGCCGGGAGGTGTGACGACGAGTGCGCGCATTGATGAGTTCCTTACTGTTACGGGTGCGATCTGTCAGGACCCCGAAGAGGTTGACCACACCAGCATCGGTGAGTAACTCTCTACTGGTAAGTAGGCACCTGAAAGTGCGTAACAGATGCAGGAGTATGCAGATGGTCACGATGACCGCCGCCCAACGGCGTGCCGTACGCAAGGCCGACTACGACGTGTACATGGCAAGCTGCAAGAGTCGCCTTGTCCTGGAACGGATCACCGACAAGTGGGTGTCGCTGGTGGTGTGCGCTCTCGGTGAAAGCGACATGCGCTACGCCGAACTCAACCGCCGCATCGCGGGAGTCAGTCAGAAGATGCTCACCCAGACGTTGCGGAACCTTGAGCGCGACGGTCTGGTCACGCGCACCGTGGCCCCGACGGTGCCGGTGTCGGTGACCTATTCCCTCACCGAACTCGGGCATGGCCTGCACGAGGTCCTGCAAGGAATCAAGGTATGGGCCGAGGAAGCGGCGGCGGAGATCATCATCGCGCGTGACCGTTACGACGCAGGCTGATTCACCGGATGCCGGGAGAGCGGGGACAACTGCCGGCGTCCGGGCATGCGGCCGTGATCGCGAGGGACGGCCGACTGGCCTGCTGGGTACAGCCGGAATTGCGGAGCGGTCAGTCGTGGGCGGCGGTGGTGATCGATGGGGCGCTCCGGTGCGGCCATGGCGAGTACCGGGTACACCGCAGTACAGCCATGTGCTCAGTCCTGCTCGTGGGCGTGCCGGCCTTCGGCCGTGAGGATGGTGAGGATCTCCACGGGATCGGGTCCGTGAGCGCCGATGGCGTGCGGGACCATGGTGGAAAACTCGGCCGCGTTCCCGGCCTCGACGACAATGATGCGTTCGCCCAGACGCAGAGCCGCGGTGCCGCGCAGGACGGTGAACCAGTCTCGGCCGGGGTGGACTCCGGCTTCATCGAGTGGAGGTGGTGGCGTCGTGATCAGCATCTTCGCGACGGTGAGTCCGCCGGGAGTGCGGGAGCTGGTGAGCGTCCAGGTGGTCATGCCACGCCGCTCGTCCCGATGCGGGCGGATCACGACGTCCTCGTCCTCCGGCGATTCCACGAGCTGATCGATCGTCGCGTCGAGTGCGCGGGCGATCGCCACGAGCTGGTCCAGTGCGATGCGCCGAGCACCGGTCTCGATGCGACTGAGGTTGGAAGGGCTCAGGTAGGCGCGCTCGGCCAGAGTGTCGAGCGACCATCCACGGGCGAGCCTCAATGCGCGGATGCGCAGCCTGACGAGTCGGTCCACATCCGCATCTTGCGTCATAGGCAAGAGTATATGCCTATACTGCATGGCGGATCTACGCTGGAACCATGCACAACAACGACGCTCAGGCCCTGCCCACCGACGAGTCTCAGCATTCTCATCGGCACTCGTCCGCACTGAGCCTGCTGCTCGATCTGGACGCGTGTGTTCACGAACAACTGCTCGACGCCGCGATGGACGCAGCAGCCACCCACGTCGACGACGCCGGTGTCCACCGTGTTCTCGACGTGGGTGCGGGAACCGGTACCGGGACCTTGCGCTGGGCACACCGCTACCCGGAGGCCGAGATCATCGCCCTCGACGCCAACCCCGCGATGGCCGCGACGATCGCAGCCCGGGTGGCGGGCGAACACGTCAGGACCCTCACGCGTCCCGTTCAGGAGCTGGGCATCGAAGCCGGGTCGGTCGACCTGGTCTGGGCGTCGTCGGTATTCCACGAATTCGATGATCCGGCAGTGGCGTTCGATGTTCTGTCGCACGTGATCCGCCCGGGTGGGGTGCTGGCGATCATGGAGATGGATGCCCCGCCGCGACTGCTGCCCGTCGAGTACGACGAACTGGAATCTCGACTGCGAGCGCTGGCCGATGCGGACGCACCCGGACCGGAGTGGACGGCACGCCTCGGCGACGCGGGCTTCGAACTACTCGACAAGCGCACGCTGGTCAGCGACCGGGAACTCGCCTGGGACGGCCCCGGCGGGGACTACGCGCGAGCCGAACTCCACCGCCTCGCAGTCCACGGTTCCCGCGGTCTGAACGCCGAGCAACAAGCCTCACTATCGCGAATCCTGAACTCTGGCAACGGAGCACCAGACCGATCCGGCGTCCACATCCGGGGCACCCGAAGCCTCTGGATCGCGCGCAGGCCCTGAGTCCGAAAAATCAGCGGCGTCAATCGGCGTCATCTTGTAGTTTTCAGGAATCGTCAGCGGACAAACGGAAGGAGGTGGCACAGGTGTCATCGTTCAGCATTCTTCTACGGGAGGATTCGGTGACCACGAATCGTGGGATCGATCCGTCATCGAATACTTTTGTCCGCCATGCGAATATCCTGAAAGGAGGATGCTCTGATGACCACTTCCGCCGTCCAGCCGCTTCACGTGCCGCTCACCGCGCTGATTTTCGCGTCGGAAACCCCGGACTGGACGGGCGCACTGTGTGCTGATCCCGGCCTGAACCCCGAGTTGTGGCATCCGTTCCCCACCGAGGATGCAGGCGTGGCTGTGGAAGTGTGCCACCGTTGCCCGCTGCGGGCCGAATGCCTGCAGTTCGGGAAGACCAACAGGTTGCCCGGGGTGTGGGGTGGCGAGCGGCTCGGCTGACGACATCGTCGGCGATCGTCTGCTCGGCGTGGTGGACCTACATTGCCGGTTAGTTAGAGCAGTCGGTCGGTCTGCGCCGGGTGGTTCGTGGCCAGGGGCATCGCTGGGATCGGTACGTTGGTCGGAGGCGAAGGGGGGAGCGATGGGTATGTACGCGGATGTTGTCGGTGCACCAGGTCATCTATGAACGTAGCGGAGGAGCCGTCGGCCACCGTTTGCTGTTCGGGTTGCCCTCCTTGTTGTTGCGGACCACCGGACGAAAGACCGGGCTTCGCCGCACACATGGTCTCATCTACGTGCAGGACGGCGACGATCTCCTTGTTGTGGCATCCAACAACGGCGACCCTGCGGCGCCGGGTTGGCTGGCCAATATCAGAGCCTGTCCTGAATGCGAATTCCAAATCGGCAGAACAGTTCACACCGCTGTTGCGACAGTGATCGGCCCCGCCGACCGATCCTACGCCCGTCGCTGGGAGTTGGTGAACGCGCGACTGTTCGGGCTCTACGAAAAGCGGCAGCGGGCGATGACGCGCCGTATCGCGATCGTCGTGCTGTCATCGGCCACAGAACGCCGGTGAGTCGGTGACGCTTCGGCAGGAAACCACTGCGCGAATTGATCGCAAGGTGTGTCTGGTCAGTGTCTGGTGAGGATGGCCTGGAGGTCGGTGCCCACCGGGAGGGTGCCGTATTCGAAGCCGCGGTCGTCGCCGAGCCGGGCGGCGATGAACGCCTCGGCCACCGCGGTGGGTGAGAACCGCACCAGCAGTGACGCTTCCAGCGCCAGCGCCATCGATTCGACGGCCCGGCGGGCGCGGCGCTGCGCACCGGCGGCGTCGAGGCCGGCCAGTTCGGCGAGTTCGCGCCGCATCCGGTCGAGGTGGGCGTCGAGCACCGGGTGGGTGCCGCGCACGCGGTTCACCTCGGCGTCGAAGGCGGCCACCGACTCCGGTTCCCGCGTCATGGCGCGCAGCACATCAAGGGCGATCACATTGCCCGAACCCTCCCAGACGGCCATCACCGGCTGCTCCCGGTAGCGCATCGCCATCGGGAATGCCTCGGTGTATCCGTTGCCGCCCAGGCATTCCAGTGCCTCGTAGGCATGATGCGGTCCGCGTTTGCAGATCCAGTACTTGGCGATGGCGGTGGCCAGCCTGCGGAAGGCACGTTCGGAGTCGTCGGCGTCCTCGTCGTGGGCACGCGCCAGCCGCATCGCGGTGACCGTGGCGGCCTCCGACTCCAGCGCGAGGTCGGCGAGCACCGCCGTCATCGCGGGCTGATCGGCCAGTGTCGCACCGAACGCGGCGCGGTGGCGGGCATGCCAGAGCGCCTCGGCCACCGACTGCCGCATGCCGGCGGCGCTGCCGAGCACACAGTCCAGGCGGGTCTGCGCGACCATCTCGATGATCGTGCGCACCCCGCGGCCCGGTTCACCCACCATCACCGCCACGGTGCCGTCGAGTTCGATCTCGCTCGACGCGTTCGACTTGTTGCCGAGCTTGTCCTTGAGCCGCTGGATGCGGAACACGTTGCGGGTGCCGTCGGGCAGTACCCGGGGCAGCAGGAAGCAGGAAAGACCTTCGCCACCAGGGCCTTCCGCCTGCGCAAGGACGAGGAAGGCGTCCGACATCGGGGCCGAGCAGAACCATTTGTGGCCGGTCAACAGATAGTCGGCGCCCGGGCCGCCGGCACCAACAGGCCGGGCCACGGTGGTGTTGGACCGCACATCCGAACCACCCTGCTTCTCCGTCATCGACATACCGAAGATCGCCGACGCCTTGTCGGCGCTCAGCTCGGGGGAGTAGCTGCGCGACAATGCCTTCGGCACCCACAGCGCGGCCACGTCCGGCTGCAGCTCGAGCGAGGGGATCACCGCGTGGGTCATCGACACCGGGCAGGCGTGGCCGGGTTCGATCTGGCCGAACAGCATGAAGATCGCGGCCCGGGCCACATGGGAGCCGGGCTGCGGATCGTCCCAGCACCGGGTGTGGGCCCCGTGGGCGACCGCGGCGGAGATGATGCGGTGATACGACGGGTGATACTCCACCTCGTCGATCCGGTGCCCCCATCGGTCGAAGGTATGCAGTTCGGGGGTGAGGGTGTGGGCCAGTGCCGCGTCGTGCTGGAACTGCGCCGAACCGACCAGAGCGCCGACCTGCCGCAGCTCGTCCTCGGCCCAGCCGGCATCGTGCCGGGTAACGGCCTCGGCCAGAACCGGATTCAGGTCGTACTCGTTGACGTCGACACGTGGGGTGGACTGGTTGAACACCTCATGGGTCAGGTGCGGCCGCGGCTGGGTGACGGGGGTTGTCGAGGTCATCGAGAGCCTTTCTCTGACAGGTGTTTCTGGATGGGGCGCGGGGCGGGTTCGGGGGTGAGCGGGAAGTCGAGCAGATTGTCGGGGATGGCGAGGTGGGCGAACACCACCGCGACCGAGTCGGTGAGCGAGTATCCGATGTCCGGGGTGGTGGCCGACATCTGCACGGCCACGCCGAACACTGCCGACCAGAACGCCTTCGCCTCCACCTCCACCGGCGTGCGCGGTTGCCATCCGGTGCGGGCCAGGGTGCGGTGCAACGCCACCTCGCCGCGCTCATGCAGCAGTCGTAGCGTGTCGCCGGTGTGCTCGCGCAGATCCGTTCGCCGGGACGCGAGCAGCATCGCGGTGGTGAACAGCTGGACCCTGGCCAACTCCGGCCCGAGCAGGGTGCGCACCAGGGTTCCGGCGTAGGCGCCCAGCGTGCCGGCGTCGTCGGCGGCCTCCTCGGCATGGCGTCCGGCGCGCAGCACCGCCGCACAGGCGACCTCGACGAACAGTTGCTCCTTGGAGCCGAAGTAGTAGGTCACCTGGTTGGGGAAGGTCTGCGCCCGCTCGCAGATCTGGGCGACCGACGCTCGCTCGCCGTGCTCCAAGAACACCTCGTCGGCGGCCCGAAGCAGAGTCAGGCGGGTCTGTTTGCCGCCGCTGCGCACCGCACGCTGGGTGTTGGGCACGGCGTCTCCTCTGTCCCCTTGTCCGCTGAACTTGTACAACGAACAAGTTTGTACAAGCAACAATAAATGGCCCGGATGGTGTGAGTCAACTCACCGGCAGGGCTGCGGCGGCGCCTTTGCTCGGGTGATGCCGTAGATCGATCCGACACCGACGCCGACTACTTGAACTCCGATTCAGCAGTCCGTGACCATGGGCGCCGTCGGCGGAGTAGGTTGTTCTCCCATGGGCGACGACGCCACCGGTGCGGCCGGTGCATTCAGCAAGATTGTCGGCGAACACGATCTGCTCACGGGCGACGCGATCGGTCCGGACTACGCGCACGACGAGGCGCTGGTCGGGGAACCGGTGGTGCCCCGGTATGTGGCCAGACCGCAGACCGCCGAGCAGGTGGCCGAGCTGCTGGTGGCGGCGTCGGCGGCCGGAATCCCGGTCACCGCACGCGGTTCGGGCACCGGCCTGTCCGGTGCGGCCCGCCCGCACGCCGACGGGCTGCTCGTCTCCTTCGAGAAGATGGCATCGATCATCGAGATCGACACCGCCAACCAGGTGGCGGTCGTACAGCCCGGCGTGACGCTGGCCGACCTCGACACCGCGACCGCCGAACACGGCCTGGTGTACCAGGTGTTTCCCGGCGAGCTGTCGGCGAGCCTCGGCGGCAATGTGGCCACCAACGCCGGCGGTATGCGTGCGGTGAAGTACGGGGTGACCCGGCAGAACGTGCTCGGCGTGCAGGCGGCGCTGGCCACCGGCGAACTGATCCGCGCCGGCGGCAAGATCACCAAGATCTCCAGCGGTTACGACCTCACCCAGCTGATCATCGGTTCGGAGGGCACGCTCGGGCTGGTCACCGAGGTGACGCTGCGGCTCTACCCGCGGCTGGCGCATTCGGCGACACTGCTGGTGCCGTTCGCCGATCTGGAGGCCATCACCCGCGCGGTTCCCGCCGTGCTGCGCACCGGCGTGGACCCCAACATCCTCGAGTACATCGACAGCTTCACCCTCGCCGCGATCGCGCAGGCACAGGGCCTGAGCCTGGGTATCCCGGACGACATCGAGAAGACCGCGCAGGCCTACCTGGTGATCGGCCTGGAGAACCGCGACCATGACCGGCTCGACGGCGACGTGGTCCTGCTCGGCGAACTCGCTGAATCCCTCGGTGCTCTTGATCTGTATGTGCTGGAAGGGCATTCGGCGCACGCCCTGATCGAGGCACGGGAGCGGGCGTTCTGGATGGGCAAGGCGGCCGGTGCCGACGACGTCATCGACACCGTGGTGCCGAGGGCTCAGATGCATGAATTCCTCAACCGGGCACGAGAACTGGCAACCGAGGCGAACGCGGGGGTGATCGGCTGCGGCCACGCCGGCGACGGCAACGTGCACCTGGCGGTGTTCTGCCCCGACGACGACACGCGGCATCGGCTGCTGCACCAGATCTTTGCCACCGCAATGGAACTCGGTGGGGCCATCGCCGGTGAACACGGCCTGGGCCGAGTGAAGGCCGGGCACTACGAGGAGCTCGAAGATCCCGCGAAGATCGCTCTCATGCGCCGCATCAAGGCCGCCCTCGACCCGGCGGGCATCCTCAATCCCGGTGCGCTGCTCACCGACCCGAACGACAACTGACCCGGACCACAAGTAAGGAACCGTAGATGACCACTGGCGCCCAGGCCCTCATCTCCACACTGCGCGACGCGGGTGTGGACGTGTGTTTCGCCAACCCCGGCACGTCCGAGATGCATTTCGTCGCCGCACTCGACGATGTCCCCGAGATGCGCGGTGTGCTCTGCCTTTTCGAGGGTGTGGTCACCGGTGCGGCCGACGGCTACGGCCGCATCGCGGGCACGCCCGCCGCCACCCTCCTGCACCTGGGCCCCGGCATGGGCAACGGGATGGCCAACCTGCACAACGCGCGCCGCGCGCACGTCCCGCTGGTCAATGTCGTCGGTGATCACGCCACCTACCACAAGCAGTACGACGCTCCGCTGGAGTCGGATATCGAGCCGCTGGCCGAGTGGACACACGGCTGGGTGCGGCGCATCGAATCCGGTGACACCATCGGTGCCGACGCCGCCGCCGCGGTCGCCGCCGCGCAGGCCACCCCCGCCCAGGTGGCCACCCTGATCCTGCCCGCCGATATCTCGTGGAGTGAAGGAGGCGTGCCGGCGGGCCCGGCAGAACCCGAGACCCCACCCGCCCCGGACGCCGCTGTGGTGGCCGAGATCGCCGAGATCCTGCGCGGCGGTGAGCGCACCGTCATCCTCATCGGTGGCCCGGCCACCGGCGAGGCGGGACAGCTTGCGGCCGACCGGATCTCCGCCGCCACCGGCGCCACCGCATTGGTCGAGACCTTCCCGACCCGGCACACTCGCGGCGCCGGTATTCCGCATCTGGACCGTCTCGGCTATCTCGCCGAGGCCGCGATGGCGCAGCTCGACGGCGTCAAGCACCTGATCGTCGCCGGCACCGGCGCCCCCGTGTCGTTCTTCGCCTATCCCGGCAAACCGAGCAGTCTGGTGCCCGAGGAGGCTCAGGTGCACACCCTGGCAGGCCGCGATGTCGATGTCGTCGCCGCCCTGGAACAACTCGCCGCCGCGGTGGCCCCCGACACCGAACCGCGCCTGGCCCCGGCGACCACCACCGAACTGCCCACCGGTGATCTCACTGTGCAGAACTGGGGTCAGGTGATCGCCGCACTGCTGCCGGAGAACGCCATCATCTCCGACGAGACCAACACCTCGGGACTGCTGCTGCCCGGTGTCACCGCGGGTTCGCCACGTCACGATGTGCTCACCCTGACCGGTGGGGCGATCGGGCAGGGCCTACCGGTGTCGGTGGGTGCGGCGGTGGCCGCACCGGACCGTCCGGTGATCGCCCTGCAGGCCGACGGCAGTGCCGCCTACACGATTTCGGCACTGTGGACGATGGCCCGGGAGAATCTGAACGTCACCGTGGTGCTCATCAACAACCACGCCTACGCGATCCTGCGCCTGGAGCTGATGCGGACGGGTGCGGGTCAGGGCGGCCCCAAGGCCCGGCAACTGCTCGACCTGTCCAACCCGGACATGGATTTCTCGAAGATCGCCGCGGGCTTCGGGGTACCGTCCACCGTCGCCACCACCTGCGAGGAACTCGCCGAGCAGTTCAGCGCCGCACTCGCCGAACCCGGTCCGCACCTGATCGACGCCCGCATCCCCCCGATGCTGTGAGCTGAGCGGACACCGGCGGCCGGGACAGGTTCACAACCGGTCCAGGCCGCCGGTATCCGCGGGGCTCGAAATCAGGCGAGGGCGTCGGCGATGCCGACGGTCTCCAGGTTCTCCCAGGTGCTGTCCACCATGTGGGCGAGCATCAGTACGTCGCGCAGTTCGCCGTTGTGATCCCGGATGTGGTCGCGCAGCAGCGCTTCCCCGGTGAAGCCGAGGCTGCTGAACAGCTCGACGACGGCGTCGGAGTCGGTGGTCAGTTCCACCACCACCTTGCGCATCCCGGCCGACACCGCCTCACGTAGTGAGTGCTGAATGAGCTTGCGGCCCAAACCGCTTCCGCGGTCCTCGGGGTCCACGACCAGGCGCAGCTCACCGACATGGTCGGACCAGCCGGGCAGCCGGTTGACGGTGGCGTAGCCGACGATCGCCCCGTCGGGCCGGCGGGCGATCCAGCGCAGGTCCGGGTCGTCGGCCAGCCGGGCGATGTAATCGGTGTCGTCCACCTGCACCCGGATCGCGGTGATGTCGCCGTCGTCGAGTTTGGCCAGCAGGGTGCGGAATTCGGCGATATCGCCGGCGGTGATGTTGGTGATGGTGATGTCCGGGTCGCTCACGCGTGTGCCTCGCTCTGCTTCTTGAGGAATTCGATGATGGTGGGGATGGTGGTCTTGGCGGCCGTGCGGCCCACCACCAGGCCGATATGTCCGCCCTTGAGCCGCAGCTGTTCGGAGTCTGCGGATCCGACCAGATCGTTGATGGGGGCCGCCGCGTCGAGCGGGACGATGTGGTCCTTCTCGCCCAGCACCGACAGGAACGGAACGGTGATGTCGCGCAGGCTGATCCGGTCACCGCCGAGCGTCAGCGAATCGTTGATGAAGGCGTTCTCCTCCATCAGCATCCCGAACATCTGCCGGGCCGTGGCGCCGGGCAGCGGGATGTGATCGGTGCTCCAGCCGTTCATCGCCTGGAAGGCCGCGACGTACTCGTCGTTCCACATCCGGTCCAGCAGGTCGACGTAGCTGGTCACCTCGCCGACCGGTTTCAGGGTGCGGAAGGCGTTGTAGATGACGCTGCCGGGAACATTGCCGTCGTCGCCGATGAGGTCCTCGACACCGGTGCCGGCCTGCCGGAACGAACTGCCCAGCGGCATCTTGTCGTAGTCCACCGGGCAGGCGACGACGGTGTGGCTGCGGATCGGGGCGTCGGGGTGGTGGGCGCCGTGCAGCAGGGTGAGGTTGCCGCCGAAGCAGTAGCCGAGGATGTTGACCTCGTCGCAGTGCGCGGTGCGGCAGACCGCGTCGATGGCCGACGGGATGGCGCCGTCGGCGTAGTACTCCAGGTTGTTGCGGGCGTCGCGCTCGTCGGGTTCACCCCAGTCGAGCAGATAGACGTCGAAGCCCTCGCGCAGCAGGTGTTCGATGAAACTGTTGCCCGGCGACAGGTCCAGGATGTAGGCCTTGCTGACCAGGCTGAACACGATCAGCAGCGGCGGACGGTAACGCACGTCGTCGTTGCGGTACCGGAATAGCCGGGCGCGGCCGTTGCGCCACACCACATCCCGTGGCGTGGCCCCGACCTTGGGTTTGCCGACGCCCGCGACCATTTTGATGCCGTTGCGGGCCCGGAGCGAGTTGCGCTCGACCTCCTTGCGGATGCGGTCGACGGCGCTGAGCGGATTGGGCACGGCCACCGTCAGTCCTCCTCGGTCGAGCGGGTGAGGTGGGACTGTTCGGCCAGTTGCAGACGCAACTGCCGGATCTCGTAGTCGAGTTCGCCGACCTGCCGGCGCAGCTTGCGCACATCGGAACCGGCCGGGATGTTCACCAGATGCCAGAGGGTGGCACCGGCGCCTTCGATGCGTTTGCCGGCCTCGCGGCGCACCATGCCGACGATTGCGGTGGTGGTGGCGAATTCCTCGGAATGCACCACCGCCTCGATGGTCGGGGTGAGCCGCTTCTCGGCGGCGTCGTACAGATCGCGCAGGGAGGGCACGGTCATCGCCTTTCACTGAGGCCGGACGCCGCGTGCGGTGTCCGGTCCGGAAGGTGCATCGGATCGGCGGCGCACCTCGACGGGCGAGACGACGGACTCCGATGCTGTGCTGTCGATCACAGTCTAGGCTTGCGGTGGTTACAGGCACACTCGACCCCGGCGGCCGGTGGTGCCCGGCGCCAGTATCACGGTCGCGACCCGCGAAGGAGAACCCGGAAGATGATTCAGTCCACGATGCAGAGCGGCAACCTCTCGCTCGCGTCCCTTGTCGACTACAGCCGAAAATCGTTCCCGGAAGGAAAGGTACGTACCTGGACCGGATCGGATTTCCGGGACATCACCTTCGCCGAGATCGGGGCGCAGGGCGCCCAGCTCGCCCACGCCCTGACAGCGATCGGGATCGGCCGCGGCGACCGCGTGGCCACCTTCATGTGGAATAACAACGAACACCAGGTGGTGTACGCGGCGGTGCCGGCGATGGGGGCCGTGCTGCACACCGTGAACCTGCGGGTCTCGCCCGAGCAGGCGGTGTTCATCCTCAACCACGCCGAGGACAAGGTGATCCTGGTCGACGCCTCGGTCGCGCCGATGCTGTCGGGGTACGTCGCCGAGGCGCCGGGTCTGCGGCACGTGATCGTCGTCAACGGTCCGGTCGACTCGTTCACCGCACCCGACTGGGTCACCGTGCACTCCTACGAGGATTTCCTCGCCGGGCATCCCACCACCTACGACTGGCCCGACGACATCGACGAGCGCGATGCTGCGGTGCTCTGCTACACCTCGGGCACCACCGGCGACCCGAAGGGTGTCGTCTACTCCCACCGCAGCATCTACCTTCATTCGCTGACCGCGACGTCGACCACCGGCCTGGGGATGTCCAATCGCGACACGATGCTGGCGATCGTGCCGATGTTCCACGTGATGAGCTGGGGCCTGCCGTACGCGGCGATGATGTGTGGGGCGACGATCATCATGCCCGACCGGTTCCTGCAGCCCGAGCCGCTGCTGGCGATGATGGAGGCCGGCCGGCCCTCGCTCGCGGCGGCGGTGCCCACCATCTGGCAGGGCGTGATGGGTCAGCTACGGACCGCGCCGCAGGACATCTCGCACCTGCGGGAGGTGATCGTCGGCGGAGCGGCGGTGCCGCATTCGATGATCAAGGCGTTCGACGAGTTCAACGCCCCGATCACCCACGCCTGGGGCATGACCGAGACCTCGCCGCTCGGATCGATCGCCCGCCCGCCGGCCGGCGTCGACGACCCGGACGAGGCCTTCGCCTTCCGCGTCACCCAGGGACGTTTTCCGCCGCTGGTCGCCGGGCGCATCGTCGACGAGGAGGGCAACGAACTGCCCTGGGACGGTGAGGCCTCCGGCGAACTCGAGGTGTCCGGTCCGTGGATCACGGGGGCCTACTACCAGCCGGACGGCAATGTGAGCGCCCCCGACAAGTTCCGCGACGGCTGGTTGCGGACCGGCGACGTGGCCACGATCAGCCCGCACGGGTACATGACGATCGTCGACCGCACCAAGGACATCATCAAGACCGGCGGCGAGTGGATCAGTTCGGTGGAACTGGAGAACGCCGTCATGAGCAACCCGGTGGTGCTGGAGGCCACCGTGATCGGTGTGCCCGACGCGAAGTGGGACGAGCGGCCGTTCGTGCTGGCAGTGGTGGCCGGTGAGGAGCACGCCGACATCGAGGCCCACAAGGCGTTCCTGGCAGATCTGGTGCCGCGCTGGCAGATTCCCGAACGCTGGTCGTTCGTCACCGAGATCCCCAAGACCTCGGTGGGCAAGTTCGACAAGAAGGCTGTTCGCAGCCGCTACGCCGAAGGCGGCTATCAGGTGCACGGCAAACCGGCCGGCGAGTAGGCGCACACCACCAATCCCACGGATATCCCTCGGCATCGACATAATCTCCTCGCCGGGGCATATCCGTGGGGTTTACGGCAACTCTCACCCGATCCGGCGCGGTGTGCTGCGGCGTGGCGCCGATCCGATCCGGACCTGCCCGGACAGCACGGCCGCACCGGACGCGGAGGCGAGGATCGGTTCCAGGTTCAGTTCTCGGATCTCCGGGATGAGATCGCACAACGCCGACACCCGCTCGACGAGGTCGGCGAGGGCCTGTTTATCGGCCGGTTCGGTGCAGGCCAGCCCGTCGAGCACGGGGGCGGCGCGGGGCGCGTCGATCAGCGTGCGGGCGTCTTCCGGGCCGAGCGGCAGGGCCCGGTAGGCCCGGTCGCCGAGAAGTTCGGTGACCATCCCGGACAGCCCGAACGACACCAGCGAACCGAACGACGGGTCGTCGTGGACCTTGATGGAGCAGCCGATCCCTTTGGCCGCCATGCGTTGTACGTGCACGTGCGGCGAGCCGGAGGCCGCCGCGATGTCGCGATAGGCGCGGGTCACCTGATCAGGACCTTCGAGGTCGAGCCGCACACCGCTCATGTCGGGGCGGTTCCGCCAGCCTTCGCTGGTTGCCTTGATCGCCACCGGGTAGCCCAATTCCTCTGCCGCGCACACCGCTTCGTCGGCGGTGGCCACCTCGCGGAAGTCGACAGGGTGAATGCCGAAGCAGTCCAGCAGGTCTGCCACGTCCTGGTCGGACAGCCGGCCGTGGTCGGTGGCGCCCCGGCGCAGGGCGCTCACGACGATCTCGTGGGCGCGGTCGACGTCGATTCCGTTCGGATGGCGCGGGACGGAGATGGGCCGGCCGCGCCACTGCGCGTACTTCCACACCCGTTGCAGGGCGCGCACCGCGCGGTCCGGATCGGGGAACGACGGCACCGAACCCACATCGGGCATGCCGTCGGATCCGTTGACGGCCAGCAGTTCCGGGATGCCGTTCGCGCCGGCGAACACGGTGATGATCGGCTTGGTCTCCGAACGGACCGATCGCAGTGGCGCGGCGAACGGTTCCATCGGTATCGGGACCGGGGGCGCCACGAGCGCGACGACGGCGTCGACGTCGGGGTCGGCCACCACCTTCGCCAGTGTCGTCCCGAACTCCTCCGGACCGACCGCCGGACCGAGGATCTCGGTGCGGGATGCGACCAGGCCGCCGGACCGGACGATATCCACCGCCAGCAGTCCCAGGGGTGCGCTGGTGCTGATGACGGCGGTGCGCGGTCCCGCGGGCAGCGGCTGGTGGCACAGGATCATCGCGCAGTCGAACATCTTCACGATCGAATCGACGGCGATCACACCGGCCTGATGAAACACGTTGGCGGCCACCGTGTTATCGATCGCGGGTGCGTCGCCGTGCGCGTCCGGGCGGTCGATGCGGCTGCTCTTGACCACCACGATCGGCTTGTCGCGGGCCATCCGCCGCGCCAGGTGCAAGAACTTGCGCGGGTTGCCCAGTGATTCGAGATAGAGCAGGACCGCGGCGGTGTCCGGATCCGAATCCCAGTACTGCAGAAGGTCGTTGGCGGATACGTCGGCGCGGTTGCCCGCCGACACGAACGTCGACAGGCCCAGACGCCGGGCAGCCGCCTCCTGCAGCACCGTGGCACCGAGGGGATCGGACTGGCAGAAGAACCCCGCCCGGCCCCGTCCCGGAAGCTTCGGGGCGAGTGTGGCGTTCATCGAGATCGCCGGGTCGTTGCTCGCGATGCCCAGCGCGTTGGGACCGACGAGCCGCATCCCGTGCGCCCGCGCCTCCCGGACGAGACGTCGTTGGGCGGCGTAGCCGTCGGCGTCGGAATCGGCGAATCCCGCCGACAGCACCAGCAGTCCTTTGACGCCCTTGTCGAGGCAGTCGTCGAGGACCACGTCGATATCGGAGGCCGGTACCGCAACGATCGCGAGGTCGACCCGATTGGGGATGTCGCGCACGGAGGGGTAGGTGGGGACGCCCTGCACCGATCGGCGTTTGGCGTTGACCGGATAGACCGGCCCGGTGAAGCCGCCGGCGAGCAGGTTGACCAGCACCGCATGCCCCACCTTGCCCCTGGTGGGGGAGGCGCCGATCACGGCGATCGACTGGGGGGACAACAGATTCCGGATACTGCGCGATTCCGATGCGCGTTCGCGGGCGTTGCGCACCTGCAGCAGTGCTTCCGTCGGATCGATCGCGAACTCGAGTTCGAGGACCTCATCGCCGTCGAGGTCGACGGCCTCCCCGTCGTAGGTGCCGCTGACCTGATAGCCGGCCTCCCGGAACACCCGGACCATGCCCTGGTTCTCGGCGAGGACGTTGGCCTCGAACCGCTCGATGCCGTTCTCGGCGGCCGCGCCGGCCAGATGCTCGAGCAGCACCGACCCGAGACCGCGCCGCTGATGGTCGTCGGAAACCGTGAAAGCGACCTCAGCGCACGGGGATCCGGGTTCGCCCTCATAGACGCCGACGGCGATGATGTCGTCGCCGAGCAGCGCGATCAGGCACACGCGGTAGCGGTTGTCGACGTGGGTGCACCGGTACACCTCGTTCGGGGTGAGCTGCGGATGCGGCTCGAAGTACCGCCGGAAGATGCTCTGCTCGGACAGTTTCGAGTGAAACGACACCAGCTTGAACGCGTCGTCGGGGGTGATCGGGCGCAGGTGCACCACGCCGCCGTCGGCGGCCAGCACGTCGGCGCGCCAGTCCTCGGGGTAGCTCGGGCGTTCGGCGGTGCCCTCGGCCGCGTCGTCAGACATCGGACTCGGGGTCCAGGCCGTGCAGCGGGAAGACCGCCCGGCGGGTATCGGTGATGGCCGCGTCGACCAGTCGGTCGAGGTCGGTGCCGTCGGCGTCGGCCCGGACGGGCCAGGGGAGGTACTCGGTGTCCCCGCCGTCACCCATCGTGACCGGGAGGTGGTCCTCGGCGGTGATCTGCTCGGCGTAGGTCCGCCACGACTGCGGCACCTGTGTGACCACGTCGATCGGTGCCCCGCCGGCGACGGCGATCAGGTGGGTCCAGGCCCGCGGCACCGCGCCGGCGAGGTCATAGCCACCGCCTCCGAGTGCCAGCCAGCGGCCGTTCGCGTACCGATCGGCGAGCTCGCGCATGGCCAGAAACGCCGCCCGCTGGCCGTCGACGGTCATCTCGAATTCTCCCAACGGATCGGCGCGGTGGGTGTCCACCCCGCACTGGCTGACGATGATGTCGGGACCGAACACCGAAACCACCTGCGGCACAACCGCATGGTAGGCCCGCAGCCAGTGGGTGTCCCTGGTGCCCGGCGGCAGCGGCAGGTTGACGATGCTGCCGGCGGCGGCGCCCTCGCCGACCTCCGACGAGTATCCGGTGCACGGCCACAACGTGCGCGGATCCTGATGGACGGAGATCGTCAGGACGCGCGGGTCGTCGGCGAAGGCCCGTTGTACGCCGTCGCCGTGGTGGACGTCGACGTCGATATAGGCCACCCGCTGGATGTCGGTGTTGTCGAGCAGCCAGGAGATAGCGACCGCGACGTCGTTGTACAGGCAGAACCCGGCGGCGGACTCCGGCATCGCGTGGTGCATCCCGCCGCCGATGCTCACCGCACGGGTGGCCTCACCGGTGGCGATGGCGCGTGCGGCGCGCAGCGTACCGCCGACGATGACCGACGCCGCCTCGTGCATGTGCTCGAACACCGGGTTGTCCTCGCCGCCGAGACCGTAACCACCGGGCACCTCGACCGACGGGTCCGGGGCCTGTTTGACGGCCGCGAGGTAGTCGGCGGTGTGCGCGCGCAGGAGCAGTCCGTCGTCGGCGGGGTCCGGGGCCACCAGGTCGAGGTGATCGAGGAGTCCGAGCGACCGGGCCAGCGCCATCGTGAGGTCGAGGCGAGCCGGATGCATCGGGTGGTACGGCGACCACCGGTACCGCAGGAACTCCGGGCTCCAGACGACGGTGCCCCGACCGTCACCGTCGTCTGGCTGGGGGCGACAGGTCATCCGGTGACCCGCGGAATGCCCCCGCGCATCTCGCTCAGCGCCGTCGACGACAGTTCCTCCGCGGGCAGCTTCACCGCCAGTACCGGCACCGGGCTGTTGAGCAGCAGCCGCTGGCTCACGCTGCCGAGCAACACCTTTCCGACCGGCGTGCGCCGTTTGAGCCCGATCACCAGGCGCTGGGCATCGCACTTGACGACCTCGTCGATGACGACCTCGGCGGCATCACCCTTGCGGTGCTTCGCGACGGTGACCTTGACCCCGGAGGTGTCGGTGCCGTCCTCCTGTAACTCGCGGTCGCCGATATTGACGACGACCAGATCGGTGCCCAGGCGTTTGGCCTCCGCGATCGCGGCGACGAAGGCGTGATGGCTCTCGCGGTTGTCCGACACTGCGACAACAACAGTCATGGAAATCTCCCTCGGTGGTGTGACGGATAGTGGCCGGCGTCAATGCCGGTCGCGGTCATAGAACAGGCCCGCGAACGGCAGGCGCCGCGGCAGCTCCCGGTAGATCTCGCCGTCGAGCAGGGCCTCCTCCAGGCCCTCCAGCGTGCGGCCGCGGGTTTCGGGGACCTCGTGCCACAGGAAGCCGAGCATGATCACACCGACAATCGCGAACAGGAAGAACGTGGTGAGGCCGAGGTTGGTGACGAGCGTCGGGATGGTCAGCGCGAGAAGGCCGTTGACGAACCAGCCGAAGAACACCGAGATGCCGATCGCCAGGCCGCGGATATTCAGCGGGAAGATCTCGGCCAGCCACACCCACACGGCGATGTTCAGGAACGACTGCATCGACAGCACGAACAGGAACACCAGCACGGCGATGACGTACGGGCGGACCGAGTTGTCCTCGGGAATGGACAGACCCGCGATACCCACCAGCAGGTGGCAGAGCGTGGTCAGCGACAGGCCGATGATGAACGTGGTGCGCCGGTCGAGGCGGTCCATGTTGCGCAGGGCGATCACACCGCCGATGACGGCCGCGAGTCCGAAGGCGGTGGCCGCGGTGAGGGCGGCCGACTCGCTGAAGCCGGACTCCTCGAGCACGCGTGGTCCGTAGTACATGATCGCGTTGATGCCGGTGAGCTGCTGTGCCACGGCGACACCCATACCGACCAGGACGATGCGGCGCAGCCACTTGTTCGCGAGGATCTGCTTGAATCCGGGTTTGCTGGCCTCGACCTCCTCCTCGTCGGAGGCGACGCCGATGACCTGGTTCAGTTCGGCGCGCGCACGATCGGAGGACCGGATGGTGTCCAGAACCGCGAGGGCCTCGTCGGTGCGGCCCTTCTCCACCAGCCAGCGCGGTGACTCGGGCATTCGGAGCATGCCGAAGAACAGGCCGATTGCGGGGAGGGCACAGACCCCGAACATGACCCGCCAGATTCCTTCGACGTGCCCGAGGGTGTTGTCGAGGACAGCGTTGATGCAGAAGGCGAGGAACTGTCCGGTGACGATGGCCATCTCGTTGCGGCCGGTGATCGAGCCGCGGATCTCGAACGGTGCCAGTTCGGCGAGGTACACCGGCACCACGGTGGACGCCCCGCCGACCGCGAGGCCCAGGATGATGCGACCGATCACCACCACCGTGAAGCCGGCGAGGTGACTGCTGGGCGAGAGCACCACGAACAGGACGCCGACGAAGAACATCACCGCGAGGACGACGATGGTCTTCCTGCGGCCGATCGCGTCCGACATCCGGCCGCCGAGAAAGGCGCCCACCGCGGCGGCGAAGACCAGCGCGCTGATCACCACACCGGTCTGCAGGTCGGAGAGCCCGAGCTCATCGGACATCGGGCCCTCGGCGCCTGACGACACACCGGTGTCGTAGCCGAAGAGAAGCCCGCCGAGGCAGGCGACGATCGAGATCAGGCCGACCCGTTTGCTGTGGGGGCCCTTGGTGAGCGGGGGAAGTTGTGCTTCCGCCGCGGAAGCTCCGTGTCCGCTCATCGGGGCTCCTCGATCCGGAGAGTCACCATCGTGTGTCCTTTCGGCTATAGCCTCGCCGGCGGGTGGCGCCGGGTCGCGGGCGCACGGCGACCCTGACATCTGGCGGCTTGGCGCCAGTCGCTGTGCGGTACATCACACGAAGCATAGAGTATTTGTTAGGACATTAGGTTGTTTTGACTTAACTTTTTCCGAGGGCACCGCGCGGGATGTTGAAGGGGGTGACCACGGACACGGCCGCCGGCCGGGGCCGGAACCGGGGCAGCGCCCCGTGAAAACCCATCAGGGTCTGTGCCGCACCGCGCACATCGGCCCGCAGGTCGTGGTGCAGGATCGCCGAGATCGTCCCTCCGGCAAGGAGTTCGACATTGTCCGGGGTGAGGTCGTGGGCAACGAACGCCGCACAGTCGCGGCCCGCCCCGGTGAACGCGGCCCGGATGCCGCGATTGCCGCCACCGATCGAGTACACCCCGACGAGATCGTCGTGGTCGGCGAGCGCGTCGCCGATGCGCCGCGCGCAGGTCTCGTCCTGCCCGTCGGAGACCATCGAGAGCACGTGCCGGCCCGGGTCGAGATCGGCGAGCGTGGCGACGAAGCCCGCCGCGCGCTCGGATTCGCCATGGAAGTCGCCGCCACTGGTCATCGCCAGCACCGATCCCGCCCTGCCCGACAAGAACCGGTGGATCAGATACGCCGCGGTGGCTCCCGCCGCCCGGTTGTCCATCCCCACATATGCCAGGCGCAGACTGCGCGGCACATCGGTGACCATCGTGATCACCGGGATATGCGCCGCGGCAAGACGCCCGATCGCCTCGGCGACCTCGGGCACGTCCGGCGCCTTGAGCAGCACGCCGTCGCTGCCGTGCCGCCCGATCGCGGCGAGTTCGGCGAGCAAGTCCGGCAACGGCCAACGCTCGGCCACCCGGTAGCGGGCGCGGAACACCGCCGGCAGCGTGGGCAGCTCCGCCTCCAGCGCCCGGCGGGTCAGCCGCGAGAACCGTTGCGGTGTCTCCATGACGACGTCGACCAGGAAGTGGCGGCCGGACAGGCGCAACTGGGTGCGCTGGGCGTCGAGCTCGTTGATCGCCTGCTGCACCTGGAGAACGGTGCCCGGGCGGACTCCCTGCCGCCCGTGCAGGACCCGGTCGACCGTCGCCTCGCTGACGCCGGCCTGCCTGGCGATCTCCCGGACCGGAAAGCGGTGAGCCACGGTCGTATTGTCGATCCGCAGCGGACTCGCTGAGGGCTTTTTGAGGGATTCTCCGGGTTACCTGCTTGCGCCGCACCGGCGACGATGGAGGCATGACCGCCGCCGCCATCCCCGCCGTACCCTCTGCCCGCCGCGTCCAGGCAGCCGATTGCGACCTCGACGACTTCCTCGCCACCCTGCGGGACACCACAGACCTCACCGACTACCCGCATGCGGCCGGCACCGTGCGCGGCGTGCTCTTCTATGACGCCGACGATGTGCTCGTGTCCTCCGCCGATCCCGAGGGTCGCGGCGCGCTCCGCGATGAACTCGCGCAGGCGCTGCTGACCGGCCCGGGCATCGTGGTCTTCCGCGGCGCGTTCGCGGACGGGTCCGCGCTCGCCGAGACCACGGCGGCGTTCACGACGATGGTCGCCGAGCAGCGCGCGACTGGCACCGCCGGCGGCGACCACTTCGCGGCCAACGGGGTCAACGACCGGATCTGGAACGCCCTCGGCAAACTCGCCGACCGTGCCCCGGCACTGTTCACCCGGTACTACGGCAACGACATCCTGGCGCTTATCAGCGAGGCGTGGCTGGGACCGATGTACCAGGTGACCTCGGCGATCAATGTGGTCAATCCCGGTGGCAAGGCCCAGCAGCCGCACCGCGACTATCACCTCGGTTTCATGGATCCCGAGATGGCCGCGCGGTTTCCCGCCCACACTCACCGGATGTCCCCGGCGCTCACCCTGCAGGGTGCGGTCGCCCACGTCGACATGCCGATCGAGTCGGGTCCGACGATGTACCTGCCCTACTCCCAGCGGTATGAGCTGGGCTACCTCGCGTTCAATCTGCCCGAGTTCCGCGAGTACTTCGAGAACAACTACGTGCAGTTGCCGCTGCGGGCGGGGGACGCGGTGTTCTTCAACCCGGGGCTGTTCCACGCGGCCGGCACCAATGTGTCCGCCGATATCGCGCGCATGGCCAATCTCCTGCAGGTCAGTTCGGCGTTCGGGCGGGCGATGGAGTCGGTGGACCGGTCGGCGTTGCTGCGTGCGGTGTACCCGTCGCTGGTGGACCTGTGGTCCCGTGATCGTCGGTCCGCGGAGAACGTGATCGCCTCGGCCGCAGAGGGTTACGCGTTTCCGTCCAACCTCGATCTCGATCAGCCGCTGGACGGTATGCACGGCGAGACGCAGGCCGAGCTGACGCGCCGGGCGCTGAGCGCGGGCCTCGATGCCGACGCCTTCGCCGCCGAACTCGCCGCACTCGATGCCCGGCACCATCCTTGATTCGGCAGTGCCGGACGGCAGAATGCGCTAGAAAGTCCATATGACCGAACAAATCAGCCTCGCCGGTAAGTCGATCGTCGTCAGCGGCGGTACGCAGGGAGTGGGTGCGGCCGTCGTTCGTGCGGCCTGCGCCGCCGGTGCGTCGGTGACGTTCACCGGGCGACGGCGCGAGGTCGGCGAGAAGTTGCGGGACGAGCTGATCGCCGGGGGCGCGCAGGCGGAGTTCGTCGTCGCCGACGTCGCGGATCCGGCGCAGGCGGGGGCATCGGTCGAGGCCGCGGTCACCCGGTTCGGTCACGTCGACGGGCTGTGCAACGCAGCCGGCCTGACCACCCGCGGCACCCTGCTGGACACCAGTCCCGAACTGTTCGACGAGCACATCGCGATCAACCTGCGCGGACCGTTCTTCACCATGCAGGCCGCGGTGAAACAGATGATCGGCCAGGGCACGGGCGGCAGCATCGTCAACATCATCTCGATCTCCGAGCACGCCGGTCAGCCGTACCTGGCACCCTATGTCTCCGCCAAGGCGGGCCTGGCCGGCCTGACCCGCAACGCCGCCTACGCGCATCGGTTCGATCGCATCAGGATCAACGGCGTCAACATCGGCTGGACCGAGACCGAGGGCGAGACGCAGATCCAGAAACGGTTCCACGACGCCGACGACGACTGGGCGGCCCAGGCGGCCGAACGATTGCCGATGGGCAGGCTCAACCAGCCGGACGACACCGCCCGCTTCGTCGTGTTCCTGCTGTCCGACCAGTGCGGCGTGGTCACCGGATCGGTGATCGACTGGGACCAGTACGTGGTGGGTGCACATGACTGAGAGCGTGCCCCTGGAACCGCTGCGCATCGGCCTGCTCGGTGCGGCCCGGATCAGCCCGGAGTCGATCATCGGACCCGCCGGCGGACTCGGGCACCGCATCGTCGCGGTCGCCGCCCGCAACAGGTCCAAAGCCGAGGCCTATGCCGCCGAGTTCGGGATCGAGCGGGTCGTCGACACCTACGCCGACGTCATCGCAGATCCCGAGGTCGATCTCGTCTACAACGCCCTCGCCAACGCCCTGCACGGCCCCTGGAACCGGCGGGCCGCGGCGGCAGGGAAGGCGCTGCTCAGCGAAAAACCCTTCGCGGCCAACGCAACCGAGGCGGCCGAGGTCGCCCGTGAGATCAGAGCGGCCGGAATCCCGTTTCTGGAGGGCTTTCACTATCCGTTCCATCCCGGCTATCACCGCACGCAGCAACTCCTCGACGACGGTGCGATCGGCACGATCGGCCGGGTCGAGGTGACGATGTCGATGCCGACCCCGCCCGACGACGATCCGCGCTGGGACTACGCGCTCGCCGGTGGCGCCGTCATGGACCTGGGTTGCTACGCCGTGCACGTGTTCCGTCAGTACGGCAAGCGGATGGGGTCGGTGCCCGAGGTCGTCTCCGCACGCGCGGCGCTCCACTCGGAGTTCGTCGACCGCGCCTGCGCCTTCGAGGTCGCCTATCCCGACGGCACGGTCGGCGCGGCCCGGGTGTCGATGGTGGGTGAGCGGTACGACTTCCGCTTGGCCTACATCGGAGACAGGGGGTCGGTGACCCTGCATGACTTCCTCGGACCCCACCGCGACAACAGGCTGACCGTCGTGTCGGACGAGACGGAGTCGGTGGAGCATGTGCCCGCCCGATCCACCTACAGCTATCAGCTCGACGCGTTCGCCCGTTCGATCCGGACCGGTGAGCCCCTTGAGCTCGGCGTGGACGACTCGGTGGACAACATGGTGATGGTGGACGCCGTCTACCGGGCCGCGGGACTGCCGCCTCGCTGACGGGTCCCGACCGTAACCCCACCGCTCAGGTCCGGTGAGGGGATCATCGCGATGCCGTGGGTATCGGTGGGGTTGACGCCATCGCCCAACAATGCACAGGTGTGTAATTGTTGAGTTGATCGATTCTATTGCCGATATGCAATGTCGGGATATGGGAGCGGAGGATGAGGCCGCAAACATAGTTTGCCGACCTATTCAGTTGTGCTGAATCTGCTGGTCGCAGGCAGTGTGGTCGGGCGTTCTGAGGGTTGCTCAACGGGAATGTCGAGTTTGTGTAATTAGCCCCATATATGATGTACGATCGGCTACTGTTCGGACCGGGACGGTTACTCGGGGGTCGGGGTACAGGTGACAAAGTCCCTCGCGACGTGGCATCACGCAGCGCCGCGGAGTCGTCTCGGGCATGGAATTGCACTGTCCGGCAATACTTTCTGAAAGGGCAACTGTGAACTCTGGACTCTCCCTCAAACGGCTCCTGCGGGTGTCCGTCGCCGCCGGCGCCGCCGGCGCCTTGGCGCTGGGCGGGCTCACCGCCTGCTCGTCCGACGACAATTCCTCGGATTCGGCCGGCAATCCGGCCGGCAAGACCACCGAATTGCCCAGCAATCCGGCCACCGGTGACCCGATCAAGATCGGTTTTATCGCATCCGAGGGCGGTGCGGTGCAGCTTCCGATGCTGCGCACCTCAGGAGAGGCGGCGGCCAGATACCTGAACGAGAACGGTGGCGGCATCGGCGGTCACAAGGTCGAACTCGTGGTGTGCAAACAGTCCGAAGAACCGGCATCGGCCACCAAATGCGCCAACGAGCTGGTGGAGAAGAAGGTCGCCGCCGTCGTCGCGCCGCTGAGTTCGCAGGGCGCGGTGATGCTCCCGATCATCACCGGCGCCAAGATCCCGTATATCGCGCAGGCCCCGGTGTCGCGCGCCGAATTCGCCACTCCTGGTGCGTATATGCTTTCCGGCGGCACCATAGCGGTGCTCGCCGGACAGGCGAAGACCGCGGCGCAGTCGGGCATCAAGAAGTTCACCGTCCTCATCGGTGACAGCGGTGATGCCGCCACGTCGGTGAAGGCGATGGCCACCCCGATCTTCCAGCAGGCGGGCGTCGAGCTGAAAGTGGTGGTCGTTCCGGTGGCCTCGGCCGATCCGACACCCGAGATCACCGCGGGACTGGCTGACAAGCCGGGCGCCGTCACTGTCCTGGGGGACACCCGCATGTGTGTGTCGGCGATGAAGGTCCTGCAGTCGGTGGCCCCGGATGTGAAGAAGTACCTCATCGCCAGCTGCCTCGACAAGCCGGTCTGGGAGGCGATCGGCGGCCACGACAAGCTGATCGGTGCCAAGGCCTTCACCACGGTCAACCTCACCTCCGATGACCCATCGGTGACGCTGTACCGCAGCATCATGGCCAAATACGCGCCGGACGACGACCCACAGGGCCTGGGATACCTCGGCTACCAGGTGGTCATGTCGCTCGGCGAGATCGGCAAGGACATCAAGGGCGTCACCGCCGCTGACCTGCGCACCGCGCTCACCACGGCCACCGATGTGCCGTTGCCCGCCGCTCCGGGACTGACCTTCACCTGCAACGGCAAGGCGATGCCGATGCTGCCCCCGCTGTGCAGTAACTCGATCATCGTCTCCGATGTCGCGGCCGACGGAAAGTTCGAGAACAGCACGGTGATCAAGAACTGACGGGACTGTCCCATAAGGGATTCCGGCGCCTGAGAGGGTAGCCGATGTCCCGGACCGGGTGCGCGGCGATGATGCGGTGCACACCGGCCGGGACACCGGCGGGTACGTGACCGCCTGATCTACTCACACGTTTCGAGGACACATGACAGACCACTTCGCGTTCCTGGCGCTCGGCCTGGGCAATGGAGCCGTCTACGCCGCGCTCGGTCTCGCGCTGGTGATGACCTACAAGAGCTCGGGTGTGGTGAACTTCGCCACTGGTGCGGTGGCCCTGTACGCCGCCTACACCTATGCCTATCTGCGTCAGGGCCAACTGCTCAACCCGATTCCCGGCCTGGAACCGCGGATCGACCTGGGTGGCAAGCTGGACGTGATCCCGGCGATGCTGGTGGCGGTCCTGATCGCCTCTGCTCTCGGTGTTGTGTTGTACCTCTTGATCTTTCGCTGGATGCGCACCACACCGCTGCTGGCGCGGGCAGTCGCCGCGATCGGGGTGATGCTGATCCTGCAGGCACTGCTCGGCCTTCGTGTCGGCACCAATCCGCCCACGGTGCAGACGATCTTCGCCGTGGACACGTTCCCCATCGGCGACAGTGTGGTGCCCACCGACCGGTTGTGGCTCGCGCTTGTGGTCGTGGTTCTCGCCATAGCCGCCGGACTTGTGCTGCGCTTCACCAGGTTCGGCATCGCCACCGAGGCGGCCGCCGAATCGGAGAAGGGGGCGTTGCTCACCGGGCTGTCCCCGGAGAAGATCGCCGTCAGCAACTGGGCGCTGTCGTCGGCGACCGCGGCGGTCGGTGGCATCGTGATCGCGCCGATCGTTCCCCTCAATCCCGTCGCCTACACGATGTTCATCGTCCCGGCGCTCGCCGCCGCACTCGTCGGCAACTTCGCCTCGATCGGCGTGACCGTGGCCGCGGGCATCCTCATCGGCATGTTGTCCTCAGAGGCCACCAACCTGCAGTACACCGTCGGTTGGTTCCCCGACGCCGGTGTGGCCGAAGCGGTTCCGCTGATCTTGATCGTCGGTTTCCTGCTGCTGCGGGGGCAGCCGCTGCCCGGCCGCGGAATGGTGGCCCGCAGCGACATGGGCCGTTCGCCCAGACCGCAGAACATCTGGCTGCCGCTCGTGATCGGCGGTCTGGTGATCGCTCTCGCGCTGGTGCTCACCAGCGGCCAGCTGGGCAACGCGCTGGCCACCTCCCTGATCCTCGGCATCATCGCGCTGTCGCAGGTGGTGATCACCGGATACGCGGGGCAGGTGTCACTGGCCCAGCTCATGCTGGCCGGGGTCGGCGCGTTCAGTCTGTCGCGACTCACCACCGACCTCGGCGTACCGTTCCCCATCGCCCCGATCCTGGCGGCGGCGATCGCGGGGGTGGTCGGCATGATCATCGGGCTGCCCGCGCTGCGGGTGCGCGGCCTGCCGCTCATGGTGGCCACTCTCGCGCTCGCGGTGTTCCTGGAGGCCTTCTGGTTCCGGAACCCCTCGTTCAACGGAGGCATGCAGGGCGCGCCTGTCGAGAAACCGTCGCTGTTCGGTATCGACCTGGGAATCGGTGCGGGAGAAGGCTATCCGCGCACCGAGTTCGGGGTCATGTGCCTGGTGTTCTTCCTGCTCGTCGTCGCGGGTGTGGCGTGGCTGCGCAATTCGACGCTGGGTGCCTCGATGCTGGCGGTGCGGGCCAACGAACGTTCGGCCGCCGCGGCCGGTATCAATGTCGGCGTGGTGAAGCTCGCCGCGTTCGCGATCTCGGCGTTCATCGCCGGCATCGGAGGCTCGCTCATCGGGTACCAGCAGACGCTCGCGAACGCGTCGTCGTATCAGGTGTTCCTGGGCATCGGACTGTTCGCCATCGTGTACATCTCGGGTGTCACCTCCATCAGCGGTGGCATCCTCGCGGGGGTGATGGCCTCAGGTGGCCTGCTGTACTTCGTCATGGAGAAGTACCTGCACTTCGGCGACTGGTACGCCTTGCTCGCCGGTGTGCTGCTGGTGGTGACTGTGATGGCCAACCCGGACGGTCTGGCCCGCTACATCCACAAGATCCGGATCCCCGGATTCGGCATCACGCTCGGCGCCGGCAAACCCGTCCTCGACGGTGTCGGTCCAGAGGGGGTCGGTCCAGAGGGGTCGGCGCAGAGGATGCCGTCACAGCGGGTATCGCACCGTCGGCCGAGGTGGCACCGGCCGGCGGGGTGCTCCTGACGGCCACCGCAGTCGGGGTGCGGTACGGCCCGGTGACCGCCGTCGATGACGTGACCTTTGAGGTCCGGGAAGGGGAGATCGTCGGCCTGATCGGACCCAACGGAGCGGGCAAGACCACGCTCATGGACGCGATCAGTGGTTTCGTGCCGGCCACGGGCCGCATCACGCTGACCGGTTCCGAAGTCGGAGGGCAGCCGCCGCACCGGCGTGCGCGCGCCGGGCTGGGCCGCACGTTCCAGGACATCGAACTGTACGAGGAGCTGACCGTCGCCGAGAACATCATGGTCGGCGCCTCCCACGGCGGCCATGGTGCCGAGTCGGTGCGCGCCGCGCTGGCTCTGCTCGACATCTCCGAGCTCGCCGACGTGGCGGCCGCGGATCTGTCCCAGGGGCAACGACAACTGGTGTCGGTGGCGCGGGTGCTGGCCGGGCGGCCGCGGGTGGCGCTGCTCGACGAACCGGCGGCCGGTCTCGATTCGCTGGAAAGCCGGTGGCTCGGGCAGCGTCTGCGGGCCGCCCGCGATCGTGGGGTCACGATGCTGCTCGTCGATCACGATATGGATCTGGTGCTCAGCATCTGCGACCGCATCATCGTCCTCGACCTCGGCCGGGTGATCGCGTCCGGCACACCCGACGAGGTCCGGGCCGATCCGGCGGTGGTGGGTGCGTATCTGGGCACACCGGCCTCCGCCCAAGCCGCGCCCGACGCGGCAACGGAACCCGCGGGAGTCGCGATGAGGACGGTGCATCCATGAGTATCCTGCAGTGCCGTGGGCTGTCCGCGGGTTATGCACCGTCGTCGCCGGTGGTGCGTGGGCTCGACCTGTCGATCGGCGAAGGGGAGATCGTGGCGCTCCTCGGTCCGAACGGCGCGGGTAAGACCACCTTGCTGACCACTCTCGCGGGGTTGCTGCCCCGCCTCGGCGGGCAGGTCGAGGTGGCCGGTACGGCGCTGCCGTCGGGTAATGCGCGGGCGGCTGTGCGAGCCGGGCTGGTGCTGGTCGCCGACGACCGCGCCCTGTTCCGCAAACTCTCCACCGAGCAGAACCTTGCGCTCGCTGTCGCCGGTGGCCGGTGGAATCCGGCCGCCGCACGGGCCGCCCGGAGGTCCGCTGTCGACGGTGTCCTGCAGTTCTTCCCGTCCCTGAAGCCGCGTCTGAAGGTCGCCGCGGGCCAGCTCTCCGGCGGCGAACAGCAGATGCTCGCGATCGGTCGCGCACTGGTGCAGAAACCGAAGGTGCTGCTCATCGACGAGCTCAGCATGGGACTGGCCCCGGTGATCGTCGAATCGATTCTGCCCGTGCTGCGTGACGTGGCCGCCGCCGGTACCTCGGTGATCCTCGTGGAACAGCACGTGCGGATGGCCCTGCAGGTGGCCGACCGCGGGGTGGTCCTGACCCACGGCGAGGTGGTTCTGTCCGATGAGGCGGCCACCCTGTCGGCGGACCTGGGCCGGGTCGAACGCGCCTATCTCGGCGGAACTCCGACGCTCACCTGACCGCAAGTGATCCACGACTGAACGCGGCCGGGATGACGCCCGGCCGTGTTCTATATTTCTGACTCGGCACGTGGCGATGGTGCGAATCCGGTCCCGCGGGGCTGCGCGATAGTGAACAATGACCGGCGATAGTTTCGCTTTTCGCAGCCTCGAAAGGTGCGTGCTGGTTATGGCACCGAAATGGACAAAAGCCCTGCCCCTGGCCCCCGTCGCGGGTCTTGCCGCCTGGGACCTCCTGCAAAAGAAGCACGCTGTTCTGCGCAACTTCCCGGTGGTCGGGCACGCCCGCTACCTGCTGGAGGAGATCGGCCCCGAACTTCGGCAGTACATCGTCTCCGGCAACGACGAGGAGCGGCCGTTCAGCCGCAATCAGCGCCGCTGGATTTACGCGTCGTCCAAGCTGGAGAACAACTACTTCGGGTTCGGTGCCGACAACGACACCGAGTTCACGCAGGGCTATCCGATCATCAAGCACCGCACGTTCTCGGACATCGCGCCCGCCACCAAGGTCAACCACGGTGAACACGGAGACGTCATACCAGCGGCCAAGATCCTCGGCGGCTACCGCGAACGGCGGGGACTGTTCCGGCCGGAGTCGGTGGTCAACGTGTCGGCGATGAGTTTCGGGTCGCTGTCGTCGGCGGCGATCGAGGCGATCAACCGCGGCGCCGCCCAGGCCGGAGCGATGCACAACACCGGTGAGGGCGGCCTGTCGCCGCACCATCTGCACGGTGCGGACCTGACCCTGCAGATCGGGACGGCGTACTTCGGGTGCCGCGACAAGAACGGCAGGTTCGAACTGTCCAAACTCAAGGACATCGTGGCGTCCAACCCGGTCCGGTCGATCGAGATCAAACTCAGCCAGGGCGCCAAGCCCGGCCTGGGTGGTCTGCTGCCGGGCGCCAAGGTAACCCCTGAGATCGCGCGAATCCGTGGCATCGAGGAGGGCAAGGATTGTGCCAGCCCGTCCCGGCACACCGAATTCGACAGCGCCGATTCACTTCTGGACTGGGTGGAGATGCTGGCCGACGAGACCGGGCTGCCGGTCGGTATCAAGTCGGCGGTGGGCAATCTGGACTTCTGGTGTGAGCTGGTCGATCTGATGAGCATGACCGACCGCGCCGTCGACTTCGTCACCGTCGACGGCGGTGAGGGCGGAACGGGTGCGGCCCCACTGATTTTCAGTGAATCGGTGTCGCTGCCGTTCCGGCTCGGCTTCGCCCGCGTGTACGAGTTGTTCGCCCGCGCCGGCATCGCCGACCGGGTGGTGTTCATCGGATCGGGCAAACTCGGCCTGCCCGACAACGCGGTGGTCGCGTTCGCGCTCGGCTGCGACATGGTCAACGTGGCCCGCGAGGTGATGATGTCGATCGGCTGCCTGCAGGCGCAGAAATGCCACACCGACAAATGCCCCACCGGAATCGCCACGCAGGACAAATGGCTCGCCCACGGTCTGGACCCGAGTATCAAGGCGAACCGCGCGGAGAACTACATCCGGACCCTGCGCCGCGACCTGCTCAAGGTGTCTGAGGCGTGCGGCGTGCCGCACCCCGGCCTGATCAGCACCAGCGATCTCGACATCCTCAACGGTCACGAGTCGGCACGCTCACTGCGTGAGGTGTACGGCTACGAGGCGAAGTGGGGTCTGCCCAACGAGTTCGACGCCGCCG
>NZ_BAED01000058.1 GCF_000241345.1 Gordonia amarae NBRC 15530
TGGACCCACACTCTCCGATCGCCACTGGGGCCTCATCGGTTTCGCGGTGCTCGCGATCATTCTCGGGGTGATCGCCGCGATCTCGATGGTCGACCTCGACTCCACCGAATACCACGCCGACGTGTCCGACGCGGGCGCCATCAAGAAGGGCGCCGACGTGCGCCTGGCGGGGATCACCGTCGGCGAGGTCACCGACGTGAAGCTGCATTCGGACCACGCGAGCATCACATTCACCGTTGAGGACACCGTGTTCGTCGGTTCGCAGACTTCGCTGTCGGTGCGGATGCTGACCGTCGTCGGCGGCCACTACCTCGCGCTGATGCCGGCGGGCAGCACACCACTGGGCAAGGCGACGATTCCGGAGAACCGGGTGCTGCTGCCCTACAGCCTGCCCGAGATCTTCCAGGACGCCATCGAACCGGTCAGCGGCATCGAGGGCGAGAACCTGCGCAAGACCATGAAAGTCCTGGGCGAGGCCACCGCCGACAATCCGCAGTCGCTCAAACGGGCTGTCGCCGCGGTCGATTCGATCGTAGAGATCCTCGACAAACAGAACGCCGATGTCTCCCGCACCCTGAAAATGGCCGACGAATATGTGGGGGCGATCGAGGACACCAAGACCTCCTTCCGGCAGATCATCGATTCCTGGAACTTCCTGGAGGATCTCGCGGAAGAAAAGATGGTCGTCGTCGGCAAGGCGCTCACGTCCGTCGCCTCGATCCTGCAGTCGTTGTCGCCGCTGGGCAAGCACTACAACTCGACGTTGCGGCCAATGGTCATCGAACTGGCGAAGGCGCAGAAACCGCTGGGCGAACTGCTCAACAAGTGGGGTGAGGTGGTGGGTTCGGTCAAGGAGATCGGCGACAAACTGCGCACCGCCGCCGGCGAGAAACGTGAACCCATCACGATCTGCGTCCCGACCCCGGACAAGGCGTGCTGATCATGCAGTGGCTCGTGAAGTCTCGTTCGCGTGTCGCGCTCATCGCGCTGGTGCTCATCGCCGCCGTCGTCGCGGTGGGGTACCGGGCATTCGGCCCGGACGAGGACACCCGCTCCTACTGCGCGCTCATGCCCGACTCGATCGGCCTGTTCCGCGACAGCGCCGTCACCTCCTTCGGGGTCCAGGTCGGCAAGGTCACCAAGATCGGCACCGAGGGTACCGAGGCCAAGGTGGAGTTCGAGATCCGCAAGGACCGCAGGCTGCCCGCCGATGTTGGCGCGACGACGCTCTCGCACACCCTGATCGCCGACCGTAGGCTCGCCCTCATCGGCGCGGAGCCCGAAGCCGGTGCGCCGACCTGGGATTCGGGCAAATGCATTACCAAAACCCTGACCCCGCAATCGATCACACAGACCTTCGCGGCGCTGTCCAAGCTCGCCGACGAACTGAATGGAACACTGACCCCCGCCGAGGCGAAGGACATCTCGCGCGGCGTCAAGGGATTGGCCGCCTCGCTGGACGGCACCGGCGAGGACATCAACGCCGTCATCACCCAACTCGGCACCGCCCTGAAGTCGCCCGATGCGGCGATCGCCCGGCTCGGTGAGATCATCACCGACCTCGCCGGTATCACCGAACCGACCGCCGACCACTGGGCCGACATCAAGTCGTTCCTGGTGCGCCTGGAGCCGACCATCGATTCGGTGAACCAGCACATGACGGTGCCCGCCGCCGAGATCCTGCAGCGGCTGCGCTATGTGGTGCCGCAGCTCAACGACATCGCGATGCTGTACGGCGCCGACTTCATCAACAATGTGCAGAACATGGACAATCTGCCCGCCCAGATCTCGGCGGGCGTCACCGGACTCACCGAGATGATCGACCGGCTGCCGGTGATCACGAGCGCCTTCAGCAATGCGATCGACCCGAAGACACAACGCGTCACGTTGCACTACACCGCCAAACCTGCTGCCCTGCCGCAACTGTCATCGAAGCAGTTGTGTGCCGCCTTGGGCCGCAAGGACAGTTCCTGCACCGACGACGGTCCGCTCGCCGGCCTGCTGCCCGGCCTGCTCACCGGAGGTGGTCGATGAGAACTCTCCGCATCACCCTGCCCGCCAACGGGTTCCGGCTGCGTCGCACCGTCGCCGCGCTCGGCCTGTCGGTGACGGTGGCGCTGAGCGCGACCGCATGCGACTTCGACGCGTCCAGCCTGCCCGCTCCCGGCGGCGGCACCAGCGGTGACACGTACCCGGTGCACATCCAGTTCGCCAATGTGCTCAATCTTCCCGACGGCGCCCAGGTCGTCGCCGACGGTGTGCCCGTCGGCAGGCTGTCCAAGCTCACGACCGACAACCGGGGTTTCGTGGTCGCCGAAGTGAACATCGATTCCGATGTCACCCTGCCCAGTACGACCACGGCGATGCTGCGCCAGTCCGCTCCCCTGTCCGATGTGCACATCGCCCTCACCAGCACGCGTGGAGCGTCGACCCACACAGGCGCGGGGGGCGGCTCGGTCCTGCGCGGCGGATCGACGATCCCGCTCACCCAGACCTCGCAGGCCCCGCAGATCGAGGACACCCTCTCGCAGCTGGCCACGGCCACCGGCAACGGCACGTTCACCAATCTGATCTCCACAGTGCGCGAGGTCAACAAGGCCTTTCCTGACGACCTGACCCGCACCGCAAAGGCTTTCGACGTCATCGGGAAGGACCTCAAGGATCTCGCCGACAATCAGGGCTCGCTCGATTCGCTGCTCGACGGCCTCGGCGACACCACACAGTCCGTCATCGACCACCGCGAGAAGCTGGCCCCGCTGCTCACCCAGGCCGGGGTGGACCGCACCACGTCGTCGATGCGCTCGATCCTGAACATGGTGTACATCCTCACCGACCTCGGAAAGGTCGCCCCGCCCGGAAAGTGGCTGGCGCCGTTGATGGGCGCGTCGGACACCATGATCTCGGCGGTGATGCCGGTGCTCTTCGGCGCGCGTCCGCTCGACACCACCACCCCGCACAACATGAGCCGGCTGATCGACCTGATCAGCAAGGACGTGATCCCCTGGTCGACCACCGGCGCGAAGGTGGACCTCACCAAGGTGACCGTGAACGGACAGTCCTTCTCGGGAGACGACCAGGCTCAGGTGGTCGTGCAGTTGATGAAGATGATCGGGCTGGTGCGGTGATGGCGATCAAACGCAAGATCCCCACCGCGGCCCTGTCACTGGGTGCGATCGCCCTCGTGCTCGTGGTCGGCATCGTCTACATCCTGGTGTCGGTGCTGCGGGTGGAGCCGTTCAAGGACTACCGCACCATCACGATCGCGATGAGCGGTTCGGGCGGCATCGAGGTCAATTCGCCTGTGCTGGTGGTGGGTAACGAGGTCGGCAAGGTGACCGACCTGCGCATCGGGCACGACGGCGGCGTCGAAGCCGTCATCCGGGTCGACGACGACAAGCCGATCCCCGCCGACAGCACGATGAGCGTGGAGAACCTGTCGGCGCTGAGCGAGCCGTACATGATCTTCCGGCCCGACTCCGCCGGCGGACCGTCCCTGCGCGACGGCCAGCACGTCGACACCCGTGAGAGTTTCATCCCGGTCACCATCTCGGATACCGCGGGCAAGGCCGTCACGCTGCTCGAGCAGTTCGATCCCGACGCCATCTCGAGCCTGGTGAACACCCTGCGCGAGGGTCTCGACGGCACCGAGGCCGTGATGCCGCAGCTGCAGCGCTCGGCCCGGCTGCTCGCGCAGACCCTCATCGCCAAGAATCCCGACCTGAAAACCCTGCTGACCAGCATCCAGCGGGTCGGCGGTGACCTGTCCTGGCTGGGTCCGGCGCTGCACGACGGCGGTCCGTCGTGGGAATCCCTCGGCACCGGCATCATCTCGAAGATGTCGGCGGAGCTGGCGAACCTGGCCGACCAGCGCGACCCGTCGGAATACACCGATCAGACCGGCATGATCGGGTTCCTGACCAAGATGACCGACGTCCTGGTGAAGATCGGTCCCGGTCTCAAACCCCTGGGCCCCAGCCTGCAGCCACTGGTCGACCAGTCCGCGACCGCCTTACAGCGTCTCGATATCGGCGAACTGCTCACCCAGGCGCTGGGCACCGTCGGATCCGACGGCGCACTACGCCTGCAACTCAACGTCACACCACCCGGAAAGTGAGGGCTACTCTCGTGACCACCCAGATGGAAGAAGCCACCGAGGCGAAAGTCGAAGTGCCCGAGGACGAGACGTCCCCGAAGACCGAGACCTCCCCGACGACCGAGACATCCACGGAGACAACGGCGTCCACGAAGCGGGAGGCGAGCGCGGCAGCGAGTGCCTCTCAACCGCGCCAGATCGCGATATCGGTGCGGTCACTGGCCGTCGGTGCCGCGTTGATCGCACTCGCCGCCGCCACGATCGTGTTCGCATTGCTGTGGATGGGTGCGCGGTCGGACGTCTCGGACCGCGACGCGAAGGCCTCGAATGAGAAACGCGCCGAGCAGATCTCGCTCGATTACGCGGTCGGCGCAGCCACCACCGACTACCAGAAGCTCGACGAGTGGTTCGCCACCCTCAAGAAGGGCACCACCTCCGAGCTCGCGGCCAAGTTCGACGCGACGTCGGGGTCGCTCAAGCAGATCCTGGCACCGCTCGGCTGGAAGTCGACGGCCCAACCGATCACCGCGGTGACCAAGTCCGAGAACGACGGCGTGTACAAGGTGGACGCCTTCGTCAATGTGAGTTCGACGAGTTCGCAGGCTCCCAACGGCGCGACCACCACGGTCACCTACAGCATCACGATCGACAGCAAGCACGACTGGCAGATCACCGACGTCGGTGGCCTGCAGAGTATCGTCGGCAAGTAGTGGTGTGCGCCCGGTCACGCCCAGGGTGTTCAATCGACAGCGGTGTTCAATCGACAGCAGAGGGCACGCACACCGAGCGTGCACAATCGACAGCGAGGAGGCGGCGATGGCCCGCAGACTGCAATGCCCGTGCGGTGAGGGATTCCGCGAGGAGACCGACGACGAACTGGTGGCGAAGGTGCAGGAGCACCTGGCCAAAGAGCATCCCGATCACCAGTATTCGCGCGACGAAATCCTGTTTCTCGCTTACTGATCCGGGTGTTCGCGGGGGCCGCGTACGGTACGGCCGAAGGCGGGTGTCCCCCTGGGACACCCGCCTTTTCTCACGCCCGGACCAAACGGCGCGATTCGGTTGACTACCATCACGGGAGGCATTACCGTTGTCCTTACGGTAAGTTGTTTCAATCCGCCCGAGGGAGTCCGTATGCGTATCATCGTCGACCGCGACCGCTGCGTCGGCCACGGGATCTGCGAGTCCATCGTCCCCGAGGTCTTCGAGGTTCTCGACGAGGGATATGTGCACATCCACGAGGACGCGATCGCCGATGCCGACGAGGCGGCGCTCACAGACGCCGTCAACGGCTGCCCGTCGGCCGCGCTGTCGATCGAGCCATAACCCGTCGAGCCCTACCCGTCGAGCCATTGCCCGTCGCGCCAGAATTCCGTCGCATCAGAGCCGGCGAACCCTCCGGCGACACACCCTGTGGTCGCCCGAATACGCCCGCGAGCATGACGAATACCACTACTGTTGACATTGCAGTTGGCCGCACCGAACGGCACAATCGATAAACGGTCTTTTGTCATCACGCCCAGGTGACCGACAAGCAACCGCAACCAGAGAATCCGACCAACCAACTCACAGGAGGTGGCCCGACCATGGCAGGTCAGGAATCCGCGCCCAAGCGCAAGCGCCGCGAGCGCGGGTCGATCGACCCCGAGGAAATCATCAACGGCGCATTCGAACTCGCCGAAGAGGTCTCGATCGACAACCTGAGCATGCCCATGCTCGGCAAGCACCTCGGCGTAGGGGTCACCAGCATCTACTGGTACTTCCGCAAGAAGGACGACCTTCTCAACGCGATGACCGACCGGGCCATCACCCGGTACCAACTGCCCGCCGCGATGAAGACCACCGGCGACGACTGGCGCACCCAGTTGCACGGGCACGCGCACTCGATGCGCAAGGCCTTCCTGGCCCACCCGATCCTGTGCGACCTGCTGCTCATCCGGTCGACGATGAGCACCAAGGCCGGCGCGATGGGCGCCAAGGAGATCGAGCGCATCGTCGCGCTGCTGATGGACGCCGGGCTGTCGCTCGAGGACGCCTACGACAGCTACTCCGCGGTGCAGCTGCACATCCGTGGCTCGATCGTGCTGGAGCGGCTCTATCAGCGCAGCAAGGCCGAGGATTCCGGGAACGTCGCCTACTACGAGAACCTGGTCATCACCCCCGAGGCCACCCCGCTGCTCGCGGAGGCCGAGGCCAACGGCTGGGTGGCCGGCGCCCCCAACGACCACAACTTCGAGTACGTGCTCAACTGCATCCTCGACAACACCGAGCGGCTCATCGCCGCGAAGGCATCGGTGGCTTCGAGCGCCTGACAGCACCGTTCACCAGAGTCCGAAGACCTCTAACAGTAAGTCTTACCGTTAGGGACTCGACAGGGGTTGTAAGCTACTTAGGACAGCCAGTGCACAGTGCTGGAAGCAGCCCCGGAAGAGGTACGGACCATGAAGACCACAGGTGCTCTCATCAGGCAGGCCGGCTCCCCCTGGTCGGTCGAGGAGATCGAGATCGGCGAGCCGCGCCGCGGCGAGGTGACGGTCGCGATGGAGTGCAGCGCGCTGTGCGAGTCCGACCACAATCTGGCCGCGGGCACCATCCCCATGGGCACGCCACCGGTCCTCGGTGGCCACGAGGGCGCCGGCGTCGTGGTGGCGGTCGGCGAGGGTGTGACGGAACTGGCCGTCGGGGACCACGTGGTCACCTCGTTCCTGCCGTCGTGCGGTAAGTGCGGCCCGTGCCAGGCGGGCCTGCCCAACCGGTGCGACGGCAGCGGCAATACCGGCGGCCTGCTCGGCGGGGCGTCCATCGCCGACGGCAGCCACCGCATCACCACCGCCGACGGCCGGCCCGTGGCTCCGATGGCACTGGTGGGAACCTTCGCACCGTACGTTGTGGCCCACCAGAATTCGTTAATCAAGATCGATCCGTCGATCCCCTTCGAGGTCGCCTGTCTGGTCGGCTGCATGCTCACCACCGGGTACGGCGCCGCCGTACACGCCGAGGGTGTCTCACCGGGCGAGGACATCGCCGTCATCGGGATCGGAATCGTCGGCGCGGCAGCCATTTCCGGGGCCGTGGTCTCCGGTGCCGAGCGGATCTTCGCCGTCGATTCCTCCGCCGAACGCCGCGAACTGGCGCTCAAACTCGGCGCGACCCATGCCTATTCCACCATCGCCGATGCCCTCGCCGAGATCGGAACCCTCACCGGCGGGCACCTGTGTGCCCACGTCATCGCCACCGGCGACCCGGCCGAGGCCCGAGACTGGATGACACTCACCGCCAAGGGCGGTACCTGCGTGTTCACCGGCATGGGCGACCTGTCCGATCACGACTCCGAACTGCGCATCCCGGTGGCCGAACTGCTGCAGAAGAACCTGCGCAGCAGCATCTTCGGCGGCGGCAACCCGCGTCACGACATCGCCGAACTGCTCGCCCTGTACAAGCTCGGCGATCTTCCGCTCGGTGACGTCGAGACCGTCGAATACCGGCTCGAGGACATCAACGAGGGCTTCGCCGACCTGCGGAACGACCACCTGCGCCGGGGTTTCGTGCGGTTCACCGACGCCGACCGCTGACCACCACCGCCGGAGAAGAACGGACTGATACATGACGGACACCGTCGACTCCATCTACGACCTGTTCACACTTCTGGGATTCCGTGAGTGGACCGATGAGAACGGCTCCGTCGTGGTGGAACTGCCACTGGCCCCGCACATCACCAATCACGCCGGGGCCATCCAGGGCGGATTCATCGCCACCCTCGTCGACACCGTGGCCGGCCGCGCGGTGATCGGCAGCCTCACCGAACGCAAGATGGTGGTCACCTCCGACATGAACATCCGCTATATCCGCGGTGTCCGTGAGGGTTTCGCCCGCGGTACGGCGCGGGTGGTGCACCTCGGGCGGCGCTCGGCCGTCATCGACGTCACCGTGACCGAAGAACCCTCCGGCAAGTTGGCGGTGGTGGCCACCGCCAACTTCGCCATCATGGACCCACCCGCGGGCGTCACCAAGGACGACGTCAACGCCGTCTAGGCGGTCCACGTTCTCGCTGGTCGAGGCGCGAGGAGCGCAAGCGACGAGCCTCGAAACCTGGTGAGAGGACATTGTCGCCTCACCGGGTTTCGAGGCTCATCGCCTAGCGGCTCTTCACACCTCAACCAGCAATGGGATTGTCAGCCAGAGGGTTTGGGGGTGGTCGAACTGGGCATGATGGCCTTACTGATGCTGTCGTCGGAGATGAGTGAGAGCTCCGAGACCTTCCAGCTGCCTTGGTGTTTGGTTACTTCCATCTCGATGCGGCTGGGCACCACCGAGGTGGCGCCGGCGCCCTTGCGGGAGACCGTCTGATCCAGGAACAGCAGGATGGTGGCCGAATCCTTATGAGCCTGGACCACTCCCGCGTCGGCGATGGAGATCGTGGAGGTGACGTCGTTCTTGTCGACGACGTACACCATCTGGTCGTCGGTGAGCACCTGATCGAATTGCTTGGCGGCGTTGCCGGTCAGCATCGGCTTCACCTTCTCGACGTTGGCACGCACCGTCGCCGGCGAGTAGGTGAACATCAGTCCGGCCACCTCGCGCCCCTTGGCCACCGCGTCCCGACGGGCGTCGTCGACAGAGCCGTCGTCGTCGCGTCCGGCGGCGACGAGGATCACCGCCACGGCGAGTGCGACGATCAGCACCGCCGCGACCCCCGCCGCAAGTGGCCGTGCTCCCGGCGCCAGACGAGGTCTGGCCAGGCGGACCACGGGGGTCCGGGCGGTCCTCGGTGAGTCCGCCTGCGCGGTGGCCGTTTCCGGATTCTGGGCGGGTGAGCCGGGGTTCGGGGTCTCGGGCATCACACCACCCAGTCGATCGCGCCGAGTGCCAATTTGCCGTCGCGTTTGTCGACGCGCACGCGCCACCGGAAGGTCTTGATCTCCGGCTGCTGCCCAGGGCTTTCCATCCGCCAGCCGGACACCAGCAGGACCGTCGCCGAGCTGTCGTCGATCTTGGACACCGCGGTCCGCACCACCTTTCCGGTGGTGGTGACGTTCTGTGTCTTGACCAGGTCCACGATCTGGTCGAGCGATGCGTCGTCGGCACCCAGGGCCTTGCCCGCACCGGCCTGCTTCAACTGCGAGGTCACCCGATCTACGTTGCCACTGTTGAGGGTGGTCAGTTCGGTGACCATGACGGCCGCGTACTGGGTGTAGCGCACGCGCTCGGTGTCGTCGGGCTCCGACGAACCGTCGGCCGACAGCAGGACCACGAGAGTCGATGCCAGTGCCAGGATCACGGCGACCGCGAGCGCCCAGCCCACGACGGCGATCCTGCCCGCCCCGGTTCTGGTCACCGCCGGCCTGGTCGCTCCGGTGCGCGTCACTTCAGTGTCGTGGTGATCAGCTGCTCCCACTGTGTGGCGACCTCCCCCTTGCTGCTCGCTGTGTCGACCCGGTAGACCTTGCCGTCCGGACCTGTGTATTCGCCGGTGCGCGGGTCGTAGTTGGTGGCGTACACCGACGGGGTGGAGTCGACGGAGGTCGGCGCGGCGGGCACCAGCTTTCCCTGGGCGCCCGTGTTGGAGGCGGGTTTGGGCACCAGCCCCGGAACACCGTTGGGCAGGGGCAGACTCTTCTGGTCGAGCGGCTGGTATCCGGTGCGGCATTCGGCCGGGGTAGAGGCGCGCCGGCCGGGGTATTCGACGCACGGATAGTTGCGCGAGCCACGCACGGCGAGGGGGCTGTCGTGGGCGACCTTGCACAGCATCCCCGACGGATAGTCCTTGACCGTCTGGTCGCCCGGGCTGCGCCGCTTCTCCAGCGGATAGAAGCCGACGGTGCACGGCGGCGGATCCTGGAACGATGCCACGAAGTCGACGTTGGCGCCCTTGTCCGAGTCCTCGCTGTTGATCGCGGTGATCAGACCGGCGATCAGCCGCGGGTAGATCACCACGATCTGGTTGAGGTTGGCGTGATACACCGCAAGCGTTTTCGCGGTCACGGACAGGTTGTCAATGAGCAGCGGCAGCGTCGGTTTGAGTGACTCGAACAGTTGCCTGCCCTTGTCCGCGGTCGCCGGTCCCTTGTTCAGGATGCCGGTGATCTCAGGCTTGTTGGCGCGCAACTGGTCGGTGACCGTGGTGAGATCACGGGTCCACGAGGCTATCTCGGTGCGGGTCTTGTCCTGCGAGGCCAGCACCGGCTCGGCCGAGTCGATCAGCTTGACGATGGCGTCGCTGTTCTTGTTGGCCTCGGACAGGAACAGGGTCACCGAGTCGATGAACCGCTGTACGTCCTCGGTGCGGCCGTCGAAGGCGGCGAACGCCTCGGTGATCACGGTGCGCAGGTTGCTGTCCTCGATCTGGGCGAGCATCTCGTCGGCGCGGTCGATGACGCCGCTGATGGGGACGGTGATCTCGCCGATGATCACCGAGCCGTCGCGCAGCATCTCCGACGAGATCGCCACCGGCGTCGCATCGCTCTCGGTGTCCTGTTCGGGCACAGCGAAATCCACGTACTGTTCGCCGATCGCCGACGCGCTGCGCACGGTGGCCGTCAGGTTCTTGGGGATCCGCGCCGAATCGTCGATGATCAGCGCGGCGGTCACGCCTTCCGGGGTGAGCTTGACCGAGTCGACCCTGCCGACCGTGACACCCCGGTAGGTGACGTTCGAATTCTTGTAGAGGCCACCGCTGGCCGCCAGGTTGAGCGTCACCTTGTATTTGCCGATACCCAGCATCCCCGGCACCGCCAGGTAGCTGATGGCCACGATGAGCAGCGCCACCGTCCCGACAACGGCGAACGCCAGAAGCTGGAGCCTGACCTTGCGGGTGATGTTCATCGCGGTCCCCCGGTCGGTGCTGCCGAGCCGGTGGTCGACGCCTGTGCGGACCGTCTCTGGCCCGGCTTCTTCTGGCCCGGCTTCTTCTGGCCCGGCTTCTTCTGGCCCGGCTTCTTCTGGCCCGGCTTCTTCTGGGCGGCCGTGCGCTGATCCGGGTCGTTCTGGTCCCGGAGTGGTCCGGTGAACGGATCGCCGCCGACCCGCGCCCGGCCCGCCTGCTTACCGGCCACGCTCTCCGGGTTGACCATCGTCTTGGCAAAGCCCCGCGACAGCCGGTTGAGCGTGAGGTCCAGGTAGATGGCGCCGTTGAGATAGTCGCCGCGGACGAACTGCGGCACCTGTCCGGCCGGGAACGGGAACGTCATCAGGTAGCCGAACGAGTTGACGAAGCTCGGTCCGCTGAGCACCAGTTGCTCGATGAACTTCTCCAGTTCGGTGAGCGTGGTGGAGATATCGTCCGAATTGGCCCGCAGCACACTGTTGGTGGTGCGGCTCAGCTTGTCGACCGACGCCAGCGCGTTCACCAGTTCGGGCCGTTCCTCATTGAGCATCCGCAGGATCTTCGGCCCGTCGGTCAGGGCCTGCTCGATGGTGGGCTTCTGCGCGTTGATGGTGCCGGTGAGCCGGTTCATGCCGTCGAGAGCGGTGACCAGATCGGCCCGCTGGTCGTTGAGGAGGTCGACCATCGTCGCGGCCCGCGGCAGCAGCCTCGACAGTTCGCCGGTGCGGCCGGCGAGCACCCGGTTGAGTTCGTCGACGACTGTGCCCACCTGCGACAGTCCACCGCCGTTGAGCACCACCGACAGCGAGCTGAGCACCTGTTCGGTGCTCGGCACCGTACATTTGCTGATCTTCTGAGCGACGGTCACATTCGGTATGCCCCCGGATTCGGGTGCGGTCATCTCGGGCTGCTCGGGGCAGTCCTGCGCCGAGAGCCGGTCCCCCGCCCGCAGAAAACCGCCGCGTTCGTGTTCAGGCGGCACGATCGCCACGTGCATCGAACCGAGCACGCTGGTGTAGCCGACCCGCGCGTACGACCCGGCAGGCACCTTCACTCCCGGTTTGAGCCGCAGCGTGACCTCGGCCTGCCAGTTCTTTACCCCCTGCCTTGTCGTCACCTTCAGTGCGCCGATCGACCCGACGGTCGCGTCGTTCATCATCACCGGCGCGTTGACCGTGACATTGCCCGCCGTCGGCATGATCGCGGTCAGGGTGTACGAACCGTCCTGGGTGCCGGCCACACCTGGCACGGAGATGTTCTGCACCCCCTCGAACGAACAGCCCGCCGACACCAGCAGCGTCGCGGCCACCCCCACCGCTACCAGTATCCGCGGCATCGCCGCACCCCGCATGCGCATCACTTGCCTCCGAACGGAACGAGAAGAGAGGTCAGCGAATTGGTGTCCTTACCCGGATTCTCCTTGCGGTTGCCGGCGTCGATATCGTCCTGGCGGGCCTGCGCGCGCCGTTTGACGTCCTCGTTCTGGTAGATCAGCTGGTCCTGGGTGGCCGACATACCGGTCATCGGATTGAGCAGGAACGGCGGATAGTTGACGGCGATCGAAGCCAGCATCGGCCCCAGCACGTCGACGCATTCGGCCGCGTCGGCCTGCACCGGGTTGCCCTTGAGGTCCGAACCCTCGATGGCCTGGCACAGGAAGTTGATGAGACTGCCGCCGTTGCCGAGGGCGAACGCACCGGTCAGCGAGCCGGTCAGCGGGTTGTAGATGTTGTAGAAGTTCACCAGCTGATGCGGCCCCGAATGCAGCAGGCCGCGGATCTGCTCGTCCTTCTGCTTTATCGTGGTGGTGACGTCCGAGAGCCGCTCCACCGAGGTGCTCAGCGCACCGGTGTTGGTGTCCAGGAACGAACTCACCTCACCCAGAACCGAATCCACTTCTTTCAGTGCGCCGTCGAGTCTGCCGGTGTTGCCGGCGAGCAGCTTGGACACCGACGCTATCCGGCCGTTGAACTCCATCATCTGATCGTCCACCGACGACAGCGCGGTGGTGAGCGTCTGCAGATTACGCACGGTGGCGAACAGATCGCCCCGGTTGTCGGCCAAGGTGGTGCTGACCCTGGACAGGTCCTTGAGCGCCCGGTTCAGGTCGGCGCCGGTGCCGTCGAGGTTGCGGCCCAGCGTGTTGACGGTCCGGGCGAGTGAGCCCTTCTCGTCGTCGTCCTTCGGTCCGAGATTGTCGGCGAGCTTGTCGAGTTCACTCTTGACCTGATCCCATTCGACGGGAATCGCGGTGCGTTCCATCGGGATCTGACCGCCGTCGCCGAGTGTGTCGCCACCGTGGTAGACCGGCGTGACCTGGATGAAGCGGCCGCCGACGAGACTGTCGGCGACGATGTAGGCGCTCGCGTTCTTGGGGAGTTTCCGGGAGCTGTCGACGGTGAATCTCACCTTGACGTCCCCGGACCGGGGCGTGATGGAGCTGACCTTGCCGACCTCCACACCGATGATCTTCACCGGGTCACCGACGAACATGCCGGAGGTGGCCTTGAAGTACGCGGTGTAGGTGTTGTAGCGCAGGTTGTTGACGATCGTGCCGCCGATGATGACGGCGGCGACGATCGCGATCACGGCGACCACCGCGATCCAGACCGCACGGGGCACCGATCGCACACCGGCGGCGATACCGCTCGATCCGCTCATGATGTCCGTCCTCCTGCCTGCCGCGTATGAGTCAATGTGCTTGCTGCCGACCGCATGTCAGGGCGGTCCCGGGGTGTACGAGGTGGGCGGCATATAGGTGGCGATCGGCGCGTTCCGGGTGTCCTGCGACTTCTTGTACTCGGGGTTGAGCTGGAAGTTCTTCGGGTTGATCGGGTTGTACCGGAGCATCGCCGCCCACGCCTGCGGATACTTCTGTTTGAACAGTTTGATGAAGATGTTGGTGATGTCGCCCGACGACGGGAACTGCGCGAGCGCCTGGAAGTACGGCGCGCTGGCGACCGCCTCGCCGAGCGAGTTGGCGTACGGGCCGAGCCGGTCGATACCGTCGGCGAGGTAGGTCTTGTCCTGCTGCAGCACCTTGACCACGTCGTCGAGCCTGCGCAGGGCGGGAGCGAGTCTGGTGCCGTTCTCGTCGATGAACGCGCGCAGCTGCACCGAGACATCCTTGATCCCGGTCAGCAGGGTTTCGATGGCCTCGTTGCGCCGCTGCAGTTCACCGAACAACGAATTGGCCTGGGCGAGCAGCGTGGTGATGTCGCCGCTGCGTCTGCCGACGACCGCGGTGACGTCGTCGGCACGGCTGAGCAACTGGCCGAGCTGGTCATCGCGGGAGGCGATGGTGCGCGAGAGCCGGCTGATGCCGTCGACGGCGCCGCGCAGTTCTTCGGGGGTGTCGGCGAAGGCGTCCGACATGGCGTCGAGGGCGTCGTCGACCTTCGTGAGCTTGGTGTCGTGGATGGTGGAGGCGGTGTCCTGCAGGGCCTCGGTGAGGGTGTAGCCGGGGGTGGTCTGCTCGACGGGCAGGTCACCGCCCGGCTTGAGCCGCTTGTCGCCGGCCGGGGTGATGGTGAGATTCCGCCGGCCCAGGATGGTTTCGGCCTGCACCGACGCCTTCGACGAGGTGCCGACCACCATGTCGTCGGCCATGTCGAAGGTGACCTCGGCGGTGGTCAGTGGTGTGCCGTCACCGCCGGTGCTGTCCCGCAGGGTGATCGAGCGGACCTTGCCGACCTCCACACCGGCCACCACCACCGAATCTCCAGAGCGCAGGCCGCTGGCGTCCTCGAGTTGTGCGGTGTACACGGCCCCGTTGGACAGGAACGGCAGCTTGTCCATCTGCAGTGCCGACAGCACCACCATCGCGGTGACCAGCACGCCGATCATGCCCATCCGCAGGCGCCGGGCGGCGATCACCGCGGCGTCGTTGGACGAATGCTTGTGCATCGGCGCATGTTTCGGCGACTTCTGGGGGTCGGGCTGGTTGGGTTCGCTCTCGCTCATCGTTTCTGGCACCTCCCCCCGGGATTCTGGTTCTTGTCGGTGGTGGAATCGAGCGCGGTCCAGTAGATGGTCTGGTTGTCGGGGCCGCTGAACATGATCGTGACCTTGCACAGCCAGATCTGCAGCCACGACCCGTAACTGCCGAGATTGCTGAGCCTGCGGAAGGCGTCGGGGAACTGCTTGAACGTGGTGTCGAGCTGTCCCGGCGACCGCAACAGATTGTCGGAGAGCTGATGCACCTCCGGGACCAGGTCTGCCAGCGCGGGCCGATTGGTCTCCAGCACATCGCTGAGCCTGGTGGTGAGTTCGGAGGTGCTCTGCAACGACGAGCCGATGGTGCCCCGCTGGCGGGCCAGTCCGTCGACGAGTTCGCGCATCTGCACCAGCGAGGTGTCCAGTCCCTTGCTGTTGTCGGCGAACGTCCCGAGCGAAGCGTTGAGATTGTCGATGACCTCGCCGATCAGTTTGTCCTTGTCGGCCAGCGCGGAGGTGAACGACGCGGTGTCACCGAGCAGCGATTCCATAGTCGTGCCCTGCCCCTGGAACACCTTGACCAGGCTGTCGGCGAGAGAGTTCACGTCGTCCGGTTTGAGCGTCTCGAACAACGGTTTGAAGCCGCCGAGCAGCACGTCGAGATTCAGCGCCGGTTCGGTGTTCTCCACCGGGATCGTGGCGTTGTGTTTGAGGGTCTGCAGCGAGGTTCCCGACCCCTGTTCGAGTTCGAGGTACCGATCGCCGGTGAGGTTCTCGTACCGGATCAGCGCGCGAACGTCGGTGGGCAGCTCGTAGGCGTCGTCGACGGAGAAACCGATCTTGGCCTGATGGTCGCGGGTCACCGCGACGCTCTGCACCCGGCCCACCTCCACACCGGCGATGCGCACCTTAGAGCCGGCGGTGAGGCGGGAGGCGCTGGTGAAGATCGCCGAATAGTCACCCGACGAGCCGCCGCGGAACTGCCCGAACACGATCACCAGACCGGCGAACACCAGCACCATGACGGTGCCGAACACGCCGAGTTTGAGTGCGGTGGCGCGGAAGACGCGATCTCTTTCGGTGGCCATCACTTGGGCCCCGGTCCCGGGTACTCGCCGAACATCAACTGGAACAGCCTCTTCGGGTTGACCTGCGGCGAGGTACGCGGCTGGTAGGGACGATCGGAGGTGTCGGCCACGTAGAACGGCGCCGGTGTCCGCTGGTTCACGTTTGACAGGCCTGCCATGCAGGTCGGGCCGCCTTCGGCTCCCACCTTGGGCAGGTCGTCGGGATAGCGGTAGCTGTCTTTGTTGGGCCGCAGCGTCGCGTTGAACTTGAAGAAGCCGGTGTCGGTGCCGAACACCCCGCCGGGCTGCATACCCGTGCCCAAGGCCACCCGGGCGATCGGCTCGAAGAAGCACCGCACCCCCGGCGCGAGACCACCGAACAGCGTCGCGGTCTGGGTGAAATCGGACAGGGTGGTGATGAGTGTGTCCTTCTTCGGGGCCAGTGTCTGATTCCCGGCGTCCGCCATACCGGTGAGGTTGACCAGCAGCGAGTCCAGATCGGACTGCTTGTCACGCAAGGTGTTTCCCAGGTTCGTCAGGTTGTCGACGGTGCGCACCAGGTCGGGTGCGGCATCGGCGTAGGTGTCGATGACGCGCCCGGCCGAACTGATGTCGTTGCGCAGTGTCTCCGCCCGCCCGCGCGAGGTCATCGTGCCCAGCAGTCTCGACAGTCCGGACAGACCCTCACCGAGCTTGTTGCCGTTGCCCTCCAGCGCCTTCGACAGCGTGCCCAGCACCACGTTGAGCTTCACCGGTTCGAGTTCGGCGAGCACCCCGACCAGCCGCTGGTAGACGGTGTTGAGTTCGACCGCCACCCGGTCTCCGGTGATCACCGCCCCCGAGGAGATCTTCTGCGGCGACGGATCGTCGGGGGTCTGCAACTCCACCGACTTGGCGCCGAAGACGGTGTTGGAGCGGATCATCGCACCCACGTTGGCCGGGATGTACTTGACCTGATCGCGTTCGATGTCGAGTTTCAGGGTGACCTTGCCGCGGCCCGGGTCCTCGTCTATGGAGGCGACCCGGCCCACCCTGACGCCGCGCAACTGGACCTTGGCCTCCGGGTTCATCACCAGGCCGGCCCGGTCGGCCACCACGGTCACCGGGATGGTGCGGGTGAAGGCGGCCTGGAACTGCATGATCGCCAGGACGACGACGGCCACCACGAAGAAGACGAGCGCCGCCGCGGCCGCCTTCTTGGCTCCCCCCGAGAATTCACTTCCGAAACTCATTGGCCCCGATTACCCCTACCCCGACAGATTGAACTTGCCGTCGATGCCGTAGATCGCCAGTGACATCAGCAGGGTGATCAGCACGACGGCCACCAGCGAGGCGCGCACCGCATTGCCCACGGCCACACCCACTCCCACCGGGCCGCCGGAGGCGTTGTAGCCGTGGTAGGTGTGGATCAGCATCACCGCCACGGCCATCGCTATGGCCTGCACGAACGACCACAAGAGATCGCTCGGCGCCAGGAACGTCGTGAAGTAGTGGTCGTAGACGCCCGACGACTGACCGTAGATGTACACGGTGGCGAACCGGCTGGAGAAGAAGGCCGCCACCGTGGCCAGCGCGTACAGCGGGACGATCGCGACCAGCCCGGCCAGGATGCGGGTGCCCACCAGATACGGGATGGCGGGGATCGCCATCGTCTCCAGCGCGTCGATCTCCTCCGACACCCGCATCGCCCCGAGCTGGGCGGTGGTACCGGCCCCGACCGTGGCGGCGAGCGCGATCCCGGAGATCACCGGGATCGCGATGCGCACGTTGATATACGCCGAGAAGAAGCCGGTGAGGGCCTCCACGCCGATGTTGGCCAGCGAACTGTAGCCCTGCACGGCGATGGTGCCGCCGGTGAACAGGGTCAGGAAGCCCACCACCACCACGGTGCCGCCGATGACCGCCAGCGCCCCGGTACCCATGGTGATCTCGGCGATCACCCGCAGCACCTCACGCCGGTAGTGCTTGACCGCGCGCGGGATGCTGGCGACGGAGACGAAGTAGTACAGCGCCTGCTCGCCGAGCTTCTCCCAGCTCGCGCCCGCCCGCCCGAGCCTGCGGCGCAGGCGCGGCAGCCTCGTGGTGCCGGCGAGAACGGGTCTGGCGGTCATCGGGATCCTGTCGGTGTGACTGCCCGGATCAGGGCATGATCGCGGTGCGCTGCACCGGTTCGGGAGCGGCCTGCCGCGAGTACAGGCCGCGCCGCAGGGCGAACAACAATTGGTTGCGTGTCTCGCGTGGATCGATCAACTCGTCGAATCCCATCATCTCGGCCGAATAGTAAGACGCGGCAAGTTCCATGTCGCGCAACTGTTTTGCCATATCCGCATCCGCCCCGGACGCAGAACTCAACGCCCCCGCCCCCATCGCTCCCATGGTCGCCCCAGGATAGGCGAAGGCCGCGACCTGATTGTCGAAACCGAGCAAAGACATCACCATCGACCCGAAGCCGTAGGCCTTGCGCAGGGTCAGGTGCAGTTTCAGGGTGGTCGCGGTGGTCTGGGCGGCGAACATCTTGCCACCGGCCAGCAGCACGCCCTCACGCTCGGACCTGCTGCCGGGCAGCATGCCGGGATTGTCGGCGAGGAAGATCAGCGGCAGGTGGAACGAGTCGGCGACCTGGATGAAGTGCGCGGCCTTGTCCGCGGCCGCGGCGTCGATCGACCCGGCCAGCACCTGCGGCTGGTTGGCCACCACCGCCACCGGATGCCCGCCGAGGTGGCCGAGCGCGCAGATCACGGCCTGCCCGAACTTCGGCTGGATCTCCATCCAGTCGTCGGTGTCGAGCACGATGTCGAGGACGTCGTGCATGTCATAGACGCGGCGGTTGTCGCGGGAGACCACCTCGAGCAACTCCGACGAGTCGCGGGGCCCGGTGATCTCCGGGTCGTCGGCGTCGCCGGGGCGCGGCGCCGGATACGACCAGGCGCTCGGCGGGAAGTACGACAGGTAGCGGCGCACCTCGTTCAGGCAGGTCAGGTCGTCGGCGTAGTGGTTGTGGATGACGCCGCTGGGGATGGCGACGGTGGGCCCGCCCAGGTCTTCTTTGGAGATGTCCTCACCGGTCGAGGCCTTCACCACCGGCGGTCCGGCGGTGAAGATCGATCCCTGGTCGCTCATCACCCGGAAGTCGGAGACCGGCGCCACCAGTGCGCCGTGACCGGCCGACGGCCCGAGCACCGCGGTCACGATCGGCACCTTGCCCGAGCACTGGGCCTGCATCAGGAGATCGGTGGGGGTGCGACCGTAGTGGTCGCCGGTGGGCCGGAAGCCCGCGCCTTCGAGCAGCATCACCATCGGGATCCGGTTGCGCAGGGCGAGTTCGGCGACGCGATACCGCTTGGCGTTGCTGCCGGGGGCGATGGTGCCGGCGAAGGTGGTGAAGTCCTCGGCGCCGACGACCACCGGCATGCCGTTGATCTCGCCGGTGCCGGTGACGATGGCGTCGGCGGCGATCTCACCGCCGACCAGGGTGCCGAACTCCTGGAAGCTGCCGGGATCGAGCAGCGCGCGGACCCGGGCGCGGGCGTCGAGCTTGCCCTTGGCGCGGTGCTTGGCCACCCGCTCGGCGCCACCCATCGCATAGGAGCGTTTGCGGCGCGCCTCCAGGTCGTCCAGGGTTTCGTCCCAGGCTCCTGCCTGCGTCGAGGTCATCGGGCCTCCGTGTCTCTCGTCTTGGTGCCGGCCGTTCCGGCGGACCATTTCACTGTTGTGAATCAGGTATTTAGGGTTACGACATCAGCACCGGGGAATATTGTGCGTCAGCCGTCGGCTTTCAGGGGCGGGAATTGCGGATCCCGTTTCTCGAAGAAGCTGGTGATGCCTTCGATGACATCGGGCTGCTTGATCGAAAGATTCATCAGCTCAACGGATTTCGCGGTGGTCGCGGCGACGGCGGCGCGGTCGGACTCATCGTAGAGCTGCCCCTTGATCTGCGCCAGCGCCCACGGCGAACACCGTGTCGCCAGTTCGTCGGCGTATTCGATGACCCGAGTCAGTAAATCCGCGTCGTCGACGACTTCTTTCACCAGACCGAGCCGGGAGGCCTCGGCCGCGTCGAACTTACGGCCCGACAGCAGCAGGTCCGCGGCGGGCGCGGCCCCCACCACCCGCGGCAGGATCCACGAGATACCTTGCTCGGCAACAAGACCCAGCCTGACGAAGGTGGCACCGAACTTGGCGCTCGCCGCGGCGAAGCGGACATCGCACATCAGCGCGAGGGTGAAGCCGAATCCGATACACGGCCCGTTGATGGCCGCGATGACCGGTTTGCGCAGCGCCGTCAGGGTATACGGTTGCCGCTCACCCAGAATCGCACCGAGCGCGTTCTCGTCGGTATTGCCCAGATCGTCGCCGAGCGACTCGGTGCTGGTGGCACCGCCACCCGAGAGGTCGGCGCCGGCGCAGAAACCGCGGCCGGCACCGGTGACGACGATGACGCGCACCGCCTCGTCGGCGTCGGCCTCGTCGATCAGCCGGTAGAACGGGACGGCGAGGTCCATCCCCCAGGCGTTGAGCCGGTCGGGGCGGTTGAGGGTGAGCACCGCGACGCCGTTGTCGCGGAGTTCGTAGCCGACTGCGTCTGCGGTGGACGTCATCGCAGCGAGTAGCGGATCGGGAGGTGTTTGAGGCCTCCGACGAACGTGGTCGCGGTCAGTTGCGGCTCCCCGGCGAGTTCGATGTGGTCGAGGCGGGAGAGCAGTTCGGTGAAGAAGGCCGCGATCTCCATCCGGGCCAGCGGTGCGCCGAGGCAGAAGTGCAGGCCGTGCCCGAACGCCAGATGCTTGTTGGGTTCGCGTTCGATATTGAAGGCGAACGGATCGTCGAAGGCGTCCTCGTCGCGGTTGGCCGACACGTACGACAACAGCACCGCATCTCCGGCCTTGATGGTCTTGCCGTGCAGTTCGGTGTCCTCGGCAGCGGTGCGCATGAACTCCTTGACCGGGGTGACCCAGCGGATCATCTCCTCGACGGCCGTCGGCATCAGGTCGGGATTGTCGCGCAGCTTGGCGAGCTGATCGGGATTTTCGATGAGCGCCTGCAGGCCACCGGTGATGGAGCTACTGGTGGTGTCGTGGCCGGCGGTGGCGACGATCGCGTAGTAGGAGACGGTCTGGATGTCGTCGAGCGGGGCGCCGTCGACGGTGGCGTTGGCGATGGCCGAGGCGAGGTCGTCGGTGGGGTTGGCGCGGCGGTTCTCGGTGAGCTTCTGGAAGTAGGCGAACATGTCGAGCATCGCCATCATGTTCTCTTCGTCGCTGGTGCCACGCTGCAGTTCCGGATCGTCATTGCCGACGAGTTCCTGGGTGAGTTTGAGCATGAACGCGAAGTCGTCCTCGGGGATGCCGAGCAGCGACATGATGACGTACAGCGGGTAGTCGACGCCGACGGTCTGCACGAAGTCGCATTCGCCGCCGGCCGCGGCCAGCTTGTCGACGAAGCGCTTGGCCAGCGCGTTGACCTGCTCCTGCAGCTGGGCCAGGGCGCTGGGCTTGAACCAGTTGACGCCGATGGCGCGGTACTGCCGGTGCTTGGCGCCGTCCATGTGGATCAGGGTGTCGATGCCGACCTGCTGCTGCAGTCGGTCCTGTTCGGCGGTCATCAGCACCGGGCGCGGGGAGTTGGTGAACGTCTTGGCGGCGCGTTCGACCTTGATGATGTCGGCGTACCTGGTGACAGCCCAGAACGGGGTGTAGCCCTCGACCTCGACCAGCGAGACCGGGTCGTCGCGGCGCGCGGCCGCGAGGGCGGCGTACAGCGCCTCGGGATCCTTGTAGGCTGCCGGGGTGGCCAGTACGGCGGCCGGCACCGCCTCTGCTGTGGTCATCGTTCCGCCTTTCACCTGGTGCTGCGCACCACGGTCGGACATGAGCTGTCGGACATGGGCTGCGAGGGCTGGGTTCTACGTCACACTAGGTCGACTGACGATCTTACCGCAAGGCTTACGGGATTGTTTACGTCCACACAGATGAACAACCGTTGTCATTACAGTAAGGACGCTTGACAGTGCGGCCGAGGCCACGGAAGTATGACTGCCATCACAGCGACGTCCAGCCCGGCGTCGCGTCGTCTTCGCGGAGGTACAAGCGCATGGAATGGACCGTGGGAACCGTCATCGACGCCATCGCCGACACGATCCCCGACCGGCTCATGACCATCTGCGGCGACCGGCGCAGCACCTACCGCGAGGCCTCCGAGCGCACCACCGCCCTGGCGAAGTTCCTGGTGAGCGAGGGCTTCGGCATCCACACCGAGCGCGCCGACCTGCAGCCATGGGAGTGCGGACAGGACCGGGTCGCGCTGATCATGCACAACGACCTGTACCCCGACGCGTTCATCGCCTGCTCCAAGGCACGCGTGGTGCCGGTCAACGTCAACTACCACTACACGCCCGCCGAAATCCGGGAACTGCTCGACTACGTCGCACCGCGCGGAGTCATCGGGCACCGGTCGCTGCTGGCCAAGCTCGGTGACGCGCTGCCCGATACTGTCGAACTGATCGTCTCCATCCCTGATGAGACTCACGATCAGGCCCCGGCCGGCCCCATCGACGGGGCCGTTGAGTTCGACGATGCCTTGACGCAGGGCCGCTCGTGGGACGGCACCCTCCCCGAGGCCACTCCCGACGATGTGGTGATGATGTGCACCGGCGGCACCACCGGACGCCCCAAGGGCGTGCTGTGGCGCCAGGGCGACCAGTATGTGGTGTCGATGAACGGCGGAGTGCACGAGCACGTCGACGAGATCCATCAGAAGGTGCAGTACGCCGGAGCGCCGTGGTTCGCGGTGTCGCCGCTCATGCATGCCGCCGGTCTGCTCACCGCGTTCGCCGGAATCCTCAACGGACAGACCGCTGTACTGTACGACCGCACCAAATTCGATCCGCACCGGGTGCTCGCCACCATCGAACGCGAGAAGATCGGCCTGATGACGATGGTCGGCGACGCCTACGCCGTCGGCCTCATCGACGGCATCCGCGGCGGCGAATACGACGTGTCGACGCTGTTCTCCGTCGCCTCCGGCGGTGCACCGCTCAACGTCGAGCATCAGAAGACGCTTCGCGAGCTCCTGCCCGGGGTGATCCTGGTCAACGGGTACGGCTCCACCGAAACCGGCAACGTCGCCTTCGGCGCGAGTGAGAACGACGAGACCACCACGATCGTCGGGTTCACGCCGCACGCCGACACCCGCATCGCCTCCGAAGACCTCACCGGCTTCCTCGAACCGGGCGCCGACGAGGACGGCTGGGTGGTGCGGCAGGGCCGGATGCCGTTGGGCTACTTCTCCGATCCCGAGGCCACCAACAAGACCTTTCTCACCGTCGACGGGGTGCGTGTCGTGCAGTCCGGCGACCGCGGGCGGATCTCCCAGGACGGCAAATTGTTGCTGCGCGGCAGGGATTCGCTGGTCATCAACACCGGTGGCGAGAAGGTGTTCGCCGAGGAGGTCGAGGAGGTACTGCGCACCTTCGAGCACATCGACGACGTCCTCGTCGTCGGGCGGCCCAGCGAGCGTTGGGGTTCGGAGGTGGTGGCCGTGGCCTCCGGTGACGATGAGCTGGTCGCCTCCGTCGAATCGGGTGAGCTGCAGCGGTATTGCCGCGACAAGCTGGCCGGGTACAAGGTACCCAAGGAGGTCGTGGTCGTCGACGCGGTGCGCCGCCTCGGCAACGGCAAGGGCGACTACCGGTGGGCCAGGGCCGCGGCCTCGCCCTCCGGTGTCCCGGCACCTCCTCGGGATACAGTGGCCTGATGGCCGACCGCATCACCGAATACCGCAACGGCGACTACGTTTTCGACGTCATCGACGCGGGACCGATCGACGGCACGCCGATCGTGCTGTTGCACGGGTTCCCGCAGCGTGCCACCGCCTGGGATCTCGTCGCCCCGCTGCTGCACGCACAGGGGTTCCGGACACTGGCACCGGACCAGCGCGGCTACTCGCCCCGGGCCCGGCCCGGGCGGCGCCGCGACTACACCCTGAGTGCGCTGGCCGGTGACGTGGTCGCCCTGTTCGACGCGATCGGCGCCGGCCCTGTCCATCTCGTCGGACACGACTGGGGCGCCATGGTGGCATGGTCGGTCGCCGCCAAGCATCCCGACAGGGTGAAAAGCCTGACCACACTGTCGGTTCCGCATCCGTCTGCCTACCGGGCCGCCATGCCGCACGGCCAGATCTTCCGCAGCTGGTATGCGGCCCTTATCAACATCCCCCGACTTCCGGAAGTGTTCCTCAGCAAGGCGTTCGCATCCCCGGACGCGCGGGCGCGCATCGGCCTGCCGGCAGAGTCCGCGGACCGGCTTTATGACGACATCATCGCCTCGGGCTCCCTGCCCGGTGCCCTCAATTGGTACCGGGCACTGCCGTTCTGGTCCAAGGAAGACATCGCGCCCGGCACCGTCCGCGTCCCCACCACCCACGTGTGGAGTGACGGCGATTTCTACCTCAGCCGCTACGGTGCCCGGCACAGCGGCCGCTGGGTCGACGCCCCGTACGAGTTCCGGATCATCGCCGGCGCCAACCACTGGCTCCCCGAAATCCACCCCGCCGAGATCGCCGACGCCATCCTGGATCGGGTGCGCGGCTGAGGGTCCGAGGTGGTCACGGCATGCACCGAAAGGTCACCGGACCATCTCGCCCGCGACCACGGCGAGCGTCGCACCTGAGCCGTCCCGGATGACGAAGTCGGCCGGCGATCCGTTCACCGGCGTTCGGAGAAGGCCCACGGCTTCCGCCGCGGTCAATCGTTCCGATGGGCCGGCGATCTGGCCGCCGGGGACCCGCCGGGTGACCGCGGCGTCGATGATCGCGGCCGGGTCCAGCGGGCCGTAGGGGGCGTCGCTCGACAGGGCCACCGGAACCCCCGCTTCGATGAGACTGGCGCAGCGGTAGAGGTTCTCGCGATCGGATGGGTCGACGTCGCGGAGGTAGTCGTGGCCGCGGTCGGCGAGGAAACCGGGCTGGGTGACCACGGTGACGCGAAGGCGGACCAGGTCGTCGATGAGGTCGGGTGGGACGATCGCGGCATGCTCGATGCGGTCGGCTCCGGTCGGGCCGGCATCGTCGAGGGCGGCGAGCGTGAGGATCAGGGCCTCGCGGGTGACGCAGTGGACGGCGACGGCGCGGCCGGCGTCGTGGGCGGCACGGATGCGTTCGGTCAGGTCGTCGAGGTCGGGCAAACCGGAGTCGGCGACGACGATCTTGTACGGCCCCGTCGTTATCCGGGGTTCGGTGATGGTGCGGCCCAACGGAACCCCGAGCAGGTGGACGCGCTGCGGGATCGCACCGGCGGCCACCGCCGACCGCAGGTGGGCGAGGGCGGTGTCGTCGAGGTCGGGGGTGGCGTCGGTGACCGAGGTGATGCCGAGAGACAACAGTTCGGCCCCGACGGCGGCGAGGTCGGGAAATCCTGTGGTGGGCAGCCGTTCTCGCAGCCAGTCGTCGGCGCGGAAGATGCGGCCGGTGGCGGTGCCATCGGACCGTCGTTCGATACCGGCGTGGTGGGCGGTGTCGAGGCCGAGGAGCCGGGCACCGAGACCGTTGACCATCCACATCGCGCCGCTGCGGTGGGAGATCCGCACCGGACGATCGGCGTACATCCGGTCCAAGGTGGTTGAATCCAGGTCACCGGCAACGGTTTCGGCGTACCCGATTCCCCGGACCCAGCCGTTGTCGTCGGCGGTCGCACCCGCCAGCGCGGACGCGAACCCCGCGCCGTCGACAACCTCAGGCGGACCGCATTTCACCGATCGCCGCACTGCCGCGAGGGCATGCAGGTGCAGGTGGTGGTCGGTGTAGCCGGGCTCCGCCGTTCCGCCTTCGCAGTCGACGACCCGCTCCCTCACGGTCCGCCTCAGGTCCGGATCGATCGCTTCGATCGTGCTGCCGGCCACACGGATACGTGTCATCGCACCATCGACGACCACATTCGTCAGCAGCATCACAGCTCCCCGAACACCGAGTCGGTATCCGCGCCGGACGCCGGTGCTGTTCCGCCGGGCACACGCGATCTCGGCGCGGCGACGGCGTACCCGGTGGGCGTGACCCACTCGTCTCCGGATCGCACGCAGGCGGCGGACCGTTCCCCCGTCAGCGTCGACGCCACCGTCTTGGCCATCGAAAGATCATGCACCACACCAGGTTCACCGAGAGCGAGGACCGCCGCGGTGAGCCCGGTGAGCGGATCGGCGATGGCATCGCCGCAGAAGACCGGATCGCCTGCGTCATCAAACGCCACCAGACCCGCCGCCGCGGCGACGTCGTCGCCGAACCCGATCCGGTGGGAGTCGCGGCCGAAGGCGGTGATCGATATCCACGTCGCACCCGACGCCGCCACCTCGTCCGCGTCGATCCCGAAGCCGCGCAGCGCCCTTGGCCGCGATGCCTCGATCACGATGTCCGCCGATGCCACCAGTTCGGTGAGCCTGCGACGGTCGGCCGGGTCGGCGGGGTCGAAGACGACGCTCCGATGACCGGCGTGCAGGAGGTCGTAGAACTCCCGGTTGCCGCGCCGCGCGCCGTCGGGCCGGGTGGTGGTCTCCACCTTGATGACCTCGGCACCCCCGAGCCCCAGCAGCTGGGCACACAGCGGCCCCGCCCACAGGGCGCTGAAGTCCACCACCCGCAACCCTTTCGGTGATCTTCCTCCGCGCAGTCGTACCGGCGTTCGCGGCGGTGAGGACACCGAATGGGCTGCGAGGCCGAGGAGTTCGGCGCGCTCATCGAGTTCGGCTCCGGGGTGTGCCGCCAGCCAATGCTCAAGTTGCGGCCACGGATCATCGGCGTCGATATCGCCGGAGATGAGTGCGCCGTACAGGACCGGATCGTCGGGCCGCGAACACGACAGCGCCGCCCAGCCGTCGGCCGTGAGCAACAGTCGGGTGTGACCACCGGGCGCGATCCGGCCGGCCCGGGTCATACCGGTGAACGCCGCCCGCTCCCCCAGCAGCACCGCACCGTCGACATCGATCACTCCGCCGGATACCGTTCGCAGGATGTCCGCACAATGCCGGGCCCACGACGCCGCACTCCCGGGCGGCACGATCGGGCGCGCGGCGTGACCGGTCAGTGCGACCACTCCGCTCGCTGCCCAGTCGTGTTCGGTGCCTGGATTCATCGACGTCCCGCCGACTCTCTCACCACACGATCCTCCACAAGCACAGCACGGCCCCGCAGGCAACTACCTACGCACCACTGTGTCACATCCGCGGAAGCATCAGCGTGAACATCCGCCGTAGGCAATCGGCGAGTTCGGTGGCCGGCTCGCTGAGCCACAGTTCATGAGCCGCGGCCGAACCGGCGATCACCGCATGGCCGACGGCCAGCGGAAAGTCCGCGGTCTCCGGCTCGCCCCGCCGGGCCGCCACGAACTCGGCGATGACGCGGCGCCAATTCCGGTAGACCGCGTTGGCCTGCGCCTGAACCGCAGGCGAGCGCAACACGAGTTCTGCTCGCTGCCTTTCCCATTCGATATCGTCAGGCCCGTAGTCGAGGGCTGCGATGAACGCGGAGGCCACGGCCGCTACCGGGTCGCCGTCCGGCGCCGACGCGGCGAGCGACCGTTGGAAGGCGGCGAGTTCGGTCGTCGATTCCACCCACACGACGTCGGCCTTGGTGGCGAAGTACCGGAAGAACGTACGCCTGCTGACACCCACCGCCGCGGCGATGTCGTCGACGCTGGTCTCGTCGAATCCGTCTCGGAGGAACAGTCGCTGCGCGACGGCGGCCAGTGCATGCGCGCTCGTGCTCGCGGGTCGGCCACCGCTGTTCGGGCGGTCGTCACCCGGCCGGTGGTCCGCGTCGGTCAGATCAGGCACCCATCTATCTCACCACTACGGACCAAAGTCCCATGAGGTTTTGTCACTCTGTGACATATCCTCGAAAGAGACGCACATCACATAAATGTGTGCCGGATCCTCACACCATCACCGATCAGCGAGCGAAGGAGCACCTGACAATGGGCAAACTGGACGGCAAAGTCGCTTTCATCACCGGAGCAGGCCGCGGCCAGGGCCGCAGTCACGCGGTCCGGCTCGCCCAGGAGGGCGCCGACATCATCGCGGTCGACATCACCTCGCAGGTCGACACCGTCCCTTACGACACCGCCCGGCCCGGCGACCTGGAGGAGACCGTGCGGCAGGTCGAGGCACTCGACCGGCGCATCATCGCCGCCGAGGCGGACGTACGCGATCTGCCCGCACTCACCAAGGTCGCCGACGACGGTGTCGCCGCGCTCGGCAGACTCGACATAGTCCTGGCCAACGCCGGGATCAACAGTATGGCGCCCACCCTCGAGATGGATGAACAGACGTGGGACACCATGATCGGTATCAACCTCACCGGCGTCTGGAAGACCGTCCGGGCCGCGGTACCGCACATCGTCGCCGGTGGGTGTGGCGGATCGGTGGTGCTGACCAGCTCGCTCGCCGCAATCACGGTCAATGAGAACATCGCCCATTACTCGGCAGCCAAACACGGCCTGGTCGGGCTCATGCGCGTATTGGCGAAAGAGCTGGGGCCACAAAGTATCCGGGTGAACACGCTACATCCGACGACGGTCGCGACGGAGATGATCCTCAACGAGCCCACCTACAAACTGTTCCGGCCGGATCTGGAGAATCCGACCCGCGCTGATTTCGAGGAGGCGGCCTCGACCATGAACATACTGCCCGTCTCGATGGTCGAGCCCATCGACATCTCCAACGCAGTCGTCTACCTGGTCTCCGACGACGGCCGGTACGTCACCGGCACCACCCACGTCATCGACGCGGGCGGGCGACTGTAACCACCCCAACCGTATTCACCGGCAACATTCCCGAACCGACAAAGGAGTCATCATGGGCCTGCTGAACGGAAAGACCGCACTCATCACCGGTGGCGCACGTGGCCAGGGCCGCGCACATGCCGTCCGGTCGGCGCAGGAGGGCGCCGACGTGATCCTGCTCGATATCACCGAACCGATCGGCTCGGTGGACTATCCGCTGGCCACCGCCGAGGACATGGCCGAAACCGTCCGGCAGGTGGAGGCGTGTGACCGCCGGGCATTGTCGTTCGATGCCGACGTCCGCAACCAGTCCCAGCTCGATGCCGTGGTCGCCGCGGGGATCGCCGAGTTCGGCAAGATCGACATCCTGATCGCCAACGCCGGCATCTGGACCCGCGCCCCGTTCTGGGAGATGAGCGAGGAAACCTGGATCGACATGACCGACATCAACCTGACCGGTGTGTGGAAGTCGGCAAAGGCGGTGGCGCCACACATGATCGAGAGGCAAACCGGGTCGATCGTCATCACCTCGTCGGTGAACGGGCTCGAACCCGGCCCCGCGTACGCGCACTATGTGGCCGCCAAACACGGCGTCATCGGTCTGATGAAGAACATCGCGCTCGAACTCGCCCCGTTCGGTGTCCGGTGCAATTCCATCAACCCCGGCGCGATTCTCACTCCGATGACCAATCAGCAGGCCGCCTGGGATATGTTCGCCGGACACGAAGGCGGCACCTACGACGACCTGCTGGCGGGCGGGTACGGATTTCACGCGCTCAAGGGCAAGACGTTCCTGCCGCCCGAGGCCATCGCCGACACCGCCGTGTATCTCAATTCGGCTCTGGCCGAGAATGTCACCGGCGTCACCATCCCGGTCGACGCGGGGCACATGCTGCTCACCGGCGTCAACCAGGACCCGGTGAAGTGACGACGCCCCATTCGCGATCGACACCCCATTCGCAATCACTGACCGATCTCGCCGCGATCCGTGAACGGGTCGCGGCGCAGGTCGTCGGCCGTGAACGCGAGCTCGATCTGGTCATGGCCGCTGTCGTCACCGGCCGCGACCTGATCCTCGAAGGTCCGCCCGGCACATCGAAATCGACCCTGCTGCGTGCGATCACCGCCGAATGGAGCATCCCGTTGGTCCTGGTCGAGGGCAACGCGGACCTGACCCCGAGTCGACTTGTGGGGCACCATAACCCATCTCGGGTTCTGCGCGAGGATTACAGCGCCGACAACTTCGTCGACGGCCCTCTGCTGCAGGCGATGCGCGGCGGCGGGTTCCTGTATGTGGAGGAGTTCAATCGTGCACCCGAGGACACCATCGACACGCTGCTGACCGCGATGGCCGAACGAGTGGTGACGGTACCCCGTGTGGGCAGCGTCGTCGCCGCGCCGACCTTCCGGGTGGTGGCATCGATGAACCCCTACGACAATGTGGGCACCACGAGGCTGTCCATCTCGGTGCACGACCGGATGTGCCGTCTCGTCGTCGACTATCAGGACGCGGCTGCCGAACGCGATATCGTTGCCCGGCATGCGGAATCGGCACCGGTACGCATCGTCGCCGATGCCGTCGCCGTCACCCGCGCCACCCGCGAACACGACGCCATCAGGCAGGGAAGCAGTGTGCGCGGCGCCATCGATCTCGCCTTGCTCACCGAGCAGCTCTGCGCGATGCACCGCATCGAGATTCCGGCGGCCGGCACCGTCGAGCCGCCACGGGATCTGCCCACCGACTACACCGCCACGTTCCTCGATGCGATGACGGTGGCCCTGTCGGGCCGGATTCACCTCGACGACACCGCGTTCACCACACCGGAGGGCGTGCTCACGGAGATCTGGGAAGACCACTTCGCACTGAATCCCGCTGCGGCGAAACCGGGTTGAAGAACCGCCGAGGCCGACTCCCCACTGACGCGGCCGGCCGGGAAGCACCTTCCCCGATCGCCCGGAACCTTGCGCCCGTTCCGGCGCAAACCCAAACAGCTCGACACCGAACCCGATCTGCTGATCGCGTCATCGGGCGGTGGGTATGTCCTTGCGGACAGTCGCCGGGACCGGCGGACCGCCGCGTTCGGGGAGCGCCCCGGGTCGCGCGGCGCCGCCGGTGTCACCGACGAGACCGGTGACCTGGACTCCCCGCCGCCGCCCGAGGTCGACGAGAACGCCCGGGCACGGGCCCGGCTGATCGCCCGCACACTCGCTCTTGCCTCGGTTCTCGGCCCGCGCAAGGCACCCCGGTCGGCCTCCGGGACACTGGTCACCCGCCGGTGGCGTGGTGATTCCGACGAGATCGACCTCGACCGCACCTTGGAGGCGATCGCCGCCGAACCATTGCCGACCGACGACGACATCCTGGTACGGCAGCGAGTTCGGCGCCGCCGCAACATCATCCTGGTCGTTGACGTGTCCGGGTCGGCCCGCGGCGAACAGGTGCGGACCGCTGCGGCCACCGCGGGAGCGGTCAGCGGGGAACTGACCCGCGACGCGGTGGGTATCGTGGCGTTCTGGTCGGCTGCGGCGCTGGTCAGCCCGCTCGGCGAACATATCCGGCCCGACACCGTCGTCGACCGGCTGCTCGCGCTGCCCGCACAGGGTCTGACGAATGTGTCGTTCGCGCTCGGTGTGGCTGCCGACGAACTGCGGGGCACCCGGACCGCCGACTCCCGGGTTCTGCTGCTGAGTGACTGTGTGCACAACGCGGGCCCCGATCCGCGAACGATCGCCGCGATGCTCCCCCGGCTCGATGTGCTGATCGACGTCTCCGGCGAACACGACCTCGACCTCGGCCGTGATCTCGCCGCCGTCGGCCACGGCCGGTGCCTGCCGGTCACGGGTTACCGCGATGTCGCCCCGGCCCTGCACCGGATCTTCGCCCCGTAGGCGCACGAGGGCATCGCTCGCCCACCGGTGTACCCGATTCGGCGCGGCGCTATGGCACCGCCTCCCAGCCGGTGAGGTTCTGGATCCGCAGCACCAGCACCGCCGCGAACGGCCGGTCGGCATACTGCGCATACCGCTGTGCCAGCAGGTCGGCAAGGCGGGCCGTGTGCGGGTCCGGATGTTCACAGCGTGGGTCGATGAGTCAGGCTCCGATATGCGGCGTGACCCCGGGACCTACATGTTGAGCGCGGCCCTAGTCGAAAACGGCAAAGAGGAAGGTGCACGCGCCGCGATGCAAGCGCTGCTGCTGCCAGGTCAGAAGAAGCTGCACTGGCGCGATGATGCCAGCCGCCACGCCCTGATTGTTGAGGCGATCGCGGCGCTGGGCGTCGAGCATTTCGTCGTTGTTCACTGCGCGCCCGACATCGACATACGACCGGAACGCCAACGGCGCCTGTGTCTTGGCCGACTGGTCCCCGAGTTGGCCGAGCTCGGAGTGACCCGCGTCATCGCCGAATCCCGCGGGCGAGCGGACGACAGGCGCGACGCACAGGCAGTTGAGCACCTCCGGCAGAGCCGACGTCTCTCCGGTCCGTTTCATATCGACCACGCGAGAGGGCCGTTTGATCCGCTGCTGTGGGTGCCGGATGCCTGCTGCGGCGTTATCACGCGACACAGATGTGGAGACAGCACCCACTACGAGAAACTTTCCACACAGATCACGATGTGCGAAGTGGAATCCTAGAAACGCGAAACCCCAGGCCCTGTCGTCCGGCAGGATCTCCTGGGGTTCACTTCCGATGCCACCGCGATGTCACCGGCTACGTCACCAACTATGCCCGGCCAACGGCGGTGACGTCAACCGGGCGGCAATGCGAGCCGTGGTCACCGGGCCCGCCACCCGGTGAGGTTCTGGATCCGCAGCACCAGCACCGTCACGAAAGGGCGGTCCTCGTACTGCCGGTAGCGCTGCGCCAGCAAGTCGGCGAGCCGGTCCGCCCGGACACCGGCGTCCATCTCCCGGAGCAGCTCCGCGCGCACCCACCACAGCCGCGACCAGTCCCGGGGATCCCAATGGTCGACGAGCAAGGTGGCTCGCGGGTCGGCCTCCAGATTCCGCTCGCGCTGTAATCGCGTCGACGCCTTGGGTTTTACCCGGTCCACCGGAATCCCGAGGTAACCGTCATCGTCCACGGCATAGACCACCGGCACCGCATCCACCCCGCGGACGGGGTGCACCGTCGCCAGCACCCCGTGATCGTGTGCGACGAGTCGCTCACGTGCCCGCTCGGCAGAGAGCCTCACCGTCCCCGACTCCTGATGTCCACCGCCCGTGGCAGCCGCAGGGTGAAGACGGCGCCGCCGGAGTCGGCGTTCCCGGCGGACAGGTCACCGCCCATGGCGGAGGCCAGCCCGTGGCTGAGCATGAGGCCGAGGCCGTATCCGTCGACGGGTTCGGACGCGGCGTCGATACCGCGGGTGAACGGGGTGAAGATGCGGTCGAGGAGGTCCTCCGGGATGCCGGGACCGTCGTCGGCGATCGCCACGAGCACGTCGGTGTCGGTCGCGGATGAGGTGATCATGACGGTCCCGCGCCGTCGCCCATGCCGGATGGCGTTGCCGATGAGGTTGAACAGCACCTGACGCAGCCGGTCCGGGTCGGCGAGCACCCATTCGTCGTCGTCGAGCCGGCTCCGCACACACACTGCCCGCTCGGCCGCCAGTTCCGACGTCAGGTCCACCACCTCGTCGATACTGCCCGCAAGTTCGACCCGCTCGGGACGCAATGGCAGGGCGTTGGCCTCGGCGCGACTGATATCGAGCACATCGGTCACCAGTCCGAGCAGGTGGTCGGCGGCGGTATTGATCCGCGACAGCGCCTCGTGGCGTCGTTCCTCCCCGAGTTCCAGGGTCGCCAGCAGTTCCGTGAATCCCCGGATGGCCTGCAGAGGTGTGCGGATCTCGTGACTGACGGACGTGAGAAGTGCCGACTTCGCCCTGCTGTGCTCCTCGGCGATCTGCCGGGCGACATCGGCCTCACGGTGCGCCTGCCTGTGTGCCTCGGCGGCCAGCCGCTCCGTCAGGTCGAGCACGTTGAATGCCAACCGGGCCGGCGACCCATTCCGGTCCCGGATCACCGAGACCGTCGCCTCGACGGGACACTCCGAACCGTCGGCGGTGATCACGACCGATTGCCTGGTCACGCACGCGCCACCCGCGGTGAGCATCAGCTGGATCCGCGCCTCGGTGTCCGCGCTCAGACACAGCACCGACCCGATGGACGTGCCGATCAGTTTCTCGGCCGGATACCCGCTCAACGCGCAGAACGCGGCATTGGCCCGTTCCACCCGACGATTCAGATCGCACAGCACTTCCCCGGCCGGATTGTCCTCGAACGACCTCCGGAACAGTTCCTCGCTTTCCACCACCTCGTCGATCAGCCTGCTGTGCTCGATCGCCACCGAGGCGATGTCGGTGAACCGGTCCACCAGCCGTCGTTCCCGGTCGGACGGCTCGTGCGGGTAGCCGTGATACACGGCGAACGTGCCCACGATGTGGCCGCCGGGACCGCGGATGGGGGTCGACCAGCAGGCGACGAGCCCGCAGTCGAGCGCGGCGTCCCGGAAGTCCGACCAGCGGTCGTCGATGCGGATGTCGGGAATGAGAACGGCGTGTCCTTCGTGGACGGCCGTGCCGCAAGATCCGGCGGACGGTCCGGGACGCAGGCCGTCGATGGCCCGCAGGTACGCGGGGCACAGGCTCGGTGCGGCGCCGTGCCGCAGCGTCCCGTCGCCGGCATCGATGGTGAGAACCGAACAACGGGCACCCGGCATCATCTGTTCGAGGCTGGCGATGATGGCCGTGAGCACTTCCCGCAACGGTGCTGCGGCAGAAAGTAATTCGAGTACATCCATCTGCCGTTCCAGCAAGGTCGACGCGTCGTCGGGATGCAGCTCGGTGGCCGGCGACGGCCCGGCCCGGCGCCAGGTTCCGCCGCTCATCCGCACCCCGCGTCGAACTGGTAGCCGACACCGCGGACTGTGCGGATCAGCGGGACCGTGGTGTGGCGCCCCAGTTTGGCGCGAAGCCGGTGCACGCGTTCGGTGACGGTCGCCTGGCCGAGCCACGCCGGCGACAGCCACACCGCCTCCAGTAGCTGGGTACGGGAGAACACCTGGCGGGGGTGCCGCAGGAAGTGGACGAGCAGGTCGAATTCCTTGGCAGTGAGTTCGACGACGACCTCCTCGACCCTCACCTCGCGACTGCCGGGATCGACGGTGACGGGTCCGGCGCTGAGCTGTGCGGGCGCGGCCGCCCCGGCACGGCGCAGCAACGACCGGACCCGTGCGGCGAGTTCACCGGGTGAGAACGGTTTGATCAGATAGTCATCGGCGCCGAGATCGAGGCCGACGATGCGGTCCGTCTCACCGCTGCGGCCGGACAGAATGATGACGGGCAGGTCGGCCGGCACGTTCGCCTTGCCCGTCCGGATCTCGCGGAGTACATCGAGGCCTCCGAGCCGGGGCAGCGACAGGTCCAGCACCACGAGCAGCGGCACCTCGGAGGCCATGAACGCCAGCCCCCCGTGGCCGTCGGCGGCCTGAGCCACCTGGAAACCGGCATCGTTGAGCTGCCACTGGACGACCGTGCGGGTGTTCTCGTCGTCGATGACGAGAACCTGCGATCGGCCGGGTGACGCGACGCTCATGTTCGTGCGATCCTGCATCGGGTATGCGGGCCACTCCGTTGTCGGGCCCGCGCCTGCATTCGAGCGTAGCGACGATCGGCGTCGTCCGGGGACGCAACCGGCGCGGATTTTCTCAACACTTCATCAACGTCTCGCGAGGCGGTACCCACTGTCGGCCGGTGACCATACCGTGGAAGCATGCGAACAGATGTCTACGCCGGCAGGCGGTGAATCATTCTATGTCCGAAGTGATCTGGCAGCCGTCCGCCGACAGGATCCGGCAGTCCCCACTGCGCCACTATCTCGATTGGCTGGAGCGGCGCGAAGGCAGGGAGTACCCCGACCACACAGCCCTGTGGCAATGGTCGGTCACCGACCTCACCGGGTTCTGGTCGTCGATCGTCGACTACTACGACGTCGGGTTCTCGGCACCCGCGAACCGCGTCCTCACCGACGATCCGATGCCGGACGCACGATGGTTTCCCGGCGCCAGGCTCAACTGGGCCGAACACATGCTGCGCCGCGGCCGCGACGGCGACGCCGCCCTGATCTGTGTGCAAGAGGGCGGCCACCCCGCTCACGAGATCACCTTCGCGGAACTGCGCGAGCAGGTCGCCGCCATGGCAGGTTGGCTCCGCGGAGCGGGAGTACGGCCCGGCGACCCGGTGGCCGCCTACCTGCCCAACACCGAGCACGCGGTGATCGGGGTGCTGGCCACCGCGGCCGTGGGCGCGACGTGGGCATGTTTGTTCACCCGACTTCGGGCCGGACGGCACCATCGACCGGCTCGCCCAGCTCGAACCGACGGTGCTCATCGCGATCGACGGCTACCACTGGAACGGCAAGGTCCACGACCGCGCCGACGTGGTGGCGCAGTTGCGCGACAGGCTGACCTCCGTGCGTCATGTCGTGCACGTGCCTTACGCGTTCGACAGGCCCGGACCCGACGGGACGACCCCGTGGGACGAGGTGCTGGCCACCGGAGCTGCGCCGGAGTTCGAGCAGGTGGAGTTCTCCCATCCGTTGTGGGTGTTGTTCACCTCGGGAACAACGGGCCTGCCGAAAGGTCTGGTGCACAGCCATGGCGGGATCACTCTCGAAGGGCTCAAATGGTCCGGCCTGTACGCCGGGTTGCGGCCCGGTGAGCGGCTGTTCTCGGCGACCTCGACAGGCTGGGCGTTGTGGAACATCGAACTCGGAGCGCTCACCCAGGGTGCGGGCATCGTGGTGTACGAGGGCAGCCCCCTGTCGCCGGTCGACGCGATCTGGGAGGTTACGGCCCGCACCCGCACCGACGTGATGCTGCTGGGCGCGGCCGTGGTCTCGGCGTCGTCGGCCACCGAGGTGCCGCCACGCGAACGGTACGACCTGAGCAGGTTGCGTCACGTCATGGTCAGCGGCTCCGCGCTCCCCTCATCGGGATACCACTGGATACTTGAGCAGGTCGGCGGCGATGTGTGCGTCGACTCGACCAGCGGAGGCACCGACATCTCGGGTTCGTTCGTCGGCGGCAACTCGTATGCACCGGTGCGGCCGGGACGGATCGGCGGACGACTCGCCGGCGTCGACTGTGCGGCATGGCGCCCGGACGGCACACCGGTGGTCGAGGAGATGGGTGATCTCGTCATCACCAAGCCCATGCCCTCGATGCCGGTATCGCTGTGGAACGACACCTACGGCAGTCGCTACCGTGACGCGTACTTCGACACGTGGCCCGGCGTGTGGCGGCACGGGGACTGGGTGACCTTTCATACCGACGGCAGTCTGACCATCCATGGCCGATCCGATTCGACGCTGAATCGGCAGGGAATCCGGATGGGGACCGGCGACTTCTATGATGTGCTCGACGGCATGGACGGAGTCGCCGAAACCCTCGTGATCGGTATCGACCGGCCCGGCGACGAGTACTGGCTCGGCCTGTTCGTCGTTACGGCCGCCGATGGTTCCGTCGATGACGCTCTGCGACAACGAATCACAACAGAGTTGCGCTCACGACTGTCGCCGCGGCATGTGCCCGACGAGATCGTCGCGGCACCGGCGATTCCGCACACCATCAACGGCAAACGCCTGGAGGTTCCGGTCAAGAAACTGCTGATGGGCCGTGCGCTCGACGAGGCCGCCAGCACCGCATCGGTCGATAACCCCGGCGTCCTGGACTGGTTCGCCCAGTTCGCGGCTGCGCGGTTCGGGCCGACCGAATCCGGCGAATAGGCCTCACCGAAACAGTTCGGCCGGTCGGTGTGTCACCGACCGGCCGAACTGTTTCGTTATACTACTGCGACGCAGAGGATTTCAGATGGCGTTGACCTTCGGCATGATCTCCTCGGTGAGCCGCTTGAGGTCGTCCATCGTCTTCGATGTGGGCACGTCACGGAACGGCGGCCATAGCAGCGGCATGGTCATGCCGGCTTCCTTGTAGCGCTTGAGGCGGTCCTCGATCTGCTGGGCGGTGCCGGCAAGCAGATTGGTCGCCTTTCCGGCGTCGCTGATCCATCGGCTCGTCGGTGATGACGAACCAGATCATGCTGCACATGTCGAAGCCCTCGGGGAATCCACGGCCGAGTTCACCTAGTTCCCTTTCCATTTCGCCCTTCCAGTGGGCGATGTCCTCCGGCGAGTCCTGGATACCGATCCAGCCTTGCAGACCGTACTTGGCGATACGTTTGGCCGAACGCTTCGGATCTTTGAGGCCGGAGAAGTAGATTGGCGGGCCGGGCTTCTGGACGGGTTTGTGACCGAAACCGGAGAGTTCGAAATCGGCGAATTCGCCGTGATACTCGAACAGTTCCTCGGTCCAAACGCCCTGCATGATCTCCAGTGTTTCGCGGACGTGGCCGTGCCGGCGCTTGAACAGGTGCGTGACGCTGGCCGCGGCGAACTCCTCGGGCATCCAGCCCGATCCGACGCCGACGTTGAGTCGGCCGCCCGCCAGATGGTCCTGGGTGGCCAGCTCTGCGGCGAGCACCCCCGGTGAACGGTACGGGGTGTCGATGATACTCATGCCCAGACGCACCTTGGTCGTCTTGGCCGCGAGATATGGGATCAGCGGCATTCCCTGGAACCATTCGCCACGGGAGATGACCGGCAGGCTCTTGGGAAGGTCCGACATCATGCCGAACGGATAGGTCAGATTCTCGTGGTCGGAGGTTTCCGGGACGATGATCCGGTCCAGGGTCCAGACGGAATCGAAGTCGAGGTCCTCGGCAAGTGCGGTCAGGTCGTCGAGTTCCTTGAGCGTCACATGGTCACGAAAGTTGGGTAGGTAGAGAGCAAGCTTCATCGGGGCTCCTCGGTGAGCTGTACAGGATCGTGTGTGGCCGCGATCGCAGGCGAGGTGATCGCGTGTGACTGCAGCCACACCCTGAGATTAGGAAGGCTTGCTCAATTCCGAGCCACCTTATTATCAACGGACCATCAACGCAGGCGGCCGGCGTTCGGCAGTGCCCGGCGATCAACGCCGGTTCACGGGCGGATGGCAGCAGAAAGATCCGTGCCGAGTTGGTCGCGGAGGCGGCGTTTGGCAATCTTGCCGGTGGCGGTACGGGGGACGTCGTCGGTGAGGACCAGAAGTTCGGGGAGTTTGAAGTAGGCGAGCCGGTCGGTGGCGAACCTGCGCAGGGCGTCCAGCGTCGGTTCGCACCCTGGGGCGGGAATGACGACGGCGCATACCTTCTCTCCCAGCATCTCGTCCGGGACCGCCACCACAGCGACGTCGACGATGTCGGAGTGCTCGAACAGGACCGATTCGACCTCGACGCAGTACACGTTCTCGCCACCGCGGATGATGATGTCCTTGATACGGTCGACGACGTAGATGAAGCCGTCGTCGTCGATGTAGCCGACGTCGCCGGTGCGCCACCAGCCGTCGACGAACGACTCGGCGGTGGCTTCCGGATTGTTCCAGTAGCCGCGGGCAATCTGCGGGGACCGGAACCACAGCTCCCCCAGCTCATTCGGGCCCAGGTCGCGGCCTTCGGCGACGATGCGGAGCTCAGCTGTGGGATTGAGCTTTCCGACGCTCGACGGGTGAGAGGCATATTCGTCGCCGACGTTGGTGGCCATCGCCGAGGTGGTTTCGGTGGCGCCGTAGCCGTTGAAGATGAGCAGGTTGTCGCCGAGGACCTCACGAGCCTTGAGCGCGATGTCGGGCGGTACGCTCGCGGCGCCCATCTGGAAACTCAGCACCTTGCCTGCGAAGTCACCGATATCGGGGTGCGCCAGCATCTTCCGGACCATCGTCGGTACGCCGCCGAGGCCGGTGACCTGTTCTTCTTTTCCGAGCCGCAGCACGTCGTCGACGTCCCACTTGTGCAGCATCACGATCTTGGCGCCGGTCAGTGCGGAATTGACGATCGCGGCGATGCCGCCGATATGGAACAGGTGGGTGCCGAGCAGTCCCGCGCTCTGCCGCTGTTGCACCGCGGGCGCCGACGACGCGATCAGCATCCCACGGCGCATCATCAGCGCCATGTTCATCACGTTGTGGGTGACGCCACGATGGGTGATCACCACACCCTTCGGGCGGCCGGTGGTGCCGGAGGTGTACAGAATCGCAGCCGGATCGTCCGGCTTCCGGGCCACGATGTCGTCGACGGGGAGTTGCTCGCCGAAAGCGCAGTCCTCATAACAGGTTTCGCCATATGCCTCACCGACGCCGATCACCGGCACGGCGCAGCCGCTTTCCCGGAACCTCGTGATTCGCTCGGGGTCGGCGATGATCACCTTCGGCTCCGATTCCGCGACCGCCGCGGCGAGTTCCGGCCCCTGCCACCACGCGTTGACCGGAACCGCGATCGCCCCGCACGTCACCGCCGCCCAGAACGCGACGGTGAACTCGGGCCGGTTCCGCATCGCGATCATCACCCGATCGCCCGGCGCCACGCCGTAATCGGCCCGGAAGGTGCGGGCAAGGGCGAGCGCCTGGGCGCGGATGTCGGCGAAGGTCAGTCGCTGGTCGCGGTACACCATCGACACCAGGTCGCCGTGGGCGGCGGATCGGGCGAAGATGTCGGCGAGGGTGCGCGGGCACCGCAGGTACGTGCGGACCGGGCTGCCGTCGACGATCGTCTCGGTGATCTCGAACGGCCCACCCTCGGCGAACAGGTCCGCCAGGCGCGGGTCGTCCGCGAAACCGCCTTCGAAGATCGTCATGACATCAGCACCCTATCGCTACCGTTGGTCATACGGTAGCAGTCGCGATAATGTTTGCGCCGTACCACCAGCTGGTTGAGGTGCGACGAGCCGCCAGGCGAGGAGCCTCGAAACCCGGTGAGACGACATTGTTCGCTCACGTGGTTTCGAGGCTCGTCGCCTGCGCTCCTCACACCTCAACCGGCGGCGGGGTCGACGCCACACGATCGCCGACGCACATCTCAACCGGCGGCGGGGTCGACGACATCTCGACCCGCGGCGGAACTCAACTAGCGGAAACAGTCGTGCCCTGGGCTTCGGCGGTCTGCTTGGCCCAGCGGTAGTCGGCCTTGCCGGCGGGCGTGCGGCGCACCTCGTCGACGAAGACGATGATGCGGGGCACCTTGTAGCCGGCGAGGGAGGCGCGGACGTGGTCCTGCAGTTCTTCCTCGGTGGGTTCGGGGACGCCGTCGGCGATCTTGGCGACCGCGGCCACCCGCTGACCGTACTTGGGATCGGGCACCGGTACGACGAGAGCGTCGGCGACGGCGGGATGGGCGTGCAGCACGGCCTCGACCTCCTCGGCGAACACCTTCTCGCCGCCGGTGTTGATGCATTGCGAACCGCGACCGAGGAAGACGATGGTGCCGTCGGCCTCGACGGTGCCCATGTCACCCAGGATCGACACGCGGCGGCCGTCGGGCAGCGTCGGGAAGGTCTTGGCCGACTTCTCCGGATCCTTGTAGTAGCCGAGTGGCACGTTGCCGATGCGGGCGATGTAGCCGAGTTCGCCGGAACCCGGTTCGATCGGGTTGAGGCTTTCGTCGACCACCATCATGCGGTCGGTCGGCGGCACCTTGAGGTTGCCCGCGTCGTCCATCATGATCTCGCCGTCGTTACCCGATTCGGACGCACCGAAGTTGTCACGCAGGAGCAGACCCGGTTTCACCGCGAGCATCCGGTCCCGCACGTGCTGCGACCAGATCGCACCGCCGGAGGTGATGGAGAACAGCGACGACAGGTCCACATCGCCGGCGCGGCGCTCCATTTCCTCCACCAGCGGCATGCCCATGGCGTCGCCGACGATCAGCACCAGCTGGACCTGCTCGTCGGCGATGCAGGTGACCATCTTCTCGGGGTTGAACTCGCGCATGATCACCAGCCGCCCACCGAGGGTGAAGAACGTGAACAGCGAGTACGACGCCGCGCCGTGCATGAGCGGCGCCGCGAGCATGAACGACATCGACGGGAAATCCTTGACCGCGGAGGCGATCTCGTCGAGGTTCTTACGGTCGTCGCCGTACGGGTTGCCGCCCGAGAGCGGCTTGCGGAAGAAGTCGTCGTGCCGCCACATGACACCCTTCGGGTATCCGGTGGTGCCGCCGGTGTACAGCAGGTACAGCTCGTCGCCGGTGCGCGGCTCGAAATCGCGTTCCTTCGGCAGGGATTCGGCGTCGGAGAAGGCCCCGATCGCGACCTGACGGCCATCCGGCAGGGCGGCCACCGCATCCCGCAGTTCGTCGGTGACCTCGCCGATCACGAACACCGACCGCACCTGCGGCAGCGTCGGCAGCAGTTCGGCGACGCTCGCCTGGTGTTCGGGGAGTTCGACGATGATGCCGGCAGAGTCGGAGTTGTCGAAGATGTAGTGCAGTTCGGCGTTGGTGTACCGGTAGTTGATGTTCACCGGCACCGCGCGGATCTTGATCAGGCCCAGCAGGCTGGTGACATGCTCGACGCTGTTCTTGAGGAACAGCGACACATTGTCTCCGGCCCCGATCCCGTTGGCCTTCAACAGGTGCGCCACCTGGTTGGCCTCGCCGTCGAGCTCGGCATAGCTGACCTGCCGTCCTTCGTAGCTGAGCGCGATGCGCTCGGGTACGGCATCGACGACGGTCTCGAAAACGTCGGCCAAATTGAACTGCATCGCTATCTCCTCGTGCTCTGCCAAAGATGTTGCTGTTTACCCCCGCTGGTTGAGGTGCGAGGCCGCCCAGCGGCCGAGCCTCGAAACCTCGTAAGGGGACATTGTCGGCCCACCGGGGTTCGAGGCTCCTCGCCTGGCGGCTCGTCACACCTCAACCAGCGATAATCGACCTTCATGCGGGGTCTCCGGTGAGGATGAGGCCGCTGGTGGGGACGCCGGTGCCGGCGGTGACGATCACCTTGGACGCGTCGGGCACCTGGTTGACGGAGGTGCCGCGGATCTGGCGGACCGCCTCCGCGATGCCGTTCATGCCGTGGATGTAGGCCTCGCCGAGCTGGCCGCCGTGCGTGTTGAGCGGCAGGATTCCGCCGACCTCCAGCGCACCGGGCTCTCGCACAAGGTCTTTCGCCTCACCACGGCCGCAGAACCCGAGTTCTTCGAGCTGCAGCAGGGTGTACGGGGTGAAGTGGTCGTACAGGATTGCCGCATCCATGTCGGACGGGGACAGTCCGGACTGCTGCCACAGCTGGTCGCCGACGAGACCCATCTCGGGCAGGGCGGCGAGCTGCTCGCGGTAGTAGCTGGTCATGATGAACTGATTCCGGGCACTGCCCGACGCCGCCGCGGTGATGGTCACCGGCTTCTGCGGTAGATCCTTTGCCCGCTCGGCGGAGACGACGACGATCGCGACACCGCCGTCCGATTCCTGGCAGCAGTCGAGCAGGTGCAGCGGCTGCGCGATGTAGCGGGAGGCCTGATGGTCCTCCAGGGTGATCGGCTTGCCGTAGAAGAAGGCGTTGGGATTGTTGGCCGCGTGCGTGCGGGCGGTGACCGCGATACGGCCGAAGTCCTCACTGGTGGCGCCGTATTCGTACATGTAGCGTTGCGCGATCATCGCCACGAACGCGGCGGGCGTGGACAGCCCGTGCGGATAGGAGAAGGCGTTGTCGGTACCCGACGAATTCTCCTGATTGGCAACCGAACTGTCGACCTGACCGAACCGGCGCCCCGAGCGTTCATTGAACGCCCGGTAGGCGACCACGACGTCGGCGACGCCGGTGGCCACCGCCATCGCGGCCTGCTGCACCGTCGAACACGCCGCTCCGCCGCCGTAGTGGATGCGGGAGAAGAACTTCAGGTCGCCGAGTCCGGCCGCGCGGGCGACAGCGATCTCGGCGTTGGTGTCCATGGTGAAGCTGACCAGGCCGTCGACGTCGGCGGGGGTGAGCCCGGCGTCGGCGACGGCGGCGGTCACCGCTTCGGCGGCCAGCCGCAGTTCGCTGCGTCCGGAGTCCTTGGAGAATTCGGTGGCGCCGATCCCGACGATCGCCGCGGCTCCCGACAGCGTGCCCGTCATGCGGCCACCCCGAGAGTGCAGGCGACGGTCGAGATGACGTGCTTGCCGAGCTTGTTGGCGCCCACCACCGAAATGGTGACGGTGCCGTCGTCGGCCACGTCGGTGACCTCGCCGGTGAATGTCACCGAATCGTAGGCGTACCAGGGCACGCCGAGCTTGAGCTTGATCGAGGTGATGCGCGCCGACGGTCCGGCCCAGTCGGTGATGAACCGTTCGACGAGGCCGGTGTCGGTGAGGATGTTGACGAAGATGTCCTCGGACCCCTTCTGGTGCGCCAGATCCCGGTCGTGGTGCACGTCCTGGAAGTCGCGGGTGGCCAGCGCGGAAGCCACCACGAAGGTGGGGGTGGCCTCGATGGTCAACGGCGGCAACACCGTTCCCACCGCGACGGGTACGGATGTCACCGCGGTCATGCCCGACCATCCTCTCCTGAAGTTGCTGCCGGACGCCATGCGTACAAGGTCCACGCGGGCTTCTCGCCGGATGCGGGGAAGTCGAGGAAGGTCACCTCGACGGGCATGCCGATGCGCACCGCGTCGGGGTCCACCCCGCGCAGCTCGCCGAGCATCCGCACGCCCTCGTCGAGTTCGACGAGCGCCACCACGAACGGCAGCGACCGGCCGGGCACCTTGGGCGCGTGGTGGACGACGAAGCTGTAGACGGTTCCGGTGCCGGCCGCCACCACGTAGTCGGTGTCGGGGACGGTGCCGTCCGCGCCGCGTTCCTTCCAGATGGCCGGGACCGGCGGGTGCCGCAGCGAGCCGTCCTCGACCTGCTGGATGCGCAGTTCGTGGGCGGCCACCCCCTCCCAGAAGAACCTGGTGTCGCGGGATGAGTTGGGGCGCAACAGCCTGTCGGGATCGAGATCCTCGGGGACCGCCGGGGCGGGCTCGTCGGCCGCGAGGTCTTTGACCGGCGGCCGGAACTTGAGAATCCGGAAATCCATCTCGGCGACGATCTCGTCGCCGACCCGCCAGGTGTTGCGGGTGGTGAAGAACCAGCCCTCACCGAGCCCGGTGTTCTTGGGCCCGACGACGTCGGTGAGTTCGCTGGAGAGCGTGACCTGTTCACCGACCTGGGTGTAGCGGTGGTAGACGGTGTCGCAGTTGGTGGCCACCACCGAGGTGTATCCGGCGGCGTCGAACAGTTCTGTCGCGAGCCGGAACGGGTCCCCGGGGGCGCGCTCGCCGTGCAGACCGCGCATCGTCCACACCTGCGACATCGCGGGCGGGGCAACGATTCCCGGGTGACCGGCGGCACGCGCGGCGGCCTCGTCGACGTAGACGGGGTTGGTGTCGCCCATCGCCTCGACCCAGTTGTTGATCATCGGTGTGTTGATCGGGTCGCGGCCGGGTGCGGGGGCGGACGGGCCCGCGGCCTTGATCGCGGCCGCCGCGTTCAGAATCTCGTCCGCTGTGTCGATGCTCATCGTTTCGCTTTCGGCAGTCCGAGTCCGGCCGTGGCGATCATGTCCCGCATGACCTCGTTCACCCCGCCGCCGAACGTGATGACGGCATTGCGTTTCTGTTGGACGTCAAGCCAATTCACCAGATCGGCGGTGGCCTCGTCGGAGAGGTCGCCGAAGCGGCCGACGATCTCGTCGATCATCCGGCCCACCAGCTGCAGCCGTTCGGTGGAGAACACCTTGGTGGCGGCGGCGTCGGCCATCGAGATGGCCTCTCCGGTGGAGGCGACCTGCCAGTTGAGCAGTTCGTTGATCCGCACGTAGGCGTCGATCTGCGCGAGAGTCCTTGTCACATCGGTGTGTTCACCGATCACCACACCGTCGGGGCCGGTGCCGCGCGCCCAGGCGCGGACGTGTTCGGCGAGGCCGTCGAGCTTGCCGGCCGGGCCGAGCATGACGCGTTCATGGTTGAGCTGGGTGGTGATCAGGCGCCAGCCGCCGCCCTCCTCGCCGACCCGCATCGACACCGGAACCTTGACGTCGTTGTAGTAGGTGGCGTTGACGTGGTGGGCGCCGTCGGCGGTGATGATCGGGGTCCAGCTGAACCCCGGGTCCGTGGTGTCGACGATCAGGATGGTGATGCCCTTGTGTTTGGGCACCTCCTTGTCGGTGCGGCAGGCCAGCCAGATGTAGTCGGCGTCGTGGCCACCGGTGGTGAAGATCTTCTGCCCGTTGACGATGTAGTGGTCGCCGTCGCGGACCGCGGTGGTGGTCAGCGACGCCAGGTCGGTGCCGGCGTCGGGTTCGGTGTAACCGATCGCGAAGTGCACCTCACCGGCCAGGATCGCGGGCAGGAACCGCTGCTTCTGTTCCTCGGTGCCCAGGGCCTGCAGGGTGGGGCCGACGGTCTGCAGCGTGACCGACGGCAACGGAACATCGGCGCGCACAGCCTCGTTGGTGAAGAGCTGCTGTTCGATCTCTCCGAAACCCTTGCCGCCGTATTCCTTCGGCCAGCCGACGCCGAGCCGGCCGTCGTCGCCCATCTGTTTGATGACCTTGCGGTAGGCCGGGCCGTGGCGGTCGACGAGCATTTCGCGGGCGTCCTCGGCAGAGACGAGTCCGGTGAAGTACGAACGCATTTCGTCGCGCAGCGCGTACTGCTCGGGGGTGAGGTCGACGAACATCGTCGTGTCCTCGGGGGCGGTGTCGGCGTGCGGGGTTTCGAGGTCGGCGTGCGGGGTTTCGAGGCTCGTCGCTTGCGCTCCTCTCACCTCAACCAACGACGGGGGCACCTCAACCAACGAAGAGCTGACTTTCTCGCCGGTTGAGGTGCGAGGAGCGTCAGCGACGAGCCTCGAAACCTCGTGAGATGACGATGCCAGTTCGTCGAGGTTGGCGGCGGCACCCCCGACGAGGCGGGCGAGGTCCTTGGCGACGGAGAAGTAGCGGTGCAGCGGGTAGGTGAGGTCGACACCGATGCCGCCGTGCAGATGCGTCATGGTGCGCATCGTGGCGGGGATCTCGGCGGCCAGCCAGTAGGTGGCGATCGTCAAGTCGCGGCCGGCGGCGAGACCCTGCGACAGACGCCAGCCGGCGGCGGTGGTGGCCAGTTCCATGCCGCGGCCGATGACGTAGATGTCGGCGAGCTGCTGGGAGACGGCCTGGAACAGGGCGATCGGCTTGCCGAACTGTTCGCGGGTGGACACGTGGTCGGCGGTGAGCCGGGTGGCGCCCTCGATGAGTCCGTCGGCGTAGCGGGCGAGCGCGAGCCGGTACTGATCACGCAGCACAGCCGAATCGACACCGAGAATATCGTCCGCGGCGACCGCGACATCGGTGAAGGCGACCGTGTATTCGCCGGCGCCACTGGACGACGGGGTCCGCGCCACGGTCACCCCGGCCGCCTCGCGCGGCACCACGACCACGCCGTCGGCGGTGGTGACGAAGAACGCGACGGCGCCGTCGGCATGCAGCACACCGGTTTTCACGCCGGTCAGCTTGCCGTCGATGATCCGGGTGACGGGATTCACCGTGAGCGCCGCACCGGGTTCGGAGACGGCGACCGAGTACCAGGCGCCACGGGCCGGTGGTGCGGCGAGCCGTTCGCGGGTGGCCGGGGCGGCCGACCGCAGGGTGAGTTCGGCGGCGATCGTGCCGATGGCCGGGGTGACGGCCGCGGCCGCACCGAGCGTGCGCAGCAGCGGGGCCACCCCGAGCACGCCGAGGTCGTCGCCGCCGGCGGATTCGGGCAGCGCGAGCGCGAGCAGACCGGCGTCGACCAGCGACTGCCACAGCTTGGCGTCGTGGTCGTCGGCATGCGCATGTTTGCCGAAGGTCGACGACCACTCGGCCTCATGCCGCGACAGCACGTCTGTCGCCACGTCGCGCACCGCAGACGCGGTGGCATCGAGCGCGAAGTCCACGAACGCCCTCCTCATCATAATTAGAACCTGTTCTAGTTGTAGCAGACGGCCGCGATTCGGGGTAGATCAACCCTAATCACCTGCGGGTTTGTTTGTGCCGTGTTTGCCGTACCCATCCCAGAAGTGGAATGCGTTCATCCTGATGCCGGACGACCGCGCCACGCGGGTGCGCGGGGTGCCGGAGGGTTGTCGTAGCCGTCGGGCAGGATTGACCGCATGCTCACCGGCGACACCTCGACCCTGCGCAAGGCGCGCGGGGCTTTTTTCACGCCCACGCCCGTCGCCCGGTTCCTCGCCGACTGGGCAGTCCGCGACCCCTCGGATGCGGTTCTGGAGCCCTCGTGCGGCGAGGCGGTGTTCCTGCACGAGGCCGGCGACAAGGTCGGCGAGCAGGGCCGGCTGGTGGGTGTCGAACTGCATGCGGCGTCGGCCCGGCAGGCGGCCCGCACGCTCGCCGCCGAGGGCATCGACGCCGACATCCACACCGGGGACTTCTTCGCCCACACCGAGTTCGGCGGCTACGACGCCGTGGTCGGCAATCCGCCCTATGTGCGCTACCAGGACTTCTCCGGCGCGGACCGGGCCACCGCGCAGCGGGCGGCGCTGCGGGGCGGGGTGCGGCTGACCAACCTCGCGTCGTCGTGGGCGGCGTTCACCGTGCACGCGGCGCTGCACCTACGGGCGGGCGGGCGGCTGGCCCTGGTACTGCCGGCGGAGCTGCTGACCGTCAACTACGCCGGTGCGGTGCGCCGGTTCCTGATGGACCGGTTCTCGCACGTCGAGCTGGTGCTGTTCACCGAGCGGGTGATCCCGGAGGTGCAGGAGGAGGTGATCCTGCTCCTGGCCGACGGCTACGCGCCCGGGACCGGGGTGTCGGGCACCGACCACATGATCGTGCGGTCGCTGCACAACGCCGACGATCTGGGGGCGCTCGCCGCCGAGAGTCCGGCCCGGCGCTGGATGCCCACCGACAAGTCGGCCAAGTGGTCGGCCGGGCTGCTGTCGGCCGACGGCCTCGACACCTACACGCGCGCGCTGGGCGAGGCGGGCTTCGCCGGGCTCCAGACCTGGGGCGAGACAACTCTCGGCATGGTGACCGGCAACAACCGGTTCTTCACCCTCTCCCCCGCCAAGGCCGCCGAACTCGGCCTGGCGGCCACCGACACCATCGCATTGTCCCCACCGGGATCGCGGCATCTGCGCACGATGAACCTGACTGCCGCACAACTGGCCTCGCTCGCTGCGGACGGTCAGGCGACCCTGCTGTTCCGGCCCCCGGCCACTCCCTCGCGGGCGGCGAGACACTACATCCGCTCGGGTGTGGATCTCGACGTTCACCAGGCGTACAAATGCCGGGTGCGTACGCCGTGGTGGCGGGTGCCGTACCTGAAACCGGCCGATCTGCTGCTCACCTACATGAACGCCGACACCCCGAGGTTGGCGTCCAACCAGGCGCGCGCACACCACCTCAACTCGGTGCACGGGGTCTACCTGCGCCCCGATCTGCGTGCCGACGGGATGAGTCTGCTGCCATTGGCCTCGCTCAACTCGCTGACCCTGCTGGGCGCCGAGCTTGTGGGCAGGCCGTACGGCGGCGGCATGCTGAAGATCGAGCCGCGCGAGGCCGACCAGCTGCCCGTCCCCGCTCCGCAGCTCGTGCGGGCGCACGCGGCCGAGCTGCGAGCGATCCGGCCCGCGGTGCGGCGGCGGTTGCGGGCGGGTGACCTGACCGGTGCGGCCGAGTTGGTTGATCATGTGCTGCTCACCGGTGCGATGGCACTGTCGGCCCCGCAACTGGACGCACTGCGCTCCGACCACGCTCACCTGTCCTCGCGGCGTAAGGCGCGTGGCCGGTCCGCGACGCCGGGAGGCCGCGCCGGTGGCGAATGAGCCGAGCGCCAAGAGCCGGGCCTGGCCGCTGTTCGACGCGATCGTCGCCGGCGCCGACGGCCGCCAGAGGAACCCGTGGGCTTCGGACGCCGGCGGTGACCTGCGGTTCTGTCCCGACTACGCCACCCTGGAGAAGCTGCTGGCGGTGCCACTGCTGCTGTCCGCGTCGTCGCAGTCGGGCGTACCCGCGCTCGCGATCGACGTGTGGGTGGCGTACGAGCTGCGCCGCGCCGGACTCGACCCGGATGCCGTGTGGCCGCGGGAGCAGGCGCCCCGGGTCGTCGACCGCGACGTGCTGCGGTTCATCGAATCGCTGCCCAAACCGCAGCGCGCCGAACTGATCGCCCGGCTCGCACGCGGTTCGGGATCGGTGGCGTCGGCGTCGGCCAACATCCTGGGCAAGAACTATCTCAAACAGGTCGACGTGCTGATGACGTCGTGGCAGACCGGGCCGGAACTGCTGATCTCCACCAAGCGGATGGACTCGTCGTTCGGTAAGAACGCCGCCAACCGCGTCGAGGAGTCCTACGGCGACGCCAAGAACCTGGCACTGCGGCATCCGTTGGCCGCCTTGGGTTTTGTCTACAGCCTGCGGTCGACCGCCTACACGCAGGAGCGCTACCACTTCGACTGGCTGGTGGATCTGCTCACCAAACTCGGCCGCGAGGACGACGCCTACGACGCGTGTGCGCTGATCGTGCCCGAATGGGAGGGCATCGAGGTGCCGGACGAGCCGGACACCGTTCCCGAGCCCGAGGTTCCCGAGCTGTTCCCGGAGCTGTTCGCCGCACCCGAACCCGAGGACGAGCCGGGACTGTTCGAACTCGATCTGCCCGCTCCCCCGGCCGACGCCCCCACACCCGCCCAGGCGCTGCCGATCGACCGGCTGCCGACGGTGCGGCTACGGCACGATCTGGTGCCCGACGAACTCAGTCCGGCAAGGTTTTTCACCGAGATGCTGACCATCGTGCTGTACAACAGCACCGTCGCCCAGCACCGGGAGGCCCGGACGCTGCGCGATCAGGCCCGGAATACACCCGCGGCACCTCGCGCGGATTCAGCGGACACGCACTAAACGGGGAAACCGTCTGCCGGGTGGACTTCGAAGGTGTACCTGCCCGCGACGACGGCCGGGTCGGCGGCGACGATCGCGGTGGCGGCCTCCACGCCGGCGGGAATCACGGCGATGCCACTGATCAGCGGGTTGTCGCCGGCCTCCAGCAGCGCGGGCAGCCGGCCCTCGGGAGCGGCGAAATTGTTGATCCAGCCGACCAGCAGCTCCGAGTCGGGCACGGCGTCGGAGCCGTGTTCGGGGCCGGGCTTCAGGATGACGACGCTGTAGGGCGTGTCGGGTGCGGTCTGCTCACTCACGAAGATCTCCTTTGGCGGCCGACGACGCTGTCGGCGCGAGACGACTGGCCGGAGGTCGGCATTGGTCGACTGTAACCTGTTCCACATTCGGCGAGGCAGTCGGCTGCGAGGCACGGCACGGCCGTCGGGCCGGACGGCCCCGATCGTCCCCGCTCAGTCGAACGAGTACTCGATGCCGGTCAGGTCTTCGGCGGTCTCCCAGAGTCGTTGCGCGACAGCGGGATCGACAGCCCTGTCGGCGGGGCTGACGAGCACGGGCGCACCGGTGGCCTCCAGCCGCCCGGACGGGCCGTAGAACTGCCCGCCGAAGGCCGCCGGATCGGTGGCGGCCCGCAGTGCCGGCAGCGCACCCTTGTCGGGTTCCTGGACGAAGGTGTTCAGCAGCCAGCGCATGTTGGGACTGGTGAATGCCCAGTTCAGGACCTTGTTCTGGTCACGCATGACGCCGCTGTAGCTCGCCCCGGGGTGCGCGGCCAGCGACGCGCCGGGCATGCCCTCGGCGGCCAGTCTGCGTTGCAGTTCGATCGCGAACATGAGTTCGGCCAGCTTCGACCGCGCATACGCCGCGGGCACCGAGTAGCCCCGGTCCATCCGCAGGTCGTCGAAGTCGATGGCACCCTTGCGGTGCACCGCGCTCGTCACGGTGACCACCCGTCCGACACTGGTGTTGATGCGGTCGAGCAACAGCCCGGTGAGCGCGAAATGACCGAGGAAATTGGTGCCGAAGTCCAGCTCGAACCCGTCGGCCGTGAGCTGCCATTCCCGGCTCATCACACCGGCGTTGTTGATCAGGATGTCGATCTGCCGGTGGCTGCCGCGGATCAGGCCTACGGCCTCACGCACCGAGCCGAGATCGCTCAGGTCGAGGCGGACGATGGACAGTTGCGCGTCCGGTTCACCGGCCGCGATATCGTCCGCGGCGGCCTTCGCGGCGTCCACGTTGCGGCAGGCCAGCACCACCGTCGCGCCCAGTCGCGACAGCCCACGCGCGGTTTCCAGACCGAGCCCGCTGTTGGCCCCGGTGACCACGGCGGTCTTGCCGTCGAGTCGGGGTGCGTCTGCCAACGTCCATCCGCCGCCGGATCTGGGCACGGTGTCTCCTCATCTGGTGGTGGGCCGCCTGCGGTGAGCTGTCCGGCCGTGAGCCCGTTCACTCGTCCTCAGACAGGGTGCCACATACGGCACCGAGACCGGGACAGCTGAGGGGACCTGAGATGGGGACGACCGACCGTCGGCCGACGGCGGCGGGCGTGGTGTCGCGGGCGCTGCTCGCGCTGGGGCCGGCACCTCGTTCGGCGGTCGCCAGACATGCCGGGCTGTCGCCGATATCGCGGGCACAGTACTCGCATCGCCGATCGTGCCCCATCGCAGCACGTCCGGGGCCGAGCTGATCGGCGAGTCGGCCGTTGCCTGCGCACCCTGTACGACGATCCGCTGCCGGCATTCGGCAATCATCGACCCGTCTTGCAACCCGACTAATTTTAACCTGACCGAATATTGAGATAGCGCCGCGATTTCGACACGATCGGAATATGTCAAGAGCCAAGCGTCCGCTGTCCCGGAGATATTCTCGACCGATCACCCGCGTCGTGATCGGTTGCGTTGCCACGGCGCTCACGCTCACATCGTGCGCGGACAGCGGTGAGCAGCTGGACGAGAGCAAGGCCCTGCCCACCACCGTCGCACCGGACGCCGAAATCTCTGTTGCGACAGCCAAAACCAAGGTAGCACTGACCGCAAATGGAGAGATCGGAAAGATTCCGTTCAGAGTAAAGAATTGGGCGGCCATCACCGGCGGACCCGATGTCATCCAGGGATTCAAGGGCGGATCCGTGGACCTGGCCACCAATGCCGGAATGCCCTCCATTCAGGCGCACACCCAAGGGGTGAAAACCAAGATCGTCGCCGTCCAGGTACGTTCACTGCCGACTCAGAAACTGGCCACCGCACCCGGCACCGATATTTCCACCCTCCAGGACCTGCGCGGCAAACGCATCGCCTTCTCCGCCGGGCAGGCGCAGGGACTCGTGGTGCTCCAATCGCTGAAGGATGCCGGACTGAGTGTCGACGACGTGACACTCGTCGAACTCAACAGCCCCCAGTTCCTGACCGCGCTGCAGGGCAAGCAGGTCGACGTCGCACCACTCGGTGAGCCGGTTCTGACCAAGTACCTCAAGGAGTTCGGCCCCGAAGGGGCACGCTCGATCCACACCGATGCCCTGGATGCCCTGAGCGTGTTGTGGGCGCCGGTATCGGCCCTCGCCGACGACAAGAAGCTTTCCGCCATCACCGAATTCGCCAAACTCTGGGCCAAGGGCGAGGTCTGGCAGTGGGAGAATCCGGATAAGTGGATCGACGCGTACTACGTCAAGGATCAGGGTGTGACCGCCGACGACGGTCGGCGCATCATCGATTCTCTCGGGCAGCCGTACTTCCCCACCGACTGGACCGACGCCATCAAATGGGAACAGGACACCGTCGACCTCGTCACCGATGCGGGCCTGTTCGGCGGTAAATCCTTCGACGCCTCCGAACTGTTCGACCGGCGCTTCGAAAAGGTCATCGCCGGCGCGATTCCCGACAAGTACAAGACCGCACCGGTGGTGAGGTGAGATGACCACCGTCACCACCGGATCCCGGTCCGGAACAACCATCGCGCCAACTGCGTCCACCACCGGTGCCGGTGACACAACGGGTTTCGTCACCCGACCACGACGTCGGCAACTGGGTCGGCGCCGCGAGGTCCCGTTCGGCAAGCTCCTCGGCGTCGCACTGCTGCTGGCCTTCTGGTCACTGGGCGCCTACCTGGGCTGGTTCGATCCGCGAAAACTGTCCGCGCCGTGGACCATCGTGTCGACCGGATGGGACCTGCTCGTCGACGGCCCGCTCATCGACAACACCCTGATCTCGCTGCGGCGGGCCGGTCTGGGCATCGTCTTCGGCCTGGCCCTGGGCACCGCGCTGGCGGTCCTGGCCGGCCTGTCCCGGCTGGGTGAGGCCACCGTTGACGGCCTGGTGCAGCTCAAGCGGTCGATCCCGACGCTCGGCCTGATCCCCCTGCTGATCCTGTGGCTGGGTATCGGTGAGGGGTTCAAGGTCATCATCATCACCCTCGGGGTGCTGGTGTCGATCTACGTGCCCACCCACTCCGCGCTCATCGGGATCGACCGGCGGCTGGTGGAACTGTCCGAGATGCAGAACGTGTCGCGACCGGCGTTCATCCGCAATGTGGTGCTTCCGGGGTCGTTGCCCGGCTGGTTCCTCGGCCTGCGGCTGGCGGTCACCGGCGCCTGGCTGTCGCTGATCGTCGTCGAATCGGTCAATGCCACCGACGGTTTGGGCAAGATGATGCAGAACGCCCAGTACTACGGACAATCCGACGTCATCATGGTCGGCCTGCTCGTGTACGCCGTGTTCGGCCTGACCGCAGATTCCCTCATCCGCATCGCTGAACGAAAGGTGCTGTCGTGGCGTCAATCATTGGTCGACTGAAGGTCGAAGTCTTGCGGGGTTTCGAGGCTCGTCGCTTGCGCTCCTCGCACCTCAACCAGCAGCGGGTGCGGACCGCCGAGGACGGTTCGGTCGAACTACGGGGACTGACCAGGAATTTCGGTGACGATGACATTCTCAAGGGCATCGATCTGACCATTCCCGACGGCCAGTTCGTGGCACTGCTCGGGCGCAGCGGATCGGGCAAGTCGACGTTGCTGCGGGCGATCGCGGGACTCGATCACAGCGTGGCCGGGTCCGGTCTGCTCCGGGTTCCCGAACGCACGGCGATGGTGTTCCAGGATTCCCGGCTGCTGCCGTGGCAGCGGGTGCTGCCGAATGTGCTGTACGGACAGCCGCGATCGGCCCGGCCCCGGGGCGTCGACCTGCTCGCCGAGGTGGGCCTGGCCGGTCGGGAGAAGTCCTGGCCCAACAGCCTTTCCGGTGGTGAGCAGCAGCGGGTGTCGCTGGCCCGGGCACTGGCCGGTGAGCCGCAACTGCTCCTGGCCGACGAACCGTTCGGCGCCCTCGACGCGCTCACCCGCATCAAGATGCACGGGCTGCTGCGCACGCTGGTGCGGACCCACCGGCCGACCGTACTACTGGTCACCCACGACGTCGACGAGGCGATCAGCCTGGCCCAGCGGGTGCTGGTGTTGCAGTCCGGCCGGATCGGCCGCGACGTGACCATCGACCTGCCCGAACCCCGCGACGCCACCGATCCCGGATTCCAGCGGATCAGGCGTGATCTGCTCGCTGCGTTGGGTGTCGAACAGACTGCCCCACAACCTGTTCCGTGACCTATACGGCATCGGCCGCACGTCCCGGAGCGACACCGTCCACCATCACCATGAAAGGTTCGTCATGCCCCGCAAGCTTCACCTCAACGCTTTCCTGATGTCGACCGGGCACCACGAGGCGTCGTGGCGCCTGCCCGAATCCGATCCGCTCGCCCATCTGAGCGCCGAACACTACATCCACCTGGCGCAGACCGCCGAACGCGGCCACTTCGATTCGATCTTCTTCGCTGATTCTCCTGTGCTGCAGGGTGAACCGGGACGACGGCCGGCGGGCAAGCTGGAACCCACCATCCTGCTGACGGCGATCGCGGCGCGCACCTCCAAGATCGGCCTCATCGCCACGGCGTCAACGAGCTACAACGACCCGTACAACCTGGCCCGCCGGTTCGCCTCCGTCGACTGGGTGTCCGGGGGCCGGGTCGGCTGGAACATCGTCACCACCGCCGGTGCCGACGCCGCCCGCAACTTCGGCCTCGACGACACCCCCGATCACGCCCAGCGGTACGAGAAGGCCGCCGAATTCGTCGATGTGGCCACCAAACTGTGGGACAGCTGGGACGACGACGCCTTCATCGGCGACAAGGAACTCGGCATCCACTCCGACCCGGACAAGGTGCACGCCACCGACCACGTCGGCCGGTTCTTCCGGGTTGCCGGACCGCTGAACGTGCCCCGCTCACCGCAGGCGTATCCCGTTCTGGTGCAGGCGGGTTCGTCGGAGGACGGCAAGAACTTCGCCGCCCGCTACGCCGAGGCCGTGTTCACCGCCCAGCAGACCGTCGACGACGGCAAGGCGTTCTACGGCGACCTCAAGGAGCGCACCCGCAGGCTCGGCCGCGACCCGGAGACCATCAAGATCCTGCCCGGTATCGTGCCCGTCATCGGCGACACCGAGACGCACGCCCGCGAACTCGACGAGGAACTGACCCGGCTGATCCTGCCGGAGTTCCAGCGCCGCAACCTCGCCGAAAGGTTCAAGCTGCCGGTGGAGGCGCTCGACCTCGACAGTCCGCTGCCCGCGGATCTGCCCACCGAGGACGAGATCCAGGGCGCCAAGAGCCGCTTCACGCTGATCGTGAATCTGGCCCGGCGCGAACAACTCACGGTGCGTCAGCTCATCGCCCGACTCGGCGGCGGACGCGGGCACCGGACGTTCGCCGGCACCGCCGAGCAGGTGGCCGACACCATCGAAGAATGGTTCACCTCCGGCGCGGCCGACGGCTTCAACGTGATGCCGGCGGTGCTGCCGTCCGGGCTCGAGCGGTTCGTCGATGAGGTGGTACCGATCCTGGTGCAGCGCGGCCTGTTCCGCAGCGAGTACGAAACCTCAACTCTGCGTGAGCATTATGGACTCCCCCGGCCCGCCAGCCGGTTCTCCGCCGATTCCGGGGAGACCACGATCGCCCTGTGAGATCACTCGGCCGGGCTGCCCCACGCGGCGATATCGTCGGCGCGGGGCAGGCCGGTCGTCTGCGACTGCGGGGCATTGAACACATGCACCGCCTCGCCGCCCCCGTACGACGCCCAGCCGGGACCGCCGGTGGTGGCGAATGCCACCCACGCCGCGTGCATGTCGTCGGCGACCTGCTGCGGCGGGTTGGGGCCGGTGAACGACGAGGTGTCGCGCAGGGCGTCGAACACGAACGAGAGCTCCAGCGCGTGGCACGAACCCAGCCCGGAAACCTCGCTCTCCCAAGCGAACTCGTACACGTGCGTGGGACCACCCGCGGCCTCGTGGCCGGCGGCGAAATCGAGCGCCGGCTTGCGGAAGAAGGCGTCGGAGGCGATGAGATCGAACACGTCGGCGGCGGCCGCGTCCGGGTGGTTGGCGACGTAGGCCGCCACGACATCGGGACCGGCGCCGAACCGGGCGGCGACCAGCGGCAGGGCCTCTGCGGTGATCAGTCCGCGGGTGCCGGCGGCCAGGCTGAACAGGGTGAACTCGCGGGCCGTGGTGCCCAGCAGGAGCGGCACATCGCCACCAGCACCCGCCCCGATCGCGACCTGCGGGAAATCGGGGACCAGCTCGTCGAAGGTGGGCAGGTAGCCGGTGATGCCGCCGCCGGCGGAGATGGTGGTCGCACCCCACCGGTCGGGGTCCGGTGCCAGCCGGATCGCGTTGTCGATGGCGGTCTGGGCCTCGATGAGCTTCGCCGGATCCACCTGACTCAGCGCCTGCGCGGTGGGGTCGACACCGAGCAGCTCGGCGAGCTCGGCGGTGACCCGGCGGGCGTCGTCGGGCTGGACGACCGACACGCCGTGCCCGCTCTGCACGATGGCCTTGTTGAACAGGCCGCGCGCACCCGGTGAGGCGAGCAGCCCGGCCACGCTCATCCCGCCTGCCGACTCGCCGAAGATCGTCACATTGCCCGGGTCACCACCGAACGCCGCGATGTTGTCCTGTACCCAGCGCAGGGCCGCGATCTGGTCGCGCATCCCGAGATTCGTGGGCGCGCCATCGACGGGCAGCCAGCCGTAGGCGCCGAGCCGGTAGTTGATGGACACCAGCACCACACCGTCGCGGGCGAACGCCGAGCCGTCGTAGGTGGGTGAGGCGTTGGCCCCGCGCACGAAAGCGCCGCCGTGGATCCAGACCATCACCGGCAGTTTCGCCGCGCCCGGGTCGGGGGTCCACACGTTGACGTTGAGCGATTCGCCGCCGAGTTCGGATGCCGTCACCTTGCCGAACCAGGTGCCGACCGGATCGGGGTACGGCGACTGCCAGCACGACGGCCCCTCGGCGACCGCCTCCCGGACGCCGTCCCACGCGGTGACCGGTCCGGGCGCGGCGAAGGCCTGCTCACCTACCGGTGCGGCCGCGTACGGGACACCGAGAAACGCTGACACCCCACCCGCATGGGTTCCGGAGATCTGACCGCCGTCGACAGTGACTGTGATGCTCATCACCTGAGCGTAGACGCACGTCCGGCCGCTTCGATCACCACATCATCGTCCACAGGGCGCGCGGGCCGGCGAAGACCGTTTCGCGCAGATGGTTGCGGATCTGCCCCGTCACCGGGCACGAACAGTGCGCGGGCACACCCCGCGCGTCCACCCCGGCGTCCCGGCACAGCGCGATCGCCCGGCGCAGATGGAAGTCCTGGGTCACGACCACGAGCGTCGTCGCCCCGAATACCTCCCGGGCCCGGCGGCAGCTCGCCGCGGTGTCCATCCCCAGCCCGTCGTCGACGATCCGGTCGCCCGGAACACCGCGTGCGAGGAGGTAGGAGCGCATGACGGCCGGTTCGTCACCGGCATCCGCCGACCCGTTACCGGAGTCGATGATGTGTGCGGCGCGTCCGGATCGGAACACGTCGACCGCCGTGTCGAGCCGGCCCCGCACGTAGTCGCCCGGCCGGCCGTCGGACACGAGCGACCCGAGAACCAGCAACGTCGACCCCGGCGGCACGTCGTCCGGGCGGATGACACGACCGGAGGACACCACAGAGATCCAGGTCAGGGACACCGTGATGATCAATTCGATGACGATGGCCGCGGCGATCGCCGTCTTCGCGATCGGTCCTGCCGGTCGGTTCACGCGTTCACGGTAGCCCCGGCCGTCGGTAAGCGACCCCGGGAACATCCGCGATCCTGCGGCGTGGATAAAGTAACGCGCATCACGGCGCGGTCCGGTGCCATCGGGCGGGGGCCTCGACAGACCACACGATCCGTCCGACACTTGAATCCTTCTCTCCATACCTTGGGGACCAGAAACCGGGGAGGCCACCGCGATGCAGTACATGCCCGTCACCGAAGCGATGTTCCTGATCGCGGAAACCCGCGAACAGCCGATGCACGTCGGTGGCCTGCAGCTCTTCGAACCGCGCGAGGGGCAGTCCGCATCCGACCTGGCCGAGGAGGTCTTCGAGGTCTTCCACAACGGCACCGAGGTCAGTGACCTGTTCCGCAAGCGGCCCGCCTCGCCCGCCCCGATCATGGGCAACCTGTTCTGGACCCACGACGACGAGATCGACTTCGACTACCACGTGCGGCGCGTGGTGCTGCCCCGCCCCGGCCGCGTCCGTGAGCTGCTGCGGTACGTCTCGCTCAACCACGGCGCCCTCCTCGACCGCAACCGGCCGATGTGGGAGGTCCACATCATCGAGGGCCTCAACGACGGTCGGCTCGCGCTGTACACGAAGGTGCATCATTCGCTGGTCGACGGCGTGACCGCGCTGCGGATCCTGCAGCGCACCCTGTCCACCGACCCCGAGGACCGGTCGGGCCGTACCCCGTGGGCGCTGCACAGCAAGCCCCGGCCGGCCACGGAGAAGTCCGACGAGCATGCGGGCCGGATCCCGCTCATCTCCGGTCTGCTCGGGGCCGCGGGCGCGGCCGCCGACGTCGCCGGTCAGGTCGCCGGACTGGCGCCGGCAGCCGCCAAGATCGCCTGGTCCGCCCTCCGCGACGACGACTACGCCGCACCGCTGACCACCGCGCCGCGCACCCTGCTCGACGTGCCCATCGGCAGCGCCCGCCGCTTCGCCGGCGAGCAGTGGGAGCTGTCGCGGGTCAAGGCCGTCGCCAAGGCGCTGGACATCACACTCAACGACGTCGTGCTCGCCATGTGTTCGGGTGCGCTCCGCTCGTACCTGATCGATCAGGACGCGCTGCCCGATTCGTCGATGGTCGCGACGCTGCCGGTGTCGCTGCACACCGAGGGCGGCAAGGACGGCAACGCGATCACCGCCATCATGTGCAAGCTGGGCACCGAGCAGCCGGACCCGCAACAGCGCGTGCGCACCATCGTCGCCTCCACGAAGGAGGCCAAGAAGGTGGTGCGCGGTCTGGCGCCGCTGCAGCAGCTCGCGCTGGGCGCGGCCAATATCGCACCGCTGGCCCTGGCCGCGGTGCCCGGCTTCGTCCGGTACGTGCCACCGCAGTTCAACCTGATGATCAGCAATGTTCCGGGCCCCCGTGAGGAGATGTACTGGAACGGCGCCCGACTCACCGACGTGTACCCGGTGTCGGTGGTGATGGAGGGCCTGGCGCTCAACATCACGGTGACCTCGACCGCGAGCCACATGAACTTCGGCCTCATCGGCGCCCGCAAGGAACTGCCGAGCCTGCAGCGGCTGCTGACCCACCTCGGCACCGCGCTGGAGGAACTGGAGAAGCTGGCCGACGCCACCACACCGGCGAACTGACGCCGTGCCCACCACCGCGGCGGGCACCCACCGGCGTCGGGGCGTAATTTCTGTCACAAATACGCCTCCGTGAGCACCACCTGACTCGACAGTAAGTTACTCGCGAGTATCGTCTTTTCTGATCGCCACGCGGACCACGGCGGCTGGTTAGGTAAACCTTGGCAGCGCCGCGGAAGCGTGAGGTTTTACCGTTACTTGTAGTAGACGACGGTTCTGCGCACTCAGCCCTGCGCGCAGAACGCTGTGATCGACCAAGAGGAAGGCCGGTACGCGCCCGTGACTCCCATGACCGCAACGTTGGGCACAATCGGTGTACTGCTCAGCCTGGGATGCTGGTTCGCGTTCGTTCGCGGCGCCTTCGGCATCGTACGCACCATCCTGATCGGTCAGAGCGTGCCCAGCTCACGCTTCTTCCCGGTGCTCCCCCGCCTGTGGACGATGATCAAGGAATTCATCGCCCACACCCGCATGATCAAGTTCCGGACCGTCGGCATCGCCCACTGGCTGGTGATGATCGGCTTCCTCTGCGGCATGCTGCTGTTCTTCGAGGCGTACGGGCAGGCCATCAACCCCGAGTTCCACTGGCCGATCATCGGTGACACCTTCGGCTGGCACCTGTGGGACGAGATCCTGGGCATCGGCACTGTCGTCGGCATCGTCACGCTGATCGTGATCCGCCAGCTCAACCATCCGCGCATCCCCGAGCGCATCTCGCGTTTCTCCGGCTCGCGGTTCGTGCCCGCCTACACGATCGAGGCGATCGTCCTGGTCGAGGGCCTGGGCATGGTCTTCGTCAAGGCCGGCAAGATCGCCACCTACCACCACCACAACGCGGGCTCCGACTTCTTCACCATGCAGGTGGCCAAGCTGCTCCCGGCCAGCCCCAACATGGTCGGCATCTTCGCGCTGATCAAGCTGCTCTCGGGCAGCCTCTTCCTGCTGCTGGTGGGCACCCACCTCAACTGGGGTGTGGCCTGGCACCGCTTCTCGGCGTTCTTCAACATCTACTTCAAGCGTGAGCAGGACGGCGGCGTCGCCCTCGGCGCGGCCAAGCCGATGATGAGCCAGGGCAAAGTCCTGGATCCGGAGACCGCCGACCCCGACGTCGACGCCTTCGGCGCCGGACGGGTCGAGGACTTCAGCTGGAAGGCCTGGCTCGACTTCACCACCTGCACCGAGTGCGGTCGCTGCCAGTCGCAGTGCCCCGCCTGGAACACCGGTAAGCCCCTCTCGCCCAAGCTGCTGATCATGTCGCTGCGCGACCACGGTATGGCCAAGGCGCCATACCTGCTGGCCGGTGGCAGCACCGACATGGGCGGTGAGGAGGTCGGTCTCCTCGACGCCGACGGCAAGCCCGACGAGGAGAAGCTGAACGCGATCCCGGCCGCGGCCCGTGCCGAGGCCGCCCGCAAGCTGGTCGGCGAATCCAAGGGCGCCACCGGCGGCGGCGAGCCCGTAGTCGCCGAGGACGGCGCCTTCGATCCGGAGGCACTCGGCGCTGTCATCGACACCGAAACCCTGTGGAGCTGCACCACCTGCGGCGCGTGCGTCGAACAGTGCCCCGTCGACATCGAGCATGTCGACCACATCCTCGATATGCGCCGCTACCAGGTGCTCATCGAATCGGACTTCCCCACCGAACTCGCCGGCATGTTCAAGAAGCTCGAGACCAAGGGCAATCCGTGGGGCCAGAACGCCGCCGCGCGGACCGCCTGGATCGACGAGATGGACATCGATATCCCCGTCTTCGGGCAGGACGTCGAATCGTTCGAGGGCTTCGAGTACCTGTTCTGGGTCGGTTGCGCCGGCGCCTACGAGGACCGGGCGAAGAAGACCACCAAGGCCGTCGCCGAACTCCTCGACATGGCTGCCGTCAACTTCCTGGTCCTCGGCCAGGGCGAGACCTGTACCGGTGACTCGGCCCGGCGTGCGGGCAACGAGTTCCTGTTCCAGATGCTGGCGCAGCAGAACATCGAGATGATGAACCAGGTGTTCGACACCGCGCCGGGTCAGCGCAAGAAGATCGTCGTCACCTGTGCCCACTGCTTCAACGCCCTGGGCAACGAGTACCCGCAGGTCGGCGGCACCTATGAGGTCGTCCACCACACCCAGCTCCTCAACCGCCTGGTGCGGGAGAAGCGGCTGGTGCCGGTCGCCCCGATCGGCGAGGGCGTCACCTACCACGACCCGTGCTACCTGGGCCGCCACAACAAGGTGTACGACGCGCCGCGTGAGCTGATGGCCGCGTCGGGCTCCACCCTCACCGAGATGCCGCGTCACGGCGAACGGTCCATGTGCTGTGGCGCCGGCGGTGCCCGCATGTGGATGGAGGAGCAGATCGGTAAGCGCATCAACGTCGACCGTGTCGACGAGGCGCTCGGCGTGCTGGAGACCGCCCCGCAGGAAGTCAAGAAGGTCGCCACCGGCTGCCCGTTCTGCCGCGTCATGCTCACCGACGGCGTCACCGCCCGCACCGCGGGCACCGAGCTCGAGGACAAGATCGAGGTCGTCGACGTCGCGCAGATGCTGCTCGAATCGGTCAAGCGCGGCGACCCGGTCGAGGTCAAGCGCGGCGGCAAGTTCCTGCACCCGTCGGCGCCCGCCCCCGAACCGGAACCCGAGCCCGAACCGGAGCCGGTGAAGGTCATCGAGAAGGCTGCCCCGGCCGCCGCCTCCGGCGGTGCCGCCAAGCCCAAGGTCGGCCTGGGCATGAAGGGCGGCATGAAGAAGCCGGGTGGGGCGAAAGCCGCCGCCCCGGCCGCCGAGGCCGCACCCGCCACCGAGGCCAAGCCCGCGGCCAAGGGCTTCGGCATGAAGGGCGGCATGAAAAAGCCGGGCGGCGCCAAGCCGGCCGCCACTGCCGCACCAGCCGCCGAGGCGCCCGAAGCCGAGAAGAAGCCCGCAGCCAAGGGCTTCGGCATGAAAGGTGGCATCAAGAAGCCCGGCGCCGCCAAACCCGCCGCTGCGGCTCCCGAGGCCGCTCCCGCGACCGAGGCCCCCGCGGCCGAAAAGAAACCCGCAGCCAAGGGCTTCGGCATGAAGAGCGGCATCAAGAAGCCCGGCGCTGCCAAGCCTGCCGCTGCGTCGGCACCCGCCGCCGAGGCTCCGGCCGTCGAGACACCCGCCGTCGAGACACCCGCCGTCGAAGCTCCGGCTGCAGCCGCCACCACCGACGCCGGTACAGCCAAGGCCAAGGGCTTCGGCATGGCCGCGGGTAAGAAGCGACCGGGTGCCAAGCCTGTTGCGAAACCAGCCGTCGCCGAACCCGCCGGTGATGTCGAGGAGATCGCCGAGACCGAAGCGGCTGTGGAGGCCGCCGCACCTGCGGTGACCGAAACGATCGCACCTGCGGTGACCGAGGCCGGCGCGGCGAAGGCCAAGGGGTTCGGCATGGCCGCCGGCAAGAAACGCCCCGGCGCCAAAGCCGCTCCCGACGCCAAGCCGGCCCCGGTCCCGGCACCTGAGCCCGAAACGGCCGAGCCGGAGCTCCCCGAAGCAGAGCCTGCCGAGCCGGAAGTCGTCGAAGCAGAAGAACCCGCGGCACAGTCCCCCGACGGTGACGCCCGCACCATTGCCGAGACGGGCGCAGCCAAAGCCAAGGGCTTCGGCATGGCTGCCGGCAAGAAACGCCCCGGCCACCACTGACGCCCTCGCGGGTTGAGGTGCCAAGAGCCGCTAGGCGATGAGCCTCGAAACCTGGTGAGACGACATTGTTCTCTCACCGGGTTTCGAGGCTCGTCGCTTGCGCTCCTCGCGCCTCAACCGGCGAAGGGTTGAGCGGGGAATGTGAAACGCATTTGCGCAGGGCTGTCACAATTGAACTCGTGAGTAGACCCCATGTATCGCACCTCAACCAGAACCTGAAGCCACTGGAGCAGTCGCAGAAGCTGCAGAACGTCTGCTACGAGATCAGGGGTCCGGTACACGCGCACGCTGCGCGGCTGGAGGCCGAGGGGCATCGCATCCTCAAACTGAACATCGGCAATCCGGCGCTGTTCGGTTTCGAGGCTCCCGACGTGATCATGCGCGACATGATCCACGCCCTGCCGTATTCGCAGGGCTACTCCGAGTCGTCGGGTGTGCTGTCGGCCCGGCGCGCGGTGGTGACCCGGTACGAGCTCATCCCCGACTTCCCGTACTTCGACGTCGACGACGTCATCCTGGGCAACGGCGTGTCCGAGCTGATCACGATGACGATGCAGGCCCTGCTCAACGACGGCGACGAGGTGCTGATCCCGGCCCCCGACTATCCGCTGTGGACGGCGATGACCTCGCTGGCCGGTGGCAGCCCGGTGCACTACAAGTGCGACGAGGCCAACGACTGGAACCCCGACATCGCCGACATCGCGTCGAAGATCACCGACCGCACCAAGGCGATCGTCGTGATCAACCCCAACAACCCGACGGGTGCGGTGTATTCGCGGGAGATCCTGCAGCAGCTCGTCGACCTGGCCCGCGAGCATTCGCTGCTGATCCTGGCCGACGAGATCTACGACAAGATCCTCTACGACGACGCCGAGCACATCAACATCGCCTCGCTGGCCCCGGACCTGCTGTGCCTGACGTTCAACGGGCTGTCGAAGGCCTACCGGGTATGTGGCTACCGCGCGGGCTGGGTGGTGCTCACCGGGCCGAAGGATCACGCCGCGGGCTTCATCGAGGGCCTGGGCATTCTGGCGTCGACGCGGTTGTGCGCGAACGTGCCCGGCCAGCACGCCATCCAGGTGGCCCTGGGCGGCTATCAGAGCATCGAGGCGCTCATCGAGCCCGGCGGCCGGCTGTACGAGCAGCGCAATGTCACCTGGGACAAGCTCAACGAGATCCCCGGCGTGAGCTGCGTGAAGCCGATGGGTGCGTTGTACGCCTTCCCGTCGCTGGACCCGAATGTGCACGAGATCCACAACGACGAGCTGTTCGTGCAGGATCTGCTGCTGCAGGAGAAGATCCTGGTGGTCCAGGGCACCGGCTTCAACATGTCCGACCACAACCACTTCCGCATCGTGACGTTGCCGTGGTCGCGGGATCTGACCGAGGCGATCGAGCGGATCGGCAACTTCCTGTCGTCGTACCGGCAGTAACCGGGAAGACCCCCACCTTTCCCTCCGCAGGTTGAGGTGCACCTCCGCTGGTTGAGGTGCGAGGAGCGCAAGCGACGAGCCTCGAAACCTCGCGAGATGGCAGTGTCCTCTCACCAGGTTTCGAGGCTCGGTCACTGGGCGACCTCGCACCTCAACCGGCGAGGTCGGCGGCTTTCGGGACAGCGAGGTCGGCGGCCTTCGGATCGGAATCGGCGGTACTCGAATCCCGGCCACGGGGCGCTCCGCGGAGCAGGCCCACGGCGGCGACGGCGGCGCCGGCCGTGACGGCGACAGCCACCCACACCGCGCTGTGCAGCCCGTCGACGAAGACCCGTCGCACGATGTCTTCCAGCCCGGCCGAAACCGGCTCCGGCGACTGCCGGGCCACCTCGACACCGGTCATCACCGAGTCCTGAGCGATGTGCACGGGACCCGCGGGAACACCGAGACCGGTGAGGCGGTCACCCACGGTCGAGGCGTACACCGAGGTGAGCACCGATCCGAGCACGGCGACCCCCAGGGTGCCACCGAGTTCGCGGGTGGTGTCGTTGACGGCCGAACCGGCGCCGGCCTGCTCCGGCGAGAGCGCGTCCACGATCATCTGCGTGCACGGGCCGGAGATGAACGCCAGACCCACGGCCATCAGCGTCATCGCCTCGATGATGAGTGTCCAGTAGCCAGAATCCGGGGTCGCGAACTCCACGAGCGCGAACCCTGCGGAGAAGGACAACGCTCCGGTCACCGTCACGAGCCGGGGACCGAACCGGTGCGACAGGCTCATCGCGATCGGCGAGAACACGGCCATCACGATCGCGAAAGGCAGTGTGCGCAAACCTGATTCGAGAGGACCATAACCCTTGACGGCCTGGAAGTACTGGGTGATCAGGAAGATGAACCCGAACAGGGCGAAGAACGCGACGCTGATCATCGCCGCCGCTGTGGCGAAGTAGCGGTTGGTGAACAACCGGACGTCGAGAATCGGGTGGGCGGTGGCGAGTTCCCGGCGCACGAACAACGCGACCACCGCGGCGGCCACCGCGAGCCCGCCGATGGTCCGGGCATCGGTCCAGCCGAAGTGGGGAGCCTCGATCATCGTGTAGGTCAGCAGGCCGATACCGATGATCGACAGGATCAGACCTGTTGTGTCGAAACGTGATACCGACACCGCAGCAGTAGGCCGAACCGCCAGGAGAACAACGGCCGCGGCGACCACGGCGAGCGGAACGTTCACCCAGAACACCGAGGACCAGGAGAAGTGTTCGAGCAGCCAGCCCCCGAGCACCGGGCCGATCGCCACCGAAACACCGGATGTGGCTGCCCAGATACCCACCGCCGCAGCACGTTCGGATGGCTTGGTGAAGATGGCGGTGACGATCGCCAGCGTCGCCGGGAACACCAGTGCGGCGAAGACGCCCAGTCCGGCTCGGGCGGCGATCAATTGGCCGAGACTTCCGGCGAACCCGGCGAGTATCGAGACGCCGGCGAACCCGGCGATACCGGTCAGCAGCATCCGCCGGTGACCGAACCGGTCACCGAGATAGCCGCCGGTCAGCAGCAGACCGGCGAAGACCAGCGTGTACGCGTCGACGATCCATTGCAGGCCGGAGATTCCGGCGCCCAAGTCGCGGGCCATCGTCGGCAGCGCGACGTTGACGATCGAGTTGTCCACCCCCACAAGCAGTTCCGAAAAGCACAGAGCTGCCAGCGCGAGCCACCGCGAAGTAGTAGGTTGCACTGTTTTCCCTCTTCCAGGTTGTCGAATGCCGGGTTGTCGAAGTGGTGTGCAGCGCCGGGACACCACGAGTCCGATAGAACGTCGACCTACTGTTGTAGTACGTCGTTCTATTCAAGAAGAACACTGTTCTAGTAGACTTGTCAACATGTCACCCCAGAAAGCCGCGCGGACACCCGCCACGGAGATACGCACCAACCTCCTCGCGGCGGGCAGGCGGATCCTCGAACGCGACGGCGAGCCGGCGCTCACCGTGCGGGCGGTCGCCAAGGAGGCGGGGGTGGCTCCGATGGGCGTCTACAACCACTTCGACGGCAAGGACGGACTGCTGAACGCACTGGTCAGCGATGGTTTCGACGAGTTCGCGGGGGTCGTCACCGCCATCGACGCCGATCCCGCCGAACGGCTACGCAACTGTGGCCGCAACTACCGCCGGTTCGCGCTGGCCAACCCCAACCTGTACAATCTGATGTTCTCCGCCGAGTGCGAGGCCGACGACGAGGTGGCCGCCCGCTCGTTCGGGGTGCTCGCCGACATCGTGCGCTACGGCCAGGGTGTCGGCTCGATCCGTCCCGGGGATGCGGTGGATCTGGCCGCGCAGATCTGGGCATGCGTCCACGGTGCGGTCGCGTTGGAGTTGACCGGAGCGTATCCGCCGTTCATCGACGCCACCGACCTGTACGAGCACGTCCTCGATCTGGTCGCGCGGGGCGTGGCGCCGTCCTGACCAAAACCCCACCGATACGCCCCGGCCTCGCAATTATTGTGATGCCGGGGCGCATCGGTGGGGTTCAGGACGACTGCTGGAAGTTGAGGTAGGCCTTCGACGGTGTCGGACCCCGCTGACCCTGATATTTGGACCCGACGGCGGCACTGCCGTACGGATTCTCGGCGGGGCTGGTGAGCCGCAGCAGGCACAACTGGCCGATCTTCATGCCCGGCCACAGCGTGATCGGCAGGTTCGCCACGTTGGACAGTTCCAGCGTGATGTGCCCGGAGAAACCGGGGTCGATGAAGCCGGCCGTCGAGTGGGTGAGCAGGCCGAGCCGGCCCAGCGACGACTTGCCTTCGAGCCGGCCCGCGAGATAGTCGGGAAGGGTGCACACCTCGAGCGTCGAGCCGAGCACGAACTCGCCCGGATGCAGCACGAACGGCTCGCCCTCGGACGGTTCGACGAGTGTGGTCAGTTCGTCCTGGCGTTGCGCCGGGTCGATGTGGGTGTAGCGGGTGTTGTTGAAGACGCGGAACAGGGAGTCGAGCCGCACATCGATGCTCGACGGCTGCACCAGCTTCTCGTCGAACGGTTCGACCGCCAGGCGGCCCTCGGCGAGTTCGGCACGGATGTCGCGGTCGGAAAGCAGCACATCAGAGAGGTTATCGGACCGCGGGCCCCGCATGGGGCATCGCCCGGCCGAATGACCGTCCACCGCCGCGGCCGTATCGTGGCCGGTATGAACGCGCTCAGGCGACTGATGGTGTGCACCGTGCTCGGCACGTTCGCGACAACCGCGGTGGCGTGCGGCTCCTCCGGTGACTCGGCCGATCTCGACCGCTCGTCTACGATGATCGCCTACACGCACGAGGACGGTTCGACGGCACCGCAGTTCCACAAGGAGTATCAGATCGTCGTCGCCGACGGCATCGCCACACTCAACCTGGGTGGCTACGGCGCGCTGTCGGGTCAGGCGAACCCCGACGTCACCACCACCAAACCGGTCGATGACAAGGTGTGGAAGAAGCTGGTGGACGGCGTCGGCAAGCTGCCCGGGAAGTCACCCGACAACAAGCCGTGCCCGGGTGCGGGGACCGCGAGCGTCAAGATCACCTCGAACGGCGACAACATCAAGGATGTGACCGTCTCCGGCTGTGATACCGCCGACGACGCGAAGAAACTCTCCACATTCATCGCGCCCGTCGAGTCGCTGTTCGACATGAAGACCTACCTGGGCGGGTAGCGCCTACCCCCAGTAGGTCACGAGCGGCCAGGCCACCAGGAAGACCGTCACCAGACAGATCAGGGTGATCGGGACGCCGAATCTCACGAAGGTGCGGGTGGTGTACTGGCCGGGTTCCATCACCATCAGGTTGGACTGATGGCTGTACGGGTTGACGAACGTGAACGAGATGCACGTGCCGATCAGCGTCAGCAGCAGCACCGGGCTCAGGTCGGCCGACGATGCGATCGTCAGCGCGACCGGGGTGAGGATACTGGCGGCCGCGGCGTTGGTGACGCAATTGGTGAGCACCGTGGTGCCGACGGCCAGGACCGCGATCATCAGCGGGATGTTGCCGGACCCGAGTGACAGGATCGCGTCCGAGATATGTTCGGCGAGGCCGCTTTCCACCACGATCACACCGAGGCCGATCGACCCGGCAATGATGGCGAGGATGTTCCAGTCCAGGGCCCGGACCGCCGAACGCGGGGTGAGGACCCCGCCCAGCACCATCAACGTCGCGCCGCAGCCCGCGGCCAGCGCGACGTCGACGAGACTGAAGCTGGCGGCGACGATGACGCCGACGAGGATGCCCATCGCCAGCCATGTCTTGCCCGGTTGCGGTGCCTTCCCGGCGACGTTCTGCCACAGACTCACGAACTCGTGCTTCTCCAGCACCGCGCTGGAGGCGACCGACACGTAGCAGACGGTGCCCGGCTCGGCGGGGGTGTCGCGGAAGCGGTGCCGTGTTTCGGCGGCCACCACCAGCAGATCCTCGTCGTCCTGCAGGTCGCGGACCGAACCCGGGTTCTCGGTGCCGATGGTGACAGCGAACAGGTGCAGCGGCGCCAGCCCGAACCGCGGCGACGCCCACAACATCCGCACCCCGAGTTCGGTGGCCCGGTACACCATCAGGTCGCCGCCCTCGATGGGGCTGTCGAGGGCCACCGGCTGCCCCCAGCGCCGGATCTCGATGAGTTCGAACTCCGCGGTCTTGTGCATGCCGATCTGGGTGGCGGTGCGGCCGATACCGACGGCCTTGCCGGAGACGGGGATCTCGGCGCGCCAGGTGAGGGCCCGTTCCTTGTGCCGCGGCCTGCCTTTCAGCAGGCGCCGGGACAGCAGGATCACGGCCAGCCAGCCGACGAGCGCGACGGGCAGTGCGATCGGCACGAACGAGAACATGCTCAGATTCACCCCTGCCGACGCCGCGAACCCGGCGATGATCAGGTTGGAGCTGGTGCCGATCAGCGTCGTCGACCCGGCGAGCGTGGTCGCGTGTGCGACCGGCAGCAGCACGCTGCGCGCGGGAATCCCGGCACGCTGCTGCACCTCCTTGGTGGCGGGGATGAGCATCGCGACGATCGGGGTGGTGTTGATCAGCGACGAGATCAGCCCGACGGGCGGGATGAGCCGCACCAGCATCCGCGTCGGGCTCGTCGCCGTCGACAGCAGTCTGAACGTCACCCGCGACACGACCCCCGTCGACAGCACGCCCTTGGCGATGACCAGCATCGCGGCGATGGTGATGACGCCGCTGTTGCTCAGTCCCGCGAACAGTTGTGCCGGTGTCGCGATACCGATGACACCGGCGACCAGCAGCGCGACGATCAGCGCCAGCACCGCCGGAACCCGGCCGCTGGTCATCGCCACCAGGGTCACCACCACGAGGACTGCCGCCACGATCGCCACGACTGTCTATTGTGCGGCATCTGAACGGTCGGTGAACACCGGGCGAACACCGGGGTATGGCAACCGCATGCTCGCGGCACCCCCTGCTCGCAGTGGTTGAGGACTTGCTACTCTGTGTCTTGCGTCTCGCGACGCACGCCGATGTAGTTCAATGGCAGAACATCAGCTTCCCAAGTTGGTCAGAAGCATCTCAGCACGATTCAGCCTGTGTCATAAAAGGCTTGTCTACGTGCATCTTTCGCCTCATTGCGTCTCGTCGTGATTCAGCACCGATCAGCGCGTGTTGTGACATCGACGTGACATCGACGCCCGCTGTCAGCTGCGGAAACCGAACACACTTTCGGATTTGGGAGTGACCTGTCTTACAGTCATCTCGTAAGCAATGCGAACGACACCCAGGAGGACGACATGACCAAGAAGCTGACTGCCGCAGAAGCCGCAGAACTCGCCGACACCGACGCCAAGCAGTTCCGTGTGTACCTGCGTGCGACCGAGGCGCCGAAGGACCCTGAGACAGGCCGGTACGCGTTCACGCGGCAACAGGCGACGCAGCACGCGAAGCGTTACCGCGAGTGGCGCGCCGCACGCATCAAAGCTGCGGCTGAGAAGCTGGCGAATACGCCGTCCATCGCGTCACAGGTCAAGGAAGTTCGCACGCGTCTCGCTCTGCCTGCACAGCGCAACATCAACGCAGCCATCCGCAGCCTGCTCGAGTCGCACGAGTCAGACGCCATCACGACTGAGCAGGTCGATGCGCTGGTGAACGCAGACGACTGACACACCCGCTCCAAAAGAGGCCCCAGGATCGCTCCTGCGGGCCTTTTTGGTGGTCGCATGAGTCAGCGCACGCAGACGACCACACCACCGCGTCACGGCTGCGCTGAGCGCCACGCAGACACGAGTGCCATCAGCCTGTGCTCACGCTGGAACCTCAGCATCGTGAACGCGTCCCGCATCTGCGGATCAGCGAGGGCTTCCAGCGGCAATCCTGCGCCTGTGGGTAATTTGCCCTCTGAGGCTGTCCGTGACGCGCTTTCCCGACGTTCGCGTGTGATCTGTCGCAACGGGCGATCGAGCAGCGTACGGGCGTTCTCAGGCATCGGTATGTACTGCCCAGCTGGTGATGTCGTGCGTATGTCTGCGGCTGCAGCTCGTTTCCGCGCTGATGTCGTGCTGATACCGAGCTGTGCAGCCAGTTCTGGCAGCAGCATTTGCCGCCTCCTTGGGTGAGGGTTTATCGCTGGTATTTGTTCCCGAACTCGTCGTAACGAGTGAAGTCGTCATCGCCGAGCAAGAATGGATGAACTGGGTCCACACCCGCGTCGTCATTGTGTGCGTGTGGGATTGTTGAAATAGTGGACGCTTGCCCGCGCTTTCTCACATTGCCACACACCGCCTGTAGGTCGCGGATTTCACCGGGCCGATACAGAGCTCGTTTGTCGTCTGCGCGATTCAGTGTCTCACCATATTCGCCTGCGTTACGTGAAACGATCGCGCCCGAGCCTCTGTCATTCCATCTGAGAATCGCTGATCTGACAACATCTTTCAAGATTTCGATGTCGGTATCGTCGAGGTCTGGGTCTGGCTGCTTCAGGCACGGCGCGACTACCTGCGCACGCGCCCAAGCGGTCGCAATCATCGCCTGTGCTGCGTCGTTGCCGAGCGTGGAATCGAACGTCTGTAGGTCGGCGACTGAGATAGGAGCTTGCATTACAACACCTTTCGAGGATGCCCACACCAGCCCTGTTGAGTTGACTGCTCGGGCTGGTGTGGGCTGTCAATCAGTGGTCCTCGTGATACTGATTGACGGTCTGGGGTTGATCAGTCGTCGGCAGCGACGCCGATGCTCAGCTTCGCCAGGCGGTCAGCGTGAACGACTGCGTGGCCGCAGCGAGTCACCACGCGATACACAACCGCATCCTCGTAGAAACGCGCATCGGTCGACTGCGCAACGTCAACAGTCGAGGTTGCCGAGACGATGTTCGAGGGGTCAACGATCAGACCTGAATTGGCTGGCATGAAAGGACTTACGATCATCTGGAGTCCGAGAATCGGGCTCGTCGGTGTGGACGTTGCGGGCGACAGGAGACCGACATTGCTGGCTGCCACGTCCGTCTTCAGGCGGAACAAAGCCGCCTTTGCCAGCGGATCCACCAGCAGCACACGGGGATTGGCGAAGTTGGCTTCCAGCTGACTGATCAGGTCCACGAGCGGGTCGAGGTCCGAGACCAGCGGGTCACCCTCGATGATTCCCAGCGTATTCAGAATGCCGACGCTGGGCGCGATTTCACCCACACCAGGGGCCGCCTGCGTGAGGAGTGCCTGATCCAGCTTGCGCACGATGTCACGCTTGAGCGATGCCGCGATCTGCGCGGGAGTCGTTCCTTGAGAAGCCTGTTCGTTGCTGATCGCCGAGGTGACAGCGATCTTGCGGGTCTGAAGTACGACCTCATCGAGTGACGGTTCGACCTCGGGAATCGTCGCGCCTTCAGGCACGAAATCCGCGCTCTTGCTGTCGGTTACGACAGGAACTCGGATCGAGGGCTGGTCACCCTGAATCGACCCGACGACAGTTGTCAGCGAGTTGTACAGGGCATCGCCGAGGACATCGGTGAATACGTGCGAGGACACCTGATCAGGCGACCAGCTGCCGGGCGCGTTGGTGTTGTTGGTCTGGACGGGCATTTGTAAAACCTTCGGTTACGGACGAGAAAGGGCCTCGTCCTGAGTTGATGAATTCCACGTCACAGGCGATATGCGACGACAAACGACAAACGCGGAATTCAATTGTCAGAACGAGACCCTGAGACAGTTTCCCGTCACGAAGCTAACATAGTTTCCTAATCCAACAATCCAGAGACTAGACGTTGAAAAACTATCCTATGAAGTTCGATACAGACGACATTACATGAAAGCGACTCACTATCCGAACCCCTCGATATTCACACCATTCCTCGAAGGTTCGATTATTCTTCTGGATATTGCAACCCAGATGAGCACAGATCGCATTCTCCCGCGTGTGACTACCCCCTCGGGTTACTGGCAGCAGATGGTCTAACGACGGGGAATGGGGGTGGGGGTATTCGACAGTGGGATCAGTCGGCTCACCACACAGCCCACACAGCCAATCGTCTCTGATGAATACTTCCTCACGCTGGAAAACCTCACACTCGGCACCCTTTATAAGCTTTTTGCGCCTGATGTTACGGGCATACAGAGCAGCCCGCACTTCAGGACGGGCGTAGTACTCGCGTTTCTGAGCACGTATCGCGTCACGATTCTGGGCTCGATACTCCTGCCTGTGGGCACGTATCGCGTCCCGATTCTGGTCGCGGTATTCTTTGCGCTTTGCTTTGGCTTCGGGGGTAGACGCTCTGGCTCGTTGCGCTGCCTTACGCTCGGGTGTCTGGTTGTACACCTTTCGCCTTGCCTTGCGGTCTGGCGTCTGGTTGTACGCTCGCTGACGAGCGCAGACCTGTTCACGGTTGGTGAGGTAGTATCCCTGACTATAGTTTTGCTTGTTCGCTTTTACGTCCTCCCGATTCCGATATTCCTTGCGTCGGGATTTCCATTCGGGGGTCGATTGTCGTGCTTTCTCACATTCCCTGCACCGCCACCTGTCGGTATTCGGGTAATACTTCTTTTCATGTCCTCGCTTACACCGAGGAATATCAGTCGTTGTCGTCATGTATTCAATTTAAGAGAGCTGTTCTCGCTGCCTCAGTGCGTCCGTGGCGTCCTAACGCGTGCGTCCTGCGTGATCACTGCACAGACTCACAAAAGACGCTGAGAAACGAGCTCAGCGCCTTCTGTAGTGCTTATTTCTTAATAAGTTCTTGGCACTCGTCAACGGCTTTGGCGCCAACGCCTACCGCCAGCCAAACCGGCGCACGAGGGGGCTGCCCCCCTGCCTGCTTACCTGCCAAAAGCTTGAACCCAAGAATCGTCACTGCCCGAGCCTCCTGATTCCTGCTATTGTGTGGGAGCCGCGAACGGTGCGCGTGTCTGATCAATGCCAAACTCGTCGCGTGCCTGCTTGATCGCTGCGTCCACCTTGCCAGCGTCGACCATTCCATCCTCGCCGAGCAGGTCATCCACACCAACCCCGACTGCGGTCAGTAGCTTTCGATTCAATCCCGCAGCGTCACAAATCCGAGACACTTCACGTTCGTGCATTCCAGCCACGACCGCCTGCAGCCGATCCCGCTCGGATTCAGCAGCTGCCAACCTCTGCCTGTACTTGCTCGGCTGCTTGCTGCCATCCTTGCCGGCGTCGCTTTCATCCTTGCCGGCGTCGCTTTCACCAGAAGCGTCTGAGGTCGATTCTGCGCTGTTTTCCGCGCCGTTCGGTGTCGTTACGCGTTCATCGTTCGTTGTTGCGTCTGTGGACGCCTCAGTGCTGTCCTTGGTGCTGTCGTGCGTCGACTTCGTGTCTGTCATCGCGTCGTTCCCTCGTTGCTTTCGATCTGATCAATCAGGTTGTTGCATGTCTCGATGGCTGCACGCCTCAGACTGGATAGCTGTTGCTTGAGCTGTTCATTCTCTCGCCGTGCTGCGTTGCGTTCTCCCCGCAGCTGGATCACGAGCGCACGTTCTGCACGGAGTGCTTTCATTCCCTGCGGGCCGAGGGGTTCATCCTCGACCCCTGCCTGGGTCTCGCCCCCTGCCCCGTCTGCGTTACCCCTCCCCCTGGTCATTCCGCACCCCCCGGGGTATCGGAATCCACTACGCGTGCGGAGCTGACAAAGTATGAGTGTGTTTCCTCGTTGCGAGGTTCGACCACGAACTTCCCTTGGGATACAGGGATTTCCACACGACCAGGTCTGATCGCTGCGTCGTCGGTTTCGATCAATGGGGCGGGGAGTATTCCCGATCGGATTTCACCGACGGTGCCTGATGTGTCCACACCGCCCCGCGTGTTTGGATAATCGACAAAGCCATACTCGATATCTTCGAGCAGCTCGTCCAAGGGATTCTTCATTGCGCCTGCCTTTCCTTCGAGGCGCAGAACAGGACGAGCCAGGAAAAGGATGTCACATCGCGTAACAGAGCAACGCGGCTTGTTCACCCACCCAGGAGAACCGTTGCGAACTCGTCCTGTTCTGCTAGTTTTCATATTACGCGAATACGACTTCCGTACGCGCGTGCGTATGTGCGCCCGCCCGCGTATGCGCGCCCGGCCGGACGTGACGATTGTCATTGCTGTGTGCACATTGCTGAATGACAAATGACAATTGACAAAACCAGTGACAATGCAAAAGGTGTCCCTACCTGCCTGTTTATTGATTGTCAAACCAAAATATATACAGACACACACGCGAGCGCGGTTTTGTCAATTGTCAATTGTCATCGCTCATTGTGCACACACAAATGACAATCGAGTGACAATTCAGCCTGCCATTTCCACGTCCCCATCGCGGCCTAGAACCGACCAGATCGCTTCGCCGTCTGATGTCCTGCGTGCCTGCCCGTGGAATCCCAGATCACCCAGGGCCTTCCATGCCCGATCGAGGGTAGATTCCGAGTATGGCGTGAACTCCTGCTCCTCCATGATTTCCGTATGAGAGTCGATGACCTCGGTCCGTTTTGTCGGCCCATTATCGAGAAGAAAAGCGTGCAGCCAGTCCTGAGCCTTTGGTCGCTTAGGCTTGCTGCTTTCCTGCCCTCGCTCCTGTGCACGTTTGCGTCCCAGTGCGATTCTCAGCGCTTCCTCGACACCGATGTCGGATTCACCTTCCCAGCAGACTGCGGGAATCCCGACCTCCTGCCCTTCAATGCGGAGGGTGTGGAGTTGCGGTTTGAACCTCTGCGGCTTGGGCTTGCGAACCAGGTTCGACTTGTGGACCTCGATAATTCGGGCCTCGTCGTCGGTGTTGTTGGGATCGGCGACCACCATGATCGTTGCGCGGGCGATGTACGACCATGCACGATTGCCGCCCATGAGTTTTGCCGGGTCGGTCGATTCCAGCTTGGTGAAGTGCTTGATTCCCAGCAGCGCCACACCTGTATCCTCGGCCATGTCGATAATCGGAATCAGTGCGTCACGCAGCGGCTCTTCCTTCTCGACGTTGGTATCGCCGAGCACGCCTGAGATCGGATCCAGGACAATCAAACCGATGTTCTTTTCTCGGATGATTTTCCGGATGAGTTCGAGGCTTTTTACGACGTTCACGTACGCACGTCGCGAGCCTGGCGGGCGGAATCGGAATACCTTCGACATGTCCGCGCCGTTCGCAACCAAGCGGGGCTTGATAGTGCTCTCCCACGAGTCCTCAGCAGCGATATAAAGCACGCCTTTCGCCTGCCCTCGATACTCGCCATCAAATCGCCCACGTGTCACCTCAGCGCTTGCCCAGAGGCACACCGAGGATTTCATGCTTTCCTCGTATCCCGCAATGAGGGACAGATCACCGAGCGGCAGCCAGTCCTGCCACAGCCAACGCTGTAGGGTCATTTCACCCTCGTCCGCAGATTCCACGATGTATTCCTCGTCTTCCATGTCCCCGGATATGTCGTCCTCATTGGCTGGTGTGGTGTCCTTCTGTAGCTTGGTGTCATAACAGACCCCGATTTGTTTTGGCAGCCCGCCCGGGTACCGGTCGTATTTGTCGAGTCCGGGTTCGTAACTGTCCATCAGCCACAACGTCTCGGGCAGGGAATAGCCTTCTTCCACACACAGCGCGACAGTTGCATAAGTGCGCTTGCCTCGGCCTGTACCGTCGCCGGTCACGGTGTCACGCAGCGCCCGACCGAGTTTGGATGCCTTTCTTGGCACCTGAGCGGGCTTCTGGGCGTCTATCGCGTGCGACGCCGACTGTCGTGTGCGTACGTGATCCTGGGCGCTTACGGCCGCGTACAGGGCCGCGACATCACAGCGAACTGTCGGCCGTCGTTCGATGACCTCGACCATTGGCGGTTTTGCGTGTTTGAAGTTGAAAGTGCCTGGCACGCGGAACAAGTCATTGTCCGCCTTCTTGTCATTCCCACACCCGACGGTTTCCCCGATGCCTTTGCAAACCTCGTGCAGTTGTTCGGAGGATTCCAGATCAACACGCCAGAAGCGCTGGGTGTGGCCTGGTGTTCCCGACTGGATTGTGATTGTCGGCGGGAATTCTTCAAAGAACGACGCATCAACCACCGGGCTGTCTTGGTCGAGCCAGGCCCAGGGACGCTTTACCGCGTTCCCGAGGCTGCGCTTGTCGGTACGCATGACGTTGGGGCAGTAGAAGCAATGGTGATCGGGCGCGTACTGCTCGAGCGTACTGATGACCTGAGCCTTCTCGGCCGGCCACTGGAATTTCTTGATGATCCAGCGTTTGCCCTCGGGGTCATCCTTGTGTTTGAACTCGAGGAACGCGTACCCTTTGGTGCGGCCCCATATCTTGTTCAGGTGGCTTTTAGCCCGCGCTATTTTTGGATTAAGCATACCTCTCCAACTTTATTCAGCTGGGTGAGGCTGTTCTGTTGATTACATTACCTGATTGCGCCCGTATTTTGCGTATGTAGTCGACATGATGTAATATATTCATATAACCTCACCCAAAGGGGAAAGGCCCGCGTGATCTGTCCGACCATGCGGGCCTTTCTTTGGTTTAGCTATGCTGCACCGTCGATGACTTCTTGAATTGCGCTCTCGGGAATCCGACGACGCTGCCCGATCTTGAATGATCGGATCTTTCCCGTACTCATCCATCGGACCATTGTCGAACGCGAGACCCCGAACATCTCGCACACCTGCGGAACTGTGTACAGCTTTTCCGGCATTTGTTGTTTCTCCTTTCGCTGTGATTCAACAATGACACAAGCGCTCTCAATAGCTGCCCGCCCTGAGCGTTCCTCTGCGGTCCATATATGCGTTCTGCACGCGATTACTGCACGACGCATGAAAGAGGCGACAGCGGACGACTCAGCGCCCACTGCCGCCCTCTGAATCACGCGTCGATGACCACGCGGTATGAATGCTCGTTGGAACACTCGACGTCGAGGATGAGAATGTCTTCCTCGTCATCGTCTATTACATTGGCAAACTTCCCGCAGACAATCGGGTCGCCGCAGGGACACTTACCCAAGGCATCTCGTAAGTTCCGAGCAATATCTGCCAGCCCGACCCGGTATTCCAGGATATCCACTCGATCGTTGCGCAGACGCTCGAAGGCCTCCTGCACCTGCTCGTGTACGTCTGTCATGTCGTCGCCTCCTGTGTCGTGGTGAACCAAATACGCCGCGTTCTGCGTCGTGATGACCACGGTAGCGGCTGTGTTGTCCAGAGTCAAGGAACGTGGTATTTGTGTTGTCGTGAAGCAAACGAGGAAAGGGTTCACGCATGATTGAACGGTTCCGAACCGCGCTCAAGGCGGCGCGAGTCAAGAAGGGCTTGTCAGCTCGACAGCTGTCCGAGGCAACGGGCGGTGTGGTCACGCGGGCAACGATCGCCAATTGGGAATCAGGACGTAAGGAGGGAGTCGATATCCAGGAGCTTGCCGCACTGGCGAAAGCTCTTGATGTACCGGCCCTTTCGCTCCTGTACCCGCTGGACGGCATGACGCCTGAGGAGGCGCAGGAGGCGATCGACTTCTCGGGTTACGACACGGCGTACTGCGTCCTGTACCGCTGGTCAGACGTGCAGCTGCTCGCGAGCCTGTCGCCCACACCGCCGAACCTGGCATCTGAACTGCGGCAAGTGATTACAGACGCAGCGCGGGAAGGCTGGGACATCCAGTGAGCCGACAGCAGTTGCCACCGCAGATCAAAAAGATCGAGGTCAAGAATCGCACGACCGGCAAACCCGAGGTTCGTTACCAGGTCACGACTGAGGCCGGTGTGGACCCCGAGACAGGCAAACGTCGCCAGGTCCGCAGACGGTACCGTACGGAACGGGAAGCGCGGGAAGCACTGTCGAGCATCAGCGCCGAGGCACACGCTGGCACGTTCGTCCCGAGGAAGACACTCACAGTGTCGGAGGTCATCGACGCGTACCTCGCTTCCAGGCACACGCTGCGGCCAAGCAGCCTGTCCAAGTTGACTTACGACCTCGACACGTTGCGACAGTTCCACGGCGACAAGCCAATTCAGTCCTTGACCAAGGCCGACATGGACAGCATGGTGCGTGCTCTCACGGCAGGTGGGACGACCACACCAAAGGGTCGAGTCAGAAAGCCGTGGGGAGCGAAGGCGACGAACAAAGTCATTGCGTCTGCTGCACGCCTGCTCGAGGATGCGAAACGGCAAGGGCTGGTTGCTCGCAACGTCGCCGAACACGTCGCCCGTGTGGCGACCACACACCGCGACATGGCCAGCTTCACGGAAAGCGAAGTGCGACAGCTGCTTGCCAGCCTCGATGGCGACAGGCTCGCTCATGCCTGGCACCTGGCGCTATCGGGACTCAGGAGGGGCGAGATTGCCGGCCTGCGTTGGGATGACGTGGACCTAACCAGCCCACACCCGAGCCTCACGATCCGCAATAACCGCGTGTCTGCGGGCGGGCGATCTGTCGAGGGTGATCCGAAGTCGTTCACATCACGACGTACTTTGCCGATGCCTGAGTCGCTGCGTGTGGCGCTGGTCGCTGCGCGTGAACGTCAACACGCAGAACGCGCCGCAGTCGGCTCAGCGTATCGCTCAGGTGCGTATGTCGTGTCCAATGAAATCGGCGACCCGTACAGTCCCGCGGTCCTCAGTCGATACTGGCGCGAGATGCTCGCCGATCACGACATGCGGCATATTCGCCTGCACGACGCCAGGCACACCTGCGCAACGCTGATGCACCTTCAGGGTGTGCCGGTATCTGTGATCGCCGCATGGATCGGACACGCTGATGCGTCGCTCACCATGAAGCTGTATGCTCACAGCCAGGACGACGCACTGCGGGACGCGGCGAGGTCGATGTTCGCGTGACATGTGACAACGAGCGTGACACGGAAGGGTTTGTGACGGGTGGTGTGGTGCATAACCGCAGGTGAGGCGTCCTATGCCGATGTAGTTCAATGGCAGAACATCAGCTTCCCAAGCTGAATACGCGGGTTCGATTCCCGTCATCGGCTCCACAAATCCCCTGGTCAGAGCGTTACCGACCAGGGGATTTCGTGATTCTCGGCCATCGGTGACCCGATGATCAGCCGTGCAAGATCAGATCGGCGGCACCACCCGCGGTGGTTTCCGGCTTCACAGATCGATGACGAGGTCGTCTCCACCGGCCCGGGACACGCAGGGCAACATGTAGCCGCGGGCCCGCTCCAGGTCGGTCAGGGTCGAATCGCGATGGATGACCTCGCCGTCGAGGATCTTGAGCCTGCACGTTCCGCAGAAGCCCTGGCGGCACGAGTAGCCGATCGACGGATCCGCGCGCACCAGCGCGTCGAGCATGCCTTCGTCCTCCGACACCTGCACCGGCGCCCTGCCCGACCGGAACGACACGGTGAACGCCGTGCCGCCGGACCCGGCTGCCCCGCCGAATCGTTCGAAATGGAGTTCGGCGCATTCGGGTGAGTCCCCGAATCGGGCGACCGCGAGATCGACGAATCGGGCGGGGCCGCAGAGGTAGAGCGCGGCGCCCGGCGGCAGGGAGTCCTTCAGGTCCTCACCCGTCATGACTCCCGATTCGTCATCGACATGAATCGTCACCCGGTTGCCGTAGGCGGCGAGCCTGTCGAGATAAGGCAGGTCCGCGCGGCTGCGTCCCAGGTACAGGAGCGTCCAGGGCACCGACCAGCGTTCGGCGGTCATGATCATCGGCAGTATCGGGGTGATACCGATGCCGGCGGCGATGAAATGCACTGCACCGGCGGATGATCCATGGCCGGGAAGGGCCAGCGGAAAGGCGTTGATCGGCCGCGAGATCCGTAGCGTCGCACCGAGCGCCAGCGAGTGCACCTCTCCCGATGCGCCGTCGTCGGAGACCTTGCGCACCGCGATGCGGTAGCCGCGCCCGTCCGGGTCGCCGCACAGCGAGTACTCGCGCACCCGGGAGGAGGGCAGGTGTACCCGGATATGCGCTCCCGCAGTCCACGTGGGAAGTGTGTCTCCCGGCGCCGCATCCAGCACGAGTTCCACGACGCTGCCGTCGCCGGCGACGACCGTCCGCCGGGCCACCGACACCACCGTGGTGGCCGCCGGCGGCGCGGGACTCGGCGCCCGCACCCCCAGTTCCCAGGGCGGCGACCACGCGCCGAGAAGCCATTTCATCGCGACCATCGCACGATCGGCGCGTGGCTTGCCATACAGTTGCGGAGGCGTTGTCCGGCTGTAGGTTTCGGGCGCCCAGCCGGCTCCGTTCTGCTTGCCGTGCCCAGATTTCCGCAGCTCCGGCATCAGCTCGCCACCCGGGTGACGTGCATACGGGACAGGTAGGCCACGGCCTGCGCGGTGGACCCGACATCCTGCGGGTTGTACCCGGGGCCGACGAAGGTCAGCACCGACCGCAGTACCCGCCCGAAGTCGGGGGCGAGGCCGAGCTCGGCGTCGGCGTGCAGCGCCCGCCACATCGCGATCTCGGACTTCGGCGCCCCCGAGTTCTCGCCCGTGTTGATCAGGTGTACTCCCCTGATCACGACGGAGATGATGAGCGGGAACGCTGCGAGCATCGCCCAGAATCGCCGTAGCGGACCGTCGCCGAAGTAGGTCGCCACATCGTGGGCGACGCACCGATGTTCGACTTCTTCGGCACCATGCCACCGGTAGATATCGACCAGTCCGGGATGAGCGCCATACTCTTCCCAGGAATTGTTCAGCAGAAAGTCACCGAATATCGCCGTGAAATGCTCGATCGCCGCGATAAGCCAGAGCTGGGAGATCAGATGTTTGCGGCGCCGGCGTGCCGACAGTCGCGACGGTATACGTAGCACTCGCCGGAAAACCCACCGCATCTGACCGGTGAACTCGGTGGTGTCGACGCCGTTCTCGGCAAAGAATGTGTCCAGAACATTCCCGTGCACCCGCGAATGTTGCGCTTCCTGACCGATGAAGCCGCGCATCGTCTCTCGCAGGATCTCGTCGTCCACATGCCCGAGCGCCTCACTGAACACCCGGACGAACCATTCCTCGCATTCGGGAAGAATCAGATTGAACGCGCTGACGAAGTGCGAACTCACCGGGTGACCCGGTATCCACTGCAACGGGGCGCCGGAGCAATTGAACTCGACGTTCCTCGGACGAACCGCAACCGGCCCCGGATCTGCGGCAATATTATTCAATGTGGTGTACCCTCCCCCAATATTTCCACAACATTGAACCCGTATCGCCCGATCAGCGATCGGCAATACGCGATTCTTGTTGACGCACTCTCCTAGCCTCCCCTGGTGCGTTGAAAACACGGTAGTTCACATCACATCCGGTGTAAACAGTCGCCGCACCGTCCGAACAGGATGTGTTTCACGAACAGGGCTTGTTTCACGAACGGGGCCGATAGCGGACAGCGACTATCCGATGGCTATGACCGGTTGAGCGCGGCGGCGGCGAAGGCCGCCTCCGCCACCTTGAGGACGGCGTCGATGACCGGGTTGTCGTCGCCGGCGCGGCGGGCCAGCGCGAGGTCGACGGTGCCGCCGTCGGCGAGGTCCCGAATCACCAAGCCCCGCAACGGCAGTGCCCGGACGGAAGCGGGCACGACGGCAACCCCGAGCCCGGCGGTCACCAGCGCCAGCAGCACCGCCGTGCCGGGCGCGTCGTGGGCCCGGCCGGGCGCGAACCCGGCGGCCCGGCAACTCCGCAGCACCGCCTCGTTCACGGCCGAGTCACGATTGCCGTACATGACGAACGGTTCGGACCGCAGGTCGGCCATCGCCACCACCGGCTCCTGTGCCAACCGGTGATCGACCGACACGACCAGCACCAGCGGCTCGTGCTCGACGGTGCGGATCTCGATGCCCTCGCCGACGGCGGGCGGGCGCAGCACACCGACGTCGATCGCCTCCGACCGCAGCCCGTCGCATTGGGCGGGGGTGAGCATGTCGGCCTCGATCTGCAGGGCGACGTCGGGGAGCTCTGCCTGCACCGCCCGCGCCAGTACCGGAAGGTGTGAGAACGCCGCGGTCCCGGTCAGGCCCACCCGCACCAGCCCGCTGCGGCCGTCGGCGATGCGGCGCACCCCCTCGGTGGCGTGATCGACGGCCTTGAGGATCCGCTCGGTCTCCCCCTGCAGGAACTCGCCCGCGGCGGTCAGCGCGACGCGCCGGGTGGTGCGCTCGAACAGCGCCACGTCGAGCTCGGATTCGAGTTGCCGGATCGCGTACGACAGCGCGGGCTGGGCGACGTGGAGGTGCTGTGCCGCCTGCCCGAAGTGGCAGGTCTCGGCGACCGCGGCGAAGTAGCGCAGGTGGCGAAGCTCCACACCACGTCCTTTCCTCGTTCACCAGCACCACCCACAGATAAATCGAGTCGCCTACTGATGACCCATTGATAAATTCTCACGATAACTGAGTACCTGGCCCCGGACTAGCGATGCACCTGGTGCGACACCCGCCACTCGCCGGCAGGGTGGTGAGAACCATCGATTAATCCGACTGACTTATCAATACCTCAATATCAAGTCCTTGTTTCTTATCTATTCGACCCCTACCGTCAAACATAGACGTGGCGCCGATCACACCACTGCCACCGCTCCGGGAGAAGCCCATGAAAATCACCGCGATCGAGGCGATCCCCTTCGCCATCCCCTATCGCAAACCGGTGCGATTCGCCTCGGGCGAAGTGCACGTCGCCGAGCATGTGCTCGTCCGGGTCCACACCGACGACGGCGTCGTCGGTGTCGCCGAGGCGCCGCCGCGGCCCTACACCTATGGCGAGACCCAGGGCGGCATCGTCGCCGTCATCAACACGATCTTCGCGCCGGCCGTCGTCGGACTGACTCTGCTCGAACGCGAGATCGTCACCGAGCGCCTGCGCCGCACCATCGGCAATCCCACCGCCAAATCCGCACTCGACATGGCGATCTGGGATGCTCTCGGCCGCACCCTCGATCTGCGCGTGGTGGACATGCTCGGCGGCTTCACCGATCAGATGCGGGTCAGCCACATGCTCGGCTTCGATGATCCGGCAGCCATGGTCGACGACGCACAGAGAATGGTCGACACCTACGGAATCACCACCTTCAAGGTCAAGGTGGGGCGACGTCCGGTCGGCCTGGACACCGCGGTCGTGCGTGCCCTGCGCGACCGATTCGGCGACCGGATCGAGCTCTACGTCGACGGCAACCGCGGGTGGACCGCATCGGAGTCGGCGCGCGCGATGAAGGACATGAGCGACCTCGGCCTGCTGTTCGCCGAAGAGCTCTGCCCCGCCGACGACGTGCTGGGCCGGCGCTGGCTCGTCGAGCAGCTCGACGTCCCGTTCATCGCCGACGAGTCGGTACCGACCCCGGCCGATGTGACCCGCGAAAGCCTTTCCGGCTCAATGACAGCACTCAGCATCAAGACCGCGCGGACCGGCTTCACCACGTCCCGGCGTGTGCATCACCTGGCCGAGGGGCTCGGGCTCGAAGTGGTCATGGGCAATCAGATCGACGGACAGGTGGGCACCGCGTGCTCGCTGGCCTTCGGCGCCGCGTTCGCCTCGACCTCACGCCATGCGGGCGAGCTGTCCAA
>NZ_BAED01000057.1 GCF_000241345.1 Gordonia amarae NBRC 15530
GTCCGTTGCGGCGGGCGTCGGACAACCGCTCCAGCAGCACAAGGCCCACGCCCTCGCCCCAGCCGGTGCCGTCCGCCGAGGCCGAGAACGACTTGCAGCGGCCGTCGGGCGACAGCGCGCGGTGCCGGCTGAAAGCCGCGAACGCCTTGGGCGTCGCCATCACGGTGACACCCCCGGCCAACGCCAGGGAACACTCGCCGGAGCGCAGCGCCCGCGCCGCCCAGTGCAGGGCCACCAGCGAGGACGAGCACGCGGTGTCGAGCGTGATCGACGGCCCGCGCAGGCCGTACACGTAACTGATCCGGCCGGAGGCCACACTGCCCGCCGATCCCAGGGCCAGATGGGCCTCCAGGTCGTGCCTGTCCAGGCGCGTGGAGTAGTCGCCGTGCATCACGCCGACGAACACACCCGTGTCACTCTCGCGCAGCGCCGCCTGGGAGATGCCCGCCCGCTCCCAGACCTCCCACGAGGTCTCCAGCAACAGCCGCTGCTGGGGATCCATGGCACAG
>NZ_BAED01000056.1 GCF_000241345.1 Gordonia amarae NBRC 15530
TGTCCCTGAATCCGGTGCTGATTGACACCGATACCGGCACTGCGACCGAGGAAGTTCTCACCTCCAGGCCTGCGGCCCGCAACGATGACGAGCACCACTGACTCGGGGGGACGATCCGAGGGGCATATTCCTCTCCCAGAGTTCATCCACGCGATCAACGGCTACCAAGACCGGGTCGGGACCTACCGGAGTGCGGACGCTGCCACCGGATTCAGTCGCGACATTCTGCAAGATCCTCCACCCGACCACGCTCATCGTCTGTCACATAGACGACGACGTGTTGCCCGCATCCCGCACCTCTGTTTTCATAGAACAACCGGGTTCGCGCACCATTGTTGGCGGTTCATTGGTCCCACGCACTGGCCGGTTCAACCCTGCTCAGTTGGAGGAAGACATGTTTTTACACCGCCAAGACCCAATTGTCCCCGAGTGCCCCCGTGCGCGACACACAGCGCGGTGGTGGGTAGGCGCAGCCTGCATGGCAAGTGCTGTCGGGCTCGTTGCGACAACCGCGCCTGCCGATGCCGTCACCCGGACCGTCCAGGTCAGGATCAGCTACCAGATCAACGACTACGAAACCATCGGGTCGGACGAAATCTGTACCCCGACAACCAGAAGAGTCGAGAATCTGGACGACGAGCACTATTTCCACAGGACTTCTAGAGCAAGGTGCGGCGGGGAGATACGGGTCGAAGTCAAGTACACACTTGATCAGGAGAACGGCACGGTGTTCCTCACCGCCGGCCGGGTCAACTTCTACGAAGGCGACACCGACTCCACCAACGACCTCGATGGAACGGCCCGCATCAGGAAGCTCACGATCCCAGCCGGGAGAGCGGTCGATACCACCGTCAACGTGAGCAACACGGCTGAGAACGAGCCGCGTGATCGGGCTCGTGTGTCTATCACCGTGGACAACCGCTAGCCAGACCCCATGCGCGACGGTGCTGTCTGCTCCGCACGAGGAGCGGACAGCACCGTCCCGATCAGCGCAGGCGGGCGCCGACGCGGCTGCCGGCCGCGTCGACGGCGGCGAGTTTCGCGGCGTTGGCCTCGTCCTCGGTGAGGGTGCGGTCACCGGCCCGGAAGCGGAGGGCGAAGGCGAGTGACTTGTTGCCCTCACCCACCTGATCACCGGTGAACACGTCGAACAGTTCCAGGGATTCCAGCAGGTCTCCGGCGCCGTCGCGCAGGGCGGCGGCGACGTCGGCGGACGGCACCGAGGCGTCGACCACCACGGCGAGGTCCTGCAGGACCGCCGGGAACACGGAAACCTTGGGCGAAGGCAGCACCGTGGTGAGCGGCAGCGCGTCGATGTCGATCTCGAAGGCGCACAGGCGCTTCGGCAGTCCGGCACGTTCGAGGATCGCCGGGTGTAGCTCTCCGGCGTGGCCGACGGTCTTGCCGTCGACGATGACGGCGGCACAGCGGCCCGGATGCCAGGGGGCGACGTCGGCGGCCGTCAGTTCGATCTCGACACCCGCGGCACCCGCGACCGTGCGGGCGGCCTCGAAGGCGTCGAGATAGTCGGCGACCCGGCCGGGCCCCCACGGTCCGGCCGGATCGATCAGGCCGGTCAGCACACCGGCCACATGCAGCGGCTGATGCGGCAGCGAGGCGTCGAGGGCGGCGATCTCGGCATCGTCGGGCCGTCTGGTGACGTCGAGAGCGTCGACGGCGGTGACATTGTCGCCCGCGATGACCACCTGACCGATGGTGAACAGCGCCAGATCGCGTTGTCCGCGTGCGATATTGCGGGTGGTCATCTCCAGCAGACCCGGCAGCAGCGTGGTGTTGAGCTCGGGACGGTCACGTTCGAGCGGATTGAGCACCTTGACGGTGCGGCGGCGTTCGGCGTCGGGGGCCAGGCCCCACAGGTCGAACACCCCGGCCGGCATGAACGGGTACGGCAGCACTTCGGTGAAACCGTCGACGGCCAGTACCCGGCCGATGCCGCGGCGCCTGCGCTGGGCGGCGGTGAGCCCGGTTCCGGCGGGTGCCTTCGGTGGGATCGCCGGGATCAGCTCCAGTCCTTCCAGCCGCAGCACCTCCTCGACCAGGTCGGCACGCTGACGCAGATCCGGCCGCCAGGACGCCGGCGTGACGCTCAGCGGGTCGGTGCCGGTCACGGCGCAACCAACCTCGGTAAGCCGCTTTGCCGTGGTGCCCGGCTCATACGAGATGCCGGCGACGCGGTCCGGTTCGTCGGCGGCGATCGTGATCGGGGTGACCGGTTCGGTGTCGACGCGCACCCCGGCCAGCGGGGAGGCGATCACACCACCGGCAATCTGCACGATCAGCTCGGCTGCGCGATCGGAGGCGGCGACGGTGATCTCGGGGTCGACGATCCGCTCGAACCGCTTAGACGCCTCCGAGGTCAGTTTGTGCCGTTTGCCGGTGCGGAACACCCGCACCTGATCGAACGTCGCCGACTCCAGCAGCACCGCGGTGGTGTCGGTGGACACCTCGGTGGTGCTGCCGCCCATCACACCGGCCAGGGCGATCGGCCCGGACTCGTCGGCGATCACCACATCCTCGGGATCGAGAGCGCGTTCGGCGCCGTCGAGGGTGGTCAGCTTCTCCCCCGGCGCCGCCGACCGGACGGTGACGGTGCCGGTGACCTTGTCGGCGTCGAAGGCGTGCAGCGGCTGACCGAGTTCGATCATCACGTAGTTGGTGATGTCGACGATCGCCGAGATCGGGCGGATCCCGGCCACGAGCAGACGTTTCTGCATCCACCACGGCGACACCGCCGCGGCGTCGACTCCGGCGATGACGCGCGCCGTGTAGCGGGTGGCCGACGAATCGGGCTCGATCACCACCGGCCACGCGTCGCGGCTACCGTCGTCGGCGAGGGCCGGACGGTCGGCACCGGGATCGACGAACGGCACACCGAAGCTGCCGGCCAGCTCGCGGCCGAGACCGCGCACCGAGAACGCGTAGCCGCGGTCCGGGGTGACGTTGATGTCGATGGCGGTGTCGGCCAGACCCAGCACCTCGCGCGCGTCTGCACCCGGCTGAGCGGTGCCCGGGGCCAGCACGAGGATGCCCGACGCGTCGGCGCCGATACCCATCTCGGCGACCGAGCAGATCATGCCGTCGGAGACCTTGCCGTATGTCTTGCGGCTCGCGATCTCGAACGGGCCGGGCAGCACCACACCGGGCAGCGCGGCAACGATCAGGTCGCCCTCGGCGAAGTTGCGGGCGCCGCACACGATGCCTCGCGGCTGCTCCTCGCCCACGTCGACCTGGCAGAAGCGGATCGGCTTCTTGAACTCGGTCAGTTCCTCGATGGACTCGACACGACCGACGACGAGCGGACCCGTGATCTCCGGGAACGGTTCGACGTCCTCGATCTCGAATCCGACGCGCACGAAACCGGCGTCGACCTCCTCCGCGGTGGCCGACCAGGCCGGGTCGCCCTGCCGGAGAACGTCGGTGAACCAAGACAGTGGAGCACGCACGTGAAGTCAGCTACTTTCGTCGAAAAGTGGTGGTCGTGGTCAGACTGCGGGGCCGAACGGCTGGGTGAAGCGGATGTCGCCCTCGACCATGTCGCGCATGTCGGGCAGGTCGTTGCGGAACTGCAGCGTGCGTTCCAGGCCCATGCCGAAGGCGAAACCGGAATAGACATCGGGGTCGATTCCACTGGCCCGCAATACGTTCGGGTTGACCATGCCGCAGCCGCCCCACTCGACCCAGCCCGCGCCGCCCTTCTTGGCGGGGAACCACACGTCGACCTCGGCGGACGGTTCGGTGAACGGGAAGTAACTCGGCCGCATCCGGGTGGTGGTATCGGGACCGAACAGCGCCTTGGCGAACACTTCGAGCGTTCCGCGCAGATTGGCCAGCGTCAGACCCTTGTCGACGGCCAGGCCCTCGATCTGGTGGAACACCGGAGTGTGGGTGGCATCGAGTTCGTCGGTGCGGAACGTGCGGCCCGGGCAGGCGACGTAGATCGGCAGTTCGCGGCTGAGCATCGAACGCACCTGCACCGGCGAGGTGTGGGTACGCAGTACCTGCCGCGACCCTTCGGGGGCGATGTAGAAGGTGTCCTGCATCGAGCGCGCCGGATGGTCGGGCAGGAAGTTGAGGGCGTCGAAGTTGTGGTGTTCGGTCTCTACCTCGGGGCCTTCGGCGATCTCCCAGCCCATGCCGATGAAGACGTCGGCGACCTGCTCGCCGATCACCGTGATGGGGTGCCGAGCACCGACCCGGCGCCGGCCGCTCGGCAGCGTCACGTCGACACGTTCGGCGGCCAGGACCGCGGCGTCGCGTTCGGCATGCAGCACCTCGGTGCGGGCATCGAGGGCGGCGTTCACCTTGCCGCGCACCTCGTTGACGAGCTTGCCGCCGGCCGACCGCTGATCCTTGGGGATGCTGCCCAGCGCGCGGCGGGCCAGGGCGATCGGCGACTTGTCACCCAGGTGCGCGGTCTTGGCCTCGGCGAGTGCGTCGAGATCGGCGGCAGCGGCAAACGCCTCGATCGCAGCCGACGCGGCGGCGTCGAGCTCGGCCGGTTCCGGGAACGTCAGGGTTCCGTCTGCGGTGGGGGCGTCAGAGTTGGCCACGGTCGGCGATCTCCTCTTGTTGTCGCTGGGTGTGCCCGATTGGACCCCATAAAGACTAGTCGACCGGCGCCAACGCTCTGGCCGCAGGCCGACGAAGTGGTCCGGGACCGGTCGTCACCACGGGCCGTCCGGAGTCTCCCAGTGGTTCCAGAACATGTGCGGGATCTCGTTGTCCTTCAGGAAGTCCTCGATCTGGGAGTTGCTCCGCTCGAACCGGGCGGCGACCGCCGCGAGGAACTCGTCGTCCAGGGGCAGGCCGAGCAGATCGGCGAACTGCCGGGTCGCATCGGCATCGAGGCTGTAGCTGAATTCGTACTCGCTGGGGCTGAAGAACTGGCCGATCAGTCTGAAGCGGCCGTCCTTCAGTTCGATGCGAACGAACCTGGCGCCGGTGTCCTCCAGATAGTTCGTCTCCGGAGTGTTCTCTTTTCCCATGAATCCCATGGCCTCTTTGTACAACCGGCCTACGACATTCCGGCCGCCTATCGTGCCTGGATGCGGGCGCTTTCGTAGAGGCAGATGGCGGCCGCCGCAGCGATGTTGAGACTTTCGGCGTGGCCGCGGATCGGGATGGAGACCCGATGGTCGGCGGCGGCGAGCACCTCGTCGGCGAGGCCGTGCGCCTCGTTGCCGAGCAGCCATGCCGTCGGCCGGGCGAGCACGTCGGCGGCGTCGTCGAGGGACAGCTCACCGTCGGCGGCCGTCGCCAGGGCGGTGAGCCCGGCGGTGCGAATCCGGTTGAGGCCCTCGGTGATCGACCGTTCCCGCACGATCGGCAGATGAAAAATGCTGCCGGCGCTGGACCGGACGCATTTGCCGTTATGCGGGTCGACCGAATCCCCCAGCAGGACAACGGCATCGGCACCCATTGCATCGGCGCAGCGGATGATGGTGCCCGCATTGCCGGGTTCACGGGCCTCGACGGCCACTGCCAGCAGGCGTGGTTCGGCGGCCAGGACCTCGGCCAGTTCGGCGTCGAGCAGGTCGCACACCGCGAAGACTCCGGGTGGTGTCGTCGCCTCCGACAACTTGGCGACTGCCCGCTCGGAGAGCCACAGAACATCGACGCCGCGCTCAACCGCCGCGGCCACCACATCGTGGTGACGGTCGGCGTCGGCGGCCCGAACCAGCACGACTGCGGCACGGCCGGAGTCGAGGGCGGCGGTCACCGAGTTGGCGCCCTCCACCAGGAAGCGTCCCTCGGCACGACGGACCGACGAACGGTGCAGCTTCGCATACGACACGACCCGCGACGAACGTTCGCTGAGAACATCCGTCGCGGGTCGTGAAACGTTGTCGTCTATGACAACCAGCCGATCAGGCGGCCGGTGCGTTGACGTCGGCCGGCAGCGCCTTGCGGGCGACCTCGACGAGGCCGGTGAAGGCAGCGGGGTCGGTGACGGCGATGTCGGCGAGCACCTTGCGGTCAACCTCGACACCGGCGGCCTTGAGGCCCTGGATGAAGCGGTTGTAGGTGATGTCGTTGGCGCGGGCGGCGGCGTTGATACGCGCGATCCACAGCTTGCGGAACTCACCCTTGCGGGCACGGCGGTCCCGGTAGGCGTAGGTCAGCGAGTGGAGCTGCTGCTCCTTGGCCTTGCGGTACAGCCGCGACCGCTGACCGCGGTAGCCCTTGGAGGCCTCAAGGGTTGTCCGGCGCTTCTTCTGGGCGTTGACGGCCCTTTTCACGCGTGCCATGTCTTAAATCCTTCTAGTTCGTCAGAAATCTGGTCTCAAGCGGGGCCGCTGGTCAGCGGTTGAGCAGGCGCTTGATGCGGGGGGCGTCGTTCTCGCTGACGACGGCAACACCGTCGAGACGGCGGGTGCGGCGCGAGGACTTGTGCTCCAGGAGGTGGCGGCGGTTGGCCTTCTGGCGCACGATCTTGCCGCTGCCGGTCACCTTGAATCGCTTCGCGGTGCCCTTGTGGGTCTTGCTCTTCGGCATGAATCTTCCTTCATTCGAGCGAACGAGAACGCGCGCCGGTCACCCGGTGCGTTCTCGTTCGCAGGGACTGCGGTTGACGCCGGCGATACTGCCGCCGGCGCAAATGTGGCTAGCTGGTCGGTGCTGCGTCCGGACCCGGCTGCGGCTTGCCGCCGCGCTCCTGCTGGGCCTTGACGCGGGTCTTGGCACCCTTGTGCGGGGCCAGCACCATGGTCATGTTGCGGCCGTCCTGCTTGGCCGAGGTCTCGACGAACCCGTATTCGGCGACGTCGTTGCCCAGACGCTGCAACAGGCGGAAGCCGAGTTCGGGACGGGACTGCTCACGTCCGCGGAACATGATGGTGACCTTCACCTTGGACCCGTCCTTCAGGAACCGGACGACGTGACCCTTCTTGGTCTCGTAGTCGTGGTCGTCGATCTTCGGGCGGAGCTTCTGCTCCTTGATGACGGTCATCTGCTGGTTGCGGCGCGCTTCGCGCTGCTTCTGGGCCGCTTCGTACTTGAACTTGCCGTAGTCCATGATCTTGCACACGGGCGGCCGGGCGTCCGGCGCGACTTCTACCAAGTCCAGGTCGGCCTCGTAGGCCAGGCGAAGCGCATCTTCAACACGCACGATGCCCACCTGCTCCGAATTGGGTCCGACAAGACGGACCTCCGGTACGCGGATGCGCTCGTTGATGCGGGTCTCAGTGCTGATGGGGCCTCCTTGATCAAAACTTTCATGGTGACCACCGGGAGCTGCTCGGCAGGATCGCGGGAGCTGCACACTCAGCACAAGAGCCCTGGGACACAATGTCCACAGGGCTCCGTTACCGACCGGTCCACCGACATGCCTGTCGGCCCGAACTCGTGCATCGGCTGCGATGCGACGTGGCTCGGCTGGGAACCGGACCGTACAACTTCGGCGACGAATCGCCGTGTCGTGACGGTGGGAGCGGAACTCCACTTGCGACCCCGGCGAGAACCGGGGCGGTCGTACTGTGGGAGTCTAGCAGCCATGACCTCAAACTCCTATTCGTCACCTGGGGATTCACCCGAAGGCGACGCTGTCGGTGCTGGAGACGAGCAGCTGCAGACCGGTGAAAGCAACGTCCGCGACCTCGCCGATATTCCGTCCATCGAGGTCATCACCAAGTCGATCGTCATGCTGATGAGCGCCGCCGCGGAGAAACTGGGCCTGGCCGAGGGGGCCGGCGACGATGCCGTCGACCTCGACGAGGCCCGCAAACTCATCACCGCGCTCGCGGGCCTGGTCGACGCGTCGAAGGCCGATCTCGGGCTGCACGCCGCCCCGGTCCGCGACGGACTCAAGGGTCTGCAACTCGCGTTCCGCGAGAAGAGTGCCTACCCCGACGCACCCGGCGAGGGCCCCGGCGAGAAGTACACCGGACCGGTGCGCGCATAGCGCCGCGGCTACCCGTCACCCACGTACGCTGGACGGTGTGAGCACACCAGAATCACCCGGCGGAACCGACCCGGAGATCGTTGACGCCGAAGTCGTTGAGCAACCCCCGGCATCCCCGGGCCTGCCCGGTGTGGGCGCGGCACCGGTACTGCCCGACCCGGACTACTCCGAGGCCGGGGTGCCGTCGTTCGACTTCGTCCGCGACAAGATCGAGAAACGCATCTCCACCGCCATCGGCTCGGAGGTTCTCGCCGAATCCTCCGCCGAGGGGCAGCAGGCCGACGAGGCGCTCCGCAAACGCACCGAGGCCGCCAAGAAGAAGCTCGACGAGATCCGAAAGTCGATGGGCGGCTAGCAGCCGGCTACCCACTCGGCCGTCGTCGCTAGGCCATCCACTCCGGGGTGAGCGGGAGTCCGCGCCGGTGGCGGTATTCGGCGATCACCTTGAGATTGCGGAGTTCGACACGGTGGGCGGCCGACGCGATCGGCCACAGGTCGCCCACCCAAACCGAACGACCGGCGGGGGTGGTGTGCGGATACGGATTGTGGTCGTGGAACGGATGCCGCCAGCTGTTGCACACCACGACCGAGCCAGGCCGTCCGAGGACCATCTGCGCGTTGACCACCCGCATCAGGTACACGATCCACAGGTCACGGCCCTGGTCCCAGGCGCAGTGATAGTCGACCGTCATGGCATGCGAGTTGGCAATGGAGCGGATGTAGGGGTGGACGTCATCGGCGATGAGGTCGTCGGCGCTCCACAGCCCCGGCTCATCGGCCGGCCGAAAACCGCGCAGGCTGATCGTCCACTCCTCCAGCGACCGGGGGTCGGCCAGCCAGTTGAAGACATCACGTGCAGGCGCGTCGATGAATTCCTGTATCGACCAGTGGTCCCCGTAGATCTGTTTGTGCGAATGCACCGACCGCAAAGTGTTCACCAACACCGACGCCACCCGCGCCCGTGACGAGGATTCGATCCGTTCCAATCCCGGGAGCGGCGAATCGGTGTCGCCGATGTCCGACAGTGCAGCCGATAACACAGGCATTGTCCTCCTTTCCCGCGATCGTCACCGAACAGCGGCCGAACCCGTCGTGCCCGAACCCGTCGTGGGCCGGTAGTTCGGCAGGGCGTACCCAGCTTGCCCCGTGTTGCTTAAATGCCGCTGAAATCGCCGTCGTGGTGCGCGTACCAGAGGCACCGTAGTATCGGCACACCAGGTCCGAATGGTGGTGACAGTGCGCAGATCAAGCATTTGGCACCGGCTCGGAATCCGCGGCCGGTCCGCGGTGATCTCTGCCATCATCATCGCGCTCGCGCTGGTGGTCAGCGGTGTTGTGACCCTGTTGATCCTGCACCGACAGAACGAGAATTCCACCAGAACCGCCGCCACGCTGCGGGCCCAGGAGATGGCCGACGAGATCGGTGCCGGCGGATTGCCCCGCCTCGACGAGGACGACAAGACACCCGGTGGAGGTGTCGAGATCACACAGGTAGTCGATGAGGACGGCATCGTCGTCGACGGTTCGCCGGAGACACCCCACACGCCGATGGTCGGCATCGATCGTGCGCTCGACGAAGCGATGCACTATGTCACCGGCGTTTCGATTCCCGGCAGGCATACGACCTTGAACATCGCGATACGGACCACCAGGCACGACGGACGCACCTATACGGTGCTGGCCGCGGCCAGTGGAGAGTCGTTGCACCGCAGCGAGATCACCACCGCGACCGTTCTGCTCATCGAATTCCCGATCATCCTGCTCATCACCGCAGGCGTCTGCTATCTGTTGATCGGCCGGTCGCTGGCACCTGTCTCGCGGATCACCGGCCAAGCCCGGGCGATTACCGCGTCGTCGTTGAGCCGGCGTGTGCCGGTTCCCGCTCCGCGGGACGAGATCCGGAGTCTGGCAATGACGATCAATGCGATGCTCGATCGACTGGAGGCAAGCCACAACGCACATGTACGTCTCGTCGGCGACGCGTCACACGAATTGCGCAGCCCGCTGACGACCGTGGTGGGGCTGCTCGATCTGGCCGACGACACCGAGACCGCCGTCGATGTGGACACAGTACGCACCGTTCTGCTGCCGGAGGTCCGCCGGATGAAGCGGATGGTCGATGACCTGCTGCTGCTCGCACGCGCCGACGAGAAGGGTCTACGCGTACATCCCGTCGACATCGATCTCGATGATCTGGTACTGGCCGAGGCCGCCCGGGTACGGGCGCAGGACAGTATCCGCGTGAGCATTCATATCGAACCGATCCGCGTGCACGCCGACCCGGACCTGATCGGCCGTGCTCTGCGCAATCTGTCCGACAACGCCACGCGACACGCGGCATCGACCGTGTCGCTGACCATGAACACCGTCGATGACTGGGCCGTGATCACCATCAGCGATGACGGTCCCGGCGTCCCGGAAGACCAGCGGGACAGAATCTTCGACCGGTTCGCCCGGCTCGACCCGGACCGCCGGAGGGCCGACGGCGCCGGACTTGGCCTGGCAATCGTCCGGCAGATCACCGATGCCCACGGCGGGCGAATCCGGGTGGTCGACGACCATCGTGGCGGCGCCGCGTTCGAGCTACGGCTGCCGATCGGTACCAGCATGTGACACCCACCCGGCCGTCGGGACTACGCGTCCACGAGGCGATATCCCGCGCCGCGGACCGTCTCGATAGAGGCCACCCCGAACGGGATATCGATCCGTTTGCGGAGATACCTGATATACACCTCGACGATATTCTCGCTGCCTTCGTAGAATTCGTCCCACACCGAGCGCAGGATCGCATTCTTGGCCACCGCCCGGCCCCGATTGCGCATCAGGTATTCCAGGACGGCGAACTCCCTCGACGTCAGTTCGATCCGCACTCCGCCCCGATGCACCTGCCGGGTCGCCGGGTTGAGTACGAGCGTTCCGGCGATCAGATCGACCGGACGCTCCTGTGCGCCGCGGCGAGCGACGGCACGCAGATGCGCCCGCAGCACCACCCCGGAGAACGGTTTGACCAGGTAATCGTCGGCGCCGTAGTCCAGCGCCTCGGCCTGGTCGTACTCGCCGTCCTTCGCCGAGAGCATGAGAACGGGGACCCAGTTGTTGCGGGCCCGTAGTTCGCGCACGACCAGGAAACCGTTGAGTTCGGGCAGCATGATGTCGAGGATGACGGCGTCGAAATGTTCACCGCACGCCCGGGCCAATCCGAGTGCGCCGTCGGCGGCGGTCACCACATTCCAGCCGTCGGCGGTGAGCACCCGGCGAAGCGTCTCGGCCACCGCCGGATCGTCCTCCACCACCAGCACCCGCATTCCGGCGATGCTACACGCGACGGTTGTCCGGACCGGCGATCCGCCGACCCGCGGCAGCGCCCGCGACAATTTCAGCCGACCTTAAGCGCATCCCTGAAACCATCGGTCCGTGAACACCATTCAGGGAATGCCGATCCATCCGCTGCTCGCCCATCTGGCGGTGGTATCGATTCCGTTCGCGGCGCTGACCGACATCGTCGCGGTGTCGTGGCCGCGGGCGCGACGTTGGCTCGGATGGGGTGCGGTCGCGATCACTCTCGTCGCGGTGATCGTGACACCGCTGACGACATCGGCCGGCGAATCGCTCGAGAAGACCACGCCGATGAACCCCGATCTCGCCCGGCACGTCCACCTCGGCGATCAGATGGTCTATTGGGTCGCCGGGCTTTTCGCCGCGATCACCGTTCACTGGGCGGCGGCGGCCGACCTGTCGCGGTGGCAGTGGGTGCCTGAGGTTCCCGATCGGTGGCGCGACCTCGCCCGGCTCGTCACGACGCTCACCGTCATCGTGCTGGCACTGGGTGCGATCGTCTGGGTGATCCGTATCGGTGATGCAGGCGCGAAATCGGTGTGGCTGGGCTGAAACCCTCCGGGCGACAATACGAGAAGTCAGACACCCGGTTCGGACGACGCCGAATCATCGAGCTGCCGGATGTCGCCGCCACGCACATCGGTGATGAGTTCGTGTTGTCTTCGATTGCGACTCGCGGCCGACGCCGGCTGCTATCCCTCCAGGATTTCGGCGAGGAACTTGCCGGTGTAGCTTTCGGCAACGCCCGCAACATCTTCCGGATCTCCCTCGGCGACGACGGTGCCACCGCCGACACCGCCCTCCGGACCCATGTCGATGATCCAGTCGGCGGTCTTGATGACATCGAGGTTGTGTTCGATGACGATCACCGAATTGCCTTTGTCGACAAGGCCGTTGATCACCTTCAGCAGCTTCTTGATGTCCTCGAAGTGCAGGCCGGTGGTGGGTTCGTCGAGAATGTAGACGGTGCGGCCGGTGGAACGCTTCTGCAGTTCGGCGGCCAGCTTCACACGCTGCGCCTCGCCACCGGACAGCGTGGGTGCGGGCTGTCCGAGCCGCACATAACCCAGTCCCACGTCGACGAGCGTTTTCAGGTAGCGGTGGATGGAGGTGACGGGTTCGAAGAAGTCGGCGGCCTCCTCGATCGGCATGTCGAGGACCTCGGAGATGGTCTTGCCCTTGTAATGGACCTCCAAGGTCTCCCGGTTGTACCGCGCCCCGTGGCACACCTCGCACGGCACGTACACGTCGGGCAGGAAGTTCATCTCGATCTTGATGGTGCCCTCACCGGCACACGCCTCACACCGGCCGCCCTTGACGTTGAACGAGAACCGGCCCGGCTGGTAGCCGCGGACCTTGGCCTCGGTGGTGGCGGCGAACAGGGTGCGGATCTTGTCGAATACGCCGGTGTAGGTGGCCGGGTTTGATCGCGGGGTGCGGCCGATCGGTGACTGGTCGACCTGTACCAGCTTGTCGAGGTGTTCCAGACCCTTGACCCGGGTGTGCCGGCCGGGCACCTGCCGGGCGCCGTTGAGTTTGTTGGCCAGCACCGTCGCCAGGATGTCGTTGACGAGCGTCGATTTGCCCGAGCCGGAGACACCGGTGACCGCGGTCAGCACGCCCAGCGGGAAGGACACCTCGATACCGCGCAGGTTGTGCTCCCGTGCGCCGACGACCACGAGTTGCTTCTTGCGGTCGATGGGCCGGCGGATCGCGGGTACCGGCAGCGTGTCCCGGCCCGACAGATACGCCCCCGTCAGCGACTTGCGGTTCTTGAGCAGGTCCTTGTAGCTGCCCGAATGCACCACCTGACCGCCGTGTTCACCGGCGAGCGGACCGATGTCGACGATCCAGTCGGCGGCCCGGATGGTGTCCTCGTCGTGTTCGACGACGATGAGGGTGTTGCCCAGATCGCGGAGCCGGGTGAGGGTTTCGATGAGACGGCGGTTGTCGCGCTGGTGCAGCCCGATCGACGGTTCGTCGAGGACGTACAGCACACCGGCCAGGCCGGACCCGATCTGCGTGGCGAGCCGGATGCGCTGGGCCTCACCACCGGACAGTGAGCCCGCCGCCCGGGCCAGGGACAGATACTCCAGTCCGACGTCGAGCAGGAAGCGGATCCGCGCCTGCACCTCCTTGAGGACGCGGCCGGCGATGGCCTGCTGACGCTCGTCGAGGGCGAGACCGTCGAGATAGTCGGCGCAGTCGGCCACCGACATCGCGCACACGTCGGCGATCGACTTCTCGCCGTGCGTGGGATGGTCGAGGGTCACCGACAGGATTTCGGGCCGCAGCCGGGCACCCGCGCACGCCGGGCACGGCACGTCGCGCATGTAACCCTCGTAGCGTTCCTTCATCTGCTCGGACTCGGTCTGGTCCATCCGGCGGCTCAGGAACGACATCACCCCCTCGAACTCGGTGTAGTACGAGCGGGTGCGGCCGTAGCGGTTGCGGAACTTGACGTGCACCTGGTGGTCGCTGCCGTTGAGGATGGCCCGGCGCGCCTTGATCGGCAGCTTCTTCCACGGGGTGTCGAGGTCGAAACCCATCTCGTCGGCGAGACCGGATATCAGCCGCAGGAAGTAGTCGGCGTTATGGCCGCTCGACCATGGCGCGATCGCACCCTCGGTGAGGGTGAGCTCAGGATCGGGCACGACGAGGTCCTCGTCGATCTCCTTGCGCACTCCGAGCCCATCGCATTCGGGGCAGGCGCCGTAAGGCGAGTTGAACGAGAAGGACCTCGGTTCGAGGTCGTCGATCGCGATGGGATGCCCGTTGGGACAGGCCATCTGTTCGGAGAAGCGACGTTCGCGGTCGGGGTCGCTCTCGTCCCTGTCGACGAAGTCGAGCACCACGATGCCGTCGGCCAGGCGCAGCGCGGTCTCCACCGAGTCGGTGAGCCGCTGCTTGGCCGAGGCCTTGACCACGAGACGGTCCACGACCACCTCGATGTCGTGCTTCTCCTGCTTCTTGAGCTTGGGCGGGCTGGTGAGCTGATGCACCACACCGTCGACACGGATACGGGAGAAACCCTGCGTCTGCAGTTCGGCGAACAGGTCGACGAACTCGCCCTTACGGGTGCGTACGACGGGCGCGAGCACCTGGAAGCGGGTGCCCTCCTCCATGTCGAGTACCTGGTCGACGATCTGCTGCGGAGTCTGTTTGGCGATCAGTTCGCCGCACTCGGGGCAGTGCGCGCGGCCCGCCCGCGCGTACAGCAGACGCAGATAGTCGTACACCTCGGTGATGGTGCCGACGGTCGATCGCGGGTTGCGGTTGGTGGACTTCTGGTCGATCGACACCGCGGGTGAGAGACCCTCGATGAAGTCGACGTCGGGCTTGTCCATCTGGCCGAGGAACTGGCGGGCGTACGCCGACAGCGACTCGACGTAGCGACGCTGTCCCTCGGCGAAGATCGTGTCGAACGCGAGCGACGACTTGCCGGATCCGGACAGCCCTGTGAAGACGATCAGGCTGTCTCGTGGCAGGTCCACGTCGATTCCGCGCAGGTTGTGCTCGCGCGCCCCGCGAACGATCAGCCGGTCTACCACTGGCACTTCCTCAACTCACTAGGCGAACAGACGTGCGATCGGCTCTCCACTGTACTCCGCCGGACCAGGGCCGCCGCGCGATAACCTTTCGGCATGACTTCCCCTCCCACCACCATCTCCGACACCTATACCGGCGACCTGTCCGAATCGCCCGAACCACAGCGTCGCACATTGGGTTCGGCGACGATCGTGAAACTGTCCGTCGGCCCGATGGACAACAACGTGTACCTGGTGACCAGCCGCGCGACCGGCGACCAGCTGATCATCGACGCCGCCAACGACGCCGACCGGATCCTGGCGACGGTGGCCGCCTCCGACGGACGCCCGGCGCTGCTGCTCACCACCCACCAGCATTTCGACCACTGGCAGGCGCTGGCCGAGGTCAGCTCGGCCCTGAAGGTACCCACCGCCGCCGGGCGGCTCGACGCCGCCGAACTCCCGGTCACCCCCGACCGGCTCGTCGACGACGGCGACACGATCGTGGTGGGTGACCTCACCTTCGACGCCATCCATCTGGTCGGGCACACACCGGGATCGATCGCACTGGCCCTCACCGACGGCGGCCGGGGCGAACGCAGCGACGGGGAAAGTGGCACAGTGCACCTGTTCTCCGGTGACTGTTTGTTCCCCGGCGGGGTCGGTAAGACCTGGAAGGAGGGTGACTTCGAGATCCTCCTCGGCGATGTCACCCGGAAGGTGTTCGACCGGTACCCCGACGACACCGTCGTCTATCCCGGCCACGGAAAGGACACCACCCTCGGCGCCGAACGACCGCACCTGGACGAGTGGCGCGAACGCGGTTGGTGAGCACCCCGTGAGCCGATCACGGCCGTCGTTTCCGGGGCACGCGCCGATGCGCGCGTAAAGTGGATCGAATCCGCGCTCGAGAGCCGGGCCCGGATGTGACACCCGAAGTTCACCAGAAACGAAGGTCGTGATCGCATGATTCTCCGCCGTATCGCCCGCCCGATGCTCGCATCCGTGTTCGTGGTCGGAGGTGTCGATTCCCTCCGGAATCCGGCCGGTAAGGCCGCCGCGGCGCAAGGTTTCATCGACGGATCGGTCCAGGCGCTGCCGGACACGGTGACCGCCAACGTGCCGACGGATGCCGAAACCGTCATCCGGGTCAACGGCGCCATCCAGGTCGCCGCGGGCCTGCTGCTCGCGAGCGGCAAGTTCCCCCGCCCGGCCGCCGCTCTCCTCGCCGGATCCCTGGTCCCCACCACCGTCGCCGGGCACGCGTTCTGGAACGAGACCGACCCGGCACTCAAGGCACAGCAACGCACCCAGTTCGTCAAGAACGTCAGCCTGCTCGGTGGCCTGCTGATCGCCGCCGCCGACACCGAGGGCAAACCCTCGCTCGGCTGGCGCGGACGCCGCGCCGCCGAAACGGTGGTGGCCGCCCTCCCGGTCGGCGCCGGCACATCGGCATCCGCGTGGGACTCCCTGCGGTCGAAAGCCGCCGAGGGTGCCGAGGCGGTGGCCGAGCGGTCGGCCGGAGCGTCCGAAACCGTGCAGGACGCCGTGCACGCACTCGAAGCGCGGGGAGCCGGCGTCGCGGCCAAGGCCCGCGACCACGCACCCCAGGTCGCCGAGGCCGCACGCGGAATCGTGTCGGACGTCGCGGTGAAGACCCGGGACCGGGCGCCCGAAGTGGTCGAGGCGGCACGTGAACGGGCCCCGGAGGTGGCTCAGGCAGCGCGCGAGCTCGCCTCGACCGCCGCCGAGGCAGCGGCGGACAAGGCCAAGGACGGACAACGGCTGTGGCGCAAGGCCCGGGCGGCCGGCACCGAGGCACTGGCCAAGAGCGGTTCAGACCGTCAGTGACCCGCGACCAGGCAGCGCTATCAGAACGACCAGAGACACCAGAACGACCAGTGACGATCGAACACACAGGCCCGACCCGGCACAACACGACCGGCTCCGATATCCGTGTCGATGAGGAACAGCAGCATCTCGACCTCACCTACGCGCGGCTGGATCGGATGCGCGCCAACACGAACCGCCGGTTGTCGGAGGCGTTGCGGGAGACCGAGGACAACCCGCAGGCGCTGTCCGAACGCGAATCGTACGAGCGTCTCTACACCGACGATCTCACCAAGTTCGATGCGGCCGAACACAATCTGTACTTCGGCCGGCTCGACCTGGAGGACGGTGAGATCCGCCGGATCGGGCGCATCGGCATCCTCGACGATGATGAGGCCGACAGCACGCTACTGCTCGACTGGCGCGCTCCCCTGTCCCGCCCGTTCTATCTCGCCACCCCCGCGGCTCCCGAATCCGTGGAGATGCGGCGCCATATCCGCACCCGCAACCGCATGGTGCGTGCGGTCAACGACGAGTACCTGACCGGTGAGCACGCGGTCACCGATATGTCCGCCCACGGCGACGTGGTCAACGAGTCGGCGCTGGTGTCCGCGCTCAATGCCGCCCGCACCGGCGAGATGACCGACATCGTCGAGACCATCCAGCGGGAGCAGGACATCATCATCCGCTCGACGCACCGCGGGGTGACCGTGATCCAGGGCGGCCCGGGCACGGGCAAGACCGCGGTGGCCCTGCACCGTGCGGCCTACCTGCTTTACACACACCGGGACACGCTCTCGCGCAGCGGAATCCTGATCGTCGGCCCCAACGACGACTTCCTGGACTACATCGGGCAGGTGCTGCCGTCGCTGGGCGAGTCGGGGGTGCTGCTCTCGACAGTCGGGGATCTGTTCCCCGGGGTGAGCGCAGCGGCCACCGACAGCCGGGAGACGATGGCCGTCAAGGGTGACCTGCGCATGGTGGACGTCGTCAAACGAACGGTGCGTGCCTACCAGTCGCTGCCGTCGATGCCGGTTCCGGTCACCTTCGACACCTACGAGGTGCAGATCACCTCGCAGCTGATCAAGGATGCCCGAGCCAAGGCCCGCAGTTCCCGCAAGGCGCACAACCAGGCACAGCGGATCTTCGTGCGGGCCGGGCTCGACGGGCTGGCGCAGGCTCACGCCCGCACCATCGGCGCGAGCCTACTCGACGGTTCGCAGTTGCTCAGCGCCGGCGATATCGCCGACATCCGGGAGGAGATGGCGCAGGATCCCGATATCCGCCGGGAGTTGCTGCGCTTCTGGCCCACGCTGACGCCGCTCGATGTGCTGCGTGATCTGTACGCCGATCCGGCCGCGATCCGTCGGGCCACCCCCGGCTGGTCCGACGACGATCGCGCGGCACTACACAGGGTGGCCGCACCGCGTCCCGAAGGCGCCGACTTCTCCCCCGCCGACGTCCCGCTGCTCGACGAGATCGCCGAGCTCATCGGGTTCGGCACCGAGGACGACGAACGCGAGCAGCGCGCCCAGTGGCGCAGGCAGCTCGCGGAGGCGCAGGAGGCGCTCGACATCCTGACCGGGTCGGCACCCCAGGATCTCGAGGATGATCTCGATCCCGAGATCCTGATGGCCTATGACCTGATCGATGCCGAGCAGCTCGCCGAGCGGCAGACTCGGCGCCGGAACCTGACGACGGCCGAACGAGCCGTCGGCGACCGGCAGTGGGCGTTCGGCCATGTGATCGTGGACGAGGCGCAGGAACTGTCGGCGATGGCGTGGCGCATGCTCATGCGGCGGATCCCGAACCGCTGGATGACGATCATCGGTGACACCGCCCAGACCGGTGACCTCGCGGGCACGCGATCGTGGCAGGCGGTGCTGGAACCGTATGTGGCCAAACGCTGGCAGTTGCGGGAGTTGACGGTCAACTACCGCACGCCCTCGGAGATCACCCGGTACGCCAATCGCGTGCTGCACCAGATCAATCCGGAGCACTCACCGCCGACATCATTGCGCAGCAACGGAATCGAACCGTACGCGATGACCGCGGCGGGATCCTCAGTCCCGTCCGCGGTTGTCACGGCACTCGGCGGCGACTGGCCGGGACTGACCGCGATCATCGCACCCGACAACCAATGTGCGGGTATCGCCGCCGAACTCGATGGCCGGACCAGCGGCGGTGACGAGATCCGGGTCCTGACCGTATCGGCGTGCAAGGGACTCGAATTCGACAACGTGGTGGTCGTCGGTCCGGCAGAGATCCTGCGACAGTCGCCCCGCGGGCACAGCGACCTGTACGTCGCGCTCACTCGAGCAACACAGCGGCTCGTCGTGGTCTACGACGAGCCGCTGCCTGACGAACTGAAAGACCTGCCGGTACGGAACGATTGACCCGCACCGTCAGGTCCGATGGGTCTAGGTGGTGTGGACGATCAGCACGTCCGATGCCGACTTGCGGGCCACATCCGCCGGAACCGAACCGAGCAGGCGCCCGGCGATCGAGTTCAGGCCGCGGTTACCCACCACCAGCAGGTCCGCCGACACGTCGGTGACCAGTTGCAGCAGAGCGTCGACCGGGGCACCCTTGACCGGACGCAACACCACGTTGGCGGCACCGGCCTTGCCGGCGCGTTCCTTGGCGGTGCGCAGCACCTCTTCGGTGGGGGTGGAGCCCTGGATCTGGTAAGCCTCGTCTTTCAGGATGTCGGCGGCCTCACCCGGGCCCCGGTCGTTGGGCAGGTATGCGCACGCGATCACCAGCTTGCCCTCCCCGCCGGCCAAGGCACCCGCACGCTCCACCGCCTTCAACGACGACTCAGAACCGTCGGTGCCGACGACGATCGTTTGGTATGCGCTCATCCATTCCTCCATAGTTCAGTTTGTCGCCCATAGGACATGCCGCCGGCCGGTGGACCGGCGGGGATGCCGGGTGGCGCGCGCCCCCACGGAACCCCTTGAATCGCGACAGTAGCGGGAGGGTAACAGTTTTGTCGCCGATTCGTGGCGATCGGCACAATGGCGCGCCGATCGATCGGGCGTCACCTCCTACTTGATACCGGCCGCGTCCATGCCCCGGAGTTCCTTCTTCAGGTCGGCGATCTCATCACGCAGCCGGCCGGCGAGCTCGAACTGTAGGTCGCGGGCCGCGCTCATCATCTGCTCGGTGAGCTGACCGACCAGATCGGCAAGTTCGGCACGCGGCATCGCCGAGGTGTCGCGTTTTTCGATCACGCCGGCGCTGCCCTTCGCCTTCGAGACCTCCCCCTGGGCGCGGCGGCCCCGGCTGGCGTTGCGGCCCGACCCGCCGACCTCCACGGTGTCGTCGGCCTCCCGGTACACCTGATCGAGGATGTCGGCGATCTTCTTGCGCAGCGGTTGCGGGTCGATGCCGTGCTCGGTGTTGTAGGCGATCTGCTTCTCGCGGCGGCGTTCGGTCTCGTCGATGGCGTTGCGCATCGAGTCGGTGATCTTGTCGGCGTACATGTGCACCTGCCCGGACACGTTGCGGGCGGCGCGGCCGATGGTCTGGATCAGCGAGGTGGTGCTGCGCAGGAAGCCCTCCTTGTCCGCGTCGAGGATCGCCACCAGCGACACCTCGGGCAGGTCGAGGCCCTCGCGGAGCAGGTTGATGCCCACCAGGACGTCGTACTCGCCGGTGCGCAACTGCCGCAGCAGCTCGACGCGGCGCAGTGTGTCGACCTCCGAATGCAGGTATCGGACCCGGATGCCGAGTTCCAGCAGGTAGTCGGTGAGGTCTTCGGACATTTTCTTGGTGAGGGTGGTGACCAGGACCCGTTCGTCGCGTTCGGTGCGTTCCCGGATCTCGTGCACCAGATCATCGATCTGCCCCTTGGTGGGTTTGACGATGACCTCGGGATCGACGAGACCGGTCGGGCGGATCACCTGCTCGACGAACTCACCCTGCGACTGCCCCAGCTCGTACGCTCCGGGGGTGGCCGACAGGTACACGGTCTGCCCGATACGGTCGACGAACTCGTCCCAGGTCAGCGGCCGGTTGTCGACGGCCGAGGGCAGCCGGAAGCCGTACTCGACGAGGTTGCGTTTGCGGGACATGTCACCCTCGTACATCGCGCCGATCTGCGGCACCGTCACATGCGATTCGTCGATGACCAGCAGGAAATCGTCCGGGAAGTAGTCGATGAGGGTGGCGGGCGCACTCCCCGCGGGGCGACCGTCGATGTGCCGCGAATAGTTCTCGATGCCGGAGCAGAAACCCACCTGCCGCATCATCTCCAGGTCGTAGGTGGTGCGCATCCGCAGCCGCTGTGCTTCAAGGAGTTTGCCCTTGCCCTCCAGATCGGCGAGCCGCTCCTCGAGTTCGGCCTCGATGCCGGCCATCGCCTTCTCCATGCGCTCCGGACCCGCGACATAGTGCGTGGCGGGGAAGATTCGCAGCGAATCAACTTCCCGCACAACATCTCCGGTCAGAGGATGCAGGTAGTACAGTGCCTCCACCTCGTCACCGAAGAACTCGATCCGCACCGCGAGCTCCTCGTACGACGGGATGATCTCGACGGTGTCGCCGCGCACCCGGAAGCCGCCCCGGGTGAAGGACATGTCGTTGCGGGTGTACTGCACGTCCACCAGCAGCCGCAGCAGCGCATCGCGGTCCACCTCCTGCCCCACCGACAATTCGACGGACCGGTCGAGGTAGGACTGCGGCGTACCGAGACCGTAGATGCAGGAAACCGAGGCGACCACCACCACGTCGCGGCGCGAGAGCAGATTGGAGGTGGCCGAATGCCGCAACCGCTCCACGTCGTCGTTGATGGACGAGTCCTTCTCGATGTAGGTATCGGTCTGCGCGATGTACGCCTCGGGCTGGTAGTAGTCGTAGTACGAGACGAAGTACTCGACCGCGTTGTTGGGCAACATCTCCCGCAGCTCATTGGCCAGCTGCGCAGCCAGTGTCTTATTGGGCGCCATCACCAGCGTGGGCCGCTGCACCCGCTCGATGAGCCAGGCGGTGGTGGCCGACTTACCGGTACCGGTGGCACCTAGCAGCACGATGTCCTTCTCGCCCGCCTTGAGCCTGCGTTCGAGGTCGTCGATGGCCTGCGGCTGGTCGCCGGCCGGCTCGTACTGGCTGACCACCTCGAACTCCCGGCCGGTACGTTCGATCTCACCGACGGGCCGGAACTCGGAGTGCGCGATCACCGGATGTTCTGCTGCAAACGCCATAGCGTCAGGGTAAACCCGAATGCGGACAGTTTCGTTCCTCAAGCCCTTGTCGTATTCGCCCGCTACTGTCACCACCATGACAGCGGCACCGCATCCCCCCAAGTACGAGGTCTTCGACGTACCGGCGATGACCAACACCGACAACAAGGGCTTCGTGCGGCCGGTGCAGCAGTACCGCGAGACCGACTACGGCCTGTACATGTCCCGCACTGCCGATCACGCCAAGTTCAGCCACCTCGAGACCTGGTTGCTCCCCGCACTGGGGTTGCGCGCCAACATCTTTCACTTCACCGAGGGTCACCGTCCCGGGCAGCGACTGTATCTCGACGTGGGCCGCTTCCACGGCCCCGACGACGAGGGCCGCTGGCACGCCACCGACTGGTACCTGGACCTGGTGGACACCCCGCCGCAGCCGCTGGAGCTGATCGACGTCGATGAGTTGTTCGACGCCTGTTCCGCGGGCCTGCTCAGCACGGCCGACGCCCAGGAGGCGGTGTTCGTGGCGACGCGGGCGCTGGTGGGGGCCGCCGACCATGACCACAAGGTGCAGGACTGGCTCAACGCGCAGGTCGGTGAGCCGTTGACCTGGCTGGACTCGCCCGGAGCGTAAGGCCTTACCCGGCCTTCACCGCCACGCCGATCACCGCGGGCCTGCCCGCATCGGCCGATGCGAACTCACCCGGCGACGTAGCGGCGAAGCCTCCGGCAGGCAGCGCCGCGGTGATCGCCGCAACCGCGTCGTCATCCCTGGCCACCACCCGCAGCGAGGGCACCAGTCCGCTGGTGGCCACCTCGACCGCGGTGGCGTTGGCGCCGCACAGCGCCCACAACCGGTTGGTCAGGCGGGTCTCCAGCGACGCCGGGCTGGGATCCCACGCCACCGCCGCGGCATCCGGTTCGGCCGGGGCTCCCTGCCGAACGGCCTCCTCGAGCGGCACCAGACGCTCGTCCCACAGCCGTGCCGCCGCCTCCGCGAGTTGTTCGGGTGTTCCGGAGTTGTCGAGCCAGGCGTCGGCGACGGCACGCCGCTGGTCGTCGGTGGCCTGCGCCGCGATCCGCGCCCGTGCGTCGGCCTCGTCGAGGCCGCGCGAGGTGGTGAGCCGGTGTACGCGCAGTTCCTCGTCGGCTCCGACGATCACCACGAAGTGAAAGAACGGCGCTGAGTGATTCTCCACGAGTAGCGGAATATCCTGCACCACAATCGCATCCGCGGGTGCGGCGTCAAGCAGTGCCTGCGTTCTCGCCCCGATCAGCGGGTGCGTGACGGCATTGAGTTTCTGTCGCTGCTCGTCGTCGGAAAATACCCGGGCCGCGAGCGCGGGCCGGTCGAGCGAGCCGTCGGAGCCCAGGATCTCCGGACCGAACGCGTCCACGAGCCGGCGCAGACCGTCCGAGCCCGGTTCGACCACCTCGCGGGCGATCTTGTCGGCGTCGATGAGGTACGCGCCCCGCTCGGTGAAAGTCTTGGCCACCGTCGACTTGCCCGCGCCGATACCCCCGGTCAATCCCACTCTGATCACGTCGTCCAGTCTGGCAGACGATTGAGGCAGCGGTCACAACCGGGACCGCCGCCCCACTCACCCACCGCCGTCGAGTCAGCCGGTCACGCCGGTGAGCTCGATGGTCGGCTTGTCCAGTCCGGCCTGGTTGACGCGCTTGCGCTCGGTGAGGTCGACGGCGTGGATCGTCCTGGTCGCCGGATCACTCACGTAGGCAATCGAGTCGAGGACGAACAGGTTGGGCATCGGATCCTGCCACCGCGTCGGCTCGGTCCACCGTTCGATCACCGGGATCTTCGCGGTTTCGGCACCCGTCTCGGCGTCGATGAGGTGCAAGGCACCGTCGGTGCCGAGAATCAGCGCTTCCCCATTCGGTCCCCGTTCGAGGCCACGGAAGCTGTAGCTCGCCGGAAACGGCACCACTCGGAGTGAGCCGGTGCGCGTGTCGGTCAGGGTGAATCTGTTCGGGTGTTCGGCCTTGGCATCCTTCTGGGTCTTGTAGTCGCCCAGCACTATCGGCGAACTCTCCGCCCCGGCCTGATTACCGATGCGCCCATAGGCATCCGGGCTCGCCACCTTGCGGATGTTGTTGCCGTCGACGACGAGCAGCCCGTCCTCGCAGCCGAAGACGAGCACCCCGCCGGCGGCAGCAGCCTCTCCGTGCACGCCCGGGCACTGATCATTCCCGGCGATCCGCTTGTGGTCCCGGTCGATGATGGCGACTCCGGTGCGGGAGTCCTCGTCGCCGACGCTGACCACGAGGCTGCCGTCGCCCCGTGACACCGCGACCCCGTGGTGCGGTTCGGGAACGGTGTACCGCGTGGATTTCGCTTTGCCGTCGGCCAGTTCGGCGGGTTCGACGATATCGACGTCACCGGTTCCGTCGCTGAACAAGGCGATCCGGGCATCGTGCGGCACGACGTGCCCCGGTTCCGCTCCGCCGAAGCGCAGTTCGGTGAGTTTCGGTGCGGTGGTGTAGGAATGACCATGGTCGCCGTGCTGTACCGTCCAGGTCCCCATGTCGATGACACGGAATCCTCCTGCCGCGGAAACGAAGACGTTGCGTCCGTTGGCGGCGGTGTTGAGCCGGACGAAGCCGTCGATCGGAATGTCGGCGATCTGCTCGAGCGTTGTCGCGTCGAGAACCAGCACGCCGCCGTCATAACTGAGCGCCAGACGCGGTGTGGGTCCGGCCTGTTCTGCCACCCGACTCGACGCCGAGGTCTCGCCACCATCGGAATCGGGCGAGCCGCAGGCCGACAGCGCGAGAGTGGTGGCAGCGACCAGCGCGGCCAGGTACAGGGTGGGTGTTCGTGTTGTTCTCACGCGGTCAGTTAACGGCTTAATGAAAATTATTGTCAACACCGCATGGGTATCCGCACCCAGCACCAGGCGCCGGACCGCGGCGGTCCGTCAGTCGCCGGCGTATGCGGGAATGAAGCTCATGTCGGCCTTCTGAGTCTTCGCGGCGTCCCGGAAGTTCTTGAGGGCGCGGTCCATATGGAAGTCGTTGGTGACGATCACCGCCCCGGTCGCCTTGCGCTTCTTGAGAAGCTGCACCGTGTAGTCGGCATTCTGGACCGTGCTGGTGGCCTTGTCCTCGTTGAGCATCCGCCAGGGCGGCACTCCGCGGCGGATCATGCCGACGTTCATGAACTGGGCCTCGCTGACCGGCAGCCACCAGGTGTCGCCGCCGGTCACGACCACCTTGCTGAGCGGGTTCTGGCGCGACAGCCGGGCGGCGAGGTCGAGTCGTTTGAGGAGGATGTCCGGAAATCTGCCCAGCGTGCCGATCTTGGCCCCGAGTACGACGATGTAACGGTCGGCCGGATCGGCGAACAGGTACCGGCTCGCGCGGGTCGATCGCTGCTCCGGCGTGCCGATCTCGGCACTGCCGAGCGATCCGTCCGCAGATCCCGTCGACTCGGACCCCGTCGACTCCCCCGACGAACCGATCACCAGATCGACAAGCCCGCCGAGCAGGTCCGCCGATCCTGTCGACGATCCAGAGGACCCCGAGGATGATCCCGAGGATCCGGTCGACGGCGCCGCCGTGGCGTCCGCCGTCCCCATGAGCGCGCCGATCGTCAGCGCACCCACCAACGGCACAGCGAACAAGCGGCGCCGGAACGAGCGCTGTCGGGTGTTACAGGAGTGACTATTGTTGTTGAAGGGACTCATGTGCCCGATGGTAGGTTACTTAGCAGTACTAATCTAGGGGCTCCCGCGACTTCCCCCGGATTCCGCATCCGTGACAACAGGGCACACGACACAACAGCACCCCGGCTCAGATGAGCCGGGGCGCTGTTGCTATGCGGTTAGGCGATCAGGCGTTGCCCGACAGCTTCTCGCGGAGAGCGGCGAGCTGCTCGTCGCTGGCCAGCGAGCCACCGGAGGAGGCGCCGGTCGAGGACGACGACGATCCACCACGGCCACCTTCAGAGGAGGACGAGGAGTAGTCCGACGGTGCTGCGGCGGCCTCGGCGGCTGCGGCGGCGAACTTCTCCATCTGGGTGGTGTGCATCTTGTGACGACGCTCAGCCTCGGCGTAGCGGGCTTCCCATTCCTTCTGCTGGGTTTCGAAGCCTTCGAGCCATTCGTTGGTCTCGGGATCGAAGCCCTCGGGGAAGATGTAATTGCCCTGCTCGTCGTAGCTGTCGGCCATGCCGTACTTCGACGGGTCGAACTCTTCGGTGTAGTCCTCGTTGGCCTGCTTGAGGCTCAGCGAGATCCGGCGACGCTCCAGGTCGATGTCGATGACCTTGACCATCGCGTCGTCACCGACGGACACGACCTGATCCGGCACCTCGACGTGGCGCTCGGCCAGCTCGGAGATGTGGACCAGACCCTCGATGCCCTCGTCGACACGGACGAACGCACCGAACGGCACCAGCTTGGTGACCTTGCCGGGCACGATCTGGCCGATGGCGTGGGTGCGGGCGAACTGACGCCACGGATCTTCCTGGGTGGCCTTGAGCGACAGCGACACGCGCTCGCGGTCGAGATCGACGTCGAGGACCTCGACGGTGACCTCGTCGCCCACGGCGACAACCTCGGACGGGTGGTCGATGTGCTTCCACGACAGCTCGGAGACGTGCACCAGGCCGTCGACGCCGCCGAGATCGACGAACGCACCGAAGTTGACGATCGAGGACACGACGCCCTTGCGGACCTGGCCCTTCTGCAGCTGGTGCAGGAACTCGCTGCGGACCTCGGACTGGGTCTGCTCGAGCCAGGCGCGACGCGACAGGACCACGTTGTTGCGGTTCTTGTCGAGCTCGATGATCTTGGCCTCGATCTCCTTGCCGATGTACGGCTGCAGATCGCGGACGCGACGCATCTCCACCAGCGATGCCGGGAGGAAGCCACGCAGACCGATGTCGAGGATCAGGCCGCCCTTGACGACCTCGATGACGGTGCCCTTGACGGCCTCGTCCTTCTCCTTGAGCTCCTCGATGGTGCCCCAGGCCCGCTCATACTGAGCGCGCTTCTTGGACAGGATCAGGCGGCCTTCTTTGTCTTCCTTGGTGAGGACCAGCGCCTCGACCTCGTCACCGACGTTGACGACCTCGGAAGGATCGACGTCGTGCTTGATCGACAGTTCGCGGGACGGGATGACGCCTTCGGTCTTGTAACCGATGTCGAGCAGAACCTCGTCGCGGTCCACCTTGACGATGGTGCCTTCCACGATGTCGCCATCGTTGAAGTACTTGATCGTGGAGTCGATGGCGGCGAGGAAGTCCTCGGCCGAGCCGATATCGTTGACGGCTACTTGCGGCGAGGAAATCGTGGGGGACGACATATGTTGAGTTGCTCCGGACAGGGTTGTAGTAGGTACTGAAATGTCTGATTGTTGCTCACAGCGCACCACGTCCGCCGGCCACCGAATCGGGCCGAACCGGATGCGACAACGCTCCGAACCACGCGCAAAAGCGTACGCGCGCGAATTCAAGGCTACTCCAGCCGCATTGTCCTGGGCAAATGAGGTCTGCACCAGCTGCGACCAGGGACGATTGGACAGCTACGAACACCTCGGCGCCCCTGCTCGCCCTTGCTCCTAGACTGAGCCTGCCATGAGCCCTGATCAATCCCCCCACCTGCCGCGCCCCCTGGACGAGATCGATTCGGTGGTCAGCGAGCGCGCGTCCCGCTCGTGGTGGGACCACGACGCCGACGACTACCACGACGAACACGGCGAGTTTCTCGGCGCGGCACGCACCGGCGGAGAGTTCCGCTGGTGCCCGGAGGGACTCACCGAGGCCGAAGCAGGCCTGCTGGGGCCGGTCGAGGGCAAAACGATTCTGGAGGTGGGTTGCGGTTCGGCGCCGTGTGCCCGCTGGCTCACCGCGCACGGGGCACACGTGATCGGGCTCGACCTCTCCGGGGAGATGCTGCGGCACGGCCTGCGCGCGATCGCCGGCGACGACGCGCCCACTCCCCTGGTCCAGGCCACCGCGGAGGCACTGCCGTTCACCGACGCCTCGTTCGATGTCGTGTTCTCCTCGTTCGGGGCGGTCCCGTTCGTCGCCGATTCGGCGCTCGTGATGGCCGAGGTGACCCGCATCCTGCGGCCGGGCGGGCGCTGGGTGTTCTCCGTCAATCACCCGATGCGGTGGATGTTCCCCGACGACCCCGGACCCGCCGGCCTCACCGTGTCGATCCCCTATTTCAGCCGCACCCCGTACCGGGAGACCGACGACGACGGCATTGTCACGTATGTGGAGCATCACCGGACGATCGGTGACCGGGTGCGCGAGATCGTCGCGGCGGGACTGGTTCTCGACGATATCGTCGAGCCCGAGTGGCCGGATGGTTTCGAGGAGACCTGGGGCCAATGGAGCCCGTTGCGCGGCAACTACTTTCCGGGCACCGCGATCTTCTGCTCCCATAAACCGGGATAGTTACGCGTCACAGGTACACGACGCGGTACTTGATGCTGCCCCACAGCCGGCCCACGAGATTGCCGGTGAGCCAGACCCATTCGCCGCGCCGTCGCCGCGACCAGGCCCACGGCCATACCGGGCACAGGGCGACGACCACGCCGGCGTGCACGGGCAGCCACCACCACTGCCGGCCGGGTGCGCCGTACTGTTTGGCGACGCGGGCGTCCTCGCGGCCGTAGTCGACCACCTGATGCCAGGATTCGCGCATGCCGGTGCGGAACCGGTAGGCCACCATGGCATCGCGCGCGTATCCGAAGCGGTACCCGGATGTCTGTACCCGCCAGCAGAATTCGACATCGCTGCCGGCCGTCGGGTAGGTCTCGTCCCAGCCGCCGACAGCGTCGAACACCTCGCGGCGGATGCCGAGGTTGCAGCCGAACGTCATCGGGAGAAACCGGCCGCTGACGAACGGCTCGTCCGGGTCGGGCAGCACCCGCCACGACGCGACGACCGGATCGTTCAGGGTCGCGGACTCGACGGGACCGCCCACCAGGTCCGCGTCCGCCGCGGCGGCGGCCATCGCCGTCAGCCAGCCGCTGTGCACCGCGTCGTCCTGATCGCAGTAGGCGATGAAATCGTACGCGGCGCTGCGGGTCCCCACGTTCCGGGCGTGTGAGGTACCGGACTTGGCCGAAGAGTCGACCGTGCGCAGACCGAGCCGGGTACGCAGCGGATACGCCTCGATGTGCTCGCGCAGTTCGTCGCTGCCCTCGTTGTCGCTGACGATCACCTCGAACGCCCCGCTGAAGTCCTGTGCCGACAGGGCGTCGAGCTGAGCGTCGAGGTCCGGCAGCCCGCGGTAGTAGGCGATCACCACGGAGATTCCCGTCAGCGCGCCATTGGCCGGCGTCGCGCTGCCGGCGGTCACCGCGTCCCCCGGACGTCGGCCACCGTGGGGTCGCCGGGGCTCATGGCCGCCGCGAGCACCTCCAGCAGGCGCTGCGGCAGCGGCTCGACGCTCGTCCGGTCGAACAGGGCGACCGGATAGATGACGGTGCCCTCGATCCCGGCCGGCCGATCGGCGTCGCGTAGCTCGAGCAGGGTGAACTCCAGGTCATGCCGGGCGGTCGTCGACGGCACCGTCTCGCGGGCGATGCGCACGTCACCGAGGTCGAGCTCGGCCACCCCGGCGTCGCCGGCCTCGGCCTGCTGCAGGATGAGCGTCGACGAGAAGACCGGATGCCCGACCGACCCGGCGTTGTCTCGGACCAGCCCGAACGCGTCGATCAGGTCGGGGATCGAGATGTCGGGGTGCGCGAGACCGCCGAGCAGTTGGTCTCGCACGTCGTACACCACGTCGACGAACGGCCGCGGACCGGACACATCGAGCCGCATCGGTATCTCCTCGGAGAAGTTGCCGACGACACCGTCGAGTGCCGGATGGGTCCGGTTTCCGTTGGAGGTGGCGAGGTGGACGTCGGAGTCGCCGGTGCGTTCGGCGAGAACGACACCGAAGGCTGCCTGCAGGACGGCGAACACGCTGACCGACCGGGTCCGCGCGTAGCCGTCGATGGCGGCGTGCAGATTCTCACCGATACGGAACCGCACCGTCGCGCCCTCCGCGTTCCACACCGCCGGCCGCGCCCGGTCCGTGGGCAGCGGCGTCCACGGTGCGAGGGCGCCCGCGCCGTCTCCGAAGATGCCCGTCCAGTGCGCGAGTTGCCGCTCGAACTCGTCGGTGCGGGCTCCTGGGGCACCGAGGATGCCGGTGCGCCACCTGGCGTAGTCGGCGAAGGTGACCTCGGGCTCGGGCAGTTCCGGCACCCCGCCGTCGCGGCGCGCGGTGTAGGCCATGAGGACGTCACGGGCCAGCGGTGCCATCGACTGGCCGTCGAAGCTCAGATGATGGACCACGAGCACGAGAATGTGGACATCCGGCAGCAGCCGCAGCAGCCGCAGACCGATCGGCACCCCGTTCACCACGTCGAGCGGTATCGATGCGGCCGCGGTCAGCGCGGCCGGCAGATCGTCCGCTGCGACGTCGACCGGGGTGAGCGCACCGCGCAGCGATTCGGCGACGGTCGCGGCGGGAACGACGATCAGCCGGACCCCGTCGGGGGTGTCGCGGTAGCGGGTGCGTAGCGACTCGTGCCGCTCCACCAGGTCCGCCACGGCCACCTCGACCGCACCGATGTCGAGACCGCCGGTGAACCTGATCGCCATCGGCACGTTCCAGTCGCCGCCCGACCCCGCGCGCACCGACTCCCATAGCCGTCGTTGCGCGGGCGCAAGCGGTGCGGGGTCGTCGTCCCCGGTCCGCACCAGGGGCGGTACGGTCCGGCCGCCGGCGCCGCTGGCGCCGCCGGTGCCGGCGAGGGCGGCGATCCGGGCGGCGACGTCCGCGACGTCGACGGCGTCGAAGAACACGCGGACCGGGATCTGGCAGTTCAGATCGCGTTCCAGCCGGGCGGCGAGGCGGGTCGCCGACAGCGAGTTGCCGCCGAGGGCGAAGAAGTTGTCGGCCAGGCCGACCCGGACGGAGTTCGAGGTGGCCCCGACCACCTCCGTCACGGCGTCCACCACCAGCCGTTCGAGGTCGGTGGCGGGTGCGACGTACTGCCGCTGCACGGGCTTCGGTCGCGGCAGCCGCGACCTGTCGACCTTGCCGTTGGCGTTGTACGGCAGTTCGTCGAGCACGTGGACTTCGGGACGAAGGTAACCGGGCAGCTTCCGGGCCGCCTCGCGGGTCACGGCCTCGGCCAGCCCAGCGTGTCCGGATCCGGTTGCGGCGGTGACGAATCCGATCAGCCGATCGGGCGTTCCGGCCGCGGCATCTCCTTCCCGGGACACTGCGATGACCACGGCATCGGCGACGCCTGCGCTCCGCCGCAGGACGGCCTCGATCTCGCCGGGTTCGATCCGGAAACCGCGGATCTTGAGCTGATGGTCCGTGCGGCCGAGGTAGACGAGGTTACCGTCGCGCAGCCGTCGCACCAGGTCGCCCGTGCGGTACATGCGGGAGCCGTCGACAGGGTCGGTCACGAACGACAGCGCCGTGCGCGCCGGGTCGCCGTGGTAGCCACGGGCCACCTGTACCCCCGACACGTACAGTTCGCCGGCGACGCCGTCTGGCACCTGGCGCAGCCGGGAATCGAGCACCCGGATCGCCACCGATGGTTGTGCGGCACCGATCGGCACCCGGCCGCCAGGCTCACCCACCTCGTGGCCGGTGACGCTCACCGCCGCCTCGGTGGGTCCGTACAGGTTGTGCAGCAACGTATCCGGTGCGGCCGGCCGGAATCTGGCGACGAGTTCGGCGGGTAGTTCCTCACCGATACACAGCACAGTGCGCAAGGTGCCGGAGAGCCTGTCGTCACCGGCGTCGAGGAGCATGGCCAGGCCCGACGGTACCGTCGGCAACACGCTCACCCGGTGCCGGGCGAGGGTGTCGAGCAGGGCCCGGCCGTCGCGTTCGGCACCGGGTTCGGCGACGACGATCCGGGCGCCGGTGCGCAGCGGCCACCAGTACTCCCATACCGACAGGTCGAATCCGGCCGGCGTCTTGAGGATGACGGTGTCGCCCGCACCCATCGGGTAACGCCGCTGCATCCACCGCAGTTGTTCGGTGACGGCTCCGACGGACACGTCGACGCCCTTGGGCACGCCGGTCGAGCCGGACGTGTACAGGACGTAGGCGGAGTTGTCCGGGCGGGGACGCCACGCCGGCACGGGCGGCGCGGGGTGGGGCACAGCTGTCAGGTCGAGGTACGGCCGGTCCCTGATCGGCGCTGCGCCGGTACCGAGGACAAGCGCGGGGTCGGCGGCGTCGAGGATCATCGTCGCGCGTTCCCCCGCGGTCAGGTCGACCGGGACGTAGGCCGCTCCCGCGGTGGCGACCGCGTACATCGCGACGATCTGGTGCAGGCCGCGAGGTGCGGTGATCGCCACCCGGACGTCCGGTCCGGCGCCGTGACCGGCGAGCACAGCGGCCAGGTCGGTGACGCGCCGCGCCAGTTCGCGGTAACTGAGCACGCCGTCGGTGGTGACCAGCGCATCGGCGTCCGGCGTGCGCCGCGCCTGCGCGTGGAATCCGTCGGCCAGACCGGTCTCGGTGTGCTGTGCCGGCGGTGCGCTCATCGACAGCCGGGCGAGTTCGCCGGGTCCGAGCAGCGGCAGATCGCCGACGGGACGGTCCGGGAACTCGATGAGCGCGCCGAGCAGCCGCACGTAGCGTTCGGTCAGGTCCGTCGCCGTCGAGTTGTCGAACAGGTCGGTGGCGTAGACGAGCTGGCCCATGACCCCGGTGGAATCGGCTGCGGCCGGGAAGGTCTCGGCGAGGGTGAGATGTAGGTCGAATTCCGCGATGAGCAGGTCGTCGTCGATGACCTCGACCTCGGCCCCCGGCAGCGTCATGGTGACCGGCCCCAGATTCTGGAAAGAGAACGCCACCTGGAAAACGGGGTGATGGGCCGCGGTACGGGGCAGGTCGAGCCCCTCGACGATCCGGTCGAACGGTACCGACGCATGGGCGAAGCCGTGCAGCGCGGCGGCCCGTGCCTCCGCGAGCGACTCCTCGCCCGTCGCCCCGGGATCGATCCGGGTGCGCAAGGCCAGCATATTGACGAACATGCCGACCACCCCTTCGAGCCGCGCCTGGTCGCGGCCGGCGATGGGTGTGCCGATCACCACATCGTGGTTGTCGCCGATCCTGCCGAGCAGGACCGCGAGCGCAGTGTGCGCCACCATGAACGGGGTGACGCCGCGCCGTCCGGCGAAGTCGGTGACGCGCGCCCACAACGCCTGGTCGACGTGGAAGTCGATGCGCCGTCCGGCACCGCTCGGTTCGGCGGGACGCGGTCGGTCCGTGGGCAGGTCGATGACGGGCGGTGCGCCGTCGAGTCGGTCACGCCACTGCGCGAGTTCCCGGGTGGCGGGGCCGTCCGGATCATCGAGGCGTCCGCACTGCCAGACGGCGAAGTCGGCGTACTGCACCGGAACCGGGGTGCGGTCGGGTTCACGGCCGGACAGCAGTGCGCCGTACGCGTCGGCGAGCTGCGCGGCGAGCGTCACCACCGACAGACCGTCGGCGCAGATGTGGTGCAGCACCAGTACGAACACGTGGCTGCGGGTGTCGCTGTCGCGGAGCAGGGCCGCACGCACCGGTATCTCGGCGGTGACGTCGAAGACGACGGAGGTGACCGCCCTGATGGCGGCGTCCATCGAGGTGTGCCCGACGTCGGTCACGGCGAGTTCGAGCGCCGCGTCGGCGGCCGGGATGATCTCCTGGAACGGTCCTTGCGGCGAGTCCGGATAGATGGTGCGCAACGACTCGTGCCGCACGACGAGCGTATGCAGTGCGGCGCTGAACGCGACGACGTCGAGGTCACCGGTGATGCGCAGGACCAGCGGGATGTTCTCGGTGAGCGCGCTCGGGTCGAATCGGTTGAGGAACCACATCCGCTGCTGCGCCGGGGAAAGCGGAATCCGGTCCGGGCGCGGCAGGTCCCCGGGCGCGGGTCCGGCCGGTGCGGCCGCCCGATCCAGCACCGCGGCGAGTCCGGCAACGGTCGGGGCATCGAACAGGTCGGGCACCGACAGTTCGCGCCCGGCCTGCGACCGCAGCCGGGCGACCGCGGTGGCCGCGGACAGCGATGTGCCACCGGCGTCGAAGAAGTTGTCGTGCACACCGACCCGGTCGCAGTGCAGCACTTCGGCGAACACCTGCGCCACCAGCTGTTCCAGAGCTGATTCCGGTGCGACATAACCGGTTTCACCGAACACCGGCGCGGGCAGGGCGCGCTGGTCCACTTTGCCGGACGTGGTGAGCGGGATGGCACCGAGCACCATAATCGCCGACGGCACGGCGTACCCGGGCAGCCTGCCGCGCAGGTCGGTCCGCAACGCGGTCACGTCGAGCGTGTCCGGTGCGGTGGGGGCCGGTACCACGTATGCGACGAGGGCTGCCGTCCCGTCCGGGCCGGTCGCCGTGGTGACGATCGCGCCGCCGATACGGGGATCCGAACGCAGGATCGCCTCGATCTCACCGGCTTCGACGCGATGTCCGCGGATCTTGAGCTGCCGGTCGGCGCGGCCCTGGTGGGTCAGCGCAGGGGCACCGGCATCGTCGGTGATCGCACGCACCAGGTCGCCGGTGCGGTAGCGGCGCGACCCGGGCGGTCCGTCGGGGTCGGCGACGAACGTGGCGGCCGTGAGCGCCGCCCGGCCGTGGTAGCCGCGGGCCAACCCGGGGCCGGCCACGTACAGCTCCCCGGCGACGCCGGCCGGCTGCGTTGCCAGCGACTCGTCGAGTACCTGAATGCGGGCGCCGGTGACGCCCGGCCCGATCAGCATCGGGGCGGTGTCGGCGGCGGTGAGCGGCCCGGCGAGCGTGGCCATGATGGTGGTCTCGGTGGGGCCGAAGGCGTTGAAGAACCTCTTGCCCAAGCCGATCCAGCGCCCGGCGACGGTCGGTGCGCACGCGTCGCCGCCCACGATGAACGTGCCCAGCTCGGGCAGCGGATCGGCGGCCGACGGTGCGGGCGTGATCGTCTCCATTACCCCGGGAGTCAGGAACGCATGCGTGACCGCCTCGTCCCGCAGCAGCCCGGCGAGGTCGTCGGCCCCGTAGAGCGTCGGCGGCGCGACGACGGTGGTGGCCCCGGCGTCGGCGGCGAGGAGGATCTCCAGGAGCGCCGCGTCGAAGCTGGGTGAGGCGAAATGCAGCACCCTGCTGCCGGCGGCCACCCCGTAGCGGCGTTGCTCGGCCACGAATGAGGCGATGCCGCGATGCGTGACGGCAACGGCCTTCGGGGTGCCGGTCGACCCGGAGGTGTAGATGAGATAGGCGAGCTGATCGAGGTGCCGGACCACCTGCGTATCAACGGGACCGGCTGGGGTCGTCGCCGCGTACAGGTCCGGGTCGTCGGCGTCGATCGCTCCGGCCGCCGCGGTGGCCTCGGCACCGTCCAACCGCTCACGATCGGCGGCGGTGGTGACGACGATCCGCGCCCCCGAGTCCGCGATCATGAAGGCGATCCGGTCGGCCGGGTACGTGGGGTCGACGGGTACGAATGCGGCCCCCGTCATCGCCACCGCCCGCATCGCCGCCACCGATTCCACTGACCGGCTCATACACAGCGCCACAACCCCTTCCGGGCAGGCGCCCCGTTCCCGCAGGGTGCGGGCGAGCCGATCGCTGTATGCGATGAAGGTGTGGTGATCCCACCGGGTCCGCCGACCGGTCGCGTCGGGACCCACCACCTGGTAACCGGGTGTGGACAGCACCTGGTCGAGGAACCGCGGCCCCGCGGGCGGTGGACCCGACAGCGCGGCCACCGCGGCATGTTCGGTGCCCGTCAGCAGGTCCAGTTTACGTAGCGCCACACCGGGATTCGCGACGACGGTACGCAGAACGTGCCCGAGTCTGCCGAGAAGTATCGCGGCGGTGGCGCTGCTGTAGGCCTCCGGCCGGTGCAGGACGGTCAGCTCGGCTCCCCCGTCGGCGGCGGGCACGAGCGAGAACTCCAGATCGAATCTGGCGACGGGCAGGTCGATGCGGGCCGCCGACGCGGCCAGTGCCGCGGCACCATCGCCGGCGGCCGGATACTCACCGGTGTCGACGGTGAGGGTGACGCCGATGAGCGGGTGCCGCGTTCCGTCGCGGGTGATCCCGAGGTGGTCGATCACCTCCTCGACGTCGACGGCCGAATGGTCGAGGCCGTCGAGGATCGTGTCCCGCGAGCGCGCGACGAGATCACCGAAGCCGCGCAGCGGGTCGACGTCCGAACGCAGCGCCACCATGGTGACGAACATGCCGACGAGGCGTGCGACGTCGCCGTCGGACCGGCCCGCGACGGGTGTGCCGATGAGCACGTCCCGGCCCACGCCGGACCGGCTGAGCATCACGGCGAGGGCGGCGTGCACGACGGCGAACCGGGTGGTGTTGTGCCGCACCGCGATACGGTCGATACCGGTGAGCAGAGCCGAATCCACCGGAGCCCGGTATGTTTCGGCAGCGCCGCCGGAACCGTCCCGGGTAGGACCGGACTCCGTGGGCGCATCCTCCAGTGCCGCCCGCCAGTACTCGAGGTGTCCGGCGAGTTCGGATGAGGGGTCGGCGGCGCTGCCGAGTCGCGCCGCCCTCGCCAGCATGTGGTCGGCGTAGCGCACCGGCAGAGGCTGCCAATCGGGCTCGGTGCCCATGACGCGGGCCATGTAGGCGAGGTTCAGGTCGTCGGCCAGCACGCGCAGCGACCAGCCGTCGGCGGCGATGTGATGGATGGCCAGTGCCACCTCGGTGGCCTCGGCGGAAGGCCGGATCACCACGCGCAGCGGCGGATCCGTGGTGAGGTCGAGCGGACGGTGGAGGGCCACGCGCACGCACTCACCCACGCCCGAGTCCTCCGGGCTGTCGGCCGGTGCGGCATCGAGGACGGTCAGAACCGGGAACAGGTCGCCCGGGTGGAGGTTGCGGACCACCTGGACCGGACCGTGTTCGGTTTCCGGGTAGCTGGTCCGCAGGATCTCGTGCCGGTCGATGACGTCGCCGATCGCCTGACGCAGCACCCCCTGATCGAGGTGACCGGGTATCCGGAGGGGCGCGACGATCATGAACGCGTTCGATCCCGGGAACATGCGGTTGTGCAGCCACATCTGCTGCTGAGCCGCCGACAGCGGCGCGCACGCGGGGCGATCGGTCACCGGCCGGGCACCGGCGGCCGGTCGCCCTGGCCCGGCGGCGAGGTCCTCGACCACAGTCGCCAGCGCCGAGACGGTGCGGGCGTCGAAAATCGCACGCACCGGCACCCGCACGTCGAGGTCGGTCAGTATCCCGGCGGCCACCCGGATCGCGATCAGCGAGTTCCCACCGAGGTCGAAGAAGTCGTCGTCGACGCCGAACCGGTTGCCGAGCAACGGCCGGATGATCGCGAGCAGCGCCGTCTCGGTGGGCGTCCGGCCGTCGGCTCCGCTGCCGCCCCGCATCACGTCCGGGCCGTGCGCCGGTGCGGGCAGCGCGCGGCGATCGACCTTGCCGCTGGTGGTGACCGGCAGTTCATCGAGCAGCATGACGTGCCCGGGAACCATGTGGTCGGGCAGCATCAGCGCCACATGCGAGCGGATGTCCGCCGGTGACGGCGCCGGAACCGCATCCGCAGCGACGACGTAGGAAATCAGTTGGCTACCGGACGCACCTGCGTCGTGGGCCACGGTCACCGCCGCGGTCACCCCCGGGTGCGACAGGATCGCCGCCTCGACCTCACCGGTCTCGACCCGCTGCCCGCGGACCTTGACCTGAAAGTCACTGCGCCCCAGGTATTCCAGGACCGGATTGGCACCGGATGTGCGACGCCACCGGACCAGGTCGCCGGTGCGGTACAGCCTGCCGCCCTTGTCCCAGGGGGAGGCGACGAAGCGGGCCGAGGTGAGATCGGGCCTGCCGTGGTAGCCGCGGGCGAGTTGCACTCCGCCGAGATACAGTTCGCCGATCACCCCGGCCACCACCGGCCGCAGGCGCCGGTCCAGCACGTACACCTGATTGCCGGAGGCGGGACGTCCGATGGGGATCGACGGCCCGTCGACCTCCGCCCTCCCGACCGGCTGAGCGGTCACATCCACGGCGGCCTCGGTCGGCCCGTACAGGTTGTGCAACCGGGCGTCGGTACGGTCCAACACGGCGGCCGCCGCCGGCGCGCCTAGTGCCTCGCCGCTGGTGAACACCAGACGCAGCGGCGTCAGGTCGGCGTCGACAGTGGCGCCGAAGAACGCGTCGAGCATGGTGGGGACGAAGTGGACGACCGAGATCCGCCGCTCGGCGATGAGCGCGGCCAGCGCCTGCGGATCCCGGTGGGCGCCGGGTGCGGCGAGGACGACCGACGCCCCGGAGATGAACGGCCAGAACAGCTCCCACACCGATACGTCGAAAGTGATGGGTGTCTTCTGCAGGACGGTGTCGGCGGCGCCGATCGCGTACTGTGCCTGCATCCATACCAGGCGGTTGACGATCGCCTCGTGACTGACGGTCACCGCCTTGGGTACCCCCGTCGACCCCGAGGTGAAGAGCACATACGCGGGATGTCCGGGATGCAGCGGGGTGAGGCGGTCGTGGTCGGAGATCACCGCGTCGTCGCGATCGGCGTGCCGGGCATCGGGTGCGAACAGATCGTCGGCATAGCGCGGCGGCAGGATCGCCGCTGCCCGGTCCGGTGCGATGACGACGACCGGGTCGACGACGTCGAGCATGGTGGCGACGCGGACGGGCGGGTCGTCGAGGTCGAGCGGCACGTAGGCGCCGCCGGCCGACACGACGGCGTGCAGGGCGACGAGCATGTCCACCGAGCGGTCGACCGCGACGGCGACCGTCGATTCCGGGCCCACTCCCCTGTCGATCAACGCCCGGGCGGTGCGCGCGACCCGGCGCCCGAACTCCGGCATGGTGAGGGTGACCGAGTCGTCGACGTCGCGCACCACCATCACGGTCGCGGAACACCCACGGGAAGCGTTGGCCGCCAGGATATCCGGTAGTGTCCCGGCCCACCGGTCGACCGTGGGTTCCGGCCCGGCGGACCAGCGGGCCAGAGCGACGGCACTCGTCTCCTCCGGCACCACGTCGATGTCGTGCAGCCGCGCGCCCGGATCCATGGTGACGGCGTGCAGTACGTGACTCAGCATCGCCGGGAAGGCGGCGACCGTCTCGTGATCGAACAGGTCTGTCGCGTAAGTGAATCGGCCACGGACCGGGCGCGTTCCCGACGCCACGGCGGTGCTGTCGGCGGGCAGGTCGACGGTCAGGTGCAGGTCGAACCGGGCAACGGGCAGGTCGATCTCGACGGGTGTCACCGTCAGACCGTCCACGGCCATCGGGGACGGTGCCGGGTCGCCGGCGGCCAGCATCACCTGGAACACCGGATGATGCGCGCCACCCGGGTCTGATTCGAATTCGGCGGCCAGGACATCGAAGGGAATTTCCGAATTATCTTGTGCCGCTGTATCCGTGGCTCGCACCGCGTCGACGAACCCGGCGACGGTCGCGTCCGGGTTCACCTCGGTGCGCAGGACGACGGTCTCGGCGAACATGCCGACCACATCGTCGAGCACCGCGCTGGGCCGGCCCGAGACCGGTGTGCCGATAACGATGTCGGTGCTGCCCGACAGCCGGGACAACATCACCGCGAACGCGGCGTGCACCACATGAAACAGGGTGGCCCGGCGGCTGCGGCCATATGCCTCGGCCGCGGCCACCTGCGCGGGGTCGATCTCGAATTCGACGGTCGCACCCCGGCCCGTGGGATGCGCGGGCCGCGACCGGTCGAACGGAAGCGGCAGCGGCCCCGGCAGATCGGCCAGCGTGCGACGCCAGAACCTGTGCTGGTGGGCGATGCTCGCGTGCACCGGTCCGACGTCACCGAGCAGTTCCGCCCGCCACAACGTGTAGTCGGCGTACTGGACGGGCAACGGGCGTGCGCTCCCGCCTGCCCCGAGGTAACCGGCGATGAGGTCGCCGAACAGGAGCCGGACCGACCAGCCGTCGGCCACGATGTGGTGCACCACGACCACCACGACCGTCTGCCCGTCCGGTTGTGCGATCAGGTGAACACGCAACGGGATCCGCGTGTCCAGGGCGAATCCGCCGGCGGCGATCTCCGCGATCCGCGCCGTCAGGTCACGGGCCCCGGCATCGGCCCCAGAAGCGCAAAGGACCATGTCGGCACCTGCCAGCGCCTCGTCGGTACCGAGAATCCGCTGGTGCGGCACACCGTTGATGGCCGGGTAGATCGTGCGCAGGCTCTCGTGCCTGTCGAGGAGGTACCGCAGCGCACCGGTGAGTGCGGCCTGGTCGACCGGCCCGTCGACGCGCAGCGCCAGTGGGAGGTTGTAGGCGGCGGAGCCGGGGTCGAGCTGGTCGAGCAGCCACATCCGCTGCTGTGGCCGCGACAGCGGAATGCGTTCGGGCCGTTGCTGTGCCATCAGCCGGGGACGGTCGGTGGCGTGGGCGTCCTCGATACGGCGCGCGAGGTCGCCGACAACCGGGGTGTCGAAGACCACTCGCACCGGAACCCGCACACCGAAGACGTCCTCGATACGTGCGGACAACCGGGCGGCCAGCAGTGAGTTGCCCCCGGCGTCGAAGAAGTCGTCCCGGATCCCCAGATCCTCATGCGTGTCCGTGCCGGGCAGCAGGTCGCCGAGGAGGTCGACGAGAGCGCGTTCGGTGGCCGTGCGGGGCGCCACATACTCGCGGCCGGGACGGTGCGGTTCGGGCAGCGCACCACGGTCCACCTTGCCGTGGATCCCGCGGGGCAGCTCCGCAAGGGTGACAACCACGCCCGGGACCATGTACGCGGGCAACCGCGAGGCCAGATCCCGCAGGACCGTATCGGCGTCCCAGCCGGCCTCCGGGGAGAACGGCACCAGATACGCGGTCAGCAGGTCGTCGTGCGCGGTGACCGCGGCCGAGGCGACCCGTTCGTCGGCGGCCAGCGCCGACTCGATCTCCCCCAGCTCGATCCGCCGGCCGCGGATCTTGACCTGGAAATCGTTGCGGCCCAGGAATTCGATCTGTCCGTCGGGGCGCACCCGGGCGAGGTCACCGGTCCGGTACAGCCGGTCGCCCGTCCCACCTGGCCGGGCCACGAACCGGGTGGCGGTCAGGTCCCGCCGTCCCTCGTAGGCGGTGGCCAGTTGCACTCCGCCCAGATACAGCTCGCCCACCACACCGGCGGGCACCGGATGCAGCCGGGCATCAAGGATCACGGTCACCGAGTCGTCGACGGGGACGCCGATGGGCACCGTGGCGCTCTCCGGGCCGCCGGCCGTCCACTCGTGGCAGGTGATGCCGACCGCGGCCTCGGTGGGCCCGTAGAGGTTGAACACCCGCGCCCCGAGCGTCCGCGCCGCACGTGCGGCGGTGGCCGGGGTGAGGGCTTCACCGATGCACAGCACCCGGTCGAGCCGCGGCGACAGTGGCTGGTTGTCGAGGGCACGCAGATCGTCGAGCGCGTCGAGGTACGCGTCGAGCAGCGACGGCACGAAATGTGCCGCGGTGGTGCCGGTCCGTGCCATCAGCCCCGCCAGTTCGCGCGGATCGCGCTGCGCACCGGGTGCGGCGAGAACCAGCCGGGCGCCACTGATCAACGGCCAGAACAGTTCCCACACCGACAGGTCGAAGGTCAGGTCGGTCTTGAGGACCAGCGTGTCGTCGGTGCCGAGCGGGAAAGCCCCGGTCTTCCACGATAGTTGGGCGGCGATCGCGGCGTGGGAGACCGCCACTCCCTTCGGGGTGCCAGTGGACCCGGAGGTGTAGATCACGTACGCGGTGTTCGACGGCCACAGCGGTGCGCGCCTGTCGGCGTCGGTGACGCGTCCGCCGGCTACCACCTGACCTCCGGCGGTCATGTCGTACACGGCAATCCCGTCGCAGCGCAGGCCGTCGGGAACGCCCCCGGCGACGAGCACCAGCGCAGGACGCGCCGACTCGAGGACGAGCCGGTTACGTTCGGGCGGTGCGGCCGGGTCGACGGGCACGTAGGCACCACCGGCGACGAGGACCGCGAGCACTCCCTCGATCAGTTCGGCGGACCGTTCGACGGCCACGGCCACCCTGGTCTCGGGGCCCACACCGGTGGCGATGAGCGTGCGGGCAAGTGCGGTGACCCGGCTGTGGAGCTGTCCGTAGGAGAGTGCCGACGACGTGGCATCGACCCACAGCGCCTCGTGGTCGGGGTACGCGGCGAACGCGGATTCGAGGAGCCCGGTGAGGGTCCGGTCGGCACGTCCGCTCACCGGCCCCGTGACCGCACCGGCACCGTCCGCTCCGGCGGCGAGGTCGCCCACCGGGGTGTCGACCGCGTCGAGGGCGGCGGCCAGCACGCCCGACCACAGGGTGTGCCAGCGCTCGATGGTGCTGTGGTCGAACAGATCCCGGTCGTAGTCCCAGCGCACCGCCATCGGGCCGGAACCACCGTCGTCGACGAGGGTCAGGTGCAGGTCCGACTTGGCGACGCCGAGTTCGGGTTCGATGACCTCCACATCGAGTCCGTCAAGGGTGAAGTGTCCAAGGCTGATGTTCTGGTAGGAGAAGCCCACCTGGAAGAGCGGATGGTGGGCCGCGGAACGCCGCGGTCTCATCAGGTCGACCAGTCTGTCGAACGGGAAGTCGGCGTTCTCGAACGCGCCGAGATCCACCTCGCGCACATCCGCCAGCAGTGCGGCGAAACTCTGCTCACCGCGAACCTCCGTGCGCAGCACCAGGGTTCCGGCGAACATGCCCACCAGGTCCGGCAGCGGCCGCTGCCCGCGCCCGGCGACCGGGGTGCCGACTGCGATGTCGGTTGTCCCGGACAACCGGGCCAGGACCACCGCCAGCGCCGCGTGCGCCACCATGAACGGTGTCGTGCCCGTCGCCACTGCGACGGTGCGTATCCGCTCCACGACGCCGGGTGGGAGGGACGACGAGACGACGCCGCCGCAGCCACCGGCGGCGGCCCGCCGCGGCCGGTCTGTCGGCAGCGCCGGCAGATCAGGCAACCGGTCGAGCCGTTCGCGCCAATACCTCAGCTGCACAGCCGATACCGAGTCCGGATCGGCCTCATCTCCCATCAGCTCGTGGTGCCAGCGGGTGTAGTCGCGGTAGGTCACCGGCAGCGGTGCCCAGCCGGGCGCGGCGCCCCTGCGCCGGGCGGTGTAGGCCTCCGCGAGGTCCCGGGCCAGCGGCGCCGACGACGAACCGTCCGCGGCGATGTGGTGAACCACGCACACCAGTACATGCTCGTCCTCGGAGACGCGCAGAAGCGTCACCGTCAGCGGCACCTGCGCCGAGACATCGAAACCAGTCGCGGCGAGTTCTTCGATGCGATGGGTGACAGCTTCGGCCGCAACGGCTTCCGGTGTCCGCACCGCATCGGTCAGCTGGTGCAGCAGCGCGACGGGCACCACCTGCTGGACCGGACCCTCCGGGCTGTCCGGATACACCGTGCGCAACGTCTCGTGACGGTCGAGCACATCGGTGACCGCGGACGCGAGCGCCGGAACGTCGAGTGCACCGCGCAGGCGCAGCGCGAACGGGATGTGGAACACGGTCGAGTCGGTGTCGAACCGGTTGATGATCCACATACGCTTCTGCTGCGGTGACACCGGCACGGCATCGTCGTCGGAGGTGTTGTGCCGCAATGCCGGCACCCGGCGGACGACCGGTTCGTCCAGGCGCCGCGCCAGCGCGGCCACCGTGGGCGACTCGAACACCCAGCGGACCGGGATGTCGGTGCCGAATCGCTCGGCGAGTTCGGCGACGAGCCGGGTCGCCGCGAGCGAGTCCCCGCCCAGTGCGAAGAAGTCGTCGTCCCGGCCGACGCGCTCGGCACTCACACAGCCGGCGAAGGCCGCGGCGACCACCGCCTCCTCCGGGGACCGCGGCGCCTCGTACGGCGCCGCACGAACCTCGGGCACGGGTAGGGCGTCACGATCGACCTTGCCCGAGGAGGTCAGCGGGATCTCGTCGAGCTGCACCAGGGCCGACGGCACCATGTGCGAGGGCAGCACCGCGCGTAGCCTGTCGCCGATCTCGTCCGGGTCCGCGGTTCCCGTGAAGTACCCGACCAGTACGGTCCGCGGTCCGCCGTGTGGACCGGTCACCACCTGCGGTTCGGTGAGCGCGGCACCGACCCCGGGGACGGCCGCGATCGCGGCGTCGACCTCACCCGGCTCGATGCGGAAGCCGCGGATCTTGATCTGCCGGTCGGCGCGGCCCCGATAGGCGAGCATGCCGTCGGCCCGCCAGGCGACCAGATCCCCGGTGCGGTACATCACCGCACCGGGTGGTCCATACGGGTCGGCGACAAACCTTGTCGCGGTGAGGGATTGCCTGCGGTGATAGCCGGTGGCGATGCCGGCGCCACCCAGGTACAGCTCACCGGTGGCACCGACCGGCACGGGCAACAGCCGGTGATCGAGCACGACGGCGGTGGTGCCGGTGATGGGTGCCCCGATCGGCACGTCACGCTCCCCCGGCTCAGCGCCCGGTCTCAGCGGCCCCGCGAGGGTCGCCATCACGGTCGCCTCGGTGGGCCCGTAGGCGTTGAACATCAACCGCTCTCGCGCCCAGCGTGCCACCAGGTCAGGCGGGCAGGCCTCGCCGCCGACGATGACCGTGCCGAGGTCGGGCAGATCGTCCCGAGGTACCGAGGCGAGAGCAGCCGGGGTCAGGAACAGATGAGTGATGCGTTCGGCACGCAGGATCCTCGCGAGTTCGTCGCCGCCGTACACCCACGACGGCACCACGACCAGCGTCGCCCCGGACGCGAAGGCCAGGAGGAGTTCGAGGATCGCCGCGTCGAAACTCGGGGAGGCGAAATGTACTGTGCGCGAGCCCGGTCCGAGACCGTACCGCCGGATCTGTTCGGCGGAGAACGACGCCAGTCCCCGATGGGACACCACGACCCCCTTGGGAAGCCCCGTCGACCCAGACGTGTAGATGAGGTACGCGGCGTCGGCGGTGGTGAGGGGCCTGTTCCGGTCGGTGTCGGTCACCGCATCGGGCGCGGCCGCCCGGTACTCGGCGATCAGTGCCGCATCGTCGAGCTGCAGCCACCGCGTGGACGACGGGCCGGACAACGCGGTGAGCCGCTCGCGGCCTCCTGGGCCGGTGACACCGAAAACCGCCCCGCTGTCGTCGAGGAGGTACGCGATGCGATCGTCGGGAAGCGCCGGGTCGATGGGCACAAAGGTCGCGCCCGTGGCGAACACGGCGAGGGTGGCGGTCACGGAACTGATGCCGCGCGGCAGCAGAACCGCGACCCGCTCACCCGGCCCCATCCCGTGAGCGATGAACACCCGGGCCAGCCGGTTCACGCGTTCGGCGAGCTCGTCGTACCGCAGCGCGGTCTCATCGCCGATCAGGGCCGTCGCTTCCGGACAGGCCGCGCGCACGCGCGCGAGCAGATCGGGCACGGGTTCGGCTGTCGCGGCGACGGGTCCACGGGCCGGGACCAGCAGCGCACGCTGCTCGGCGGCGACGACGTCAAGCCGTGCCACCCGCGCGTCGGCGGGCGCCCCGACGAGTGCGGCGAGCACGGTGCACAGCCGCAGGTGATGCGCGGTGGCGCCGGCCGCCGAGTACGCCGCCCCGTTGGCCTCGATGTCGATGCGCAGGTCGCCACCGCCGGTGTACACGGTAAAGGCCATGTCGTCGGTGGGGCCGGTACTCAGCACGTAGCCGCGGCCGGTGCTGTGTCCGAGCCGGGTCTCGCCCCGGAACATCATGATGTTGACCGCGGGCCCGAAGAATCCGCGCCCCCCGGCCGACCCGTCCGACGACCGGGTCATGTCCTCGAAGCGGAACCGTTGATGACGCAGTGCGCCGCTCAACTCGGCGGTGATCTGGGCCAGGAACTGCGCGACGGTGGTGTCCGCACCGATCGTCGCGCGGATCGGCACCACATTGGAGACCATGCCGCCGGAGCGGCGCAGCAGCGCGTTGGTGCGCGCCGACACCGGGAGGCTCAGGACCACCTCGTCACGTCCGCTCATGCGGGCCAGGTACAGGGCTGTCGCGGCGACGGCAACGGCGGCGACGGTGACGTCGTTGGCCGCGCAGAAATCCCGCACCGCCCGTTGCAGCGGCTCGTCGAGATCGGCGCCCACGCGATGCGCGGCCCCACCTGCCCCGGACGGACCGCCCAGCCGGATCGGTGCGGGCAGATCCGTGAGCTGCCCCGACCAGTACTCACGGTCCCGCTCGAATCTGGTCGACGACCGGTAGGTGAGGTCATCCGCGTGCAGGTCGGCCAGGCTGCCCGCACGCGAGGGCTCCACCTCGGTACCGAGGATGCGTGCCGAGTAGACCTGCGCCACCCGCTCGGCGAAGGCCGTCGCCCCGTAGCCGTCGAGCAGGATGTGGTGGACCCGCGTGTACCAGAACCAGCGGCGGTCGGCGATGCGCAGGGTGGCCGATTCGATCAGCCGGTCGGCGTACAGGTTGAGCGGGCGGCGGAACTCGGCGTCCATCCAGGCGCGGGCCGCGGACTCCGGGTGGGGCTCGGCACGCAGGTCCAGGTGAGTCATCTCGTCGCGCAACGAATCGTCGATCAGTTGCACCGGCGCACCGGCGGGGTCCGGGCCGTGTCCGCCCCCACAGCGGCTGTCCGGGTCGGGCGGGTCGATGAGGCGGACCATGGCCGCCCCGAACTCCCGGGCCACCTGCTGTCCGACCGCGGTGAACAGCGCGGTGTCGAGGTCACCGTCGACATCGACGTACTGGGCGATAGAGAACGCCGTGTCGGGTGCGAGCTGCTGGGCGAACCAGATGCTGCGTTGCGCCGCCGACAGCGGGACGATCCGGTCAGCGGCGAGGGCCACGTCGGCGGGCAGAGACCCGGCCTGAGACTGCGCGCCGAGCTCGTTGACGGTCAAAGCGGTTCAGCCATCCCAACAGATTCTCGGGGCGGGCCTGAGCTGAGGTCGACCCACGCGCTGCGACGTACTTAGGACACGCTAGGTTAGCACAGGCTTACCTGTGTGACGGTATACGATGGAAAGGTGGAACACCCGATGGGAGCCCCGCCCCAGTCCCGCACCTCCGTCGGCGCCCGCGTCCCCGAGGATGCGACGACGCCCCCCGGACCCGAGATCGCGGTGCGGGTATCGGGTCTGAGCAAACGATTCGGTGAGGTCGAGGCGCTCCGGGATATCTCGTTCCACGTGCCGAAGGGCAGCATCCTGGGCATCCTCGGCCCCAACGGAGCCGGCAAGTCGACCTTGGTGTCCACGCTGGGAACCCTGATCACACCGGATTCGGGAACCGCGAGCATCGCCGGCCACGATCTGCGCACCGACCCGGCAAGCGTCCGGGCATCGATCTCGATGACCGGTCAGTACGCGGCCCTCGACGAGACCCTCAGCGGCCGCGACAACCTGATCTTCTTCGGACGGATGCAGGGCCTGTGCCGGCCGAAAGCCCGTGAGCGCGCCGACTATCTCCTCGAGCGCTTCGGTCTGGTGGCGGCCGGTAGGCGGCCCGTCCAGACCTATTCGGGAGGCATGCGCCGGCGCCTCGACATCGCCTGCGGTCTCGTCGTCAGACCCGAGGTGGTCTTCCTCGACGAGCCGACAACCGGACTCGATCCGCGCAGCCGCCAGGCGGTCTGGTCGCTGGTGGCGGCATTGCGGGCCGACGGCATCACCACACTCCTGACCACCCAGTACCTCGATGAGGCCGACCAGCTCGCCGACAACATCATCCTGATCGATCGCGGGGAGGTCGTCGCCGAGGGCACCGCCGCCACGCTGAAAGACCGTGTCGGGGCCACCTACTGCGAGGTGGCACCCGCCGACGAGGCCGACGCGCCCGCGCTGCGGGCTGTGCTCGCCGGCCTGTTGGGCCCCGGGTACCGGTGCACGGTCACGGGCTCCGGCACCGTCACCCTCACCGCGCCCGAACGGGTGGACACGATGGGGCAGGTGATCACCGCGGCCCGCGACGCCGGAATCGCCCTTCGTGACGTGGGATTGCGCAGTCCCTCGCTCGACGATGTGTTCCTCACGCTGACCGGCGACACATCCGCGACCGGCGACACCCGATGAGCATCAGATCCACGGCCACCGCGGTCAGCGGGGACCGCCTGACCTGGCCCGACCGTGCCGACGCCGCCGTGTGGGAACCCGGCGGCGCCTTCGTCCGGCAGTGGCGGACGATGACCGCGCGAGCACTCCGGTCGGCATGGTCGCAGAGCGAATTCGTGATCGCGATCGCCATGCCGCTGGTGTTCGCGCTCGGCTTCTACCTGCCGCTGCGGTTGATCATGGCCGAGCGGGGCATCGACTACGCCCAGTTCCTGATGCCGATCATCGTGCTGCAGGCTGTCGCGTTCACCGCGGTCGCCGCCGCGCAGCGCGCCGCCCTGGACAGGATGCGTGGCATGACGCGGCGGCTGACGGCGATGCCGGTGCATCCGCTGGTGCCGTTGCTCTCGCGCATGAGCGTGACCATCGTCCGCGTACTGCTCTCCATCTGCGCCGCGCTGGCCTTCGGTGCGCTGCTGGGCTTCTCCTTCAACGGCGGTGTCATCGACACAGCCGGGTTCATCGTGTTCGCGATCGCGGTGTCCCTGGTCCTGGGCATCGGCGCGGACACCCTCGGGGTGATGGCCCGCAGCGCGGAGGCGACCTCCCAGCTGCTCGTGTTGCCGCAGCTGGTCCTCGGGCTGCTGTCCACCGGATTCGTCCCCGAATCGGGGTTTCCCGACTGGGCGCAACCGTTCGCCCGCAACCAGCCGATCTCCCATTTCTCCACGCTGATGCGGGAACTGGCGGACGGTCACCCCGGCTGGAACTCGGCACTGCCGTCGCTGCTGTGGCTGGCCGGGCTGGCCGTCGTGTTCATCGCGGCGGCTCACCACGCCCAGACACACCGGAGGGCGTACCTATGAGCCCCAGAACCAGGAGTCACCGACCGGCCTCCCGCAACCAGGACCTCGTCGAGCTGACCGAATCGGTGGCCCACAGCGCCGATTCGCTCCGTTTCCCCGCCCGCGACGCGGTGCCGGTGTCCACCCGGGCGGCTCCGGCCGTCGCGGCCCGGTCACTGGCCAGGGCGTCGCTCCTACAGGCGGAAAGGATCCTGGTGAGGTGGTCGAAGGATCCGGTGACCCTGCTCCAGTCACTGCTGTTCCCGGCACTGATGGTGCTGCTGTTCTGGCTGGTCCTGGACCGGTCCGTCAGCGAGCATTCGGGCACATCGAATGTGTTCGGCATGGTCCCGATGGTGGCGCTGGTCGGCGCGATGTCGGGGTCATCGATCAGCGGCCTGGGTCTGCAGTGGGAGCGGAAGACCGGCCTGCTGAGCAAGATGTGGACGCTTCCGGTGCATCGCGCGTCGGCGATGACCGGCCGGCTCCTCGCCGAGGCCGTGCGCATCGTGGTGACGGTGACCGCGGTGCTGCTCGTGGGCACGATCGTCGGTTTCCGCATCCACACCGGCGTGCCGGGCTACCTCGCCGTCATCGGTGTGGCGGTGCTGTTCGGGTTGTCGTTCTCGATGATGGTCACGGCGCTCGCGCTGCGCAACTCCGAGTCGCGGGTCGTGGAGTGGACGGCCGTGGGCACCAATCTCGCGATGTTCTTCAACACCGGTTTCGTTCCCGCGCAATCGTATCCGCGGTGGCTGCGGCCGGTGGTCGAGTATCAGCCGATGAGTTGCGCCATCGACACGATCCGCGGTCTCGCCGATGCCGGACCCGTGTGGCGGCCGCTGGTGCTGACGTTGCTCTGGTCGGCGGCCTTGCTGGTGCTGTTCACCGGCCCGACGGTCGCGGGCTATCGGCGCGCGGCGACGGACGACTGAGCCGGCACTCACACATAGAAGCAGCGGTGCCTGAGGCTGCCTTTGACGCGGCCGACGAGGTTGCCGGTGTGGAACACCCACGCCCCGCGCGGCGCCCTGGTCAACCAGGTGGGAAGCAGGGGATTGCGGATCAGCGCATAGGCGATCACGTCGACGGTCGCCAGCCAGTGGCGCCGCGGCATGCCGTGCCGGTGGTAGCCGGCGAAGAGCCGGGCGTCGCCCTCCCCGAACATGACCGACTGCTTCCACAGTCCGATCAGGGTGTCGCGCAACCGATAGGCGATGAGCGCGTCGGGGGCGAACCCCAACGAGCCGCCCGCCAGCTGTACCCGGAATGTCAGATCGGCGTCCTCCCCGCCTTCGGCGTAGGCGAGGTCGAATCCGCCGACACCGTCGAAGGCGTCCCGCCAGATCCCCAGATTGCAGGTGGGAGACCACCGCAGGAAGCCGGGGAAGCCGTTGGGTACGTCGGGCGGCAGCAGCTGCCGCCAACGTCGCACGTCGGCCGAATTCAGGGTCGCGGTCTCCAGGCCGCCACCGACCGCGGCGTGCTCGGGTGCGAGGGCGGTCAGGCATTCCAGCCAGCCCGGGTGCACTCGATCGTCGTGGTCGCAGAACGCGATGAAGTCCCCCGCCGATTCCGCGACGCCCGTGTTGCGCGCGTAACCGGCACCGGCCCGCTCCGACGCGTCGACCCGGCGCAGGCGCAGTGCGTCCGCATCCGGGTACCGCCGCAGGAACTCGCTCAGCCCGTCGGTGGAGCGGTTGTCGGCGACGATCACCTCCATGTCACCCGCGTAGGTCTGGGCCACGAGCGCGTCGAGCTGGTCGCCGAGCAGGTCCGTTCCGTTGTGGACCGCGATCACCACCGACACCAGTTCGGGAGGCGGGCGGCGGCCCGCAGACGCGGGTTGCGAGGCCATCAGATGTACCAGCATCTGTGGTGGACGCTGCCGGCCACCCGTCCGGCGAGGTGCCCGGCGTGGAACAGCCACAGACCGCGGGACACCTGCGACATACGTTCCGGTACCAGCGGATTTCCGAGAATCACCAGGGCCAGTGTCTGGATGAGGTCGCTCGCGGACCGCCGGGGCATGCCGTACGGACGGTAGTCGGCATACAACTGCACGCTGCCCTTTCCGTAGGTCAGCGACTGCCGCCACAATGCGGCGGTGGTGTCGCGCAGCCGGTACGCGATCAGCGCGTCCGCGCAGTGTCCGACGGTGCCGCCGGACAATTGCACGCGCAACGCCAGATCCGCGTCCTCGTAGCCGTTCCGGTACGACTCGTCGAACCCTCCCACCTTCCTCAGCGCATCGGCCCAGCACGCCATGTTCGCGGCCATTGCGGCCCGCAGGAAACCCGGCACCTCCAGCGGCCGGTCCGGCGGCGGCATCGGCATCCACCGGCGTACGGTCTCCGAGTTGAGGGTGCGGGTCTCCACCGCACCGGTGACCAGGCTGCAGTGTCCCGCGGCCGCGACCAGGTTTCTCAGCCAGCCCGGCCGGACAACGTCATCGGCATCACAGAAGGCGACGAGATCACCTGTCGCCGAGGATATTCCGATGTTCCGGGCGTGAGCCGCCCCGGGCCGTCCGGAGGCGTCCACACACCGCAGGCGGAGGCGCTCGCGTGCCTCATGCCGGGCGAGATAGCCCGCCACTGCGTCGGTCGACCCGTTGTCGGCCACGATCACCTCGAACCGGCCCGGATAGTCCTGCGCGCGCAGCGCTTCGAGCTGCGCGCCGAGCGTGCCGGCGGCGTTGTGCGCGGCGATGACCACCGACACCGAGGCCGGGACTCGAGGCGGGGCGGCGGACACCGTCATGCCGAACCGCCCACCGACCGCGGATGCCCGCGCCGCCGGACGAGGCCGTCCGGAATCTTCCCCGTATCCCCCGCCAGCGCCGCGCGCACGCCCGCCACCGACAGCCTGATCCGCGCGGGGCGCTGAGTGCCGATGAGCATCGCCCGGCCCCGGATCAACGTGTCCTTGGCGATGGACACCACACACCACAGCGGCTCGGCGCGCGCATACCGCCGGTACAGGACGAGCCGGTTACGGGAGATGTAGTAGTTGCGGGACGGCGGATGTTCGGTGAACTCGATCGTCGCCCCGGATCCCCTCCCGCGCAGCAGGATCGGACGTAACGGCCACGGCGGCTCCCACGACGCGGTGCGGCCCAGCCGGTGCCGGATCCGGGTGCCGGGAACCACCAGCGCCGACATGCCGTGGGCCCGGGCGCGCAGGTAGAACTCGGTCTCCACGCAGTCGATGAACAGGTCTTCTTCGAACAGCCCGATCGTGTCGAAGACCGTGCACGGGATCAGCAAGCCCGACTGGATAGGTTCGAAGGCCAGGGTCAGGCCCTTGTCGGCGAACCAGAACGGGGCGACGTCGTCGTTGATCAGACTCGGCGACACCATCGCCGCCTCGACGCCCACCGACCCGGCCAGCGTCAGGTGATTCAGTGCCTTTGTCACATAACCGGATTCGATGTGGGTGTCCTGGTCGAGGGTGAGTACGTACCGGCCACCGAGGCGGCGGGCCTCCCGGATTCCGGTATTCAGCGCGCACGCGATGCCCTGGTTCCGCGGCTGTTCGATCACCGTCGCACCCGCGACCGCACACGCGTCGAGCACCTCGCGGACCCCCCGCTCCGCAGCGGCCGACCGCGACGGGGAACCGTCGTCGACGACTATCGCCGAATCACACTGCGCCAGCGCCCGTTCGACCACCTCGAGCAGTTCCCCATCCGGTTCGAACGCGGCGACGACCGCGACCACCGGGCCGGTCATCGGTTCCGCTCCCGCGCCGGGCCACCGGGGGTGACGACGGCGTCGATCGCGGCAGCGGTCTCGGCGACCAGTGGCGTCCGCAGCATCGAATGATGGTCCCCGGCAACAGGAACAACGGTCGTCCCACCGGTGACCAGGCGGCTCCATGCCGCTACGTTCGCGGGACTCGAAGCCGCCCGCACCAGCACCACCGGCCCACGGTAGATCGCCGGACGGTGCCGGCGGATGAGTTGCCGGCCCAGGTCCCAGAACACCGTCCACTGCGTCGCGGTGGGCAGGGTGACCAGTCCCGCCGTGGCCACCAGCGTCCGCATGAGCACACGGGACCGCAGCGCGGCCAACCGATCCGCCGGCGCCGGGTCCTCGTTCGGCCGTTCCGACGTGTCCGCGGTCACGCCGGTGCGGTCCGGGAGCGCCACCCGATCACCGGCCCCCGACAACTCGGGATGCCGCCCACCGCATATCCGGTCGAGCAGTTCCGGCTCGAACAGCGCGTCGAGAAGGATCACCGCATCGCACCGGGCTCCACCGTCGACAAGTCTCGCCGCGGCCTCCAGCATCACGAAGCCGCCGTAGGAGTAGCCGGCCAGCCGGTACGGCCCGTCGGGCGCAATCCTGCGGATGTCACGTATCGCGCGCCGCGCGGCGGCCCTGATGGTGCGATCGGCACGCCCCCGGCGTTCGAGTCCGTGCGCCTGCAGGCCGTACACCGGAAAGTCCCCGCCCAGCTCGCGCACGAGGGGCAGCAGACTCACCGCCGGGGCACCCGCGCCCGCGGCGATGAACATCGGCCGCCCTTCCCCGCCGCGCAGTTCCACGACGGTGCCGGCGGCGTCGGTCCGGGCGCGTTCGCGGTTCGCCTCATCCAGGAGCCGGCCGAGGCCGGCGATGGTGGGTTCCTCGGCGAACTCGGCGGTCGGGATATCGACGAACCAGCGCTCACGCACCCGCGCCAGCAAGGTGGCGGCGGCGAGTGAATCGCCGCCGAGAGCGAGGAAATCCTCAGTGCGCCCCACCGCGTCCAGGGCCAGAACCTCGAGCCACAGGATCTCCAGGTTGGCTTCGGTGAGGCCCCGCATCGGTTCGATCGTCCGTCCGGGGGCGGCGGGCAGGGCGGCGCGGTCGACCTTGCCGCGTTCGGTGCGCGGCAGTTCGGCGATGACGACAATGTCACGCGGGATCATCCAGGGCGACAGCATCTTCGCCAGTTCGCGCCGGATCTCCACCGGCGCGGGCGACCACGTGCCGGGGTTGACGGCGATATACGCGGTGAGCCGCCCCTGGCCGCGGTCGGCGGTCACCACGGCGTCGGCGGTCCACGGCAGTGCGCGGATCGCCGACTCCACCTCCACCGGTTCGACGAGGTACCCGCGGATCTTGATCGCGTCGTCTCCGCGGCCGAGCAGGTGCAGCTGACCTAGCTGGTCGAACCTGCCGAGATCTCCTGTCCGGTAACGCTTCCGGCCCGCACCGAGGTCGGTGAACCGGGCGTCGGTGAGGTCGGGTGCGTCGTGGTAACGGAGGGCAAGATGCGCCGACTCGATGATCACCTCACCCGCCTCCCCGGCCGGGACATCCGCGCCGTCGTCACCGACGATCCGGACGTGCTTGTCCGATGCCGGGGTGCCCACCGGGATCACCCCGGCGGGCAGTTCACGTTCGGCGGGAAAGGGATTGAAAGCCAGATTCCCGGCTTCCGACGAACCGGACCAGCTGCAGAAGACACCGTCGGGCATGAGCCCGGCACGGACGCGTTCGACATCGCCGCGGTACACCGACTCCCCGCATGTGGACAGGAGCCGGAGCGAACCGACGGCGGAGGTCTCCGGGGAAAGCCACGAGCGCAGCAGCGACGGCGTGCAATGCGCCGTGGTGGCGCGCTCGGTGGCCAGCCAGTCCCGCAGGCCGTCGGTACCGCGCCGCCGCACGTCCCACAGCAGCAACCGCGATCCGTTGAGCATCGTCATGACCAGGCAGTCGAATCCGGCGCCGAAGCTGAGCGGCAGCAGAGTCGCCGCCCGGTCGCCGGGACCCAATCCCATGAACGCCCGGCCGTCGGCGGCCTGGTTGACCCAGGCCCGCTGCCCATGCACGACGCCCTTCGGCGCACCGGTCGATCCTGACGTGAAGATCAGTACCGCCGGATCATCCGGGCCGGGCTCGGCGATTTCGACGCCGTCCGGAACCGGTGTGTCCAGATCGTCGGCGGTGAGCCGGTATGCGCCCGATACTCCGAGGATGTGGTCACGGCGGGCGTCGGGCAGGAACGGATCGAGCACGATCACCGGATGTCCCGAACACAGCACCGCGAGAATCGACAGGACCGATTCGACGTCGGATTCGACGTCTACCGCGATCGGCCGTGATCGGTCGCGCACCGCCGCCCCGAGCACCAGGGCCCGTTCCTCGACGACCATGAGGGCCTGCCGGTAGGTCACCGACTCGTCCGGGGTCTGGACGGCCACCGCGTCACCACGTTCGGCGGCGGTCCTCCGCCATCCCGCCACGAACGTGGATTCCGTTGCGAGTGAGCGATCTTCACGTGAATCGCAGGTCTCGGGCACTGCGTGCCGCGGGTGCGTCCGGGTGTGCTCGGGCTCCATCATCACCACCGTTCAGCGACGCAAGGAGGTGGCGATCGTCGGCCAGGACCGGTGCAGTTCGTCCTGCCAGTAACCCCAAGAGTGAGTGCCCTTGCGCGATAGGTGGACGGTCGCCGGGATCCGCAGCTGCCGCAGCCGGCCCGCCATCGCCGTCGTGCAGGTGTGCGCCGCGGCCTCCAGGGCACCACCGACGACGACCTGTTCCCCGAGGGTCGGCGCTCCCGGCGCCTGCAGCCCCGGCTTGTCGTACTTTCCGGCCATCCCGTTGCCACTCGACAGGTACAGCGTCAGTCCCCGCAATCGGGCCGCGTTGACGTACGGGTCGTATGTGGTCCACAGCGGCGACCCGAACGGTCCCCACATGTTGTCGACGTTGGCCTTGTTGGCGACGTACACGGTGCCGCGGATGACCGAGTAGCCCTCAAGGGTGCTGGTGCGCGCGCAGCCGCTGTAGGAGGCGACTCCCTTGTACAGTGTCGGCGCGACGATCGCGAGGTTGAGCACGGAGGTGGCCGACATCGACATCCCGCCGATGGCATTGACCCCGTTGGTGCGCAGTGACGTGTTGACCGCGCGCGGCAGTTCGGTGGTCAGGAACGTCTGCCACATCGGCTTCCCGATCGCCGGGTCGCGGGCGATCCAGTCGGTGTAGTAGCTACCGATCCCCTTCTCGGGGATCACCACATTGACGTTCTTGTCGGCGAAGAACTTCATCGCGTCGGTCTGCGCCAGCCAGTTGGCCCCGTCCTCGCCGCCGCCGGCACCGTTGAGCAGGTAGAACGTCGGCGCCCCGGCGCCACCGCCGGCCGGCCGGATGATGTGCAGCGGGATCTCGGTATCCATCGCGGTCGAGTAGGCCGTGGCCTCCCAGAGGTTGTCGCGCAGGTGGCGCAGCGAATGCAGCTGCCCATCGGTTCGGGGGTCGGCTCCGGCCGCCGGGATGACGAACGACGTCGCGGTGAGCAGCGCGATCAGGGCGCCGAGCACCACGGCGACGGACAGACGGACGGCACGCGACGGGAACCAGGCAACAGGCAGCATAGTAAGGGCAGCCTACACTTGGCACTCGACGGCCGGTGCCCGACCTCTCAGGCGGGAACCACCGGCGAACCGTGCGTCAGGCCACCTCGTATACCCACGGCAGTGTCGTCGTCAGGTAGCCGTCGGCATCCCACTGGTATGTGCGGGCCATGCCGTTTCCACGGTAGTCCCGGAAGTACGCGGTCATCCCGGTCCGGCTGTCGACGCCCGAGTCGATCGCCTTGAGCATGATCGCGGTCAGGTCATAGGCCTCAGCGGCAAAGGTGACCGGGGCCTGGCCGTACCGCTCCCGGTACTCGGTGGAGAACTGGCCGGACGTCGGGCCACACGCACACACCAGCAACGACCGCGACGCGGCGGTCCCGGCGATCGAGGAGAACTGCGTACTGAAGACGCGGTCGGCGCCCGCGATGAACGGGACGGTCACACCCGCGGCACGTAGCTGCCGCACGAGCGGCGCCGCCTCCATCCACTCACCGGCGTAGAACACGGCGTCGGCACCCACCTGCTGCACCGTCGCCACCTGCTCGCTGAAATCCTGGGCACCGCGGGTGACGGTCAGCGTGCAACCTGGTGCGGTCGCCGACTTCAGTGTCGACGCCACCGTCGGCGCCAGGTCCCGGGCGTCCGACGAATCGTTGCCGATCACACAGATCTTGGACAGTCCCCGTTCGCCCGTCAGATAGTTGGCGATCGAGACCCCGACCTGACGGTCGTTGACCGTGCCGCGGAAGAACGTTTTCCAGCCCAGGTTGCGGCCCATCGTCGGGTCGGTGGCCGACGGGCTGGTGAACGTCAGGCCCGCCTTGTTCAGGACCGGCCCGGCCGCGCGCACCTCGCCCGATGTCCACGGTCCGACGACGCCGATGACCGAACTGTCCGCGGTGATCGTCGTGGCGAGCTGCCGGGCCTTCTCCGGCGAACCCTCGGTGTCGTATTCGCGGACGGTGACCTGGCAGTCCGGATTGTTGCCGTTGTGTTCGCGCACCGCCATCGCCACGCCGTTGCGGCTGCCACCGGCACGTTCGGCACGTTCCCGGCTCAGCGGCCCGAGCCACGCGATGGTCTTCGGCCCGCAGACGGCCTCACCCGATCCCTTCGCACGCAGTCCACTGCCCGGCGAATGAGCCACCGGCACACCGTCCGCGCCGATCTGGGCCAAGGGCATCACCGTGCCCGCGGGCACGGTCGAGCGGTCGATCTCCGTCGGACCGGCCACCTCGGTCTGTTCACCGCCGCCACCGCCGCCCTTGGCGTCGGACTTGAAGACGGTCAGCGCCAGCACCGCGGCAAGCGCCACGACCACCACCAGAGCTGCTAGCGCGATCAGCAGGCCCTTGCCGCGGCGCTTCTTCTCCTGCCGAGGGGGTGGCGAGGGCTCGGGCGCAGCCTGGGGCTTCGCTCCCGGCGGCCCCTGAGAGGGTGGTGCGGCCAGTGGCTGAGGTGCCGGAGAAACCGCCGGTTCCGGGGACACAGCGGGTTCCGGGGACACAGCGGATTCCGGGGGGTTCACCGTTTCGGTGACCGCGTCCGGGGACGAGAGGTCGGTCCGGTTGGTCGCCGCATCGTCGGCGCCGACGGCCGGCGCCGGTGCGACAGGAAGCCGTTCGCCGGTGGTCGCATCCGCGAGCGCGGACCGCAGGGCGCGGGCGAACTCGCCGCAGGAACCGTAACGGTCGGCGGGATCCTTGGCCAGGCCGCGCAGCAGGACGTCGTCGGCGGGGGCGAGTCCGGCGGCGACCTGCGACGGCCTCGGCGGCGGCGAATGCAGATGCGCCGAGATCAGCGCGGCCGGGTGCTCGGCGGCGAACGGTGGGCGGCCGGTGAGGAGTTCGAACGCGGTGGCCGCCAGCGAGTACTGATCGCTACGGCCGCTGGCCGGTGCCCCCACCAGCACCTCGGGCGCCGAGTACATGATGGTGCCGATGAAGGCCGACGTGGCGGTGAGCCGCGAATCGGAGATGATCCGGGCGATCCCGAAGTCCAGTAACACCACCCGGTCGAGTGCGCCGGTCTCGTCATCGCGGGTGAACATGAGGTTGGCCGGCTTCACGTCGCGGTGCACCACATCACGTTTGTGCGCGTAGTCGAGCGCGTCGGCGGCCCGGGAGATCACCTCGGCGAGTTCGGCGGGCGACAGGTCCGTCCGGGACGCCAGATCGGTGCCCTCGACGTAGTCCATCGTGAACCACGGCGTGCTCCCCGTCGCTCCACTCGCCCCGGTTTCCACCCCGTAGTGGTAGATGGTGACGATGCCCTGATGCTTGAGTGCGGCGGCGGTGCGTGCCTCACGGATGAACCGCTGCTCAAACTCGGGGCCGCTCTGTCCGATCGAGATGAGTTTGAGTGCTTCGAGGCGGCCGAGGTGCGGATGCTGGACCAGGTAGACCTCCCCCATGCCGCCCTTGCCGAGCGACCGGACCACACGATAGCCCGCGAATGCGGATCCCGGGTTCAAGCTCACGTCTCACCTCCACACCCATGACGCCCGCGCCGGCGGTCGTTCACCGAGCAAAGTATTCAGCCGTACCCTATCGTCTGACCGCGCACGCGGCGCGATCCGGCGGCATCCGAACGAATGGATACCGCCGGACCGCGGCCCGGGCTACGGCAAACCGATCTACAACAACTTGGACAGGAAGCCGCGGGTCCGTTCGTGCTGCGGATTGGCCAGCACCTCACGGGGATTCCCGCTTTCGACGACGACGCCACCGTCCATGAACACGAGCTGGTCGGCAACCTCCCGGGCGAAACCCATCTCGTGGGTGACCACCAGCATCGTCATGCCGGTGGCGGCCAGCTCACGCATCACACCGAGCACCTCGCCGACGAGTTCCGGGTCGAGCGCCGAGGTGGGTTCGTCGAACAACATCAGCTTGGGATCCATCGCCAGCGCGCGGGCGATGGCCACCCGCTGCTGCTGACCACCCGAAAGCTGGGCGGGGTAGGTGTCGGCCTTGCCCGCCAGCCCCACCCGGTCGAGCAGATACCGTGCCCGCTCCAGGGCGTCGGCCTTGCTCTTGCGCTTGACCTGGATAGGCGCCTCGATGACGTTCTCCAGCGCCGTGCGGTGCGGGAACAGATTGAAATGCTGGAACACCATGCCGATGTCCCGGCGCTGTTTCGCCGCGTCCTTGGAGCTCATCTCGTGGAGTTTGCCGCCACGCTCGCGATAGCCGATGAGATCGCCGTCGACGTAGAGCCGGCCCGCGTTGACCACCTCGAGGTGGTTGACACACCGCAGGAAGGTGGACTTGCCCGAGCCCGACGGCCCGATCAGACACATCACCTCACCGCGTTTGACCTCCAGCGAGATGCCCCTGAGCACCTTGAGCGAACCGAAGTTCTTGCACACCTGCTCGGCGAGCACCATCGGCCGTTCCGGTTGCGGCGCTTCGCCCTTGGTCAGATCCGTCGCGGTCACCCGGCACCTCCCTCACTGCCGGCCGCGGTTTCGGCCTTGGCCGCCTCGCTCTGGGCGTCGGCGAGTGCTTTGAGTTGGCGTGCGGTCAACTGCCTGCTCGCCCCTTTCGCGTAGTACCGCTCCAGATAGAACTGCCCGACCATCAGGATGCTCGTGACGACGAGGTACCAGGTGGAGGCGACCAGCAGCAGCGGGATGGGTTCGAAGATGACTCCGGCAATGTCCTTCTGCGCGCCGTAGACCTCGAGACTGAACGGCACCGCCGTCACCAGGCTGGTGGTCTTGAGCATGCTGATCAATTCGTTGCCCGTGGGCGGGATGATCACGCGCATCGCCTGCGGCAGTACGGTGCGGCGCATCGTCTGCGACCACGACATGCCCAGGGCCACCGATGCCTCGGTCTGCCCCTCACCCACCGACTGCACGCCGGCGCGGACGATCTCGGCCATGTACGCCGATTCGTTGAGCGCGAGGCCGATGATCGCGAAGGTGAACGCGGCGTTGAGGTCCTGGATGTCGAAGTGCGCGAACTGCACCGTGAACGGGATGCCGAGGTCGATCTGCTTGTAGATCGACGGGAACAGCCCCCAGAACACCAGCTGTACATACACCGGGGTGCCGCGGAAGATCCACAGGTATACCCACGACGTCGAACGCAGCACCCTGTTCGGCGACAGCCGCATCACCGCGAGCACCACACCGAAGACGATCGCGATGACCATCGACAACACCGTCAGGGCGAGGGTGTAGCCGACGCCCTTGAGGATGCGCGTGTCGAACAGGTAGTCGCCGTAGGTGCCCCACGCGTACGCGTCGTTGGTGGCCGCACCGTAGACGAACAGTGCGGCGAGCACGATGATGACCGTCGCGGCGGCCCACTGCCCCGGATGGCGCAGCGGGACCGCCTTGATCGGATCCGGCTCGGCGCCGGTCGCGAGCGGACCTGTGCCGGGCGACTCGGGTTCCGTCGGGTCAGGTGCACCCGACCCTTTCACCAGATCAGCCACGGGTCAGTTGATGGCGCCGTTGATGAGGGACTTTTCGATGAGGCCCGCCTCGACACCCCAGTGGGTGGCGATCTCCTTGAACTGACCGTTGTCGATCAGGTACTGGACTGCCTTCTGCAGCACGGGTGCCAGCGGGGAGCTCTTGGCGACCGGGTAGCCGTACGGGGCGGATTCGAAGATGTCACCGGCGGCCTCGATCTTGCCCTTGGACTTCTTGATCGCGTACGCGGTCACGGGCGAGTCGGCCGACATCGCGTCGACCTTGCCGAGGACCAGCGCATTCGTGGCCTCGTCCTGCGAATCGTACTTCTGGATCGAGATGGCGGGCTTGCCGGCGTCGGTGCATGCCTTGCTCTTGCCGGGTACGTCGTCGGTGGCCGAGATCGTGTCGGCCTGCACGGCGACCTTCTTGCCGCACGCGTTGTTGGGGTCGATCGCCTTGTCCTTCTGCTGCGCCCACTGGATGCCCGCGCTGTAGTAGGTCACGAAGTCGACCTGCTTCTCGCGTTCCTTGGTGTCGGTGAATGACGACATGCCCATGTCGAAGGTGCCTGCCTGGACCGCGGGGATGATCTTGGCGAAGTCGGCCTCACGGTACTCGGCGGTGACGCCGAGGACCTTGGCGACGGCGTTCACGACGTCGACGTCGAAGCCGATGATCTTGCCGTCACTCTTGAACTCGTTGGGCGAGTACGGGACGTTCACCCCGACCACGAGTTTGCCCGCCTGGGTGACCTTCTGCGGAAGGCCGGCGGCGATGTCGTCGACCTTGGAGACATCGACGCTGATGGGGCCGATGTCGGTGCCGGTGCCCTCAGACTCGTCGTCGTTGGAGCAGCCGGCCACGACGGTCACAGCGGCGGCCGCCGCGGCGACCACTCCCATCAGGCGCAATCCGTGTGAGCGGTTCGATCGGTGAAAACGCATCCCAAATCCCTTCGCGGCCCGCACGATCTCCGGGCACTACCCATTCCGGTGACACACTCGCGTCACCTGAGGAGAAACTTAATTCATCGGGGCGGGTCGTACCGGGCAGTAACCAGAGATTTACGAATCTGCGATGTTGGCGAGTACTCGGTCGGTGAATACTGCGGTCGTCGCCGACCCGCCGAGATCGGGGGTGCACACCCCCGCGGCGAGAGTGGCCGCGACCGCGGCGTCGATCCGGTCCGCGGTGCCCCGCACGTCCGCTCTGCCGGCGCGGCGGGCGTACCAGCGCAGCAGCATCGCGGTGGACCCGATGACGGCGACGGGGTTGGCGATCCCCCGGCCCGCGATATCCGGGGCCGCGCCGTGCGCCGCCTGCGCCATCGCCTGACGCGACGAGCAGTTCACCGACGCCGCCACGCCCAGTGAACCGGCGAGTTCGCCGGCCAGGTCGGACAGGATGTCGCCGAACAGGTTCTCGGTGACCACGACGTCGAACTGTTCCGGCAGGCGCACCAGCATCGCCGCCATCGCGTCGACGTGGAAGTCATCGACCCGCACGTCCGGGTAGTCGGCGGCCACCTCGCGGCAGACGTCGCGGAACAATCCGGTGGTCAGGCGCAGCACGTTGGCCTTGTGCACGATGGTCACGTGCTTCGATCGGCTCTGTGCGGCCCGGAACGCCTCGTGGGCAATGCGCTGCGTCGCGGCACGCGTGATCACCCCCACCGACAGGGCGATGTCGGGGGTGGGCATGAACTCACCGCTGCCGACGGCCATGTTGCGGTCGGCGTACAGCCCCTCCGAGTTCTCCCTCGCGATCAGGATGTCGATACCGGGAGCGGTGGCCGCGACCCCGGGCAGTGCGCGGGAGGGCCGCAGGTTGGCGTACAGGTCGAAGCGTTTGCGGATCACCCCGCCCGGGGTGAGGTCACCGGCGAACTCCACCGGATACGCGGCCGAGTCGTGGGGGCCGAGCACCCACAGATCCAGACCTGACAGCGCATCGAGCGTCTCGCCGGGGATCGGCGTGCCGTGGGTGCCGATCGCGGAAGCACCGAAAGGCAGTTCCCGCCACTCGATCCCGAACCCGGCACGGGCCGCTGCGGCATCGGCGACGGCCACCGCGGCGGGCACGATCTCCGGTCCGATACCGTCGCCGTGCATCACCCCGATAGCCAGAGCCGTTGCCCCGGTGGATGGTTCGTTCACCGGCATCAGTGGGCCGCGTCGTCCCAGGAGCGGCCGAAGCCCACCGACACCTCCAGCGGCACCGACAGGGTGATGGCCGACCCCATCTCCTCGCGCACCAGCTTCTCGACGGCGTCGCGCTCACCGGCGGCGACCTCCACGACGAGTTCGTCGTGCACCTGCAGCAACATCCGCGACGACAGACCTTCGGCCGCAATACGTTTGTGGACATTGATCATCGCGACCTTGATGATGTCGGCGGCGGTGCCCTGGATGGGCGCATTGAGGGCCATACGTTCGGCGGACTGCCTGCGCTGCCAATTGTCGCTGTTGAGGTCGGGCAGGTACCGGCGGCGGCCGAACAGCGTTGCCGTGTACTCATTGGTGCGGGCCTCGTCGACCACATGATGCAGATAGTCCCGGACCCCGCCGAACCGGGCGAAGTACTGATCCATCTGCGCCTTGGCCTCCTCGCGGCTGATCTTGAGCTGCGCGGCGAGACCGAAAGCACTGAGGCCGTATGCAAGTCCGTACGACATGGCCTTGACACGGTGCCGCATCTCGGTCGTCACCTCGTCGATCGGCACCCCGAACGCACGCGAGCCGACGAAGTTGTGCAGATCCTCGCCGGTGTTGAAGGCCTCGATCAGGCCCTCGTCGCCCGACAGATGCGCCATGATCCGCATCTCGATCTGGCTGTAGTCGGCGGTCATCAGTGTCTCGAACCCCGGCCCTGAGGCCGCACCGCCGACCACGAATCCGTGCCGGATCTGCCTGCCCGCCTCGGTGCGGACCGGGATGTTCTGCAGGTTGGGATCGGTCGACGACAACCGTCCGGTCGCGGCGACCGTCTGGTTGAAGGTGGTGTGGATGCGGTCGTCGTCGGCGACCGATTTGAGCAGGCCCTCGACGGTGACACGCAGCCGGGTGGCGTCGCGGTGTTCGAGCAGGTGCGCGAGGAACGGGTGCTCGGTCTTCTCGTACAGCCCCTGCAGCGCGTCGGCGTCGGTGGTGTAGCCCGTCTTGGTCTTCTTGGTCTTGGGCATGTCGAGCTTCTCGAACAGCACCGCCTGCAGCTGTTTGGGCGAGCCCAGGTTGATCTGCTCCCCGATCACCTCGTAGGCGGCGTCGGCGGCGGTGCGGACCCGGTCGGCGAACTGCTGCTCCAGCTCCCGGAAATGGTTGATATCCACCGCGATTCCGGCCGCCTCCAGATCGGCGAGCACAAACGTCAGCGGCAATTCCATGTCGGTGAGCAGTGACCGCGAATCGATCCGGTCGAGTTCGGTGTCGAGCGCGTCGGCCAGTTCGGCCACCGCACGCGCCTCGAGCATCTGATGTTCGAACGCCTTGGCCTCGTCTTCCCCTTCGGCGTCGAGCAGCGACAGCTGCCCGTCTCCCTCCGGGCCGTCGGCCTTGAGCTCGCGGCGCAGATAGCGCAGCGACAGGTCATCGAGATCGAAGCTGCGCTGACCGGGACGCACCAGGTAGGCGGCGAGCGCGGTGTCGCTGGTGACGCCGCGCAGCGTCCAGCCCCGCACCCGCAGCGCGTGGATCGCCCACTTCGCGTCGTGGCACGCCTTGGTCAGCTCCCCGTCGGCGAGCCAGTGGGCGAGCGCCTCCTCGTCGGCCTGCGCGATCGTCGGGATCGCGATATATGCCGACGAACCGTCGGCCGCCGCGATCGCGATTCCGGACGGGTCGGCGTCGACCACGCGCCGGGGCGCCGACACCGAGATACCGGTGCGACCGGTGCGGGCATGGGCGTCGAGCCAGCCGGCGACCTCACCCTCGCCGAGAATCGACCCGTCGAGGTCGAATCCCGACTCGGCCTCCGGCTCGACCGATGACAGCGTGCTGAAGAGCCGGTCGCGGAGCACCCGGAACTCGAGGTCGTCGAAGAGTGCGTGGATGCGTTCCCGGTCCCAGCCCACCAGCGCCAGCTCGTCGGGACCGGCGGGCAACTGCATATCGCGGACCAGTTGCGTCAGATGACGATTGGTCTGTACCGAGGCGAGATTGGCGCGCAGCGAATCCCCCACCTTGCCCTTGATCTCGTCGACGTGGTCGACGAGCTCGGACAGCGAACCGTACTGACGGATCCACTTGGCGGCGGTCTTGTCGCCGACACCGGGCACACCGGGCAGATTGTCGCTGCTGTCTCCGCGCAGTGCCGCGATATCCGGGTACTGGGTCGGGGTGACGCCGTACTTCTTCTCCACCTCCTCCGGGGTGAAGCGGGTCAGTTCCGAGACCCCCCGTTTGGGGTAGAGCACGGTGACCGCGTCGTCGACGAGCTGCAGCGAGTCCCGGTCGCCGGTGACGACCAGGACATCGAAGCCGCGTTCCTCCGCCTGGGTGGCGAGAGTGGCGATGATGTCGTCGGCCTCGTAGCCGTCGATGGCCATGACCGGGATCCCCATCGCACCGAGCACGTCCTTGGTCAGCTCGACCTGCCCGCCGAATTCCTCCGGCGACTTGGACCGCTGCGCCTTGTACTCGGGGAACAGTTCGGAACGGAACGTCTTGCGCGAGACGTCAAAAGCGGCGGCGATGTGGGTGGGTTCCTCATCACGCAGCAGGTTGATGAGCATCGAGGTGAAGCCGTAGACGGCGTTGGTGGTCTGTCCCGTGGCCGTCTTGAAGTTCTCGGCCGGCAACGCGAAAAAGGCCCGGTAGGCCAGCGAATGACCGTCGAGCAACATCAGAACCGGTTTCCCCGACCTGGCGCGGGCGGACGGACTCTGGGCGGGTGCGGCACTCTTGGCGGGACTCACCCGGACCAGTCTAGTGATAGCCAACAGCCCGCCGGGACTGTGTCTCCGACGGGCTGCGCTATGGGGGATGGTCTGTGTGCGGTGCCGAATCAGGCGACCGGGTGCGGATGGAGCCTGCGGTACGCGGCGGCCTCGTCGTCGGTGACGTCCGGGACCAGTGCCAGGTGATGCAGGGCCCGGGTGGTCTTGGTGATGAGCGCCCCACCGGTGACGAGCCCCACGACTGCGATAGCCGCGGCGATCAACGCCGAGGTGGACTCCCCGAAAGCCAGGGCGGTCACAGCGAACGGGGCCGCGAAGAATCCGATCATCGCAATGAACGCGCCGAGCGCGGCCAGCGGTTGAACGGTGTGGTTATCACGTGCGGTGATGGTCATCGTCGTCTCTCCTGATGAGTGCGGTTTGCGCACGTCTCAGTGTTCTCCCGCGGCGGGCACCGGTGGAGGGCCGTTGGGCCCGGGCCACCGATGCCGAACGCAGTGAATTCCTGGGAGACTTTGTGATTGACCGGTCGCGCCGACAGGCCCTACGCGACGCCCAGGTAGGCCTCGCGGACGGCGTCGTCGTGCAGCAGTTCCCTGCCCGGCCCCTCCTTGGTGATGGACCCGGTCTCCAGGATGTAACCGCGGGTGGACCGGCTCAGCGCCTGCTGCGCGTTCTGTTCGACGAGCAGAATCGTGGTGCCGCCGGCGTTGATCTTCGCGATGATCTCGAAGATCTGACGAATCACCATGGGCGCCAAGCCCATCGACGGTTCATCGAGGAGCAGGAGGTTGGGGCGGGCCATCAGCGCCCGGCCGATGGCGAGCATCTGCTGCTCACCGCCCGACATCGTGCCGCCGAACTGCTTCTTGCGTTCGCCGAGTCGCGGGAACAACTCGAATACCTCGTCCAGCGCCTCACCATAGGCCGCCTTGGACTCGAACCTCCTTCCATAGCAACCCATGTCGAGGTTCTCCAGCACGGTCATGCCGGGGAAGATCCGCCGGCCCTCGGGCACCTGGATGATGCCGCGGGCCACCCGCTCGTGCGGTTTGAGTGCCGTGATGTCCTCACCGTTGAACCGGATGGATCCCTCGGTGAGTCTGTTGAGCCCGGAGATGCCGCGCATCGTTGTCGACTTGCCGGCACCGTTGGCGCCGAGCAGGGTCACCAGCTCACCGGCCTGCACGCTCAGCGAAATCCCGTGCAGCGCTTTGATCCGACCGTAGTGGATCACCACATTGCTCAGTTCGAGCACGGGGGTGCCCGATCCGGGCACCGGAGCCCACTCGGCGCCAGGATCGTCTTCTCCCGGACCCTTGTCAAGCGATATCGTCATCGGGCACTCCCAGGTAGGCGGCGATCACCGCCGGGTTGTCTCGGACTTCACGCGGCGCACCGTCGGCGATCTTGCGGCCGAATTCGAGGACGACGATCCGGTCGGTCACCCCCATCACCAGACGCATGTCGTGCTCGATGAGCAGCACCGTGTAACCGTCGTCGCGGATCTTCTTGATCAGCCCCATCAGCGCCGTCTTCTCGCTGGGGTTGAAGCCGGCGGCCGGCTCGTCGAGGCACAGCAGTTTCGGTTCGGTGGCCAGGGCGCGGGCAATCTCCAGGCGACGCTGGTCACCGTAGGGCAGGTTCGCCGCCTTCTCGGTGGCGCGGGCGGCGATACCCACGAACTCCAGCAGCGCCATGCCGCGCTCGACGGCGTCGCGTTCCTCACGGTAGTGCCGCGGGGTCCGGAAGGTGGCACCCCATACCGACGTCTTGTGCCGGGCGTCGGTGCCCACACACACGTTCTCCAGTGCCGTCATCTCACCCCACAGCCGCACATTCTGGAATGTGCGCGCGATGCCTTTACGGGTGATCTTGTGCCGCTTGAGCTTTCCCAGCGGTTCGCCGTCGAAGGTCACCGTGCCCCGGGTGGGTGTGTACACGCCGGTGATCGCGTTGAAGCAGGTGGTCTTGCCCGCCCCGTTCGGGCCGATCAGCCCGAGGATCTCGCCGCGCCGGATGTCGAACGACACCTCGCTCAGGGCCGCGAGGCCGCCGAACTCGACGGTCAGGTCACGTACCTCGAGCAGGGTGTCGCCCTCCGCCGTGGCGATGTCGCGTTGCGGTGCGACGGCCTCGGCCACGGCCTCCGGATCGGCGAGCGCAGGATCGATCGCGGTGGGATCGACCACCGTCGTCGCCTGCGGATCGGCGAGGACCTCGGCAATCTGCTCGGTCGGTGATTCGACGACCTGATGGATTCCGTCGGCCTCGCCGTCGGCCCCCGATCCGGTGCCGGGGGGCTGCCACACGGGCTTGCTGAGATCGGGCCTCGGCTCGGGGCCGTCAGGAGTGCGGTGGGTCACGACGTGATCTCCTTCTGTCCTGAAGCCGGGCCGGGCTCGCGTCTGATGACATCACCCACGCGTTGCGCCGCCGCGTACACCTGCCTTCCGAACGTGATCAGCCGCGCCCGCGCCGGGAACAGTCCCTGCGGCCGGAAGATCATCAGGGCGACCAGCGCCAGCCCGAAGAACAGGTACTTGAAGTCGCCGAGGGACTGGCCTCCCACCTCGATGCCCTGAACGCGGGCGGGCAGGTACACGATGACGAAGGCGCCGACGATGACGCCGAGTTTGTTGCCCTGACCGCCGATCACCACCGCACACAGGAACAGCATCGAGTTGATGACGGTGAACGCCTTCGGGTCGACGTACTGCACCTGGCCGGCGTACACGGCGCCGGACAGTCCGCCGATGCCGGCGCCGATGACGAATGCCCACAACTTGTACTTGAAGGTGGGCACACCCATGATCTCGGCGGCGTCCTCATCCTCGCGGATGGCGATCCAGGAGCGGCCGACACGGCTGCGTTCGAGGTTGCCGACGAACAGCAGCACGATCACCACGAGCAGCAGCGCCAGCCAGTACCACCAGATGCCGTAGCTGAGGGTGCCGCTGTTGTTCTGTGTGGAGAAGACACCGTCGGGGTTGTCGCCGCTGGTGCCGAGTTCGGGGAAAAGGATGCCCTCCAGACCGGCGGGGCCGTTGGTGACCTCTTTGAGGTTGTCGGCGAGCAACCGGACGATCTCACCGAAACCGAGGGTGACGATGGCCAGGTAGTCGCCGCGCACGCGCAGCGTCGGGGTGCCGAGGATGACGCCGGTGATGCCGGTGATCACGATGGCCAGCGGGATGCAGGCGATCCAGGCCCATGGACCGGAGAACAGGCCGTGATCAGAGCTGTCCCAGATCGGGCTGGCGGGGCTGGTGAGCAATGCCACCACATAGGCGCCGACCGCGTAGAAGCCGACGTACCCCAGGTCGAGCAGGCCCGTCTGACCGACCACCACGTTCAGGCCGATCGCGATGAGAGCGACCATCGCGAACTGTGCCATGGTGGCGCCGAAGTTGGTGGCGGTGGTGGAGATCAGCGGCGGGTCGAGCACCGGCAGCAGGGCGAGCAGGACGAAGGCGATGATGCCGATCCCCCACTGCGCGGGCCGGGACTGCCTGTCCCACCAGGTTCGGATGGCGTCGCCGATGCCGCGCCGCGGCGCCTGGTCCGCGGCGGGGACGGCAGGGTCTGGAGTCGTCATACTCGCGCCTTCCCGAGTTTCTCACCGAGGATGCCTGTCGGCCGGAACATCAGCACCAGGATGAGCAGCGCGAAGGCCACCACGTCCTTCCACTGATTACCGAAGACCACGGATCCGTAATTCTCCATCACGCCGAGCAGCAGGCCGCCGATCAACGCACCGCGCACATTGCCGATGCCGCCGAGGACCGCGGCGCAGAACGCCTTGATACCGAGGACGAAGCCACCGTAGTAGACGATGTTCGACGGCACGTGCAGCGTGTAGAGCAGGGCGGCGGCACCCGCGAGGGCGCCACCGATCAGGAACGTCACCATGATGATGCGTTCCCGGGACACACCCATCAGCAGTGCGGCGTCGGGATCCTGTGCGACGGAACGGATTCCACGTCCCAGTCGGGTTTTGTTGACCAGGAAGTCGACGCCGACGGCGAGTCCGATCGCCGACAGCACGATGATCAGGATGACGTTGGTGACCGAGGCGCCGAAGATCCTGAACTGTTCGGTCGGCTCGACCAGTTTGATCGCGGGCTGCGGACTCGACCCGCCGAGCCGGGGATCGGTCGGCACTTTCGGCAGCACGTAGTGCACGAATTCCTGCAGGACGAACGACATGCCGATCGCCGTGATCAGGAAGGCCAGCGGTTTGGCGTTGCGTTTGCGCAGTGGCCGGTACGCGATGAATTCCAGCCCCACCGCGGTGGTTCCCGACACGGCCATGCCGATCAGGCCGGCCAGCACCAGGTAGGTGATGGTCATCAGTGTGCCTTCACTCCACACATCGCCCTGCGGCCGGAAGCCCAGCAGCATCAGGCCGACATACTGGCCGAACATGCCGAGCATGAACACCTCGGAATGGGCGAAGTTGATCAGCCGGAGCACGCCGTAGACGAGCGTGTAACCGACAGCCACCAGTGCGTAGATGGAACCGTAGGCGAGTCCCTGGATCGTGAGTGTCCAGAATCCGTCTTTCAGTGCGCCGAGATCGAATCCGATGGTCGAGGCCACCACCGAGGTCGACTCGGCCAATGAATACGCGATCATGCGTACCTTTCAGCCGAATTGTCGTGATCGTTCGCACACAGGTGCACCCGGGTCGAGATCATCGCACCCGGGTGCACCTGACATGCCTGATGGCCGTTACTTGACTTCGTAGACCCAGATCAGCGAGGACTTGAGTTCGCCGGTCTGGCTCCACTCGTACTCACGTGCCAGACCCTTGCCCTTGTAGTCCTTGACGTAGGACAGCAGGTCGGCGCGGGTGGTCTTACCCTCACCGATGCCCTTCATCAGGATGGTGGCCAGGTCGTAGGCCTCGACCGAGTACACGCCCGGTGCCTGCTTGAACTTGGACTCGTAGGCGGCCTTGAACTTGTCCGGAGCCGGACCGCACGGGCAGGTCAGGACCGCACCCTTGGCCGAGTTTCCGGCCAGGGCGGTGAACTGCGGATCGTTCGAACCGTCGGCGGAGACGAAGGTGATCGCCGAATCGGCACGCTTGAGCTGCTCGGCGAGCGGTGCGGCCTCCGAGTAGTAGCCGGCGTAGAAGACGGCGTCGGGCTTGGCGCCGGTGATGGTCGAGATGATCGCCGAGAAGTCGCGCTCACCCTTCTTGACGTCACCCTCGCAGCTCTTGACGCTCGCATCGCCGAGGGTCTTGATGACTGCCTTGGCCAGGCCGGCACCGTATTCGGTGTCGTCCTTGATGACGCAGATCTTCTTCTTGCCGGCGGTGCCGGTCAGGTAGTTGGCGACGGCCGGTCCCTGCACGTCGTCGTTGGCCAGGCCGCGGTAGAAGGTCTTCCAGCCGTTGCCGGTGAGCGCCGGGTTGGTGGCCGAAGCGGTCACCGACACCAGGCCGGCCTGGCTGAAGATGCCGCCGGTGGCCTTGGTCTCGCCGGAGAAGGCGGGGCCGATCAGCCCGATGATGTCTTTGTTGTTGACGATCTGCGGGGCCACCTGGGTGGCCTTCTGCGGATCACCCTCAGTGTCGTAGGTCTTCAGCGTGACCTTGCAGTCCGGGTTGGAGCTGTTGTGCTCGTCGACCGCGAGCTGGGCGCCGTTGCGGATGTTGATGCCGAGGGCGGCATCGGCACCGGTCAGCGCGCCTGCCATCGCGATGGTGGTCGGGTCGCACTTGGCCTTGCCGTCGCCGGCGGGGCTTTCGGCGTCGGACTCCGACGCCGCCTCAACCGTCTTGCCCTCGGTGTCGATCTGCGCCAGCGGCGCGATCGTCAGACCCGTGCTCGCCCCGGCTGAGGTGCTGGCACCCGATTCCGAGTCGGAGTCGCTGTCTTTGGAACTACACGCGGACAAGGCGAGGATACCGGCCATCGTCACCGCGAGAGCACCGGTCGTCATCCGACGATGCATGTTTCAAACCTCTCAGTTCTGCCACTCGACGTGATCGTCGAGAGGTCCGGAAGAGACCTGACGGAAAACTTAACCCGAATCCTTGCGCCCCGCGCAGGTTCCGTACGCAAAGTCGCAGCCGTGTGGCTGCGTGTTGCACAGATTTAACACCCGGCTCGGGGTAGTGCCAGGTCAGTCGAGTATGGCCGGTGTCAGCTGGGCGTGCCCAGGGTTTCGACCACAACCTGCGCGACGGCCTTCATGGTGGTGCGGCGGTCCATCGCTGCCCGCTGGATCCACTTGAACGCCTCGGGTTCGCTGAGGTTCTGCTTCTCCATCAACAGCCCTTTGGCGCGTTCGACGAGTTTGCGGGTCTCGAGCCGGTCCTGCATCGTCGCGACCTCGGACTCGAGCGACTTGACCTCTTGATAGCGGCTCACCGCCACCTCGATGGCAGGCACCAGATCGGCCTTGGTGAACGGTTTCACCAGGTATGCCATCGCCCCGGCGTCCCGGGCCTTCTCCACGAAATCGCGCTGGCTGAAAGCCGTCAGCATCACCACGGGCGCAAGCCGTTTCGCGGCGATCTCGCTGGCCGCGTCGATGCCGTCACGGACAGGCATCTTGATGTCCATGATCACCAGATCGGGCCCCAGCGACTCGGTCAGCTCCACGGCCACCTGACCGTTGGGGGCCTCCCCGACCACGTCATATCCTTCTTCGCGGAGCATCTCGATCAGATCCATCCGGATCAGGGAGTCGTCCTCGGCCACCAGCACCCGATGCGTGGTAGCAGGGGCGTTGCCGTCCGTCGGAGTCTCTTGCGTCACCGTCACATCTCCTCCTCGCCCAGCCCTGGTCTCCCGCGCCCGGCGGCCCCTCATGCCCGCCAGATCACCCAGGTGGCCACCCTGGCCATGGCGAGCAGAGTACCGGTTGGTGACGCATCCGGCTCATCGTCTAATGTGGATGGTCGCGGCGCCACGGGGCCGCCAGGATGCCCTCGTAGCCCAATTGGCAGAGGCAACGGATTCAAAACCCGTCCAGTGTGAGTTCGAGTCTCACCGAGGGCACCATCACATCCCTGCCAGCCTCCGGTTGGGGTGAATTCACCTCGTCGATGAGTCACATCTGACGCGTACCCCGGACCTTTCTATTTACGGCTGCGACAATTCGTTCACGGACTCCCCGTGCGCCGCGCCACGCGATCCCACCTGCGCTCTTCCCATCCTTCCGCGATGTGTAGTAACCTCGCCGTGTCTACGCCGAGACCGAAACGTTACCAACTACGAAGCGGACTGAACCTGTGTCACGACACCGACTGAATTCCACTGCCTCGATTCCCGCGGTCGACCTACTGCCCTCCGACGGCTCGTCGAGCGGCTACCGGGGCGGGCAGCACCGCGTCGCCAAGAGCTCTGCGGTGTCCGCGACCACCGTCGCGGGTGCGGCTGTGGCCCTCGCCGGGGCGATCGGGCTGGCAGCCGGCGGCGCGGCACAGGCTGCGACCCCGTCAACCCCGACGACCGGCCATAAGGCGCCCGTTCTGCCGACGATGCCCGCGCTCGCCGACCTGCCGAATGTCGCGGACCTGGCGGCAGACCTGTCCAAGCAGGTGAATCTGCCGGCCGATATCGACAAGGCGATGCGCGACCTGCTGCCCAAGAAGCTGCCGGTTCCCGAGCAGCACAAGCACACCGCGGTGCGGCCGGTCCACGGCACCGTCACCTCGGGCTACGGCGCACGCTGGGGCGTCGTCCATTACGGCGTCGACATCGCCAACAAGATCGGCACCCCGATCTACGCCGTCACCGATGGCACCGTCATCGAATCCGGCCCCGCATCCGGCTTCGGCCAGTGGGTCCGGGTCCGGCAGGACGACGGCACCATCGGCGTCTTCGGTCATGTCGACCAGAGCTTCGTGAAGGCCGGCCAGAAGGTCAAGGCCGGCGATCAGATCGCCACCGTCGGCAACCGCGGCAATTCCACCGGCCCGCACCTGCATTACGAGGTCTGGGACAAGAACGGCAACAAGATCAACCCGCAGGTCTGGCTCAAGAAGCGCGGCGTCGACGTCGACTGATCCATCCGGCAACGAGGAAAAGACCACTCCGACGACCGACTGATCGCGTAGTCGTGGTCGTCATGGCCGGTGGCGATCAATGAGATTCGAGTAGTCGGCTACTCGTGGCAACCGCGTCCGGATTCCGCACTCTTGCGATGTGAATTCCACCGACATCGAGGAGTCGACAATGATCCGAAAACTCATCACAGCATGGACGACACTCCTACTGGCCCTGGGCATTGTGGCCGGACTGGCGGGTCCGGCCGGAGCGATACCGAATCTGGACCCCAAACAGCAGGTGGGCCAGTGCAAGTACTGCCAGGTCAACCCGAACGTGGTGTCCGTGTACCGGGCCGAGATCACCGTGTGGAGCAAGTCTGTTCCGGCAATCAAGGTATACAAGGCCGTCGAAGTTCCAGGCAACGCCGACGGTGGCGATTTCGGACCTGTCTACAATCGGACCCTGATCCCGGGCAACTGGCCGTACAAGATCGTGCCACCCACCATCAATCCCAACACGAAGCACTTCGTTTTCACCATCAACGGACTGAAGCCAGGGCAGTTGTATTCGGTGAGCGTGAGGCAAACCGAGTACAACGAGGCCGGTTGGCATGAGTTTTCCGTCTCACGGACAAATCCTGTTCATCGCGCGACTGTTCAGGGATTCCAATTGAACTGACTCTGTCCGGCCACTTCCGTTGGACTTGTCCGTCAACCGCGCAGTGTCTGGCGATCACCTGGTGACATCTCCCGGTGATCGCCAGACACGAGTCCGGGCGGAACTACGCGCGACCTCGAGTACATCGGGGCGTGCACCGATCGAATGAATCGGTGTGAGGCAGGCCGCCGGCCCTCGAAGACTGTGCTGTTCTGGGGTGGTTCGCCGCACGAAGGGCTTGCCATGCCGACACACATGTTTCGTATCGTGGTCGCTCTGTTGATCATGCTGCCCGGGCTGCTCATCGCATCCCCCGCATCCGCGTGTGCGTGCGGTGGCATCGCCAGCAATGATCCTTCGGCGCGGGTCAACGCGGAGACGGCGATCGTGTCGATGACGGGCGGACGCGAGACGATCGACATGCGGTTGTCGATGCGGTCGGTGAACTCCGATGCGGCGCTCATCGTTCCGACACCGGCACCGGCCACGGTGTCGGCGGGTGATCAGGCATTGTTCGACAAGTACTCGAGGATCAGCGAACCGCGCACCGAGACACGGCGACACTGGTGGTCGTCATCGA
>NZ_BAED01000055.1 GCF_000241345.1 Gordonia amarae NBRC 15530
CGACGGGCGACGGTGCCGTGGCCGGCGCGGCCGCACCCGGGGGTGCAACCGGCGCATCCGATCCACAGGTCCTGAGCCGCGTACAACTCGGCCCGCTCGACGTCACCACCCTGACGGGCGGTGATCTCACCGGATTGCAGAAGTGGTTGTCCGGCAACGGCTACCAGCTCAAACCGGCCGTGAGCGCGGCGCTGGCGCCGTACGTGTCCGAGCGGTGGTCGTTCGTCGCGATCAAACTCACCTCACGCGCCGCGCTCTCAGGTCCGCTCGACCCGATCCGGATGGTCTTCAACTCCGGAAAACTCGTCTACCCGATGCGGATGTCGGTAGCGGCCACCGGGCCCCAGCTGGTCGACCTGTACGTCATCGCCGATCATCGTCAGCTGCGATCCGATGCCGACGTCCCAGAGCAACCGGGTGCGCACCGTCTACGCCGGACGCCTCGACGACGGCCGTTACTTGACCACCGTGCAGACGACCATCGCCGTTCCGCAAAGCATTTCGTCCGACTTCGCCTTCGCCGACGCCCCCGACGACTCCCCCTATCAGCAGGTCATCTACCGGGACTCCGATGTGAAGATCCTCGGCGTCATGGCGGGGCCGTTCCTGGTGGTCGTCGGCATGATCGCCCTGGTGATCGCTTGTGCCGGAGCTGTCGTCGCGATCCGTCGACGAACCTGATCTCCTGGACTTTCCGAGCAACGCGGCGTGTCGCCGGTAACTCGCCGCGCGGGAACGATCAGTCGAACAACTTGGCGGAATCCTCTCGATTTCGCTCACCTGTTCTAGTACTCTGATGGTTATCAGGTCGATCTGGCCGGGAGGGGTTGCCCGGCCACATCGCATACACCACACAGCAATCGCGACCGGGGGGACGACGAGTGACCGAACCGCATTCCACTGCACCCGCCGGCGATTCGCGCGGCGATGATCATTGGAAGACACTGAGCCGCAGCATGGGCGACGCCTTGGGTTCGGTCGAGGATCGCGACGAATCTGGTGCGGTACGCGAATCCGGTCCCGCTCGGGTTGAGCAATTGATGACGGCGTTGAGCTCGGTACGGGCGGTCGAATCGTTCACGGCCTGGGCCCAGTACGAGGTCATCGCAGCACTGCACGCAGAACTTGTGACGACGCAACCCGCCGACCATCGCCTACTGGATGCACACGCGCAGCTCGGCGCGCGTATCGCTATGACCGGCGCACTCACCCAGACCATGGGTGAACGACTCGTCGACGAAGCCGTCGCCTTGCGCGACCGGATCCCCCGCGTCGCTCTCTGCCTCCGTGACGGCTTGATCACCAAAACCCATGTCACCACCGTGGTCTCACGTACTGATCTGGTCGACGGGACCGAGCATGCCGAAGCAGTCGACACCGAGATCGCGGCGACGCTACGCCGCCGGCCGGGCGCGTGGAGCCGCGGCCGCCTGCGCGATATGTGCGACCGCATCGTGTTTCGCCGCGACCCCGACAGCGTCCGTCGTCGGCGTCAACAGGCTCACGAGGACCGGGGCGTGTGGCTCGACACCGACCGCGAACACGGCATGGCGGCCCTCGGTGCCTCCATGTCCGCCGAAAACGCCCGCATCGCATTCGAATCGGTCAAGGCTCTCGCCGACTGTGCCTGCAAGGCCGACCCACGCCGGGTGGCGGCACGACGTAGTG